>LJSY01000030.1 GCA_001314805.1 Rhodobacteraceae bacterium HLUCCO18 | reverse complement strand
ATCGCCGTCTGGATGATGGCGCTCTTCCGGCGGCACGAACTGGCGCAGATCTCGATCTCGGTCGCGCTGCCCTATCTCGCCTTCATCGTGGCCGAACAGACCGTCGGCGCCTCGGGCGTGATCGCCGTCGTCGTCTCGGGCCTGACGCTGAACCTGACGGCACCGGGCCGCCTGCCGCCGCAAGCCTGGGCGAACCTGCGCGAGGTCTGGGACGTGCTGGCCCATTGGGCCGGCGCGCTGATCTTCATCCTCGCCGCGCTCCTGATCCCCCGCCTGCTGGAAGAGGTCCGCGTGGGCGATTTCCTTCTGGTGGGCGTCGTGATCCTCGCCGCCATCGCGGCGAGGGCGATAATCCTCTTCGGTCTCCTGCCGCTCCTGACGACGCTGAAGCTTTCGCCGCCGGTGGAACGGCCCTACCGGGTCGCGATCCTCTGGGGCGGTCTGCGCGGCGCGGTCACGCTGGCGCTGGCGCTGGCCGTCACCGAAAGCTTCCGGGTGCCGGACGACATCCAGCGGGTCGTGGGCATCCTCGCCACCGGCTTCACGCTGTTTACACTGATCGTGCAGGGCACGACGCTCAGATGGGTGATCGCGCAACTTGGGCTCGACCGGCTGTCGCCCATCGACGAGGCGCTGTCGCGGCAAGTCGTGGCGGTGTCGCTGCAGACCGTGCGCGAGGACGTGGCGCGCACGACCGAGAATTACGAGCTGAGCCACGACACCGTCCGCTCCGAGGCCAAGCAGTTCGGCGAGCGGCTGGACGAGGCGGTCAGGGCGGCGGAGGCGAGCGCGAACATCCTGGACCGGGACCGCGTCACGCTGGGGCTGATCGCGCTGGCGGGGCAGGAGCGCGACGCGATCCTTGCGCGCATGCGGGAGCGCACGATATCGGCGCGGATGGCCGAACAGGTGCTGTCGGACGCAGATCGGCTGATCGAGGGCGCGCGCAGCGGCGGCCGCAGCGGCTATCAGCGCGCGGCCCGCAAAAGCGTCGCCTATGGCCTGTCCTTTCGCGCCGCCGTCCGGCTGAACGGGCGCCTTGGCGTGTCCTGGCCTTTGGCGCGCCTGACGGCGGACCGGTTCGAACTGCTGCTGTCGCAACGGCTGATCCTGCGCGATCTGGGCAGATTCATCGACGGGCGCATCCGGCGCATTCACGGGCGCCGCGTGGCGGAACTGCTGCACGAACTTCTGTCGCGGCGGATCGAGACCGTGGAGACCGCCCTCGAGGGGATGCGCCTGCAATACCCCGGCTACGCGGAAGAACTTCAGCGCCGTTTCATCCGCCGCACCGCGCTGAGGCTGGAGGAACGCGAATACACCGCGATGCGGGAAGACGGGCTTATCGGCGCGGAGGTCTACACCACCCTGATGCAGGATCTCGACGCCCGACGCGCCGCCGCCGAGGAGCGTCCCCGCCTCGACATCGCGCTCAGGCGGGCCGAGATCGTGCGGCAGTTCCCGCTCTTCGCCGATCTCGACGACACAGCGCTCAACCGTCTCGGCCGGGCGCTCAAGACGCGCTACGTCAATGCGGGGGACCTCATCCTCCGCAAGGACGGCGCCGTGCGGAACGTGTACTTCATCGCCTCGGGCGCGGTCGAACTGGAAGTCGCGGGCCAGACCTGGCGGCTCGGACGGGGCGAGATGTTCGGCCAGATGGCGATCCTGACGGCGAGGGCCCGCCGCGCCGAGGTCCGCGCCATCGCGCCCTCGACGCTTCTGGTGCTGGACGAGGCGCGTTTCCGGCGCCTGCTCGGACGCAGTGCGGCGTTGCAGGAGGCGGTGCGCGCCGGCGCGGAAAAGCGCGGGATCGACCCCGACGATCTGTTCCCGGAACCGGCCATGACGCCAGTCTCGACAGAAGCGCAGGCCTAGCCGCGCGACCCGGACGCGGCTGCCAGCCGGCAATTGGTACGGCACGCCCTACGGCGAAGGCGGAGAGGACCGAGCGCCCATCATCTCATCGTATGAAGCGACCGGCACGAGGCTGGCGGCGGCGCGTGCCAGGATCGGGTCCCGTGTCACGAAAGCGTCGGCCTGAAGCTTCGTCAGCGCCAGATATTCGGCGGTGAAACTGTCCTCCCAGCCGAGCCTTTCCGCGAAGGTCCACGCCAGGTTCTGTAGCACCGGGTCACCGAGCAGACGAATGTTCAGCGCGCGCATGTGATCGGGCCGCGCCCGGGCTTCGGCCCGGTCGATCTCGGCCCGCCGGGCGGCTCCGGAAAGTCGTGCCACGGCCTGAGAACGGAGCAGTGCCGGCGCGACGAGCCGCGGTCCCGCGGGAGGCGCCGCCCGGTCGCGAAAGAGCCTGAGGGCCGTGTCGAGGGCGATCACGTCGCGCACGGGTCAGGGTACGGGCAGAACCGGGTTCCATCACGCTTTCGCCGGGCGGGAAAGGCCCCTTGCCGCGAACGCCAGCCTTGTTCCGGCCACGCCCCGGGCGCTGACCGAAGGAGCTTGACCTCCGTCGTGGTCCGCGCCAACGGACATTTCTGGATCGCAACGCGCCCCGACTGGGTGGCGAAGGCTTCGCTTGCCGGCGCACTCTCTTTGATCAAGCCGCTCGGCACATGGTGGGCCGCCGTCCCGAGGGAGCGCTGGCCGAGACGGGGGATTGCCGCCGGGCCCTCGCCCGCCTGACAGACCTCCAGAAACGCCTCGTGGCGCAGGACGCCGCACGGGTCTGGGGACCGGAGCATCCCGCGGCCGGGACGCCGCAGAGATGCGCGCGCAATTCGCCTTGTCCATCGGCTCGACGCCATGACGCCGTCGCGGGACCGCGCGCCGACCCCTGACCGACGGGCCGCCAGAGCGCGCGGCCGCCAGTCTCGAGTGGGTCGCGCGCGACACGGCTCACGCAGGACGCGGGGGCATGCGATATGTCTTGCATGCAATAACGCCCGTTTGGCATACTTCCCGCCATGACGCCGACGAACACATCCCGAAGCGCTGCGCCCAGCCTGCGGATCCGCATTCTCTTCGGCGACGAGGCGATGCTCGGGCCCGGCAAGGCCGATCTGCTGGAGCGGATCCGCGACACCGGGTCGATCGCCGCGGCCGGACGGTCCATGGCGATGAGCTACAAGCGCGCCTGGATGCTGGTCGAAGAAATGAACGCCGCGTTTCGCGACCCGCTGGTGGATTCGACCCGCGGTGGGGCGAAAGGCGGGGGCGCGCGTCTCACCGAGGCCGGTGCCGAGGTGCTGGGCAATTACCGCAAGCTCGAGGAGATCATGGCCGAGGCGGGCGCGGCGCGGATCGGCGTCCTGCAGTCCATGCTCAGGGATATTCCCGCGGAAAAATAACGCTTGATCGCCCTCGATATGTCCTGCAAACCATATCTGAAGCCGGTGAAGCCACGGGAAGCCCGCCTATTGATCCGAAACATGCCATCAGCAGCCCGGTCCGGCGCCGCCGCCGTCGCACTCGGGCTGGCAAGCCTCGCGCCGGCGATGGCCGTGGCAGAGGAGGTCGTCGTCTTCGCGGCGGCGTCGATGGCCAACGCACTGGCCGAGATCGAGGGGAGTTTCGAGGCCGCGACGGGCCACGATCTGGTGGTGTCGCTGGCCGGATCCTCCGCGCTCGCCCGCCAGATCCAGCAGGGCGCGCCCGCAGACATCTTCATCTCGGCCAGCACCGACTGGACGGACAGGATCGAGGGCGACGGTCTGATCGAGGACGGCTCGCGGTTCGATCTGCTGGGCAACTCCATCGTGCTGATTGCGTTCGGCGACGCGGACCCGACCGAGATCGGACCGGGTTTCGATCTCGCGCGGCTTCTGGGCGACGGCCGACTGGCCATGGCGATGGTCGACTCCGTTCCCGCGGGCGTCTACGGCAAGGCCGCGCTTGAAAGCCTCGGGATCTGGGACGCGGTCGAACCGCAGGTGGCGCAGGCCGACAACGTACGCGCGGCACTCGCCTTCGTGGCCACGGGCGAGGCCCCCTATGGCATCGTCTACGCGACCGATGCCGCAGCCGAGGACAGCGTGAGCATCGTCGGAACCTTCCCGGCCGACACGCACCCGGTCGTCGTCTATCCGGTCGTGGACCTCGCGAACCGCGACACGCCCGCCGAGGCCGAATTCCTCGACTACCTGCGCGGGCCCGAGGCGAGGGCGGCCTTCGAGCGGCAGGGGTTCACCGTCCTTGTCGACTGACCCATGACAGACTGGCTCGGCCCAGAGGAATGGAGGGCGGTTGCGCTTTCACTCCGTGTCTCGTTCTGGGCCACGCTGGCCAGCCTGCCCTTCGGCATCTTCATCGCCTATGCGCTGGCGCGCTGGAGCTTCCCGGGCAAGCAGATCCTGAACGGGCTGGTGCACCTGCCGCTGATCCTGCCGCCGGTGGTGACGGGCTATCTTCTGCTTTTGCTGCTGGGCACGCGGGGGCCCATCGGCGGCATCCTCGCCGATTGGGGCATCGTCTTCGCCTTTCGCTGGACGGGGGCGGCGGTGGCCGCGGCCGTGATGGCCTTCCCGCTGATGGTGCGCGCGATCCGCCTGTCGATCGAGGCGGTGGACCCGAAGCTGGAACAGGCCAGCGCGACGCTGGGCGCCTCGCCCGGATGGGTGTTCCTGACCGTGACCCTGCCAATGGCGTTGCCGGGGATCGTCGCGGGCACGATCCTCGCCTTCGCCAAGGCGATGGGGGAATTCGGCGCGACCATCACCTTCGTGTCGAACATCCCCGGGCAGACCCGCACAATCCCGTCCGCGATCTACGCTTTCCTTCAGGTGCCGGGCGGCGAGGGGTCGGCGATGAAGCTGGTGATCGTCTCGATCGTGGTCGCCATGGGCGCGCTGTTCCTGTCCGAAGTGATCGGGCGGCGCGTGGCGGCGCGCGTGGGGGGCGCGTGATGCTGGACGTATCCCTGCGGCATGACTTCGGGGGCTTTTCGCTCGACGCGCATTTCCGTGCGCCCGCCGGGGTGACGGTGTTGTTCGGAAGGTCCGGCTCGGGCAAGACCACCATCGTCAACGCCGTCGCGGGGCTTCTGATGCCCGACGCGGGGCGCATCGCGGCGAATGACTGGGTGTTGCTCGACACCGATGCCGGTATCCGGCTGAGGCCGCACCGCAGGCGTCTGGGCTACATCTTCCAGGAGGGGCGCCTGTTTCCGCACCTCACCGTGCGGCAGAACCTGGCTTATGGCGCGTGGTTCGCACCGAAAGACGCAGCCAGAGAGGACATGGGCAAGGTCGTCGAGCTTCTGGGGATCGGCCATCTGCTCGACCGGCGGCCCGGGGCGCTTTCGGGCGGCGAGAAGAGCCGCGTCGCCATCGGTCGCGCGCTTCTGTCCGCGCCGCGCCTGATCCTCGCCGACGAACCGCTCGCCGCGCTGGACGAGGCGCGCAAGGCCGAGATCCTCCCCTATTTCGAGCGCCTGCGCGACGAGGTCAGCGTGCCGATCCTCTATGTGAGCCACTCCGCCTCCGAGGTCGCGCGGCTGGCCACGACCGTGGTGGCGCTGGACGCCGGCCGTGTCGTCGCGCAGGGCCCCGCAGCCGAAATCCTTGGCGACCCGGCGGTCCTTCCCACCGGGGCGCGCGAGGCCGGTGCGGTACTGACAGCAAGGGTGGCGCGGCACCATGACGACGGGCTGAGCGAACTGGACGCGGGCGGCATCCCGCTGTTCCTGCCGCGGCTCGCACAGGTGCCGGGCAGCACGCTCCGCATCCGCATCGCCGCCCATGACGTGATCCTGTCACGCACGCGTCCCGAGGGGCTCTCGGCGCTCAACATCCTGCCCGGCACCATCCGCGACATCCGCCCGGGCGAGGGTCCCGGCGCGATCGTGGCGCTGGACACCGACGCCGGACGGGTGCTGGCGCGGATCACCCGACGTTCGGCCACGGCGCTCGGGCTGGAGGCGGGCGCGCGCGTCTACGCCATCATCAAGACTGTCTCGGTCGCGGCCTCGGACATTGGCAGCGGCTCGACAGGCTGACGGATGCGACATCCGGGCCAGTCTGCTCCTGCACAGGTCCCGCCGGTCGCAGGTCCACCAATCTTGGGAAATCTGGTAGCGGAGGAGGGACTTGAACCCCCGACACGCGGATTATGATTCCGCTGCTCTAACCAACTGAGCTACTCCGCCACAAGCGCCGTGGGAGGTATGACAACCGCCCGGGCACGTCAACCTCAAATCACGAGGGCCTGGGGCGCGGGCAGGCGCGCGGCGGAGACCTCGATCTCGACCTTGAATTCCGGCCGCGTGAAGCCCGAGACGATCACCAGCGTGGAGGCCGGCAGACGGGACATTCCGGCGCACCAGCGATCCCGCGCGGCCATGTAGCCGGCCATATGCGCCCTGGCGGTGACGAAGGCGTTTATGCGCACCGTGTCGCCGCGATCGAAGCCCGCTTCGGCAAGGATGGCGTCGATCGACGCGAAACAGATATCTGCCTGGGCCTCGGGCTCGGGCGGGATCGCGTCATCGGGGGAAATGCCGAGCTGGCCCGAGGTGAACACCCACTCGGCCCCGGCAGGCACATGGGTCCCGTGGGAATAGGCGGCGAAGGGTTGCCGCACGGATGCTGGTGTCAGCGCGCGAAGGCGTGGGCTCATCTCCATGGTCAGGCTCCGGGTTCGGTCGACGGGCTCACACTCGGTGCACGGCCTGCCGTCTGTCCAGAGCGCGGGGACCGCGCTTGGCCATCCGCTCAAAAATCGAGCACACCGCCCGCCGAAGTGGCGAAATGCACGGACATCGCGGAATGCGCGGCCGCGGTCAGCCTCGGGCGCCTTACACTCCCTGCCGCCCGATCTACCGTTGCGCCATAACCAACCACCTTCGGGGAGAATTCCGGAAATGCTTCGCACATCCTTGATCGCGCTCGCCGCGGCCCTCACGGCCGGCGGTGCCGGCGCCCAGGACCTGACAGCCGTCACCTTCGGCACCAACTGGCTGGCCCAGGCCGAGCACGGCGGCTTCTACCAGTCCGTCGCGGACGGCACCTACGCGGCATGCGGCCTCGATGTCGAGATCGTCTCGGGCGGACCACAGGTGAACAACCGCGCACTTCTGATGGCCGACCGCATCCAGTTCCACATGGGCGGCGACCTGCTGCAAGCCTTCAACGCCGTGGCCGAGGACGTGCCGGTCGTGGCCGTCGCCGCCACCTTCCAGAAGCACCCGCAGGTGATCCTCGCGCATCCTGGCGTCGCCGACAGCTGGGAAGAGCTCAAGGACCTGACGCTGCTGATCGGCGACAACGGCTTCACCTCCTACTATCAATGGATGATCGCCGCGCACGGTTTCACGGTGGAACAGCGCCAGCCCTACACCTTCAACCCCGCGCCCTTCCTCGCCGATGACCAGCTTGGCATGCAGGGCTTCCTGTCGTCCGAGCCCTACCTCGTCGAGACGACCGGCGGCTTCACGCCGAACGTCTTCCTGATCGCCGACGCGGGCTATGCCACCTACGCCACCACGATCGAGACCATGGCCAGCACCATCGAGAACAGCCCCGAGGTGGTGGAATGCTTCGTCGAGGGCTCGATCCTCGGCTGGTACAACTACCTCTACGGCGACAATGCCGGGGCCAACGCGATGATCCTCGAGGACAACCCGGACATGACCCAGGACAAGATCGACTACGCCATCGCCAAGATGATCGAATACGGCATCGTCGATTCCGGCGATGCGCTGACGCTGGGCATCGGCGCGATGACCGACGAGACCGTCGGCGGCTTCTACGAGGCGATGGTCGAGGCCGGTGTCGTGGAGGACGGGCTCGACTGGCAGTCCGCCTACACCACTGAGTTCGTGAACCAGGGCCTCGGGTTGGACCTGCGTCCCCAGTGACCTGAGACGATCCGGGCGGTCCGCCTTGCCGCGGGCCGTCTCCTACCCCTACCCTCCGAGGCACCATGGCCGTTCGTCACCACGAGACCCTGCCACTTGGGCAGCGCGCACCGCTGCTCACGCTCAACCATGTCGACAAGGTCTTCGGTGGCGACGTGGTCGCGCTCAAGGACATGACCCTGCAGGTCAACCAGGGCGATTTCATCTCGCTCCTCGGGCCTTCGGGCTGCGGCAAGTCCACGGCGCTCCGGATCATCTCGGACCTGATGCACCCGACCCGCGGCCGCGTGCAATGGGAGGGCGGGCACGGGCGCGGCGATCTGGGTGTCGTTTTCCAGGAACCGACCCTGATGCCCTGGGCGACCGTGGCGCAGAATGTCTGGCTGCCGTTCCGGCTTGCCGGGAAGGGCTACGCCGAGGTCAAGGATGACGTGCTGGAGGTGCTCCGCCTCGTCGGCCTCGAGAAATTCCTGAACGCCTATCCGCGCGAACTTTCGGGCGGGATGAAGATGCGCGTCTCCATCGCACGGGCCATCGTCACCAACCCGCGGCTGATCCTGATGGACGAACCCTTCGCCGCGCTCGACGAGATCACGCGGCACAAGCTCAACAACGACCTTCTGACGCTCAAGGACCAGATCGGCTGTACGGTGATCTTCGTGACCCATTCGGTCTTCGAAAGCGTGTTCCTGTCCGACCGCATCGTGGTCATGGCCGCCCGGCCGGGGCGGGTGCTGACCGAACTGGAGGTCGATGCCCCCTACCCGCGCGGCGAGGATTTCCGTACGTCGGCCGAATACGCCGCCCATGCGCGGCGCGCCTCCGAGGCGCTGAAGGAAGCCATGGGAGAACACGCATGAGCCTCGCTGACAACCAGACGCTGGCCGCCGCCGAACCCCGCGACGAGGACGAGATCCGCCGCGCCCGCGCCGCCCGGATCGAGCGCACCGCGAAATGGGCTCTGCCGGTCCTCATCATGGTACTGGCCATCATGGGCTGGGGCTGGATCGTCACGGCCAACGAGATCCCGCATTACATCCTCCCCGGACCCGGACGGGTCTGGGACAGCCTCGTCAACGACTGGTCCATGCTGATCGACGCGGCCTTTCTGACCGGCTGGATCACCCTGCTTGCGCTGCTGCTCGCCGTTGTCGGGGGCGCGGGCCTCTCGATCCTGTTCAACCAGTCGAGAATGCTGGAACTCAGCTTCTACCCCTATGCCGTGATCCTGCAGGTGACGCCGGTCGTCTCGATCGCGCCGCTGATCTTCATCTATGTCGACAGCAAGGTGGCGGGAATGCTGCTTTGTGCGTGGCTGGTGGCCTTCTTCCCGGTCCTCAGCTCCACGACGCTGGGGCTGAACAGCGTCGACCACAACCTGCGCGATCTTTTCCGCATATATGGCGCGTCCCGCTGGCAACGACTGCGTTACCTGCAGCTGCCGTCGGCGCTGCCCTACTTCCTCGGCGGGCTGAAGATCGCGGGTGGCCTGTCGCTGATCGGCGCCGTTGTCGCGGAACTGGTGGCGGGCACCGGCGGCATCGGCTCGGGCCTGGCGTTCCGCATCCAGGAGGCGGGCTATCGCCTGAACATCGCGCGGATGTTCGCGGCGCTGGCGCTTGTCGCGGCCATGGGCGTCTTCATCTTCGCCGCGCTCAGCGTGCTGTCCCATCTTCTGCTCAGGAAGTGGCACGAAAGCGCCGTCAGCCGGGAAACCTGATGGACTTCCGATCGATCCCACAGGACGGCGTCACGCTGTCGAACGTGACCATTCCGGCATGTCTGCTCGGGCAGGAGGGAGACCTCCTGCGCACCGATATCTCCATCGCGGATGGCCGCATCGCCGAGGCGCAGGCCATCGCCATCGACATGGGCGGCGCGATGGTGTTTCCGGCCTTCGTCGACATGCACACCCATCTCGACAAGGGCCATATCTGGCCGCGCAGCCCCAACCCCGACGGCAGTTTCATGGGCGCGCTCACCACCGTGCGCGCCGACAGCGCCGCGCGCTGGAGCGCCGAGGACCTGCGCCCGCGCATGTCGTTTTCGCTGCGCTCCGCCTATGCCCACGGCACCCGCGCGATCCGCACACATCTCGATTCCAGCCCGCCGCAGGACGACATCACCTGGCCCGTTTTCCGCGAGCTTCAGGCGGAGTGGGCGGACCGGATCGACCTTCAGGCCGTGTGCCTGATCGGATGCGACAAGTGGACCGATGACGACGGCCCCTTCGGCCATACCGCCGACCTCGTGGCAGAGACGCGGGGCGGCGTGCTCGGCATGGTGACCTACCCGATGCCGGACCTGCGCGACCGGGTGAAGGGTTTTTTCGCGCAAGCCGCCGCGCGCGGGCTCGACGCGGATTTCCATGTCGACGAGACCATGGACCCGAGCGTCGAGACCCTGCGCGACATCGCTGAACTGAAGATGGAAACGGGCTTTGAAGGCCGGGTCGTCGTGGGCCATTGCTGCTCCCTCTCAACGCAGGACGAGGCGCGCGCGATGGACACGCTCGACCTGGTGGCCAGGGCCGGGATCGACGTGGTCAGCCTGCCGATGTGCAACCTCTACCTGCAGGACCGCACGCCCGAGGGCACCGCCCGCACGCCGCGCGGGCGCGGCATCACGCTGGTCCACGAGATGCGCGAACGCGGCATCCGAGTCAGCTTCGCCTCCGACAACACGCGCGATCCGTTCTATGCCTATGGCGACATGGACATGCTGGAGGTGATGCGCGAGGCCACGCGGATCGGCCATCTCGACCATTCGAGGCAAGACTGGGCGGAGGCCTTCCTGACCGCGCCCGCCGCCGCCTGCGGGTTCGACGCGCCCTCGCTCGCGCCCGGCGCGCCTGCCGATCTGGTGATCGTGAAGGCGCGGACATGGACCGAGTTGTTCTCGCGCCCGCAATCCGACCGCATCGTGCTGAGAAACGGACTGCGCATCGACCGGACGCTGCCCGACTATGCCGAGCTCGACCCCCTTATGACGACCTGACCCAAGACGACCTGACGAGGATCACATGCAACCGAACGTCGCCGCCGCAAAGGCCGCCCTTGCCCATATCGAACAGGACGAAAACCCCGCCACCATTCGCTCCAAAAGCCGGGATTTCTTCTGGTATTCGCCGGTTCTGAAGGCGGCGATGGATCATCTCGAGGCCGATTTCGTCGTGAACCCGAAATCGGAGGACGAGGTGATCGAGATCATGCGCGTCTGCTACGCCCATGACGTGCCGGTCACCACGCGCGGCGCGGGAACCGGCAATTACGGACAGGCGATGCCGATGCGCGGCGGCTGCGTGATGCACATGAAGAACATGGCCTCGGTCAAGGAAATCGCGCCGGGCCGCGTCGTGGCGGAACCCGGGATCGTCATCAAGGACCTCGATGCGGCGACCCGCGCCCATTCGGGGCAGGAACTCAGGATGACGCCCTCCACCTTCGCGACCGCCAGTATCGGCGGCTTCGTCGCGGGCGGCTCGGGTGGTATCGGCTCCTGCACCTGGGGCGCACTGCGCGACTTCGGCAACATCATCCGTCTGCGCGTCGTCACGATGGAGGAAGAGCCGCGCGTGATCGACCTGACGGGGGACGAGTTGCCGCGTGTCAGCCACGCCTTCGGCACCAACGGGATCATCACCGAGATCGAGATGCCGCTGGCGCCCGCCTATGACTGGACGGAGCTTCTGGTGGCCTTCGACGATTTCGCCGCCGCCGCGACCTTCGCGCAGGACGTGGCCAACGAGGACGGCATCCTCATCAAGCTGGCCACCGTGTTCGAGGCGCCCATCGGCAAGACCTATTTCCAGCGCATCGCGCCGCATGTGGAGGAGGGCACGAACCTCGTGATCCTGCTGGTCGCGCCGCATTCCTTCGAGGGGCTCAAGACCTTCATGACGGCGACCGGTTGCGCCGGCCGGATCATCTACAACTCCGCCGACAACGACTGGCCCAGGACACCCGGTGCGCTGGCCGAATACACCTGGAACCACACGACGCTGCGCGCGCTGAAGGTCGATCCGTCGGTCACCTATCTGCAGGTCCGCTACCGGTATCCCGACCACATGGAACTGGTCGAGAAGGTGCGCGAAACCTTCGGCGCGGAGGTCCTGCAGCATCTCGAGGTGATGCGCGAGAACGGCAAGGTCATGTTCGCGGGCCTGCCGATCGTGGCCTTCTCGACGCCCGAACGGCTGGATGAGATCGTGGCGATCCACGAGGAGATGGGCTGCATGATCTTCAACCCGCATCGCTACACGCTGGAGGAAGGCGGGCGGCAGTCGACCGACGCGCGGCAGCTGAACTTCAAGCGCGAGGCCGATCCCAAGGGGCTGCTCAATCCCGGCAAGATGGTCGCCTGGGACGCGCCGGATTTCGACTATTCCACGATGTACGCCTATCCCGGCATGACGCCGAAACCGGAGGCGGCCGAGTGAGGGGTTTCGCCGCCTCCGGCGGCGATAGTTTCATGAATGCCTCGCCGCGCAGGCGCGGCGAGGGTTTCAGGCTTTTCTCGCCGCGCAAGCGCGGCGATCGGGCCGGGGGGCAGGCCCCCCGGACCCCCCATGCGTATTTTTGGAAAGATGAAGGAGGGGCGCGGTGAAACGCGCGCTCGTCCTCTTTGCCCATCCCTGCCCCGAGAGCTTCTCGGCGGCGCTTCATGGGGAAGTGGTGGCACGGCTGTCCGCGGGCGGCTGGGAGGTCGACGATTGCGACCTCAACGCCGAAGGCTTCGACCCCGTGCTGAGCGAAGCGGAGCGGCGCGGCTATCACGAGGAGCCCGAGAATATCGAGCCCGTGGCATCCTATGTGTCGCGGGTGCGGGCGGCGGACGCGCTGGTCATGGTCTTTCCGGTCTGGAATTTCGGCTATCCGGCGATCCTGAAGGGATTTCTCGACCGCGTCTTCCTGCCGGGCGTGTCCTTCCGGCTGGAGGATGGCAAGGTGAAGCCGAATCTCACGCAGATCCGCAAACTCGCTGCGGTGACGACCTATGGAGGCACGCGGATGCGGGCGCTTCTGGTGGGCGACCCGCCGCGCAAATGCGTCACCCGAGCGGTCTGGCACGTCTGCCGTCCGGAAAAGATGAAATACCTCGCGCTTTACGATATGAACCGGGCGGATGATGCGACGCGGGCCACGTTTCTCGAAAAAGTCGGTCGCGAGATGGAGGTGTTCTGACCCATGCGGGCGCTCGTGATCTATTGCCACCCCCGGCAGGGCAGCTTCACCGAGGCCGTGCGCGACGTGGTTCTGGAGAAGCTGACCGCCATCGGCGCGGAGGTCCGCCTGAGGGACCTTTACGCCGAGGGGTTCGATCCGGTGCTGAGCGCGCGCGAACACGAGATCTACGAGGACGAGGCGTTGAACCGCGCGCCCGTCGTCTCCCATTGCGCGGACCTTGCGTGGTGCGACACGTTGATCTTCGTCTATCCGACATGGTGGTACGGGCTGCCCGCGATGATCAAGGGCTGGCTCGACCGGGTGCTGGTGCCCGGGCTCGCCTTCCTGATGCCGGACGGGGCGAACACCGACATTCGCCCCGGCCTGACGCATATCCGGCGGCTCGGCGTCTTCACCACCTGCGGTGCGAGTTTCTGGCTGACGCGGATGATCGGTGCGCCGGGCAAGCGCACGCTTCTGCGGGGCTTGCGCCTGCTTTGCGCGAAGAATTGCAGGACGGTTTTCGCGGCGCATTACCTGATGGACAGTTCCACCGCCGAAAGCCGGGCGAAGCACCTCAAGCGCGTCGCCGCCAAGATGGACCGGCTGGTGGGCAAGGCGCCCGCCACCCGCAGAGAAGAGGCCACCGCTTGATCCCGGTTCTCGATTTCACCCGTTTCTCTCAAGGCACGGATCGCGCGGGCTTCGTGGCCGACCTCGGCGCCGCGGCGCGGGGGCCGGGGTTCTTTCTTCTCAAGGGGCACGGGGTCGATCCGGACCTGCAGGCGGAGGTCTTCGCGCAGGCCGAGAGGTTCTTCGCGCTTCCCCTGGAGGCGAAGGAGGCCGTGTCGATCCTGAAGACCCCGCATTACCGCGGATGGGCCCATGACGGGCTGGAAAGCCTCGACGAGACCTCCGGCCTCAGGGACCGCAAGGAGAGCTTCAATATAGGCTTCGACCTGCCCGGGGACGACCCTCGGGTCATCGCGGGCGAGCCGTTTCGCGGCGTCAACCAGTGGCCCGATCTGCCGGGCTTCCGGGACACGATGCTGACCTATTACGACGCCGCGCTCGATCTGGGCGTGCGGCTGTCGCAGGCGATCGCGCTCGACCTCGGCCTGCCCGAGGATCATTTCGACTGCGCCTTTCACGAGCCTCTGGCGGCGCTGCGGGTGCTTCATTACCCGGCGGCGACCGGTGCCGCGGACGAGATCGGGGCGGGCGCGCATTCCGACTACGGCGTCGTCACGCTGTTGATGACGGATGGCGAGCCGGGGCTTCAGGTCAGGCCGAGGGGCGGCGACTGGACGGATGTGCCGCATGTGCCGGGCGCCTATGTGGTCAATATCGGCGATTGCCTGATGCGCTGGACCAACGACATCTATGTCTCGACCCCGCATCGGGTCCTGCCGCCCAGACGCGAGCGCCGCTCCGTCGCGATGTTCGTGGAGGCGAACCCGGATGTCGTGGTCGAGGCGCTGCCGGGCACCGGCACGCCGAAATACGCGCCGATCCGCGCGGCCGACTACCTGCAGAGCCGGCTCGACGCCACCTATAACGAGACCGTGGGCGGCTAGGGTCTTACCACGCCACACCGGCGGGCGGCAGGACGCGGCCCTCGAACGCGACAGGGTCCGGACCGTGGTTGAAGACGAAGCGCGTGGACCCGTTTTGCCGGACCCGGATATCGGGCGGCAGGTCGGTCGTGGCGACGCCGGCCTCCGCGCAGGCGCGCAGCAGGATATGGCGAAGGAACCGCGGATCAGGCCAGCCGCCAAGATAGGTGAGATTGCCTGCGCCCACCGTGACCGGCCGGCCATGGGCGTCCTTGTCCAGCACCGTCGCGCCGGTTTCGAGATCCTCGCGCCAGTGGGTGACCTCTCCGACCTGCGCCATGGGTACAGGCATGTCGGGGCGCAGCGTCTCGACCCGGCTCACCGTGACGTCGAGGCCGGGGATCGCCGGCGGCAAGGGAACCGGGATCGACAGCGACGCGGTCTTGGCCCCCGTGCGCGGGCCGAGGATGACCTGTGCCTCGGTGCGGGTGATGGCGTCGATCAGCGCGGCGGGCGGCGCGACGAGACCGGGGATCAGGACGAGCCTGTAGCCGCCGAGGTCGCCCGTGTCGGGTGGCAGGAGATCGACCGAAAGGCCCAGTTTGCGCAAGCCGCGATAGACCTCGAAGACAAGGCGGAAGTAGTCGCACCCCCTGCCCTGCGGCTGAACCGTCCAGGCCCAGGCCGAGGCGTAGTCGAACACGAGCGCAACGGGCGCGGGCGTCTCCTCGGCCTCGGGCAGTTGCGCCAGTTCCGCGGCCACCTGCTCCACCTCGGCGAATGCCGGCGCGGCGGCGCTGTCGGGACGCAGCAGGCCCGCGTGATACTGTTCCTGCGCGAAGGGCGCCTGACGCCAACGGAAGTAGCTGACGACCTCCGCGCCGTGGGCGAAGGCCTCCCACGTCCAGAACCGCACCATGCCGGGCAGCGGCGCGGGGTTGTAGGGCGCCCAGTTCACCGGGCCCGGCTGCTGTTCCATTACCCACCAGCGGCCATGGCCCACGGCGCGGTAGAGGTCATGGTGCAGCGCCTGGAAATCCGGGTCGCCCTGCCGCGCGTAGCGGCGCTTGTGCTCTTCCGGGTCCTCCAGCCGGTCCTCGAGAAAGCCCAGCGGGTAGCTGTCCCATGTGGCGATCTCCATCTGCGCGCCCAGCGCGAAATGGTCGAAGTCCAGCGTCCGGCCCATGTAGTTGTGCGATATCGGAGCATCCGAGCGCGCGCGGATCGCGGCGACCTGGCCCGCGTTGAACCGCGCCACCTGATCCGAGGCGAAGCGGCGGAAATCCAGCGCGTGCGAAGGGTTCGGTTCGGTGACCGTCAGGTTGGGCAGATCGACCTGGTCGAAACTGTCATACTCCATCGACCAGAACACGTTGCCCCAGGCCCGGTTGAGCGCATCCACGCTCTGGTAGCGTTGCGCAAGCCAGTCGCGAAACGCGTGCCGCGCGGCGTCGGAGTAGCTGAGGACAGTGTCGTGACAGGCATATTCATTGTCCGTCTGCCAGACGCCGAGGCCGGGGTGGCGCCCGTACCGCTCGGCCAGCGCCGCAGTGATGCGGATCGCCTCCGCCCTGTAACCGTCATGCGAGAAACAGTAGTGGCGGCGGGAGCCGAAGCCGCGCGGCCGCCCCTCCGCGTCGAGGGCCAGCATGTCGGGATGCCGGTCGAGCATCCAGCGCGGCGGCGTGGCGGTGGGCGTTCCCAGCACGACCTTCAGGCCTGCCCCGGTCAGCATGTCGAAAGCCCGATCCATCCAGCCCCAGTCGAAGCGGCCCGGCTCCGGTTCCAGCCGCGACCACGCGAATTCGCCGATGCGCACCCATGTCAGGCCAAGTCCCGCCATGCGGCGCGCGTCCTCGGCCCAGATCTCCTCGGGCCAATGCTCGGGATAGTAGCAGGTGCCAAGCGCACGCTTCCGGGTCACAGGATCACCCGGTGTTCGGGCTGGCCGCGCACGGGGGCGGCGACGGACAGGGTCATTCCGGACCGGGGCGCGCCGTCCATTGCGTCGCTGGGCAGACCCTGCCGCGCGGAGGTGACGTAGAGCGTCGACAGATCCGCGCCGCCGAAGGCAGGGCAGGTCGGTTGCGGCACGTCGAGCGAAACTTCATCTACAAGATTTCCGTCCGCATCGTAACGACCGACACGGGCGCCTCCCCATTCCGCGCACCAGAAACCGCCCTCGGCATCCACCGCCGCGCCGTCGGGGTTGATCCCACTTTCGCGATGGTCGAGCCAGACCTCCCAATCGCCGTCGGGCCAGCCCTCGGCATCAAGCGGGATGCGCCAGACGACATGTTCCGCGGTGTCGGCGAAATAGGCGTGGCGGCCATCGGGCGCGAAACAGGTGGCGTTCGGGATGGTGATCCCGTCGCGCAGCTGCACGACCTTGCCCCGGTAGAACCGGTAAAGCGCACCCGCCCCCGCCTCGGCGTTCTTGCCCATTGTCCCGATCCAGAACCCGCCGAAGGGATCGGCCCGCCCGTCATTGGACCGAGTGACGGGGTTGCCGTCCTCCAGCGGCGCGACACGTTCCTGCGCGCCGGTGCCTAGGTCGAAGCGAAAAAGGTCCGTCTCGCTGGCCACCAGAAGCGTGTCGCGATCGACCCAACCCGCCGCGCTGACGTGACGGTCGAACGTCCAGTCCATCGGCCCGTCCTGCGTCCGCGTCAGCAGGCGCTTGCCCATGATGTCGAACCAGAACAGCTGCTCCCGCTCGGGATGCCAGAGCGGTCCCTCGCCCAGAATGCAGGTGCGGTCGTCGAATGTCGCGGCACTCATACCACGACGCCTTTCACCGCCGTGTCGTAGGCCTCGACGATCCTGCGCGCCCGGCGCGCGACCTCTGCCACCGACAGGCCCGGGGTGTAGAGCGCCGTTCCGATGCCGAACCCGTCCGCACCCGCCGCGATCCAGTCTCCGAAATTCTCCGCCCCGGCGCCGCCGACGGCGTAGACCCGAGTTCCGTGCGGCAGGACCGCGCGCATCGCCTTGAGCCCCGCAGGACCGGCCAGCGTGGCCGGAAACAGCTTCAGCCCATCCGCGCCGGCCTTGAGCGCCGCGAAGGCCTCGGTCGGGGTGAAGATGCCGGGGAAGGACTGCAGGCCGAGGCGCTTCGTCTCGCCGACCACCTCGGCGTCGAAATTGGGTGACACGATCAGGCGCCCGCCGGCATCGGCCACTTCGCGCACCTCGTCCGGCGCCGTGACGGTCCCCGCGCCGATCAGGGCATGTTCGCCGAATACGTGGGCCATCGCCCGGATGCTTTCCAGCGGGTCGGGCGAGTTCAGCGGCACCTCGATCCGGTCGATCCCGGCTGCGATCAGGGTCTCGGCGACCGGACAGGCCTCGGGCGGGGTCAGACCGCGCAGGATGGCGATGATCGGACGGCTCATGATGCACTTTCCTTCAAGGTTGACCGTGCGCGCATCAGGCCCAGCCGAGTAAGCGGGTCGGCATCGCTGGTTCGGGCCGTCACGCCCTGCGTGGCAAGGGCCATCGCGTAGGAGTGCACCAGCGCCGGCGCGCCCGCGATGACCACGTCCTGGCCCAGCCAGTAGGGGCGCGCGGCGGAAAGTTCGGCGCCGATCAGGTAACCCGAAAGCCGCGCCCGCGCCGTCTGCCCGCTCAACCCCTCCAGCAACTGGCCCGCGCGGATCGAGAACAGCCTTTGCGCCAGCATCTCCGGTTTCGACAGCGTCTCGGATACGGCCTCCCGGAAGGCGTCGTCATCCGTCCCCTCCCCGGCCACCGAGTGACGCAGCACGGAGTGCCCGGCCAGGAGGTCGAACAACTCCCCGGTCATGAAGGTGCGGAAACTCACGACCTCCTCCGCGCTGATCTGTACCCATTTCGCGTGGGTACCCGGCATGCACAGTACCCCGTCGAACCCCGGCGCGGCGGCAAGGAAGCCCGCGATCTGCGTTTCCTCGCCTCGCATGACGTCCGGCGGCGCGGTCTGTTTCAGGCCGGGCAGGATCCACACGCGCAGGCGATGGTCGTTCGTGGCCACCGGCACCGGTGCAAGCTCGGACGGTTTTGTCGGCACGGAGGCGTATGGCGCCTCGGCCCAGCCTTGCCGCGAGCCCACCATGCCGCAGGCCAGAACGTCCATGATCCCGGCCCCGAGCCATGGCTCGATCAAGGCCAGAAGCGCGGGCTCGAACGCATCGCGGGCAAGCCGGCCCATGCCGTCGTCCGACCGGGCCTCGGCGCGCGGGGTGCCGTCGGCGGACATGGCCCATGCGCGCAGATGCGTGGTGCCCCAGTCGACCGCGATCCAGTCGGCATATGTCAGGTTGCTGCTCATCCCGTCACCACGACGCCGCCATCGATGACCAGCGCCTGCCCCGTCATCATCCGGCTGGCCGATGAGGCGAGGAACAGCATCCCGCCGGTGATATCACCGGGCTTCAAATGCTCCTTCAGGCACATCCGGTCCATATGCGCGGCAAGGTCTTCGGGGCTGGCCCACATCTCCAGCTGCTTGTCGGTCAGCACCCAGCCCGGCATCAGAGCGTTGACGCGGATACCGTCGGGCCCGAATTCGCGCGCGAGGCTGCGTGTCATCGCGGTGATCCCGCCATTGGCGGTGGTGTAGGCGGGGTAGCCCGCGTTCCCCATCATGTAGGAGATCGACGAGGTGTTGATGATCGACCCGCCGCCCGCCGCGCGCATGCCCGCCACGACGGCCTGGCAGGCGAAGAAATAGGCCTTGAGGTTGATCGACTGCGACCAGTCCCAGAACTCTTCCGTCACTTCCTCGGTCGTGTGGCGCTTGTCGTTGGCGGCGTTATTGGCGAGGACGGTGATGGGCCCGTTCGCCCCGGCCGCCCTGGCGATGGCGCCCTGAAGGGCCGGGATATCGGTGATGTCACAGGGCAGGAACAGCGGCCGGTTGCCGGTCAGGCTCTCCATCTCCTCGACGAAGGTCGACGCGTCCGAACGCTGCACGAAGGCGACCTTCGCGCCCTGCCGCAGGAACGCCTCGGTCAGTGCCGCGCCGATGCCCGAGCCGCCGCCGGTGATGAAGACGGACTGGCCCGCGAGATCTGGGAAGGTCGGATCGGTGCTCATGCCGCCCTCCGGGTTCTGGCGAATTCGGGCAGCATGTCGCCATGGGCCGCCAGAAGATCGGTGACAAGGCTGCGGATCTGCCACAGGTCAAGCTCGGCCGCGGTGTGCGGGTCCATGTAGGCGGCATGGTAGATGTGATCCACATTCTCCTCCACCAGCGCGCGGACCACAAGCTCCTGCACGTTGATCTGCGTGCGCATCAGCGCGACCAGCTGCGGCGGGATGTCCGTGACACTCGTGGGCTGGCACCCCTGCCCGTCCACCAGCGTCGGCGTCTCGACCGCGGCCCCCACGGGCAACTGCGGCACCTGCCCGCGGTTGGGCAGGTTGGCATAGGCCACGTAGGGCGTGTTGGTGACGATGGCGTTCATCATCTCGGCGGCGAATTCGTGCGACTTCTCAACCGCGATGCCCGAAGCGGACTTCAGGCCGCGCGCCTGCTCGGCCCAGCCTTCGGCCTGCTCGACGCAGCGCAGCGGATACTCGTCGAGCGGGATCCTGAATTCTTCTATCAGATCTTCACGCCCGTCCTTGATGAACCAGGGCACGTATTCGGCCAGATGCTCGGAACTTTCGGTGCAGAAATGACCAAGGTGATCCATCACCTCGTAGCGGACCCTGTTCCAGCAGCGCGGCATCAGGAGCGGCGGCTTGGGCAGGCGGCCCGCGCGATACCCCTCCCGCAGCAGCGGATAGAGATCGCGGCCCTCGTGCTCCAGCGACAGGAAGAAGGCCACGTGGTTCACGCCGGCGACGCGGTAACGGATGTCGCTCGCGGGAAGATCGAGATCATGGGCAATCTCCTCCACGGTGTTCTGCACGGAATGGCAGAGGCCCGCCTGTTTCAATGCCGGAAACCGTTCCGCCAGCGCCCAGGTGTTGATCGCCATCGGGTTGACGTATTGCAGGAGCAGCGCATCGGGGCAGAGCCGCGCCATGTCCTCGGCCACGGCCCAGAGATGCGGAACCGTGCGAAGCCCCCGCATGATCCCGCCCACGCCGAGCGTGTCGGCAATCGTCTGGCGTAGCCCGTATTGCCTGGGGATGTCGAAATCGATGACGGTCGAGGGCCGGTAGCCGCCGATCTGGAAGGCGGTGACGACGAAATCCGCCCCGTCGAGCGCGCGGGCGCGGTCGGTCGTGGCCTCGACCGTCGCGCCGGTTCCCATCGCCGCGATCATCTTTTCGGCCACCATGCGGCTTTCCTCCAGCCGCTGCGCGTCGATATCCATCAGCGCGATCTTTGCATCGCGCAGCGCCTCGAAGTGGAGCATATCGCCGACGATATTCTTCATGAAGATCGTGGACCCGGCCCCGATGAATGCGAGTTTCGTCATTTCACGGCTCCGAGTGTGAGGCCGGCGATGAAGTGCCGTTGCATCAGGAAGAACATCAGTACGGGCGGGATGGCCGCCACGATCGAGCCCGCGCTCATCAGGTGGTACTGCGCCACGAACTGGCTGTTGAAGGAGGTGATCCCCGCCGTCACCGGCTGCGCGTTCGGGCCCTGCGTGAGCACGATGGCCCAGAAGTAATCGTTCCAGATGAAGGTGAAGATCAGCACGCTCAACGCCGCGATGGCCGGGCGCATCAGGGGCAGCACCACGTACCAGAAGATGCGCCATTCCGCGACGCCCTCGACCCGGGCGGCCTCGATCAGTTCATAGGGCAGCGCGCGGATGAAGTTGCGCATGAAGAGCGTGCAGAACCCCGTCTGGAACGCGATGTGGAAAAGGATCAGGCCCAGCTTGGTGTCATAGAGGCCAAGGCCCAGCGTCAGGTCGCGCACCGGCACCATCAGGATCTGGAAGGGCACGAAATTGCCCGCGATGAACATGAAGAAGATCAGCAGGTTGCCCCGGAACCGGTAGATGCCCAGCGCGAACCCCGTCATGCAGGACAGCGTCACCGCGCCGATCACCGTCGGCACCGTGATGAGAACCGAGTTCAGCAGGTAGCGCGGCATGTCGCTGTCGAAAAAGACTCGGCCGTAATTGGCGAAAAGCTCGAAGCTCGACGGCACGCCCCAGTAGTTCCCGGCGCTGAAATCGGCCATCGGCCGGATGGAGAACAGCATCACCGCGATCAGCGGCAGAAGCCACATGATCAGAGCCAGCGGCAGGAGCGTCTGGTAAGAAATCTGCGCCGCGCGGCTGCGTTTCTGGATCGGGGTGGGGAACATGTCAGTGCGCCCCTCCGCCCGGTGGTGCGAGTGCCGTCCGTCTCATCGCCGCGCCTCTCGCTCATCGTACCACATCTGCCAGAGGAAGTAGCCGATGAAGACCAGCATGATCAGGAAAAGCACGACCGCGATGGCCGAGCCGTAGCCCATGCGGAAGCCGAACTCGGACAGCGCTTTTTCGAACATGTAGAAGCTCAGCACGCGCGTCGATCCGAAGGGGCCACCGTTCGTCATGATCGAGATCAGGTCGAAGGACCTCAGCGCTCCGATGATCGTCACCACGAAGGCGATGAAGGTGGCGGGCTTGAGCTGCGGCAGGATCACGTACCACAGCATCTTCCACCCCTTGGCGCCGTCCAGCCGCCCGGCCTCCACCTGCTCGGGATCGACGGCGTTGAGGCCCGTCAGGTACAGGATCATGCAATAGGCCGTCTGCGGCCAGAGACCGGCGGCGATGATGCCATAGGTGGCAAGGTCCGGATCGCCCAGAACGTTGATGGGCTCCATCCCGAAGAGGGTGAGCACACCGTTCAGCAGCCCCTCGCGCGGCAGATAGAACCACGAGAACACGAGGCCCACCACCACTTGGCTGAGGACGAAGGGAAAGAAGAACATCGACTTGTAGACGCGGATGCCGGTGACCGTCTGGTTCAGGAACAGCGCGATCCCGAGGCCCAGCGGGATCGCCAGCAGGTAAAGCGCCAGCCACCTCACGTTATTCCAGAGCGAGATCTCGAAGTTCCGGTCGGTCAGAAGCTCTTGGTAGTTGGCAAGGCCGATATAGGTCGCTTCCCCCAGCCCGTCCCAGCGATAGAGCGAGATGTTGAAGGATTGGAAGATCGGGATGATGACGTAGAGACCGAAGAACAGGAGGCCGGGCAGCAGGAACAGGATCGGCGTCACGATCATGCGGTTGCGCTGCAGCCAAGTGGGCCCCGCGTAGGTCTCGGATGCGGCGACAGCCATTGTCAGACCTCCTCCAGCACGGGCTTTTCGGCCGCACCATAGCCCAGCAGATGGGCGTAATCGCCGAAACGGGCGTCGAGCCCCGCGTCGATGACGGCGTCGGCGCCGGTCGATTCGGCCTGCGCCATCGCCACGGCGCGCGCCCCGATCACGGTGGCGATCTCGGCCTCCACGTGGCCATGCGCCCTGAGGATGGAGGCCAGATTGGCGGTGATGGCCTCTTCCGGCAGCCGCGCATTGACGCGACCGGGCGCCGTCAGCGCATCCAGCAGCCCCGGGTCCTCCGGTGCCGCCGCACGAAGAACCGGCGCCCCCGGAAGCCGATGCCCCCCGTGATAGTCATAGGCCAGCACTTGGCCCGGCACCGTGTCCCGCAGCCGCGTGACGTAGCGGTCGTAATCGAAGGTGAAATACCAGTTCCAGAACTGCGCACCGCCGTTGTGACGGCCGGTGAAATGCAGCCCGCCCGAGCGCATGATCTCGAGATAACCCTGCAGCGGATCGAGATGGATGCCGTGCTTCGTCAGCTCCGAGATATGGGACCGGAACGCCTCCGACGGGCGGCGCAGCGCGGCGGCCCAGATCACGTCGGTCACGCCGGCGTCGCGCGCCTCCGCCTCCATGGCGAGCGCCTTTTGCGGGACATGCAGGACGTAGTCGAGTTCCTCGCTGGACAGGATGGCGGTCTGCGCCCCGGCCGCGCGTGCCTCCGCGACATAGTCCGATATCGCGCCGGCCTCGCCGCGCAGCAGGCTCCATGCCTCGTCGTGATGGGCCGGGTAGCCGTCATGCACGCGCCAGAACACGCCGGACGCGCCAAGTGCCGCGGCATTGTCGCGGCACAAGGTCTGAAACGCCGTGGAGGCGGTCTTGTGCAGGCCGATATGCAGGATGAGGCGCATGGTCAGGCGGTATCGCTTGATGGTTTTCAAACCGTGAACCCCGCCCGGAAACCGGGCGGGGCAGACCGGCCTTGCCGGTTACTGGTAGATGCGCTGACGCGCGGCCTCGAGACGCTCGAGGATGTCGTCGAGATTGTCGGGGAAGACCATGAATTCCTGCAGGCCTTCCATGCCGATCGACGCCATCTCCGCCGGGAAATCACGGTCGAAGAACTGCGCGATGCCGCCGGTGGCGTTCTCGCTCAGCATCTCGAAACCCTGCTGGATGAATTCGTCATCCGCGACCGAGGCGTTTGCGTTCACCGGAAGCTGGCCGAGACCGTCGGGCCCGTTGATCTCCGTCTGCACCTCGGGCGAGGCAACATAGGCGAGGAAGGCGCGCGCGGCGTCCACGTTCTGCGCGCCGGAGGCGACATGGAACGTGTCGGTGGGCGCGTCTTCACCCATCTCCACGTCGGGATTGATGGCGGGGAACTGGTAAAAGTCCAGCTGGTCGTCCGTCAGGCCACCGTTGCGAAGCTGGTCGACCGCGAAGTTGCCCATCAGGTAGGCGGTCGCCTCACCGTTGATCATGAAGGGCAACGCCTCCTGCCAGGAATAGGTCTGGTGGTCGTCGATGAAGGCGCCCATGTCGATCAGTTGCCGCCAGTTGGCGAAGGTCTCGCGCACACGATCATCGGTCCATGCCACCTCGCCGAGGGCAAGCTGCATGTGGAAGTCGAAGCCGTTGGTGCGCATGTTGAGATAGTCGAACCAGCCGCCGGCGGTCCACAGGAAGCGTGTCCCGATGGTGTAGCACTTGCGGCCCGAATCGAGGATCGCCTGGCAGTTCGCGATTTCCTCTTCCCAGGTTTCGGGCTCGCTCAGGCCAAGCTCGTTGAAGATATCCTCGCGGTAATACACACCCCACTGGTAATAGGTGTAGGGGATACCCCATTGGCGCCCGTCCTGGGTCAAGGCACCGCGCACGGAGTCGAGGCCTTCGTAGTCGCCGGCCTCCCACCAGTCGGTGATGTCCATGAACAGGCCCGCATCGACGAAGGGCCCCATGCGGTTGGCCGCGTACCAGTTCACGACGTCCGGCGGATCGGCGGAAAGCGCGTTGCGGATCTGGGTCTTCCACGCTTCGCGGTCGACGATGGTCAGGTCGACCGACAGGTTCGGATGCATCGCGTCGAAATCGGCGGCGAGCTGTTCCATGACGGCGCGGGGGCCCGGGTTCGACATGTCCGAGATGATACGCAACTCGCCGCTGAGGTCCTGCGCGCTGACGGCGCTGGCGAGCATGGTCGTTGCGGCCAGCGCTGCGGCGCCGGTCTTGGTGATGGATCGCATGGTGTCCTCCCTGGTGATCCTGTTCACGATATGTAGTTTCATTATTTGAAACTTGGTTTCTTATATTGAAATCCTACGCCAACTCTGCCTAGCCTTGTCAACAGCATTTCGCGGGAAGAAGGCGTAAGGCGCGTGACCACGGGAGCCAGACAGGCCGGTGACGGGACGGTGGCGAAGGCGCTGACCGTGCTCGACGCCGTGGCCGAACACGGTCGGCCCGTGCGCTTTTCCGAGCTTCTGGAGGAAAGCCCCTACCCCAAGGCCACGCTCTATCGTTTCGTGCAGGTCCTGACGCAACAGGGCATGCTGTCGTTCGATCCCGAACGTCAGACCTACGCGCCCGGCCTGAGGCTCGTGCGGCTGGCTCATGCGGCGTGGCAGGCCTCGTCGCTGGCGCCCATCGCGCGTCCGCATCTCGACCGGCTCAGCCGGGAGACCGGTGAAACCGTGCACCTTGCGCAGCTCGACGGGGGGCAGGTGCTTTACGTGGACAAGCGCAACGCCCGCGAACCGGTCGCCATGTATTCCCAGGCGGGCAAGGTCGGGCCCGCCTATTGCACCGGCGTCGGCAAGGCGATGCTGGCCCATTTGCCGGAGACCGAGCTTGCGCCCGTGCTGCAGCAGCAGTCGTGGCATGCCTTCACGGGCAAGACGATCACCACGTCAGACGCGATGCGCCACGAGTTGTCCGAGATCCGCGCCCGCGGTCACGCCTTCGACGACGAAGAGCACGAGCCCGGCATCATCTGCATCGCGGTGCCGATCCTGACCCGGTCGGGGCGGGTTCTGGGCGCGGTGTCGGTGACATCGACCACGGCGCGGACCGATCTGGACGGCCTCACGCGGCATCTGCCGGCGCTGCGCGCGGCCGTCTCGGCCATTGCGGGCGAGGCGCAGGACTGGCGCTTCCCCGACCAGGCGGCGGAATAGGACGAGGCACTGGAGGGAGCGAAGATGTCGGGCCTGAAACTCAATGATGTGATCAAGCGCTACGGCGCGACGCAGGTGATCCACGGCGTGGACCTCGATATCGAGGACGGCGAGTTCTGCGTCTTCGTGGGCCCTTCGGGCTGCGGGAAATCGACGCTTCTGCGCATGGTCGCGGGGCTCGAGGAAACGACCGGGGGCCGCATCGCCATCGGCGGGCGCGACGTGACGCGTCTCGACCCGGCGGAACGCGGCGTGGCGATGGTGTTCCAGACCTACGCCCTTTACCCGCACATGACCGTGGCCGAGAACATGGGTTTCGGGCTGAAGATGACCGGCCATCCCAAGGCGACGATCGACGCCAAGGTGGCCGAGGCCAGCCGCGTCCTGAAGCTCGACGATTATCTCGCGCGCAAGCCCAAGGCGCTATCGGGCGGTCAACGTCAGAGGGTGGCCATCGGGCGGGCCATCGTGCGCGGTCCCGAGGTGTTCCTGTTCGACGAGCCCCTGTCGAACCTCGATGCCGAACTGCGCGTGGAGATGCGGGTCGAGATCGCCCGCCTGCACCAGGAAATCGGCGCCACGATGATCTACGTCACCCACGACCAGGTCGAAGCGATGACGCTCGCCGACAAGATCGTCGTGCTGCGCGCGGGGCGGGTCGAGCAGGTGGGCGAACCGCTCGATCTCTACAACGATCCCGACAACCGCTTCGTCGCGGGGTTCATCGGCAGCCCGGCGATGAACTTTTTCGACGGGCGGATCGAGGGGGGGCACGTCGCCGTCCCGGCACTCGACGGGATGCAGATCGCGGCACCCGCCAGCGCATCCTCGCAGGGCGCGGTCACGGTGGGGCTGCGGCCAAACCACCTACGGCTGGCGCAGGGCGAGACCCACGTCGTGGACCTGTCGGAGCGTCTGGGCGGCGTCAGCTACCATTACCTGACCGCGCCGGACGGCGCGCGGGTGATCGTCGAGGCCCATGACCAGGTCGCGCCGCCCCCCGGAAGCCGCACCGGGCTGACCTTCCGCGGCGAGGACGCGCTGTTCTTCGACGCGAAGACCGAAGCGCGGTTGCGCTAGGGTCGGAGGCAGGCGCGCCCGGGGCATCGAGCCCCGCGCGCGCCTTTTCGCGCGCTGCGCGAAGGCGTATTTCGGGAAAGATGAAGGGAGGGGCGACGCGCCTTGTCAGGACGCGTTGCCCTGTTTCGCGAGGCCCTTCAGGATCGGGCAGTCCGGTCGGTCATCGCCGGCGCAGGCCTTGACGAGATCCGACAGCGTGTCGCGCATGTCCGCCAGTTCGGCCATCTTGCGGTCGATCTCGGCAAGGTGCCGGTTGGCCAGCGCCTTGACGTCCCCCGAGGCGCGGCCGCGATCCTCCCACAGCGCGAGGAGCGTGCGGCAATCCTCGATCGAGAAGCCCAGCGACCGCGCCCGCGCGAGGAAGCCCAGCTTGTGGATATGCGCCGCCTCGAACCGTCTGTAGCCGTTGGCGTCCCGGTCCGGCGTGACGAGGCCGATCTCCTCGTAATAGCGGATCGTCTTGGCCGGCAGGCCGGTGCGGTCGGACACGTTGCCGATATTCATGCCGCCCTCATCGCCTTGAGCCGAAGCGCGTTGACCACGACAAGGATGGAGCTTGCCGCCATGGCGCCCGCCGCCAGCATCGGGTTGAGGAACGGGCCGCCGAAAATGGCCAGACCCCCCGCCGCCACCGGGATCAGCGCCACGTTGTAGCCGAAGGCCCAGACGAGGTTCTGCACGATGTTGCTGAGCGTGCGGCGGCTGACGTCGCACGCGGTGACCACCGCCGAGGGCCTGCCGGAGACCAGCACCACATGGGCGGCCTCGATGGCCACGTCCGTGCCCGTGCCGAGCGCCACGCCGACATCGGCGGCGGCAAGAACGGGCGCATCGTTGATCCCGTCGCCCACGAATGCAATCTTCAGGCCCTCGGCGCGCCACTGCTCCAGCAGGTCCTTCTTGTCGGCGGGAGACAGGCCCCCATGAGCCTCGGGGATGCCGAGGGTTTCAGCGACCGCCGCGACCGGACCCGGCCCATCGCCCGACAGCATGGCCACCCGCACCCCCTGCGCGCGCAAGGCGGCCACAGCCTCGGCCGCGTCGGGTTTCGGCGGATCGGACAGGTCGATCCGCCCTAGGTAGCGGCCGCCCAGCGCCACGTGGACGCGGGTTTCCGCGCCGGCCGGTTCCTCCGGGACATCGACGCCGGACCCGCGCAGATGCCTGGCGGAGCCGGCCTGAACGGAAACACCGCCCATGTGCGCGGAGACGCCGCCGCCGGTCGTGCTGTCGAAACCGGACACGGGTTCGACGGTCAGGCCGCGCGCCTCGGCCTCGGCCACGATGGCGCGGGCGAGCGGGTGTTCGGACGCTCCCTCTACCGCCGCCGCGACACGCAGAAGGTCGTCGGCCGCCGTCGCTCCCGCCGGGTGCAGGCCGGTCACCTGCGGGCGTCCTTCGGTCAGGGTGCCGGTCTTGTCGAAGGCGATCAGGTTCACGCGGCCCATGGATTGCAGCGCGCTGCCCTGCCGGAACAGGACTCCCATCTCGGCCGCGCGGCCCGTCCCGGCGAGAATCGAGACCGGCGTGGCGAGCCCCATGGCGCAGGGGCAGGCGATGATCAGGACCGAGACCGTCACCACCAGCGCCTGCGACGGGTCAGGCCCGAGCAGGAGCCAGAGACCGCCCGCGACCAGCGCGATCACCAGCACCACCGGCACGAAGACCGCCGTCACGCGGTCGATCAGCGATTGCACGGGAAGGCGGGCGGATTGCGCATCCTCGACCATGGCCACGATGCGCGCGAGAACCGTGTCGGAGCCAACGGCGGTCGCGCGGTAGATCAGGCTGCCGCTTCCGTTGACCGTGCCGGCGGTGACCGCGTCGCCGGGGGTCTTGCCGACGGGCAACGGCTCCCCTGTCAGCATCGCCTCGTCCACGTGGCTGCGGCCGTCCTCGACCACGCCGTCGACGGCGACCCGCGCGCCGGGGCGCAGAAGCAGCCGGTCGCCGGGGACGATCTCGGCCAGCGGCACGTCGCTTGGGCTGCCGTCGGGGTCGAGGCGCGGCGCCGTGTCGGGGCGCAGCGCGATCAGCCCCGCGATGGCCGTCCCGGCCCGTCCGCGCGCGCGCGCCTCCAGCCAGCGGCCCAGGAGGATCAGCGTCACGATGACCGCAGCGGCCTCGAAATAGACATGCCGTCCGCTTTCGGGCACGGCCATGGGCGCGAAGGTGACGAGCGTCGACCAGGCCCAGGCCGCGCTTGTCCCCAGCACCACGAGACTGTTCATGTCCGGCGCGCGGCGCAGGAGCGCGGGCAAGCCCAGCCGGAAGAACACCGCCCCCGGCCCCGCGAGGACCAGCGTCGTCATCAGGAATTGCGCCACGCGCACAGGCGTCTCGCCGAAGGTCATGGCAAGCCAGTGATGGAAGGGCGGAAACACGTGTCCGCCCATCTCGGCGATGAAGACCGGAAGCGTCAGCAGCGCGGCGATCAGAAAGGCGCGCCTGTAGGTCGCGATCTCGGCGCGGTCGTCCTCGCCCGGTGCGGCGGATGCCGAGGCGTCCTCGATCGGTCGGACCGGGTAGCCCGCTTTCTGCATGTGCCGCGACAGGGCATCGAAACCGCCCTCCGGCGCGCCGAAGATGTCGGCCCGGCCGGTGGCAAGGTTGACCCGGGCCCCGGTCACGCCGGGCATGTCCGTCAGCGCGGCCTCGGCCCGCGCCACGCAGGAGCCGCAGGTCAGGTTTCCGACCTCGACCCGCAGTCTTGCGGGGTCCGCGCGCTCGGACACGGGATAGCCCGCGTTGTCCATGGCCGGCCCGACGGCCTCCGCGTCGAAATCCGGGCCCACCACGAGGTCGGCGCGGCGGATGGCGAAATTGACGGTCGCGGACTGCACGCCGGGAAGCGCTGCGAGCGCGGTTTGCGCCCGCGCGGCGCAACCGCCGCAGTTCAGGTTCGCCACGTCGTAGCGCAGGGTCATTGGGCTGAGAGTGTCCGGCACGGGTCCTGTCCTTCGATGAGGACCTGTACATAGGGCTTCCTGTTACTGGAAGGTCAAGAGGCGATGGCGGCCGAAGCGACGCAGGCCCGCAAGTCGTAGCCATGGGACAGGGCCAGCGCGCTGCAGCGGGTGAGTACCGCGTCACGTTCCACGGGACCAAGGGCGCTGCGCCAGAGGTCGCGCTCGGGATGCGCGTCGGCCCGGGCATAGAGGCCAGGCGGCGACGCGATCCCGGCGAATCGCAGGACGGCGGCCATCGTCCCGGGCACGTCGGCAACAAGATCCTCGTAGCGCAGGTCCATGACGCGGTCGGGCGCCGCCTTGCGCAGGGTCGCGGCGATCTGCACCGCCTCGCACCAGTAGTTGATGGCGCCGTGGACGTCCGGCACGGATACCTGCCGGCCCATCAGCATGCTTGCCACCACGTTGAGAGGGTTGCGGACAATATGCAGCAGCCGCGCGGACGGAAAGGCCGCGAGGATCAGCGCGCCGCCGTAGATGTTCTGAGGCGTCTTGTCGATCCAGCGATAGGGGCCGTTGACGCCCTGCGCGCGCGCGAAGGCCGCCACATAGGCGCGTTGCAACTCCGCCTTGGAGGGGCAGGAGGTCAGGAGCTCCGCGAAAACGTCTTCGGACACTCCGTCGATGGCCCGGTGCTGCCGCAGAACCTCGTTCCGGGTGTGCGGCGGCATCGAGGCGGGGGTGCGGAACGGCTCCGACCAGCGGAGGAAATGGGTCTCCTCGGGGCAGATGACGCCGGGCACGCGGCGCAGCAGGTCGCGGGTCAGGGTGGTTCCCGACCGGACACATCCGACGAGAAAGAGTGGCGGACCGTCGGGCATGGCCTCTGGGCGGGAGGGTTCCACACCCATCAGGTCACGCCTCCGGCCATCGCGGACGAGCGTGGGCGCAGGCCGCGGGGCGCGGCAGGCTCCGCCACCGGGAGGGCGGCCCGCAGGCGCTGGGCGAGATCGGCGTCGGGATCGTAGGGCAGCGCATGTCCGTTCGCCGCCTGCCGCACGGCTTCGCCCTGTGCGCCAAGGTCGAAGGCGATGACCGGCAGGCCGGTGGCGAGCGCCTCGCGCGTGGAAAAGGAGTAGGTCTCGGGCCAGACGGCCGGCACGATCCAGACCGAAATGCCGTGGCGGCGCGCAAGATCCGCGATTTCGTCCTGCCTGTAGCCGCCATGGATTCTGACGCGCGCGGGCAGCGGGCAGGCGGCATCGACATTGCCGATGACGACGATGGGCCGGGGGTCGCCCGCGGCATCGAGGTGGCGGGCAAGCGCCGCGATGACCCCGGCACCCTTCTGTGCGTTGAGATTGCCCAGAACACCCAGCGCGCGGGAGGTTTTCTGCGGCGCGATCCGTGGGGGAAGTGCCACGGGCAAAGGGGGACGGACCGCGATGCGATGCGACAGCGCCGGATAGACGTCGCGCAGGACCTCGGCGCTGCTGTTCGAATAGGCCGTGATCTCGTCGCAGGCCGACAGGAACGCGCCCCAGTCGCGTTGCCATTGCCGCAGGGATACCGCGCCTCCCTCCCGCCTCTGGTAACGGTGGACCTGATCGGGGCTGTCGCCGGAAACCGGGCCGCTGTAACGCGCGTCGCTTCCCAGCAGGCAATAGGAGGGCGACACGGGGAAGTAGTCGTGAAGACGGGCCTCCAGCCGATCGGAAAGCACGTCGCGGCGAAGCCCCAGCAGCAATGCGGGAAGCTCGGACGCAGACGCATCGCCGACGCCGCAGGAATAGACGATCCGAAGGCGCGGAACCGCCGCCAGCATGGAGCGGACCATGTCGAAGGATCCTGTCGCCCCGTCGATCCGTCCGCAGGGAAGACGCAGTTCCAGCACGAAGCGCGAAACGCCACCGACCCGCAGCACAAGGGCCGCGCCGGGGCCTTTCAGATCGCGCGCGATCTCGCGTTCCAGCGCCATGTCGGCCCCGCCCCCGAGGCTGTGCGCCAGATAGACGGGCAGCGGCCCGACGGCGCCGAACCCGGCCCAGGCGATGGCCAGCGTAAGGCGGGCCGTGCGCAGCGGGTCGTGGCGCAGGTAATCCTGAACCTCCGCGTCGTATCGCGCATAGCGCCCGGAAATCATGGCATTGGCGGCGGTCACGCGCGCGGATTTCTCGGCGCCGAAGCTCTCGCCGCCGGCGTGAAGGACGAACAGACCCGGCATTCCCACATGCCGCCCGCCCATCGCGCGGACCCGCTGGCACCAGTCGACCTCCTCCCCGTAGCCGCGTCCGAAGGCGGGATCGAGTCGCGGCACCCGGTCGAGCCAGTCGCGCGACATCGCCATGCAGAAGCCCACGCCCGTGGGCGCGGATGGCAGCGTGCCCGGAACGCAGAGACCGCGCGCGACCTCATCAAGCCGGTCGGCGAGTTCACTCGTCATCGCAACCGACTGCCCGGCCAGCGGCGCGCTGAAGATTTCCGCCGTGTTGGAGAAAGGCGTGACTGAGGCGACGGTGGAATCCGACAGGGGCGCAAGCAGTCGCTCCGCCCAGCCATCGGGAACAAACGCGTCGGAATTCAGGAGGATCACGGGCCCGCCTCGCCCCTCGGCCAGCGCAAGGCCGTGATTGGCGGCGGCGATAAACCCGCCATTCCGCTCCAGCGTCGCAAGCTCGGCCCGGCCCTCCTGCGCCCGTGTCCAGTCGCGCAGGAACGGCCCCACCCGTGGATCGGTCGAGGCATCATCGACGATGACGATCCGCCAGTCGCCGCCGGTGTGGCGACGCACCCGGTCGAGCGCCTCGCGCAGCAGGTCGAAGCCGTTGTGAACCGGCATGACGATGGTGAAGCGTGTGACGGCGGCCGGGGGTAGGGCGGCGGAAGCGTCACTTGCGCCGAACCACCGCGCGTCGAGCGGCGGCGCGACAGGGCCATTCAGCAGGCCGAGCGCCGCCTTGACGGCCTGTTTCTGCGCGTCGCCCCGTCGAAATGCGTAGGCCGCGAAGGCGGGAAGCGCGCGAACCATGTCCGGGACAAAGGCGCGCAGGACACGACGCCGCGTGCGCGCCGTCCACGGATCGGCCGGGTGCTGCAGCCTCACATGCCGCACATGGCCGGACGGCATCAGCGCCGCGACGCGGATCGGCTTTGCCCGCGGCGGAAGGGTGACCTCGAACCCCATGCCGCGCGCGGGGCGCAGATCACGGCGGGGGCGGTCAGGACGCACATCGCGCGACCCGTCCGGCCATGAAAACCGCAGCACCTCCACCGACGTCCAGCCGCTCACGCGCAGGCCCTCGCCGACCCGGCACACGCTTTCGATATTGCCGACACGGCGCAGGCGGTGCCGCGGCAAACCCACGCCGCAGGCGCGCGCCTCATGGTGCGAGGCGTATCTCAGGAACAGGGCACGCAGGCGATTGAACAGCGACCGATCCTCCGGCAACGCCCGGGCGGCGCCGCCGGTCGATGACCGCTCACGCCCTCAGAGCAGGGATTTCAGGTAGGCGCCATAAGCGTTCTTGGTAAACAAACCGATACGCTCGGCCAGTTCATCGGCGGTGATCCAGCCCTGCGCATAGGCGATTTCCTCGGGCGATCCGGTCTGCATCCCTTGCCGCTCGGTCAGGGTGCGCACGAAGTTGCCGGCGTCCAGAAGGCTCCCGTGGGTGCCGGTGTCGAGCCAGGCGAAGCCGCGGCCCATCTTCTGCACGTCGAGCGACCCGTCGCGCAGGTAGCTTTCCAGAAGAGAGGTGATCTCGAGCTCGCCGCGCGGCGACGGCGTCACCTCCGCCGCCCGCTCCGGCGCGGTGCCGTCGAGGAAATAGAGACCCGTGACCGCGAAGGAGGACGGCGGCACCTTGGGTTTCTCGATGATCGCACGCACCTCGCCCTGCGCTCCGAAATCCACCACGCCGTAGCGCTCCGGATCGGCCACCTGGTAGCCGAAGACCGTGCCCCCGGCCTGCGATCTGTCAGCGGCCGCGAGGATCTCGGGCAGGCCGTGGCCGAAGAAGATGTTGTCGCCCAGCACCATCGCGGAGGGCGCACCGGCGAGAAAATCGCGCGCGAGGATATAGGCCTGCGCCAGACCGTCGGGCGAAGGCTGGACGATATAGGTGAACTCGAGCCCCCATTGCCCGCCATCGCCCAGCGTGCGCATGAACTGCGCCTGATCCTCGGGCGTGGTGATGATGGCGATCTCGCGGATGCCGGCCAGCATCAGGACGCTGATCGGATAGTAGATCATCGGCTTGTCGAAGATCGGCAGAAGCTGTTTCGACACGCCGATCGTGATCGGGTAGAGCCGCGTTCCCGAGCCACCGGCGAGGATGATGCCCTTGCGCTTGGTCATGATGTGTCACCCTGCCGTGAGAGGTCATTGAGGATCTCGGCCAGTCCCGCGCGCCAGTCGGGGCGCTTGATGCCGAAAACGGCTTCGGTCCGCGAACAGTCGAGCCGCGAGTTCAGCGGGCGCGGCGCGGGAAGCGGGTATTCGGTTGTCGGGATATGCTCCACCACGATGGCGAGCTCCGCAATCTCGAAGATGGCTACGGCGAAACCGGCCCAGGACGTGTCGGGCGCGCCGGCGAAATGGTAGATGCCCGCGGCCTCCGGGTGCTTGGCCAGATGGGCCGCGATCTTCAGGCAAGCCGCCGCGATATCGGCGGCAGGCGTCGGGCCTCCGATCTGATCGTCGACCACCCGCAGATGACCGCGAGCAGGCCCCACGCGCAGCATCGTATTGACGAAATTCGCGCCATGGGCCGAGACGACCCAGGACGTGCGCAGGATGGCATAGGCACCGCCTGCCTCGACGATCCCTGTTTCACCCGCCAGCTTGGAGCGACCATAGGCACCCAAGGGCGCCGTTGGCGCATCGGTCGCACGCGGGGTCTCGCCGGAGCCGTCGAACACGTAGTCGGTGGAGATATGCACGAAGGGAATGCCCAGATCGGCGCAGGCCCCCGCCATCGCGGCCGGTGCCGCACCGTTGATCGTGGTGGCGAGGTCTTCCTCCTCCTCCGCCTTGTCGACGGCGGTGAAGGCCGCGGCATTGATGACCGCCTCGGGCGCATGGGTGCGGATCGCCGCCGCGCAGGCCGCCGGGTCCGACAGGTCGGCTGCGTCGCGGCCCAGCGCGATCACGTCCGCCTGCCGCGACAGTTCCGTCGCCACCTGGCCGGTTTTCCCGAAGACGAGGATCCGCATCGCCCTACCCCGCCTTCCCGAGGCGTTCGCCCACGCCCTGTCGCGCCTGCAGCGCGCGCCACCAGTCCTCGTTCTCCAGATACCAGTCGACGGTGCGCGCCAGACCTTCCTCCACCGTGACCGAGGGCTGCCAGCCCAACTCGTCCCGGATGCGGGAGGCGTCGATCGCGTACCGCAGGTCATGGCCCGGGCGATCCTCGACGAAGGTGATCAACCGGTCATGGGGTGCCGCGTCGGGACGCCGCGCGTCCAGCAGCGCGCAGATCGTGCGCACGAGGTCGATGTTCCGCCGCTCGTTGTTGCCGCCGATATTGTAGCTGCGCCCAAGCGCGCCCTTCTCGACGACCAGCAAGAGCGCGTCGGCGTGATCCTCCACGTAAAGCCAGTCGCGTACGTTCTCGCCGCGCCCGTAGACCGGGATCGGCTTGCCGGCCAGCGCGTTCAGGATCACGACGGGGATCAGCTTCTCGGGGAAGTGGTAGGGCCCGTAATTATTGGAACAGTTGGTCAGCACGACCGGAAGGCCGTAGGTCTCCGACCAGGCGCGCACGAGGTGGTCGGATGCCGCCTTGGACGCCGAATAGGGGCTGTTGGGCGCGTAGGGCGTGTCCTCGGTAAAAAGACCGGTGTCCCCGAGCGTGCCATAGACCTCGTCGGTCGAGATATGGTGAAAGCGAAAGCCCCCGGGCCGGCCCGCCCTGGTCCAGTAGGCGCGCACGGCCTCGAGCAGCGTGTAGGTGCCCGTGACATTCGTGTCGATGAACGTTCCCGGCCCGTCGATGGAGCGGTCCACATGGCTTTCGGCGGCAAGGTGCATGATCGCGTCGGGTTCGTGCGCGGCCAGGATCCGGTCCATCGCCGCACGGTCGCGGATATCGGCCTGTTCGAAAGCATAGTCCGTGCTGTCCGCGACGGAGGCCACGTTGTCGAGACAGGCCGCGTAGGTCAGCGCGTCGACATTGACGACCTGATGCCCGCGCGAGACCGCAAGCCGGACAACGGCCGACCCGATGAACCCGGCCCCGCCGGTGACCAGAAGCTTCACGGTGCGGCCTCCTCGTGGACGAAGGGGCTGTCGAAGCCCGCGAAGGCCCCGGCAGCCGCGTCCTTGTCCGACAGGATCGCGGGCGTATCGCCAAGACCCCAGTCGATGCCGATGTCAGGGTCGTCGTAGCGCAACGCGCCCTCGGTCTCCGGCGCGTAGTAGTCGGAGCATTTGTAGATGATCTCGGTGTCCGGCGCCCGCGTCGCGAAACCATGGGCGAAACCCGCCGGGATCAGAAGCTGCCTGCCGTTCTCGAAACTCAGCTCGGCCCCGAACCAGCGTCCATAGGTGGGCGAGCCCTTGCGGATATCCAACGCCACGTCGAACAGCACCCCGCGCCCGCAGCGCACCAGCTTGGCCTGCGCATGCGGCGGGGCCTGGAAATGCAGGCCACGCACGGTGCCCACGGCGGCCGACAGCGAATGGTTGTCCTGAACGAAATCGATGTCGATCCCGTTCTCGGCCAGCCGCTCGCGGTTCCATGTCTCCGAGAAAAAGCCCCGCGCGTCGCCGAACCGCGCAGGCGTCAGCATCAGAAGTCCGGAAATGCCGGTCTCGTCGATATGCATGATCGGATCTCTGCTCCGCAGACAGAAGAAGTGGACGTCGCCAGTCGGACGCCGTCATGCCACGGGGCCTTGCACGTCGCAAGGCGCGCACATGGCATGATCTGGGCAATTCGGGCAGCCACTGGGCGCAATTTCCTTGCAAGGAAATTGCCCGCGTCTTGCAAGACGCGGGGCCCGCCTCAGGCGGCGATCCAGTCGAAAAAGTCTTCGCCCGCCTTGCCGCGCAGGTCCTTCGCCATCTCCCATCCCAGCGCGGCACCATCCTCGACCGGGGCCGTTCGGTCGTCGGTCAGAACCTCGGACCCGTCCGGGCGCAGGATCTCGCCGCGCAGGCGCAACGTGCCGCCGTCAAGCTCGGCCAGACCCGCGATGGGCGTTTCGCAGGACCCGTCGAGACCGGCGAGAAAGGCACGCTCCGCCGCCAGTCGCTGCCCGGTGGGACCATCGTGAATGGCCTCCAGCATGGCGGCGGAGCGCATGTCCGCGATGCGCCGCTCGATGCCGATGGCGCCCTGCGCGACGGCGGGCAGCACGTCCTCGGGCGCGATGGCCGATTTCACCACCTCGGTCATGCCCAGCCGCTTCAGACCCGCCATGGCGAGGAAGGTCGCATCCGCCACCCCGTCGCCCAGCTTCTTCATGCGCGTCTGGACGTTGCCGCGAAACTCCACGACCTCGAGGTCGGGCCGCCGCACCTTCAGCTGCGCGCGCCGGCGCAGCGAGGAGGAGCCCACCTTGGCGCCGGAGGGCAGATCGGCCAGCGAGCCGTGAGCCAGCGACACGAACGCGTCGCGCACATCTTCGCGGGGGAGGTAGCAGTCGAGCACCAGCCCCTCGGGCTGCGCGACCGGCATGTCCTTCATCGAATGGACGGCGATGTCGATCTTGCCAGACAGCATGTCCTCCTCGATTTCCTTGGTGAACAGGCCCTTTCCTCCCAGCGTCTTGAGCGCCACGTCGGCGTCGATCAGGCTCCGGTCATCGCCGGTGGTCTTGATCACCACGATCTCGAAGGCCTCCTCGGGCAGGTCGAAGGCGGCCATCAGCCGCCCGCGCGTCTCATGCGCCTGCGCAAGCGCCAGCGGCGATCCACGGGTTCCGATGCGCAAGGGTCTGGCGGGGGAGGGCAGGTCGATCGTCATGGTTTCCTCTTACAGCTGTCAACTTTCCTTGACAATCGCCTTCGGGTTGACAGAGTTCTCGGGGTGACAGAGTCATGCGCGCGGACAATTCCTGTCTGCAGAACGACCGAAGGACAACTCCCATGTTTGACGCGCCCACCACCGGCAAGAAGAAACTCCTGCGCTCGCTGGCGGGCGAGGCGATGGAGGTGCCGCCGGTCTGGCTTATGCGTCAGGCGGGGCGGTACCTGCCGGAATACAAGGCCACCCGCGCCGAGGCCGGGGATTTCCTGTCGCTGTGCTACAATTCCGACCTGGCCGCCGAGGTCACGCTGCAGCCGATCCGCCGCTACGGGTTCGACGCGGCGATTCTCTTCGCTGACATCCTGCTGATCCCCGACGCGCTTGGCGCGGACCTGTGGTTCGTCACCGGCGAGGGGCCGCGGCTGTCGACGATCACCGGACCCGAGGGGCTGACGCCGCTCAAGGGCAAGGATGACATCCACGACCACCTCGCGCCGGTCTACGAGACCGTGCGCATCCTGTCGCGGGAGCTTCCGGCGGAGACCACGCTGATCGGTTTCGCGGGCGCGCCCTGGACGGTCGCGACCTACATGATCGCGGGTCGCGGCACGCCGGACCAGGCCCCCGCCCACAAGCTGCGCGAGGAGGACCCGGAGACCTTCGGCGCGCTGATCGCGCTTCTGACCGAGGCCACGATCGAATATCTCGACCAGCAGGTTCAGGCCGGCGCCGAGGTCGTGAAGATCTTCGACAGCTGGGCCGGGTCGCTGAAGGGCGAGGCCTTCACGCGATTCGCGCTGGAGCCGGCGAAGCGGATCACCGCCGAACTCAAGTCCCGCCACCCGGGCCTGCCGGTCATCGCCTTCCCGCGCGAGGCGGGCGAGAACTACATCGGTTTCGCCAAGGCCGTCGGCGCGGACGGGCTGGCCATCGACACCAAGGTCGATCCGGCATGGGCGGCGGAACACCTGCAGCCCGACAGCTGCGTGCAGGGGAACCTCGATCCCAAACACATGGTGACCGGCGGCCAGGCGCTCGTGGACGAAACCCGCCGCATCGTGAACGCGCTGAAGGGCGGGCCGCACATCTTCAACCTCGGTCACGGCATCACGCCCGACGCCGACCCCGAGAACGTGCACCTTCTGCTGGAGACGATCAGGGGCTGAACGGATGCCGGGCCACGGGGCGGACGTGGCGATGCGTATTTTTGGAAAGATGAAGGATGGGTCGTGCGCGAAAGCGGCCCTGTCATCCTTGAGCGCGCCTGACGGCGTACGGCCGCCCGACGGTTCTCGCATTCCGGTCAGCCGGGGGCGCGTGTGAACCAGGTCGATTTCGCCGTGATCGGGCGGGGACTGATGGGCACCGCCTGCGCACGCCATCTGGCCGAAGGCGGACATTCCGTGGCGCTGATCGGCCCCGACGAGCCAACTGATCCCGCCACCCATGACGGCCCCTTCGCCAGCCATCACGACGCGGGGCGGATCACGCGCATCCTTGCGCATGACGCGGACTGGGCGCGGCTGTCGGCACGGTCCATCGCGCGGTACAGGGACATCGAGGCGCGCTCGGGTATCGACTTCTACCACCCCGTCGGCGGCATGATGGCGGCGCCGTCCGACGGCCCCGGTGCGGCGTTCGGCGACGCCTTTCTAGCTGTCGCGGATGCCGAGGGTATCACCCATGACCGGCTGGACGGTGCACCCATTTCGGACCGGTTTCCCATGTTCGAGTTCGCACCCGGCACGCGGGCGGCCTGGGACCCGGCGGGCGGCTGGGTCGACCCGCGCGCCATGCGCCGCGCCGAGGAGGTGCTGGCTTTGCAGGCAGGGGCGTCGGTCTTTCCCGAGGCCGCCATCGCGCGCCGGGACGCGCGGATCACCCTTGCCTCCGGCGCCACGATCGACGCGGGCGAGACCGTCGTCGCCACCGGCGCCTATGCCGGGATGGATGCGCTTTTGCCGGTCCGCCCCGCGATGGAAGTCTATGCCCGCACCGTGGCCTTCGTGGAGCTGGAAGAGACGGAGGCGATGGCACTCGCGGGCATGCCGACGCTGATTTTCGTGCCCGAGGGGCAGTCGCACGATCTCTACCTCCTGCCGCCGATCCGCTACCCGGACGGGCGGTGGCTGGTGAAGATCGGCGGCGAGGCGGATAGCCCGCGCCTGAGGAACACGGCAGAGATGACCGCGTGGTTCAGGAGCGGCGGACGGGCCGCGGCCGGGCGCGCACTTCTGGACGCGCTGGGGCGGGTCATGCCGGGGCTGCCCATGGCGCAGAGCTTCACGGCGCCCTGCGCGGTCGCCTTCACCGCGACGGGCAAGCCCTACGTGGCGCGGGTCGCGCCGGGGCTGAGCCTTCTTGCCGGGGGCAACGGCGCAGGTGCGAAATGCGCGGACGAGCTTGGCCGGCTCGGCGCGACCATCGCCACCGGCGGGACGCTCGCCAAAGAGGGCTACGCGTGCGACTTCCGCGCCGTCGAGGACGCGGCGCCCGGCGATGATGCGCCTGTGCGCGACCCGCTGCGGCTTGTCTGGAAGGGCGGCATGTCGTAGCACCGGGGCAAAGCACGCGGCCATTGCCGGAGACGCCTTGCCCCTGTCCCTTCCCCGATCGACCGGACCGCGCCCTTGCTTGGCGCCTACGCACCCATGAGTACGACGCAATCGCTCGACACATTGCGCGAGGGGGCCGGGTCCGCGCCGGGGCAGACAGAACTCCTGCGCCGGGTCTGGCGCGACCATGTGCGCATGCACGTGCCCGTTCTCCTGATCGCCGTCGCCTTCATGGCGATCGAGGGCGCGGCGCTCGGTGCCTTCGCCTGGCTTGTCCGGCCGCTTTTCGACGGGCTCTTCGAGGATGGGTCCTTCGACGGGGTGATCCTGATCGGGGGGCTGATCGCCGGCCTGTTCATTCTGCGCGCCGTGGCCAGTTTCACGCAGCGGCTGATCGTGGTCTCCGTCGGCCTGAAGGTGACCACGCGTCTGCAGGGGCTGCTGTTGCGCCACATGCTGACGCTCGATCAGCGCTTCTTTCAGGACAATTCGCCCGGGTCGTTGCTGGAGAGGGTGCGCGGCGATGCAACCGCGCTTCAGTCGCTGGCCACCACGGCGCTGATGTCACTTGGCCGGGACTCGATCACGCTGATCTCGCTCCTCGTCGTGATGCTGGCCACGGACTGGCAATGGACCCTCACCGCCCTGATCGGCATCCCGCTTCTGGTCGGGCCACTCTACCTCCTCCATCGCCTGATCCGCGCGACCTCACTTCAATCGCGTGCCGCAGCCGCCCGCCTGTCCACGCGGCTCGACGAGATTTTCCACGGGATGCAGACCATAAAACTCAATGGTCTTGAAAAGTCGGAGGACGCCCGCTTCGAGAGCGAACTGAAGGGCTATCTGCGCCCGTCGCTGCGCGCGCAGGCTGGACAGGCCGCGAACCCGGCGACCATGGACCTGCTTGCCGCCGCGGGCTTCATCGCCGTGCTCTGGTTCGGCGGCCAGCAGATCGTCTCGGGCGAAAAGACGATCGGGCAGTTCATGTCCTTCTTCACCGCCCTGGGGCTGATGTTCGAACCGCTTCGGCGGCTGTCGAACGTGGCGGGACAGGTCCAGGCGAGCCTTGCCTCGGTCGAGAGGATCTATGCGGCGTTCGACACGAAGCCGACCGTGGTCGAGACGGCGGAACCGAAGCCTATGCCTTCGGGCGACATCCGCTTCGACGACGTGGTTTTCGGTTACGAGGACGCGCCGGTTCTGCGGGGTTTGTCCTTCGTGGCCGAAGCGGGCCGTACGACCGCGCTGGTCGGTCCCTCGGGTGCGGGAAAGACCACCGTCCTGGCGCTTCTGAGCCGTCTGGTCGACGCGGATTCCGGCGTCATCTCGATAGGTGGGACCTCGGTCCGGGATATCGAGATCGATGCGCTGCGCGCCGGGATCGCGGTGGTGAGCCAGGAAAGCGCCCTCTTCGACGAGACCATCGCCGCCAACATCCGCATGGGCCGCCTCGACGCCACCGACGAGGAGGTGCGGGACGCCGCGCGCAACGCCTCGGTGCTGGAGTTCGCGGACCGGATGCCGCTGGGGCTCGACACGCCCGTCGGTCCTCGAGGTTCGGCCCTTTCGGGTGGGCAACGGCAACGGGTCACGATCGCGCGCGCCATGCTGAAATCGGCCCCGATCCTGCTTCTCGACGAACCCACGTCGGCGCTCGATGCGAAGTCCGAACAACTGGTACAGGAAGCGCTCGACAAGCTGGCGGAGGGTCGAACGACGCTGGTCATCGCGCATCGACTGTCGACCATCCGCGCCGCGGACAAGATCGTTGTGATGGAGGCCGGCCGCGTGGTCGAGGAAGGCACGCACAAGGCACTTATCGATCACGATGGCGCCTATGCCAGGATGCACGCGCTGCAGGGGTCGCTGGGCTAGACGCGCGCAGGTTGCGCGTGTAAGTCGCCGCGGTCCCGGTCGTCGGATGGCGCAGGGTGCGACGGCGACCCCGGGAAAACGGCTGGAGAGGCTGGACGTGGATAGACTGAGGCGGAAAGCAAAGGCTGCCTGGTGGTGGCCGACCTACCGCTACTGGGTCGCGGACCATGCCCTGCTGCGCGCCCTTATCCCGAACTTCTACAAGGTCGATGACGATCTCTATCGTTCGAACCACCCGGGCCATCGCCGCCTTAAACAGGCGAGGCAGCTCGGGGTGCAATCCGTCCTGTCGCTCAGGGGGGCCCCCGATGCGCTGCCGAACAGGCGCGAGCGTGCGGCCTGCGCGGAACTGGGGCTCGAGCTTCGCTTCATCGGCCTCAGAACCGGCAAGCTTCCACAGCCGGAGACGCTGCTTGAACTCCTGGCACTGTTTCGGGAGATGCCCAAGCCGATACTGGTTCATTGCAAATCTGGGGCAGACCGGACGGGCCTCGCCGTCACGCTCTACCGCCACGTCATCATGGGAGAGCCGCTGGCCGTCGCACGCCAGAGCCTGCACTGGAGCTACGGCCACCTGTCCTTCGGACGGGCTGGCGTCGTCCACCGAATTCTCGATGCCTACGCCCAAGCCCATGACCGAAGCGGCGTCTCGTTCGAGCAATGGGTGCGGGACAGCTACGATCCGGTCGCGCTGGCGTCAGCCGCCCCCACGGCAGACCGCTGAGGCCCCGCTGCGTCAGCCGGCAAGGCCCCTCAAGCGTCCAGCAAGGACCGGTAGACGGCGATGATCGCCTCCGCCTCGGCCTCGATGCGGAAACTGTCCAGCATATGTTGCCGCGCGGCAAGCGACGCCCCGGAAAGTGCGGCGGAATCGTCCAGCAAAACGGCCGCCGCCTGCGCCATGGCGTCGACATCGCCCGGCGCCACCAGCGCGCCGGTCACGCCATCGACCACGAGTTCCGGAAACGCGCCCACGGTCGTCGCGACGACCGGCACGCCGCAGGACATCGCCTCGAGTGGCGTCAGCCCGAAGCCTTCCCACCGCTGCGGCGCCACGAAAAGATTCAGCATCCGGTAGCGGTCGGCCATCGCGTCGACCGGCACTTCGGGCAGAAATCGAAGGCGGTCGGACAGGCCCGCCTGCGCGACACGGTCGCGAAGGGCGCGTTCGAAACCTTCATGTTTCGAGGTAGACCGGCCCATGACGATGGCGCGGAGCCCCGGCCTTTGCGGCATCAGGCGCAGCATCGCATCGACGAAGACGTCCGTGCCCTTCTGCGCCCGGATACGGCCGTAGCATCCGACAAGAAATCCTTCCGCCGGAAGCCCGAGGTCGCGGCGCAGCGCCGCCCGTTCAGCGGGCGACGGTGGACTGAAACGCCCTGTGTCGATCCCGTGCAGGATCACCGTCGCGGGACGTTCGAGATACCCCGCCGTCCGCTCCGAGGTCGCGATCACCGCATCCATGCGGCGAATCAGCCAGCGCGTGAGCCACGTATGCTCCCGCTGCGATGCGGAGGTGAAAACCAGCTTCAGGCGTTTGCGTAGGATATGCTTCGCCGCCAGTCCGCCGATCATCTCGGTGTTGCGCCGGGCGTGCCACACCCTCGGGCGGCCCCCCGGGCGACTGCGCGGCAGCCGAAGCAGCCCGGGAATGCCGACATCCGGAAACCCGTCCGGAAGCCCGGGCCCCAGCGTGGCCAGCGCAATCCTGTCGGCCTGGATCGGCACGAGCCGGGCGATCGTCGCCGTGACGCCAGACAACCGCCGCTTGAAGTTCGGCACGATCACCTCGATCTCCGGCAGCGGTGGTCGCGTAAGCGCAGTCCCTGGCGGCGACGCGTCGGTGCTGGTCTCGCCGGGAGGAGGGGTGCCGGACATGGGGCTGGGCCTCGGTGCTGTCATGCCGTCCGGTGGTCAGCCGGGCGGCGTTTCGGAAAAGGCCACGTCGATCAGCGTGGCACGCCCGGTGACCAGTTCCAGCAGTTGCAGCGGCAGGCGCCGCACCTCGAAGGCACCACGCTGCAGCGTGATCATCCTGCGTCGCCAGCCCTTGGGCATGGCCGCGCGGTTGTGCGAGGCCGTGTCGCTGTCATAGGCGTATTTTCGTTGCGTCGCCATGCCGGGAACCGTGATCACGGGGTTCAGCGTCGCCATGACGGGGGACAGTGTGTCGTTGAACAGGAAATGGTCAACCGGCACTCGCACCCGCCCGCGCCATCCCAGCACCAGTTCCGCGCCCTTTCGCGACAGGATGTAGGCCCCACCGCCCATGTGGCGCGACCGCATCCGTCGCAGGGCCCGGCCGCCGGGCGTGTGTCCGACGACAGGTCCCAGCAGCAGGCGCGATGCGCCGGAATTGTACTTCTCGAGTTTGACCGCATCGGTTCCGGACGGGATCCACGCGTCGCTTGCCACGGTCGCGGCAATATCACTGCCAAGGTAAATGTCGTCCTCCAAGAACAGGGCGTATCCAGCCGCCTCCGTCTGCAAAAACGTCTCCCAGGCGAGCGTATGGCTGACGGTGCAGGCACGATCACCCACACCCAGCGGCCCGAGGGGCCCGCGCGGGCGGATGACACTCGCCAACGCGGCCTCGGAAGCCCCGGCGCCGTCACAGCCCGACACCCTCTCCCACGCGACGCCGCGTGTCTCCAGATGCTGCGCGATCCGCTCCAGTCGGTCCGGGCGCCGGTCGAGGTTGATCACGTAGATTGGGATGGCTTGCGGCATGGAGACGTCCCGGGGTTCGCTGCGGCGCTTCTTTCACGAATGTCGGGCCGATCTCAAGATCGCGTGTCTTGTGACGGGCCTGCGCCGGGCCTATACCGCCGGCGCCATATCCTGCGGAGGTCGGCGCCCATGTGGCCCACCTATGTCATCAACCTCGCCGACAATACCGAGCGGCTGGAGAACGCGCGGCGTGAGCTTGCGGCGCAGGGGGTGGAGTGGGCACGCCTCGATGCGGTGAACGGCTGGACCCTCCCCGAAGAGACGATCGCGGAGGTCTACGACGCCCAGCGCAACGCGCGCCTTGCAAAGCATCCGCTGGTTCGCCCCGAGATCGGCTGCTACCTCAGCCACGTCCGTACCTGGGAACGGATCGCACAGGACGAGGCCGCAGGAGCGCTGGTCCTCGAGGACGATTTCCGCGTGACAGGCGATCTCTCGGGGACGCTGGAGGCCTTGTCGCGGGATGCCGAAACCGCCGGTTGGGACATCGTGAAGCTCTATTCGATCCGGTCGCCGGGCCGCATCCTCGCGCCCCGGGACATCGCGCCGGGCATCGCGCTCGGCACGCCCTACCGGGTTCCGAGCACGACCCTCGGCTATGTCATCACGAAATCCGCTGCCGCCCGGCTTGCACGGGTGTCCGTGCCGTTCTTCCGGCCCGTGGACGAAGATCACAAGTTCTTCTGGGAGGCGGGTCTCGACATCCGCATCGTCGACCCGCAGCCCCTGTCGCTCGGCGCGCAGGAGACGGTGACCGGGACCGTGGGCGACACCCGCAAGCGCGCGGCCCGCGCCGATCATCGGCCCGCATGGCGGAGCACCTGGGCGCGGCTGCGCTACCAGGCGGGCTACAATCTCAGGCTCTTTCGCCACAGGTTTCGCGGGACCGGCGAATGACGGTCCGGCGCATCTTCCACGTCCAGCTGGGGCGCGACGGCGGGACCGAGCGGTTCTTCGTGACGCTGGCCCAGGCCTTCGCCGAGCGCGGCATCGAGCAGGGCTTCGCGATCCGGCCCGGCCGTGGCTGGCGCCACGAGATCGAGCGCCTTGGCGAGGTCCACGAAGGCACCTACCTCCGCAGAACGCCGGGCTCGCTTCTGGCGCTCTGGCGCATGCGCCGGGCGATGCGGCGCTTCGCGCCCGACGTGGCCATGGCCTGGCGTGCGCCCGCCGCACGGCTGATCCCCGACCTGCGCGACACGGTGAAGATCGTGCGGCTGGGCGACTATCCCCGTCACGTCCGCCATTTCCGCCATCTCGACGCGGTCGTCTGCAACAACCCCTCCATCGCACGCCATACCGAGGGCCTCGGCTGGACTGGTGCTACGCCGATCATTTCCAATTTCGCGCGCCCGGTGACGCCCGTTCCCGTCACACGCGCCGAGATGGACACGCCGCCCGGGGCTTTCGTGATCGGCTCCGCCGGGAGCCTCGTTCACAGAAAGGCCTACGACACGCTCTTGCGTGCGGTGGCCGGACTGCCCGATGCGTGGCTCTGGCTTGCCGGAGACGGGGAGGATCGCACGGCACTCGAGGCCCTTGCGGCCCGGCTCGGCATCGCGGACCGCGTGCGCTTCGCCGGCTGGATGGCGGAGCCGATGAACCTGATCGCGGGCGCGGACGTCTTCGTCATGCCCTCGCGCCAGGAACCGCTGGGCAACGTCCTGATCGAAGCTTGGCATTGCAGCATTCCCAGCGTCGCGACCCGGTCCGACGGGCCGAACTGGTTCGCCACCGATGGAACGGACGCGCTTCTGGTCCCGATCGACGAACCGACCGCCATGGCCGCCGCGATCGCGCGGCTGCGCGATGATCCGGCCCTTCGCGAGAGGCTGGTCGCCAATGCAAAAAAAACCCTCGACATGCGGTTCTCGAAGAAGGCCGTCATCGACCTCTACCTCGAGACCTTCGACAAGCTCCCAGGGGCACGCGCATGAGCGGGCGCAAGATCCTCCACATGCATTTCGGCAAGGAAGGGGGGGCCGAGCGGTTCTTCGTCAACCTCGTGCAGGCCTTCGACGAACGCGGCATGGAACAGCGGTTCGTCGTGAGGCCCGGGCGCATCTGGCGCGACGAGATCGCCCGCATCGGACCGATCACCGAAAACCACTACCGCCGCCTGTCCCTGACGACGCCGATCCTAACATGGCGAACGCACCGGATGATCCGGAGCTGGCAGCCGGACGTTATCATGGCGTGGATGTCGCGGTCCTCCCGCCTGATCCCGGATTACGCGCCGGCGGTAAAACTTACACGGCTAGGCGACTATCCACGCCATCTGCACCACTTCCGCCACAACGACGCGATCGTCGCCAACACCCCCGGCATCGCCGAAAAATGCCGCAGGCTCGGTTGGACCGGCGATCTTCGGGTGATTTCCAACTTCGCCCGCGACGTGACGCTCGCGCCCGTGACGCGCGCCGAGATGAACACGCCCGAGGATGCCTTCGTCATCGCCAGCGCCGGCCGGTTCGTGCGTCGCAAGAGCTTCGAGACACTGGTCGAGGCGGCCGCGAAGATCCCCGGCGCATGGCTCTGGCTGATTGGCGACGGCGAGGAACGCGCGGCGCTCGAGGCGCTCGCGGAACGTTTTGGCATCGCCGCGCGGACCCGTTTCACGGGCTGGGTCGACGAGCCGATGAACTTCATCGCATCGGCCTCGGTTTTCGCGATGCCGTCCCGGCACGAGCCGCTCGGCAATGTCATCCTCGAGGCATGGCAGACCGGTGTGCCGGCGGTCTCCACACGGTCCGAGGGCCCGTCCTGGTTCATCCGCGACGGCGAGGACGCGCTCTTGTGCGACATCGGGGACGCCGCCGGAATGGCAGCGGTGATCACCCGCATCAGGGACGAGCCCGGGCTGGGCGAAAGACTGGCCGTTGCCGGGCGTGGGCGGCTTGAGGCCGAATTCGCCAAGGGGCCGGTGGTCGATGCCTACGAGGCGCTTTTCGACATGAAGAAACGCCGCTAGCCGCTACGACGGTAAAGCGAGTTCGACCGCGTCTGCCCGACACGCACATACCCGTGCCGCTCGAATGCCGCGGCACACCCGCTGTAATCGTCGCCCGAGCGCGGATGCTCGATCGAGATACGATCCGGCCGCAGCGCATCGTCTTCGGCCTCGTCGAGAAACGGCACCAGCGCGGCGTCCTCGTGCCCTTCGATATCGATCTTGAGCGCATCGACGCGGCTGACGCCAAGCTCGCGCAGGATGCTGGCCAGCGTCCGCATCGGGATCGTGCCGGTGTCGCTTTCCTCTACATGGACGATGGCCACGTCATCCTTGCGGATGCGCAGATCGACCATGCCTTCGCCGCCACCCACAGCGCAGTTTACCATGTGGACATTCGCAAGCCCCGAGGCCGCGGCGTTGAATTTCAGACGCTCGGCCATGGCGGGGTTGGCGTCGATCGCGACAACCCTACCGTCCGGCCCCACGGCACGCGCCATGGGCAACGAATAGAGCCCGATGTTCGACCCGATATCGAGCGCGACGCCGCCCGGCTCCAGCGCACCGAGGAGAAAGTCGATTTCCGCCCCGTTGTAGTCCCGCCGCAGGAGCATCCCGTACTCGATCAGGTTGTTCTTGCCCTCGATCCGGTAGCGGCACCCGCGCCACTCGATATCGAGCGGCGAGCCGAGCGCGGTGACGAGGTTCGTCGTCCAGTGCCGGAACGTGCCCCGCTGCAGAAAGCTGCGGCGCGCCAAGCCGATGAGGGCGGATTGCACGGCGTTGGTGCGGAAGCTGCCCCATGGCGCTGTCTCGACAGTACCGGTTTCGACGGGCGAGAATGCGCGATCAGTCGCTGTCAATTTGACTTCCTCCGCCTTAGGAGACCAATCCGTAGACACGGATGTTTTTTGCACTCGCGCACCGATCGGCCCCGCTGTGCTACATTGGTCTTCAAGCGGCAGGTGCAGTCGGCACGCGATCCATGAGGTCATCCACCAGTCTCATGAAGGCGTCAATGTCGAACGCACGGACTGGCTGTGGAGATGCGTCGGCATACTGGCGCAGGGCGGCTGCGAAATTGGGATCCTCGCGTGATAGAACCGGAACTCCAGGAAATCTAAAATCGCGGTCGGTCTCGGCGATCTGTATGCTCGGCAGACCCGCCGCGAGCGCCTCGTAAAGTACGCTCGACGCCAAACCGACAACAGCGCGGCAGGTCGCGAATTCTTCCTCGAGCGGCCCTTCCGACAGCACGGCCTCCGTGGCGCGAAGCCGGCTGATGAGAACTGCATCGCGGCGATCCTTGGGATGCAGACGGACCCGCGTACTAAAACCTGCTTCAGAGATTTGAGCCGTCAGGCCGACCAGTCGTTCAACATGCACCAGCCGATCAGCCTCTGGCTCCAAGCTGATCGGTCGCCAGACGAGCAGAAGTGTTTCGCCATGTCTCCTCATCGGACTGGCGGTAAGCCGTGGATAGCCGAAGCAATGAACCTTCTCCGCCTGTTTCGGTGGTAGCACCTCGATCAGGTCGTGCCGCTCCTGCTCAGACCATGTGATGAGTACGTCTGCTCTTATCGGCGCTATGGTCAATAGGTGCGGATTCTGAATGAATCCATGCGAAATGACGATGTATGGGATGCCCAAGTCCGACGCCGCATACCCCATCACCCTCTGAAACGGCATTGCGTCGCCATCCGACATGATCAGGCGGAGGCGCTCACGCTCGAAAAGTCGACGCATTTCCGCGACGTTCCGTGCGATCTGCGCGTGTAGCGCGGCCAGCAAATCTGTGTTCGCGATGGCAGCGCTAAATCCGCGTTTGGCCGCTACCGCCATGATCCGCGGATAGGCTGAACCGCGCACCGCCATCGCATGCAATTGACGGTTGCGCGCAAATCCCATCACACGTTCTGCGGAAATCGATGTCAGACCATGGCTTTCGAGAGCCTGGTCGAGATCCGACCGCAGCTTCGAAAACCCTTGAAGCTTCATGTAGTACTTCGCGCCCGGGCGCACGCTGCGCAAACGCGCAAGCGCAAGCATAGTGTCCTTGAGCCTTCCCCCGTCGCCAAGGCGCGCAGCATTCTGGCGCGCAAGGACTTCCAAACCGACGGCCGCATTCCGAAGTTCCTTTTCGAGTACCATGAAGGCATGTGGAAAGGCTGCCCGCAGCTCTCTGTGATCGGCCACGAACCTTGCCTCGAAATCCGGATAACGATAATAAGGGTTTCCAGCGTGGTTTTCTCGCATCAACGCTTCCTGCCGATGCCAGGCCCCATTCAGGAGGCCGAGACGACCGCGGCGTCCCGCTCCAGCAAAACGGTCTTTCGATCCTCCGCAACCTTCTTGAACGCGCTTGCCTCGAGATGCGCTTCGAGCCTCGCAATGGCCTCCTCTCCAACGATATGCGGATGAAGTTCAAGTACGATAGCACGAATGCCGTCTAACGGAGCCGACGACAGAAGCTGCGTTTCCGCGCCTTCCACGTCCATCACCAGTACGTCGGGTGAAAATTCCTCCAGAACCGCTGCGAGGCTGTCGCTCTCCACGGTGACGGAGCGACATGCTTCTCGCCGTTCATGAACTGAAGACGAAAGCACATTGTCGGCCTGGTGGAAGATAACCCTTGCACCGTCTGGCGTGATCGCCTTCAAGCGCAACTGCGGACGCTCTCTATTCAGAGCGTAATTGGCTTGGATGACCTCTTCGAGCGCCGGGTTCGCCTCGTAGGACAGAACGTTTCGCCCGCCGGTGATGCGTGCAGCCACAAGGCCCACCACACCGATGCCAGCGCCAATCTCGAGCACCCGGTCGCCACGGCGAAGGATCTGCTGCAGAAGACGCCGTTCGGCATCCTCGTATGTATTCTTGTAAAGACCGTTGCGAACGGGTTTTGGCACATGATCTCCTGCGGCGTACACCCGGACCCCGTCGATGGTGATCTGGGCCGTGTTGCGCAGGCGGTGGTAATGCAACCATAGATTTCGCAGTGGGTTCGACAGGGGAGTGGCCTCCGGATACCTGTGCTTGTCTAGAAGCGAACTGACAGATCGGCAAGGGTGCTCGCACCTCGAGTCCTACCGCGGCGCTCGCTTCTTGTGGACACCCTCGACGCTGCTATAAGAGGCGCCCGGGCCAATCGCAGGAATCTGGGCGACATAGACGCAACAGACGCTCTGCCGTCGCCGGAACATCCATCTGCGAAGGAACCCGATGGAACCGAACTCGAGAATCCTCATCACCGGCGGCACAGGCTCGTTCGGATCCGCCTTCGTACCGGCGGCGCTGGAACGCCTCAACCCCGCCAAGCTTATTATTCTCTCGCGGGATGAGATGAAGCAGTGGGAAATGGCAAGAAAGTTTGAGGGCGACACTAGACTCCGCTTCTTCATCGGTGATGTAAGGGATCGGGAGCGTCTCTACCGAGCGCTCGACGGGGTGGACTATGTTGTCCACGCGGCTGCCACCAAGATCGTGCCAACGGCAGAATACAACCCGTTCGAGTGCATCAAGACCAACGTCATCGGCGCCATGAACCTAATCGATGCCTGCATCGATAAAGGAGTGAAGCGCGTCGTCGCACTGTCGACTGACAAAGCGTCAAGCCCTGTGAATCTCTATGGCGCGTCCAAACTCGCATCCGACAAGCTCTTTGTGGCCGGAAACTCCTATGCCGGCGAGCACGACACGCGGTTTTCCGTGGTCCGTTATGGAAATGTCATGGGGTCTCGCGGGTCCGTGATCCCGTTCTTCATGTCGATCCGTGACAAGGGCGTCTTACCGATCACGGACAAGCGTATGACCCGGTTCATGATCTCGCTCGAACAAGGGGTGGAACTCGTGTTCCACGCACTATCCGACATGATCGGTGGCGAGATCTACGTCAAGAAGATCCCGTCAATGCGAGTGACTGATATCGCCCGCGTCATCGCGCCTGACGCCCAACAGGAGATCGTCGGCATACGGCCGGGCGAGAAAATCCATGAACAAATGATCGGTGTCGAGGATGCGCCGTACACATATGAATATGAGGAGCATTTCAAGGTTCTTCCCGCAATCCACAACTGGTCTGCAGACCCAATCCGCATCAAAGATGGGGTGAAGGTGGCTGAAGATTTCTGTTATTCGAGCGATGCCAACACCGACTGGATGTCCCATGACCAGCTCTCTGCCTGGATCAGGGAAAACAGCGCACGTGTCGGTGCGATCTGACAAGGGGGATATTGAGGCGATGCCTGTCTCTCAAACCGAATAGGGGAGTTTGTGGGCTACGATATTGGGCGATGCCTATCTGAAGGGCAATCGCGTTAATCAATACCTTGCCCAAGCGGTCGCGTACCGCGCGCGCATTTCGGGAAGCTTCGGGCATCCGCTCGATCTAAAGGATCTAGTGTAGTATCGGGCTGAATCCGCAAGCGCTGAACTACTCGGCACCGACGATCTCTCGAGGATAGCGATCAACGAAACGGCAGCGCGCGAACCCGTGCAACTTGGCGTGGACTGGATCGTGAACCCTTAATTTGTCGAGGGGCTGGACGAAAAGGGCAGTATCGACCTGATCTTGACCAAGGGCGTTCTCATCCGTATCGACCCATGTAGGCTGCAACGCGTCTGCGACAATCTCGCGCAACTATCGCGCCGCTACTCGTTGATCGCCGCGTACAAAATTTCCGCGCCGTCAAGGTGCCCTCCGCGGACATGCCGACATACTGATCAAGCGCGACTTCGCCGGCAAAATGTTGGACCTTCACGACTTTGGCCTCGTCGACTATGGGTTTTGTACCATCGGGATGATCCAGCACCGATGGGCGAAATCGCGTGGTTCCTGCTCGAGCGGCGCCAAAGGACTCAAAAAAAACGGAGGCGCGCCGCCATGATCCCGTACGGCCGACAAGAAATATGCGAGGAAGATATCGAGGCTGTGGTCGAGGTCCTGCGATCCGATTTCCTGACGCAAGGGCCAGCCGTTCGTCGCTTCGAAGAGGCTCTGAATGCCGCCACGGGAGCGTCCCATGCCATCGCGGTCAACAGCGCGACCTCGGCCCTGCATATCGCCTGCGCGGCCCTTGGCCTCGGGCCGGGAGACACGCTCTGGACCTCTCCGGTCACCTTTGTTGCGTCAGCCAATTGCGCGCGCTACTGCTGTGCCGAGGTCGATTTTGTGGACATCGATCCTTCCACCGGCAACATGTGCCCTGACAGTTTGGAAGAAAAACTGCGTCGATCCGCAGTCGCGGGATGTCTTCCCAAGATCGTGGTACCTGTCCATCTTGCTGGGCTGTCGTGCGACATGGTCAGGATCGGTGCGCTGGCCCGCGAATACGGCTTCCACGTGATCGAGGATGCGTCCCATGCGATAGGCGGGCGTTACGGAAACCAAGCGGTGGGTTACTGCGAGCACAGCGACATAGCCGTGTTCAGCTTTCACCCGGTCAAGATCGTAACTACCGGTGAGGGAGGGGCAGCGCTGACGAGAGATGCGGATCTCGCGCGGCGGATGGATCGGCTACGAAGCCACGGCATCACCCGCGATCCATCCGAAATGACCCAAGCGCCGGATGGCCCGTGGTACTATCAGCAGATCGAACTGGGTTGGAACTACCGCATGACCGATATCCAGGCCGCGTTGGGCGTCGCGCAGATGAAGCGGCTCGACGACTACGTCGCACGCCGAAATGCCCGGGCGGAGAGGTATGACAGTCTACTTTCAAACGTACCTGTGGTCCGGCCCGGCCGATGCGAGGACACCTTGTCGGCATTTCATCTATACGTCGTCCGCGTCGATGCGGACAGACACAAGACGGTCTTCGAAGGGCTCCGAGCTCGAGGGATTGGGGTCAACCTGCATTACATTCCCGTTCACCTACAGCCTTACTATCGTGCGCTTGGACTTATGCCGGGGACATTTCCTGAAGCCGAACGCTACTATTCAGAAGCGATATCCCTGCCGCTCTTCCCCAACATGACCGATGACGAGCAAAATTCGGTAGTCGCTGCCCTGAAGGCAGAACTCGGCGGATGAGGCTCGCTGTCATTCCCGCGCGCGGAGGGAGTAAGCGCATTCCGATGAAGAACATTCGTGTCTTCTGCGGAAAACCGATCATCGCATGGTCGATCGAGGCGGCACTCGAGAGCGGATGCTTCGATCGCGTCATCGTGTCCACGGACAGTCCGGAAGTCGCCGATGTCGCGCAGGCCTCAGGGGCGGAGATCCCCTTCATGCGCCCTAGTCGCTTCGCCCACGATACTACCGCGACACGGCCTGTGATTGCTCATGCTGTGGAAGCGCTGGCCGACAAGGGCGCTATCGCCACTGACGTGTGCTGCATATATGCGACGGCGCCCTTCGTTCGGCCGTCCGATCTGCGCGACGGTCTAGTGCGGCTCCATCAAGGGAACGCGCGCTACGTTTTCCCGGTGACTCGCTTTGAATTCCCTGTACAACGTGCGCTCCGCCGAAAATCGGACGGTCGCGTCGAGATGTTTGAACCGGCCTTTTTCCAGACGCGGTCGCAGGACCTTGAGGAGGCATGGCACGACGCTGGACAGTTCTACTGGGCCTCAGCGGCACAGTGGCTACTTGACGCCCCGATCTACGGTGATGGCGCCGTCGGGCTGGAGCTCCCGCGTCATCGTGTGCAGGACATCGACACCGAGGAAGATTGGAATTACGCGCAGCTTTTATTCGAACTCCTAGAGAACGAGCATATCTCATGAGATATCTGATCATCAGTACCTATCCTGCCGAAGGTTCACGCAACATTGGTGACGCACTAATAACAAGGACAACCGAAGATTTCCTGCGACTTTTCGATCCCAGCGCAGAAGTCGCCACCTTGTTTCGCGCCACCAAAAGAGAAGATGCACTCGAATCTATTTCATGGGCTGACCAGATAATTTTCGCATGCCTTGCATTGCGCGGCGACCTCATCTCTGTATACCCTTACATTAGAGACATTCTATCATCCAACGCCCAGCTATCAGTAATTGCAGCCGGAACAGAGCTTGAGATGATGGGCGCTGACTTGACCCAACGCGGCTTCACGGATGCTGACAAAAAACTGGTAAAAGAACTCGCATTACTTAGTAAGGTTTTTTCGACTAGAGGCATACTCACGCAGGCGTTTCTTGAGTCTCTAGGAGTCATCGGCCCCTGTTATGCAGGAGACGTTGCCTTTGGGGTAGAAGGACGCAAGTTTGGAAAGACCCCGAGCGTGAAAAAAATTGTTATAAGCGATCCCCACAAAGCGAGACACTATCTTCCTGTTTTCAAGGGCCTTGTGCGTGAAGCCCGTGATTCTTTTGCACAAAGCAGGCTGATTTGCGCACTACATGGGGAAAATCCGTTGGTGGAAGAGACATGTGATTCCTTAGGCATAGAATCTGTATCAATCTTCAAGAATCCTGATGCAGGGCTTGCGATTTACGACGACTGCGACCTCCATTTGGGCTTTCGTGTTCACGGCCACGTCTCAGCATTATCCCGAGGAATTCCGAGCTACATTTTGGAGCAAGATGGACGGGGTGCTGACTATGGCGTGTCTCTGGGGCTACGAGTGTCAAACCCATGTTTCCTTGAGAAAAAAAGGGGGGGGCTTCATGGAGCCTTAAAGAACCTAAAACGATCCGACCGGAATTTTTCATCCGTAGCACCAGCATCTGCTTTGCAGTCGCTGATGGCAATGGTGCGTTACCACGCAAAATCGGAATTCTTGGTATTTGAGGCAATGAATCCCATTATCGAGCATATACGAGCGCAGAACAAATATCTATTTGCTCAGATTTGTGCACGAGTATGAACAATCGACAGGTCTTCGCTTTCCGCGCCGACGCTTCGCTCCAAATCGGGACCGGCCACGTCATGCGCTGTCTTACCCTCGCCGATGCCCTCACAGCGCAGGGTGCCGAATGCCACTTCATCTGCCGCGATCTGCCCGGCCACATGGGCAGGCGGATCGCGGAAAAAGGGCATCGGCTGCACTTATTGCCAGCGCCCCACGTCGGCCCCGACGCCGACGGTTCCCCGCACGCGTGTTGGCTGGATGCGCCGCAGGACGTGGACGCCAACCTGAGCATGGCAGCTCTGCAGGATACGCGTCCCGACTGGCTGGTCGTCGACCACTACGCCTTGGATAACCGCTGGGAGACTTCTGTACGAAGTCTTGGCCCTCGAATACTCGCGGTGGACGACCTCGCAGACCGGCCACACGACTGCGACCTTCTGCTCGATCAGAACCTCGGTCGCGCGCAAATGGATTACAACGCGCTCTTACCCACAGAGTGCATTCGACTGATCGGACCGGCTTACGCGCTCCTTCGGCCAGAATTCGCGGCACTTCGCGTCCAAAGCTTGGAACGTCGCAAGGTCAGCCGACTTCGCCACATACTGATTTCGATGGGCGGTGTGGACAAGGACAACGCAACGTCCGCAGTGCTTGACGTTCTGGGCCACGCTGCGCTGCCGTCGGACACGAGGGTGACCGTGGTTTTGGGGCCTGCTGCCCCCTGGCTCGCTAGTGTCCAGGCCCGAGTCATGGCCGCACCATTCCGGGTTGAAATAATGACCGATGTCGCAGACATGGCATCCCTCATGGCCGACGCGGATCTGGCGATTGGCGGCGCGGGCAGCACTGCTTGGGAAAGATGTTGCTTAGGATTGCCCACCTTGATCGTAATTCTGGCCGAAAACCAAGCACCCATCGCTGCTGCTCTCCATGCTGCAGGTGCTGCGTGTGCTCTCGGGCATGTCGCAGAGGAAGATTTTGCCCACCGCTTGCTCGTCATCATTGGAGAAGTCGCTATGCCCGAGCATCTCTCTGCGATGTCCACAGCCGCATCCCGCATCACGGACGGCTGCGGCGTGGCCCGCGTGAGCCGCCGTTTTCTTGCACCTCGGGTGAGACTGCGAGATGCCACTGGAGGAGACGCTGCCGATGTGCTTGCTTGGCGTAGTGACGTGAAGGATGCCCGATACTATCGGGGCAAACCATCGCCATCTCCCGAGGCGCATTTTGCGTGGTTCAGGAAGGCCCTTGCCGATCCATATCGTCGTTTGCTGATCGCAGAGGTAGCGGGACAACCCGTCGCACACCTCAGGCTCGACCTAGACGCGGAACGACCGGGCACGGCCGAAGCTAGCGTTGTCGTCGCCCCAGAGTGCCGCGGGCAACGGATTTCTGGAGCCGCGCTCACGGCGCTTGAACATCACGCCGCTGCCGAAGGCCTGACTAGGCTGCGCGCGTCAATCCACGTGGAGAATACCGCTTCGATACGCGCCTTCCAACTAGCAGGATATGTCGAGGGTAGTCGGAAAGGCGCCTTTGTCCACCTGTTCCGCACGCTTTCGCAGGCGGTCACAACGAAAGAGGAATGATCGTGCACCAATTCAATATTGCAGGACACCACGTCGGCCCGGGTTTTTCCCCCTATATCGTTGCCGAGATATCCGCCAACCACAATGGATCCGTGGAAACTGCTTGCCAAATCATTGACGCGGCAAAGGCTAGTGGCGCCGACGCCGTAAAGATCCAGACTTACACCCCCGACACGATCACGCTGCGTTCTGACAAAACCGATTTTCAGATCGTCGATGGCCTGTGGAAAGGGCGCACACTGTGGGACCTATACGACTGGGCTCATACCCCATGGGACTGGCATCCGACTCTTTTTGAACACGCACGCAAGGTTGGCATCACGATCTTTTCCTCACCCTTCGACGCGACCGCTGTGGACCTGCTCGAGGACCTCGGTGCACCGGCGTACAAAGTCGCCTCCTTCGAAGCGGTGGACCTGCCCCTCATCCGTTACATCGCGGCAACGGGCAAACCAATGATCATCTCTACCGGCATGGCCGACGAGACCGAAATCGCGGAAGCCGTTGCGGCTGCGCGTGACGCCGGCTGCAAAGAGCTAGCGCTGCTGCATTGCGTATCGGGCTATCCTGCGCCTGCCTCAGATTACAACCTGCTCACCCTTGCCCACATGGCCGAGACATTCGGAGCTATTGTGGGCCTTTCTGACCATACCCTCGACAACACCACCGCCATCGCAGCCGTTGCTCTGGGTGCCGCCATCATCGAGAAGCATGTCACGCTCGACCGGGCAGGCGGCGGACCAGATGACAGTTTCTCGCTGGAGCCCGCCGAATTGGCAGAGCTTTGTGCGGGGGCACGCACCGCCTGGGATGCTCTTGGACGCGTGGACTATGGGCGTAAAGACAGTGAGTTGGGCAACGTCAAGTTCCGTCGCTCGCTCTACTTCACGCGCGATCTCGGGCCAGGTGAAATTATTGGGCCTGATGCAGTGCGCAGTGTACGGCCAGGCTTTGGTCTTGCTCCGAAGCATCTGGACGAGATTATAGGTCGAAAGACGACCCGTGCCGTGACCGCCTGCGAGCCGGTAGTGCCGGAAGCCATCGACGCGGACTTGACCTAGGAGACTACGTCACATGAGCTATGGTCGGAAGTTGGTGATGCCCTGAGGGGCGGCATATCATGGCGGTGTCGAGTCGCCGTCAATTCTCAGCCGAGAAAGGGATATGCCACATG
>LJSY01000028.1 GCA_001314805.1 Rhodobacteraceae bacterium HLUCCO18 | reverse complement strand
CGCCTTGCGCTGCGAAAAGACCCTCACCGGGTTCATGGGCTTCGTCTTCCTCGTCTCCGCCATCGATTGGCTCAGATGAATGCAGACAGGGCCTAGGGCTGGAGTATCGCCGGATCGATGCGGACGATCCCGCCGTTGCCGGGCTCATTGCACGCCACGCGGCCCATGGCGACGCCCACTACCCGGCGGAGAGCAACCACCATCAGGACGCGGCGGCCATGGCCGCGGAGGGTGTGACCCTGTTCGCGGGCCTGCGCGACGGGATCGCGGTCGCGATGGGCGGCTACAAGGTCATCGCGCCGGGCGAGGGCGAGGTGAAGTCGATGCATGTGACCGAGGCGGCGCGCGGGCAGGGGGCCGGGGCGCGCATCCTCGAGATCATCCTCGATCACGCGCGGGATCGGGGGCTCGACCGAATGTTCCTCGAGACCGGTAGCCGAGAGGCCTCGGCCGCGGCGCGGCGGCTCTACGAACGGGCGGGGTTTTCCTATTGCGCGCCATTCGGCGCCTATGTTGACGATCCGATGAGCGTCTTCATGACGCGGACGCTTTGAACGTGGACCGGGCGGGCCGGCTCGGGTATTCAGACGCCCGTGCGGCCCCTTAGCTCAACAGGATAGAGCAGCTGACTTCTAATCAGCAGGTTGAGGGTTCGAGTCCTTCAGGGGTCGCCATTCGGGCCGGATGCTGCGCATGGGCACCGGCCTTCGATGGGCGCGTCATCGCTTCCAGCTCCCTTGTTGCGTTTCCTCACGAGGCCCGGACCGCCCGATGACACGGCCACTCGATCAGACCTCCCGCGCGTTGATGCCCGACTACCTGCGGCTTGTCGCGCTGTTCGGGATCGTCGTCGTGAACGTACAGTATATCGCCTTCTCCGCGCTGCACGGTTTTGCCGATCCGGTGGCCGAGACGGCGCGGGACGCGATCACCCTCTGGCTCGTGAACGGGCTGGCGCTTTTCAAGACCTATGGGCTGTTTTCCTTCATGTTCGGCGTGGGCCTCGGCTTTCTCATGCGCTCGGCGGCGCGGCGGGGCCTGCCGTTCGGGCGTGTCTATCGCAACCGGATGATCGGGCTTCTGATCCTCGGCATCGCCCATGGCTGCCTGTTCTTTCCCGGCGATATCCTCACGATCTACGCGATCACGGGTTCGGTTCTCTACCTGTTGCGGGACTGGCCGGTGCGCCGTCTGGCACGCGTCGGGGCGGCGCTGTTGGTGCTGCAGGTCATCATCGCGCCGCCCCTGCTCCTCGCCGCGCCAGAGACGCCGCCCGACATCGTGGCGCTGGAGCGCGAGATCCTCACCGAGGGCGGGTTCCTAGACGCCGTGGCCTTCCGCAGCGTCGGCTTCGCCTTCTTCCTGCCGTCGTTTCTCGTGATCCAGGGGATCTCGGCACTGGGGTGGTTCTGCCTCGGGCTGGCCGCCGTCAGGTCTGGCATGATCGACAATGCCGCCCATCCGCTCTGGCGGCGCGCGCGGCGCTGGTGCCTGCTGTCGGGGCTGGCGCTGGGTCTCGCGGGCGCGGCGCTGTGGCAATGGGGGCCGGCTATGCCCGGCGTCGTGATGACCATGGTCGCTGCACCGATCGCGACGCTGGGATACCTCGGGCTGATCGCGGCGCTCTCGCGCCCGCCCGGCCCGGTGATGTCCCGTGCGCTGGCTGCGGGCGGATCGAGCCTCAGCGTCTATCTCGGCCAGTCGATCATTCTCTCGACCGTGTTCGCGGGCTACGGGCTGGGCCTGTGGGAAGCGGTCGACAGGCTGACGGCTGTCGCCATCGCCATCGCCACGACCGCAGTGCTGATCGCGGCGCTGTCGGTATGGCGCAGCCGCTTCGCGCTCGGGCCTTTCGAATGGGCCTTGCGGCGGATCACCTACGCCGGGTCGAGGGGCTGATCGCTGGATTGCACCCGCCAAGATCCCGGCCCAGATCCCGGTCCGCACCTCGATCCCGACGGCGGGTTTGCGGCAGAGGCAAAGCTGCAGCGATTCGCGCCACTGTGCCGGTTCGGGTGCTTCGATCCTCCGGGATCGAACGGGAATCCCGGGGAAAAGCAGTCATTTGACCTGCCCCGGGCCCGGAAAACCGTTCGAATCCGGTATCAACCCCAATTGCTTTTGCCTATACTGGGAGGGTAAACCACGTCGCAGGGTCGGGAGGGTGACCATGATACGCTCGGAGCTCATTCAGAGGCTCGCTGACGAAAACCCGCATCTCTACCAGCGTGACGTCGAACGGATCGTCAATGCGATTTTCGAAGAGATTACCGAGGCGCTGGCCAGCGGCAACCGTGTCGAGCTGCGGGGCTTCGGCGCCTTTTCGGTGAAGAAGCGGGATGCCCGGATCGGGCGCAATCCGCGCACCGGGGAAAGCGTCGACGTGGACGAAAAGCATGTGCCCTTCTTCAAGGCGGGCAAGCTCTTGCGGGACCGACTGAACGGTCTGGACGGATAATCAGGAAATTCCGGGGGACGCGATGAACGTGATCCGCGCCATCAAGTATCTGTTTCTGATCCTCGTGGCCATCGCGCTCGTGGTGCTCGCCATGGCGAACCGCGGTCCGGTGACGCTGACGCTCCTGCCGCAGGAGCTGGCGTTGTGGTCGGGGGTCGAGGTCGCCATCGAGTTGCCGCTCTTCGTCGTGATCCTCGGCGGTGTGGCCACGGGCCTTCTGGTCGGTTTCGTCTGGGAATGGCTGCGCGAGCACCGCTATAGGTCCGCCGCGAAGACCAACCAGCGCGAGGCGAAGAAGCTCGAACGCGAGGTCGCTTCGCTGAAGGGCGAGAAGAACGAGGGCCGCGACGAGATCCTGGCGCTGGTCGAGGATGCCGAAGCGGCGCGCTGACGCCTGTACCCCATGCCCATCGCGATGAAATTCTGCGGGCTGACCCGCCCCGGGGACGTGTCCGCCGCTGCCCGCGCGGGCGCGGCCTATATCGGGCTGGTGTTCTTTCCGAAATCGCCGCGCAACCTGTCCTTCGAGACCGCGCGGGAGCTTGCCGTGCTGGCGCCGCCGGGGCTGGCGAAGGTCGCGCTTACGGTCAATGCCGACGACGCGATGCTCGACGCGCTGATGGCGGCGGTGCCCATCGACATGGTGCAGCTTCACGGGTCGGAAAGCCCCGACCGCGTGGCGGAGGTGCGCGCGCGCACGGGCCTGCCGGTGATGAAGGCGCTTGGCATCGGGGAGGCCGCGGATCTTGCCCGGATCGACCTCTATTCCGGGGTGGCGGACCAGCTTCTGATCGATGCCAAGCCATCCAGGGATGCGACGCTTCCCGGCGGGAACGGGCTCAGCTTCGACTGGCGGCTTCTGGCGGGGCGGAAATACTGGACGACGCCATGGATGCTGGCCGGTGGCCTGACGCCCGAAAACGTCGCCGAGGCGGTGCGTCTGACGGGCGCGCGGCAGGTGGACCTGAGTTCGGGGATCGAAAGCGCACCGGGCGTCAAGGATCCGGCGAAGATGCTGGCCTTCGCGGAGGCGCTGGCGGCGGCGGACTGACCGGCGCTTCCCCACTGTGAGGCAGGCGTCACGCGTTTGGCGCGATATCTCGCGTTGCGAAGGCGTTTCGAAACCCCTTGCCCTTGCCCAGCCCCTGTCCCCGCGCTACCCCTTTCCCGACCCCGAGGGAGGCGCAGCAAGATGCCCGACGACATACTCAACAGCTTCATGACCGGCCCCGACGAAAAGGGACGTTTCGGCGATTTCGGCGGGCGCTTCGTCTCGGAGACGCTGATGCCCCTGATCCTCGAACTCGAGGCGCAGTACGAGCATGCCAAGACCGACCAGAGCTTCTGGGACGAGATGAACGATCTCTGGACCAACTACGTGGGTCGCCCCAGCCCGCTCTACTATGCCGAACGGCTCACCGAACGCCTTGGCGGCGCCAAGATCTATTTCAAGCGCGACGAGCTGAACCATACCGGCGCGCACAAGATCAACAACGTGCTGGGCCAGATCATCCTCGCCCGTCGCATGGGCAAGACGCGGATCATTGCGGAAACCGGCGCGGGCCAGCATGGCGTGGCGACGGCGACCGTCTGCGCCAAGTTCGGGCTCAAGTGCATTGTCTACATGGGTGCCACGGACGTCGAGCGGCAGGCGCCCAACGTCTTCCGGATGAAGCTTCTGGGCGCCGAAGTCGTGCCGGTGACCTCGGGCCGTGGCACGCTGAAGGACGCCATGAACGACGCGCTGCGGGACTGGGTGACGAATGTCCGCGACACGTTCTACTGCATCGGCACCGTGGCGGGTCCGCATCCCTATCCGGCGATGGTCCGCGATTTCCAGTCGATCATCGGCAAGGAGACACGGGAACAGATGATGGCCGCCGAGGGCCGTCTGCCCGACACGATCATCGCCGCGATCGGCGGAGGGTCGAACGCGATGGGCCTGTTCTACCCGTTCCTCGATGACACCGATGTGCGCATCATCGGCGTGGAGGCCGGGGGCAAGGGCGTGAACGCCAAGATGGAGCATTGCGCCTCGCTCACGGGCGGGCGTCCGGGCGTGCTGCACGGCAATCGCACCTACCTGTTGCAGGACGAGGACGGGCAGATCCTCGAAGGCCATTCGATTTCGGCAGGTCTCGACTATCCCGGCATCGGGCCCGAGCATGCTTGGCTGCACGATATCGGGCGGGCCGAATATGTCTCGATCACCGACACCGAGGCGCTGGAGGCGTTCCAGCTGTCCTGCGAGACCGAGGGGATCATTCCCGCGCTCGAACCCTCCCACGCGCTGGCGCATGTCACCAAGATCGCGCCGGACCTGCCGCCGGATCACCTCGTGGTGATGAACATGTGCGGGCGCGGCGACAAGGATATCTTCACCGTCGCCCGCGCGCTGGGCTGGGAGATGAACGGCTAGGCCCCGCCCGCCGCCTCGCATCCACCTTTGGTTCAAGCCCTTTGGCCCGGCGTTCATGGCGCCGGGGTCAAACCGCGTGTGACCGTGCGCCCTTGAGCCGACACGGCAGAACCGGCTTTTTCGCCCGCCGGTCAGGGATCGCCGAACGCATGGGCCTCCAGCACGTCGAGCGGGACGATATCGAGCGTGCGTTCGTGGGTCGCGGCGAGGTTTACGCGGGGCGCGACACCTTCCTCATGGGCCTGCAGGAACCGCGAAGCGCACAGACACCACTGATCCCCGGGCTTGAGGCCGGCAAAGGAATGCTCCGGGCGCGGTGTCGAAAGATCGTTGCCGACATATTTGGAGAAGGCGAGAAACTCCGCGGTCATGACGGCGCAGACCGTATGCACGCCCCGATCCTCGGCGCAGGTGTCGCACGATCCGTTGCGAAAGAACCCGGTCATCGGGTCGCGCGAACAGCTTTGCAGCGTCTGCCCGAACACGTTTACGGACGTATCCATCTCGAATGGCATCGAAATTTCCCCCTTGCTTCACTCATGTTTCACCCGAGACCACGCTAGCAGCCACGGAGCGAAGAGCAATTGCTAACCGTGCCAATCGACCCACCGGCCATGGAAATCCGCCCGCGCGAGGGTCTGCGGCGCAGGCGCATGCGGCCAGAGGCGGATGGTCAGGGCAGCGCCGTCGCGCCGTCCGTCCGCCTCGAAGGCGACATGCGCCAGCGGGCTTTGCGCGGTCGCGCGGGCGCCCGCCTGCTCCAGTCTGTGCGTGCAGGTTGCCTGCGTCTGCGGAGGGAAGTACTGCCACGCGATGGTCGTGTAGACCGCGTGAAGCCGTCCCGGTTCGCGAGCGACAAGGCGGCTTTCCAGCCACGGCGCGGCATCGCCTTCGTCGGGCCGTTTCGGGCCCAGGGCGATCGCGCCACGGGTCAGGGCCATGCGCTCCGGCTGATCCGGCCAGAGGTAGGACAGCAGCCTGAGCGCGTCATCGGGGTTGGTCGCGTCGATCGGGTGGCGGTCCACGCCCGCCCTGTCCACGACGCGCAGGGGCCGCGCGGGCGGCGGCGGGCCGCGCCATTCCGGCCGCAGGTGGACGGGACTCTTCGCAGGTCCGACAAGGCCCTCGGGCGTTTCGATGGAAAAGCGGTCGAGCATCAGGTTCAGCCCCGCGCTCGCGCCCAGTTCCGATAGCGCGACCGGCATGTCGCCCACCTTCGCCAGCAACCACCAGAGCGCCGGCAGCAGGATGGCGGAGCGGCGGACCTCGTTGGTTTGCGGCGCGCGGTCGAGGGCGGCCATGATCCGCGCGCCGTGGCGGTCGACGGCGCCCTGCACCGCGCCCCAGAGCGTGTCGTCATCCACCTTCGCGGGCGGGTAGGCGGCCGCAAGGCCCTTGTCGGTGCCGTCGAGCACCAGCGCATGCAGCGCGCCGGCCGTTCTCAGCGGGACGGATTGCCCGGCGGGGCCCACGTCCCCCTCCCAGCCCAGAATCCGCGCGCCCACCTCCGTCCCGGTCGTCAGGCGTTCGGCGATGAGCGGCATGAGCCGACCCATGAAGGGCGAACCCAGAAGCGCGCAGCTTTTGCCCTGCGACCGGAACGCGCCGCGCACGGGCGCTTCGGTGTCGCTCACCGGAAGCGGTCCACGAGCTTCTGCAAGGCCGAGCGGCTGTCGGACTTCGGGGTGTCGTTGCCGGGGCGAGGGGCGTCGGATGTCTCCGGTTTCGCCGCTGGCTTGGCGTTGCGCGCGGGCGCCGTGCGCTGCGAGACGGCGTTCAGGAAACGCCCGGTGTCGTCCGCGGCCAGCGCAGGCGCGCCATCGGCCACACCGCGCAGCACGTCGTCGAGCCAGTCGGCGTCGGATTTCGCGAAATCCGACAGGACATACCCCGCCACCCGGTCCTTGTGGCCGGGATGACCGATGCCCAGCCGAACGCGGGCGTAAGCCTCGCCGATATGCTGGTGGATCGACCTCAAGCCGTTATGCCCCGCATGCCCACCGCCCTGCTTGACGCGCACCTTGCCGGGGGCGAGGTCGAGCTCGTCGTGGAACACGGTCACGTCCTCGGGCGAGAGCTTGTAGAAGCGCATCGCCTCGCCCACCGACTGGCCGGAAAGGTTCATGAAGGTCTCTGGCTTGAGCAGCAGGACCTTCTCGCTGCCGAATTTTCCTTCGCTCAACGCGCCTTGAAACTTCGCCCGGAACGGGCCGAACCCATGCGCCTCGGCGATGCGTTCGACCGCCATCCAGCCGATATTGTGGCGGTTGCCGGCATATTTGGCCCCGGGATTTCCCAGCCCGACCCAGAGTTTCATCGCGCATCCTCCGTTGGCCCATGTGATGCCAGCCCGGGCCGGATTTGCCAAGGCTCGCCTGCCCGTGTCAGGCTGGGTGCGACGGCCGAACGAGGAGCGTTTCGATGACCGACCTGCCTGACACCATGCGCGTCGTGGTGATCGACGAACCCGGGGCTGAGCCTCGGGTCGAGGAAAGACCGCTGCCGCGCCCGGCGCCGGGGGAGGTGCTGGTGCGGATCGCGGCCTCGCCCATCAACCCCTCAGACCTCATGGCCCTGCAGGGGCTTTACGGCACCAGCTGGGCGTTTCCGCTGATCCCCGGCTTCGAAGGCTCCGGTCGTGTTGTCGCCGCAGGCGGCGGCCTCCTTGGCCGGTATCTCATGGGCCGGAGCGTCGCCTGCGTGGCCGACAAGCAGGGGCTCTGGGCCGAATACGCGGTCACCAGGGCGGCCCGCTGCGTGGCGCTTTCCGGCGACCTGCCGCTGGGACCCGCCGCGATGAGCTTCGTCAACCCGCTCACCGCGCTGGCCCTTGTCAGGATCGCGGGCCGCGGCGGGCACGGATCGGCGATCTCGACGGCCGCGGGTGGCGCGCTGGGACGGATGATCCAGGCCCGCGCGCGGATGCAGGGGCTCAAGATCATCAATGTCGTGCGCCGCCCGGAGCAGGCCGAGGAGATGCGGGCCACCGGCGTCAGCCGCGTCCTGTCGACCGAGGCGCCGGATTTCGATGAGCGGCTCGCCGAGATTTGCCGTCGCCTGCGCTGCCGGATCGCCTTCGACGCCGTGGGCGGCGCGCTGACCGGGCGGCTGGTGCAGGCGATGGGCCGCCGGTCCGAGGTGCTGGTCTATGGCGCGCTGGCGATGGAACCCGTCACGCTGAACCCCGGCACGATGATCTTCAAGGGCGTCACCCTCCGGGGCTTCTGGCTGTCCGACTGGCTCACGGCCCGCAGTTTCCCCGAACAGCTCCTGATGGCACGGTCGGTGACGAAGGCGCTTCGCGGCGGCTTCGCCGAAAGCAGGGTCGCGCGGGTCTTCGACCTCGGGGAGGCCGGCGCGGCGCTGGAAGCCTATACCTCGGCGATGAGCGCGGGGAAGGTCCTGATCTCTACCGGGGCCGAACCGCTCGGCGTCGAGGACGGGGCCGGGGCGGGCGGCACATGAAGGGCCTGAGCACCGAGATCAACGGCGTGGAGATCCACCTGCCTTTCGCCGAGACCGCGCCGTTGGTCACCAATGCGCTGCGCGACGGCACCTATGAGGCCGACGAGGCCAACGCCGCCGAGCGCTGCGTGCGCGAGGGGTTCCGTGTGCTCGAACTGGGGGCGGGCATCGGCTATGTCACCGCGATCTGTGCGCGCCGCACAGCGCCCGAAAACGTCCTGACGGTCGAGGCCAATCCGGCGCTGATCCCGGTGATCGAGGCCAACCTCGCCCGCAACGGCGCGGAGGATGTCACCGTCCTGCACGGCGCCGTGGTGCCGCGCGCCGAAGAGGGCGAGACGGGCGCCTTTCGCGTGCAGGACCATTTCCCTGCGTCGCGCCTTGGGGCCAGAGGCGGGCAGAGCGTCGAGGTTCCCCTGATCGGCTTTCACGACCTGTTGCGCGCCCATCGTCCGCATGTGGTGCTGATGGATATCGAAGGCGCCGAGGCGCATCTCTTCGACCGTCCGTGGAAATGCCCGCTGCGGTTCTGCGTCCTCGAGCTTCATCCCCGCCACTACCCGCCGCGCGCCATCAAGCGCATCGTCGACGCCATGTCGACCATGTCGATGACCTACGACCCGGCCGTTTCGCGGGGCAAGATCATCGGCTTCCGCCGGGTATGGAAGGACACCTGAGGCAGCCGGTGAAGTCGCCGGTGCCATCGAAAAGGCCGCCACACCTGCCCGGTGTGACGGCCCTTTTTTCGCAACGCACCCCATGTCGCGGGACGCGGTGTCGATGGCCTCAGCCCTCGGCCTCGGCTGCCGCATCGGCCGCTTCGGCGTTGTCCGCGCTCACGAGGCCCGACGGCGCCGTGATGTTGGCGATGACGAAATCGCGGTCGATCGTCGGCTTCACGCCGTCGGGCAGCGGGATGTCGGAGATGTGGATGACGTCTCCGATGTTGCGCCCGGACAGGTCCGCCGTGATGTGATCGGGGATCTCGCCCGCCACCACGATCAGTTCCACCTCGGGACGCACCACGGTCAGGACGCCGCCGCGCTTGAGGCCGGGGGCCTCTTCGTGGTTCACGAACTCCACGGGGATGAAGAGGTTCACCTTGCTGGTGCGGCGCAGACGCATCAGGTCGACATGCGTCGGCAGGTCCTTGACCACGTCGCGCTGCACGCCGCGGCAGATGACGCGCACGTCCTCCTGCCCCTCGACCTTCAGGTTGAAGAGCGTCGAGAGGAACCGGCCGTCCTTGAGCCGCTTCACGAGTTGGTTGAAGGGGATCTGGATCGGCAGCGGATCGACGCCCCCGCCATAGACGATACCGGGCACCTTGCCTTCGCGGCGAGCTTGGCGGGCGGCCCCCTTGCCTGTCCCCGCGCGTGCCTCGGCCATAAGATCTGGAATCTCACCAGCCATTGCAATTCTCCATATATCTAAGGGCGCCTCCAAGGGTGTCGGCCCCGATGAAGCAGCGCGTATAGGCGAGATCAGCACGGAAGGAAAGACGCAAAACCGCGCGGTTCGGCGGGCGCCCGCGTGTCCGTCTTGCGGGTGTCTTGCGGGTCGCATCGGGCCGTGGCAGAGCGGGCCATGGCTGTCGTGTCCGCCCTCCGCATCACTGCCCGCCCGGCGCGGGGCTTCGTCGCCATGGGGCTGGTCTTCGGCAGTTTCGCGGCGCTGCTGCCCGTGCTCAAGGCACAGATCGGCGCGGACGACGCGACCTTTGGCCTGGCGCTTCTTGGCTCACCGGCGGGTCTGATCCTCACGCTCTGGCTCGCGCCCCTGTTCGATCGGCGCCTCGCGGCGCTGTCGCTGCCGGTGTCGGCGGCTTTCCTCGGGGCGACGATGGTGCTGACGGGGTTCACGGCTGGGCCCGTGGCCTTCTTCGTCGCGATGGTGCTGGTGGGCGCCAGTTCCGGGACGCTCGACATCATTTCGAACGCGCGTGTCGCCGACATGGAGGCGGCGCACCGCGCGCCCCTGATGAACGCCAATCATGGCATGTTCTCGGTCGCCTACGCGCTGAGCGCCGTCGCCACCGGTGCCGCGCGGGAAGCAGGCTTCGGCCCGGTTGCGATCTTCGCCTGCGTTGCCGTTCTGGTATGGCTTTTGGCATTTGGCATGCGGATCGCCCCGGCCGAGGACGCCGAGGTCCGCACACCCGGTCTGCCGCCGCCCGGAATGCCCGGGCTTGCCGTCCTGCTATGCGGCGGGATCGTCCTGATCGCGTTTTTCGTCGAGGCCGTGGTCGAAAGCTGGTCCGCCCTGCACGTGGAGCGCACGCTTCAGGGCGGCGCGGCGGAAGGCGCCTTCGGTCCCGCGATCCTCGGGCTGACCATGGCGGCCGGACGGTTCTCGGGGCAGATCGCGGCCGGGCGGTTCGGCGATACGGCGATCATCACGACGGGCTCGGTCATGGCCTGCCTCGGCGCGGGCCTCGCGGCGGCGGCACAGAGCCCGTGGGCGGCCTATCTCGGCTTCGGCCTGATGGGGCTCGGCATGTCGGTGGTGGGGCCGATGGCGCTGGCGCTGGTGGGGCGGATCGTGCCGCCCTCGCGCCGGACCGCGGCGGTGGCGCGGGTGAACGTCATGGGGTTCGGCGCCTTCCTGCTCGCCCCGGTGGTCATGGGGCAGATCTCCGACGCCTACGGCCTGCGGACCGCCTTCGCGGTGGTCGGCGCCATGGCCCTCATCGCGCCGCTTCTGGCGTATTGGCTCGGCCGGCCGCGCGCGGGGGAGCCCGCCTGACTTCGCCTATTGCCAGCGGGTTTCGAAATCCGACGGCAGCAGCAGGTTCTGCCGCCCGAGATTGGCGACGTCGCGTTCTCCGCAAAGCGCCATCGTGGTGTCGAGCTCCTTGTGGATGATCTCAAGCGCCCTCGTCACGCCGGCCTGACCCATCGCACCCAGCCCGTAGACGAAAGCGCGCCCGATCATCGTACCCTTGGCGCCGAGGGCCAGCGCCTTCAGCACGTCCTGACCCGAGCGGATGCCGCTGTCGAGATGCACCTCGATCTTGTCGCCGACCGCATCCATGATCCGTGGCAACATGCGGATCGAGCTGAGCGCCCCGTCCAGCTGCCGCCCGCCATGGTTCGACACAACGATGGCGTCGGCGCCCACATTGGCGGCCATCCGGGCGTCTTCCTCGTCGAGGATGCCTTTCAGGATCACCGGGCCGTCCCAACGGCTGCGGAATTCCTTGATGCGCTCCCAGTTGAGCGACGGATCGAAGGCCTCGGCCGTCCAGGACGCAAGCGAACCGGGATCGGAGACACCCTTGGCGTGGCCGATCACGTTGCCGAAGCTGCGGCGGTGGGTCTGAAGCATCTCCAGCCCCCACGGCACCTTGGTGGCGAGGTTCAGGATCGTGGCCGGCGTCAGCTTGGGCGGCGCGGACAGGCCGTTTCTTATGTCCCCGTGGCGTTGCCCCATGATCTGAAGATCGACCGTAATGACCAGCGCGGAGCAATTCGCGGCCTTGGCCCGGTCGAACAGCCGTTTCATGAAGTCGTCGTCGCGCAGGGTGTAGACCTGGAACCAGAAGGGTTTGCTGGTGTTCGAGGCGACATCCTCGATCGAGCAGATGGACAGGGTCGAGAGCGTGAAGGGCACGCCGAATTTCTCGGCGGCGCGGGCGGCCTTGATCTCGCCATCCGCCGATTGCATGCCGCACAGCCCGACGGGGGCGAGCGCCACGGGCATGGCATAGTCCTGTCCCACCATCTGTGCCGCGGTCGAGCGCCCGTCCATATCCACCGCGATGCGCTGGCGCAGGCGGATCTCGTCGAAATCCGAGCAGTTGTCGCGGAACGTCTGTTCGCTCCAACTGCCCGATTCCGCGTAGTCGTAGAACATCTTCGGCACGCGGCGTTTGTAGATGCGCTTGAGGTCCTCGATCTCGGTGATGACTGGCATGGAATGCGGCTCCTCCCCCGTGGTCAGGTTTTCGTACCAATGGCCCGCCATGTCGTCCATGCGGCGAATGAGGTTTGCAAGTAATACGAAATCGTACTATATGATGCGATATCGTATTATATTGGAGCACGCCAATGTCGCTTTCCCGTCGCAAAACGCTCGCCCTCATCGGAGGCGGGGCGATCCTTGCCGCCGCTGCCGCCGTCGGCCATGACATCACCCGCCTGCCCAGGGATGCAATGCGTCCGTGGGACATGGCCGGACAGTATGAAGACCCGCGCATGCGGGCGCTGAGCTGGGCGATCCTCGCGCCGAACCCGCACAACCTTCAGCCATGGAAGATCGACCTGTCCGTCCCCGATCAGGCGACGCTCTTCGTCGATACGGACCGCCTGTTGCCGCAGACCGATCCCTACAGCCGCCAGATCTTCATCGGCCTCGGCTGTTTCCTGGAGGTGCTGCGCATGGCGGCGCTGGCGGACGGGATGGCGGTGGAGGTCGACCTGTTCCCGGACGGCGCCGACGATCTGCGTGTCGATGGCCGGCCCGTCGCGGTCTGCCGGTTCACTCCGACCGATGAAGCACCTGATCCGCTCTTTGCCTTCGTGCAACAGCGCCGGTCCCTGAAGGAACCCTACGACACGGGCCGCCCCGTGCCGGGCGCGGACCTGGAGCGGATCGCGGCCGCGACCCGCCATTTCGGGATGGGCTTCACCACCGACCCGGCCAGGGTGCAGGAGATGCGCGATATCTCCACCGAGGCCATCCGGATCGAGTTCGCGACCGAACGCACCCTGCGCGAGTCCGTCGAACTGTTCCGCATCGGTTATCGGGAGGTCAACGCGAACCCCGACGGCCTCGAATTCATGGGGCCGATGTTCGAAACCCTGCGGGTCACCGGCCTGTTCACCCGCGAGACCAGCATGGATCCTGACAGCATCGTCGCCCGGTCCGCCTATGCCGCCTTCGTCGAGACCATGCAGACCGCCATGGGCCATATCTGGCAGGTGACGCCGACCAACACCCGGCTGGACCAGATCCGCGCCGGCATGGACTGGGTGCGCATCAACCTCGCCGCCACGGAACTTGGCATCGGCATGCAGCCCGTGAGCCAGGCCTTGCAGGAATACCCGGAGATGGCCGCGCTTTACGACGATATCCACCGCCGTCTGGCACCGGAGGGGGGAACCGTGCAAATGTGGGCGCGTGTGGGCTACGGCCCCGATGTCATGGCCACGCCGCGCTGGCCGCTGGAGGCAAAGATTGTCGGAGGAACCGGCTGATCCGCGCATGATCTTCGCGCTCTTCAACGAGATCGGGATCATCGAGCAACTCAGCCGCGCCATGTTCGAGGCGCGGCTGCCCAAGGGCGTTCTGGTGTCGCATTTCGCTGTGCTCAATCACCTGATCCGGGTGGCGGACGGGCGGACGCCGCTGGAGCTTGCGCGGGCCTTTCAGGTGCCCAAGACGACGCTGAGCCATACGCTCGCACTGCTGGAACAGCGCGGCTGGATCGAGATGCGGCCGAACCCCGGCGACAAACGCTCGAAACAGGTGTGGATCACTCCGGACGGGCGCGCCTTCCGCGAGGAGGCGATCGGTTTGCTGTCGCCCGAAATGTCGGTGATGGCGCGGGCGCCCGAGATGCAGGGGGTCGATGCGCTTGTCGCGCGCCTGTCCGAGATCCGCCAGTATCTCGACGCGCGGCGCGATCCCGACTGAGCGGCGGCCCGTTTTCCCCGGACCTTCGTCCTACGCCCGGTGCGCGCCCTCGGCGAGCGACGCGACGAAGCTCAGGATCTCGTCCACGGGTTTGCCCGAGGCGATCTCCGACACGATGGCCGAGCCCACGACGCAGCCGTCCGCGACACCGGCGATGGCCTCGGCGGCGTCAGGCGTCCTGATGCCGAAGCCCACGATGACCGGCAGGTCCGTGGCCGCCTTGAGCCGTGTCACCTCGGGGCCGACATCGCTCGCCTGCGCCTCCGCCGCGCCGGTGATCCCGGTGATCGAGACGTAATAGACGAAACCGGACGTGTTCTGCATCACGGTGGGCAGGCGCTTGTCATCCGTCGTGGGCGTGGCCAGCCGGATGAAGTTCAGCCCCGCAGCCTGCGCGGGGATGCAAAGCTCGTCATCCTCTTCGGGGGGCAGGTCCACGACGATCAGACCGTCGATCCCGGCCTCTTTCGCGTCCTTGAGGAACCGGCCGACGCCGCGCGAATAGATCGGGTTGTAGTATCCCATCATCACGATGGGCGTGCTGTCGTCCTCCGCCCGGAGCGCGCGGGCCATGTCGAGCGTCTTTTGCAGCGTCTGCCCGCCGTCGAGCGCCCGCTGGCCGGCAAGCTGGATCGTCGGCCCGTCGGCCATGGGGTCGGTGAACGGCATGCCAAGCTCGATGATGTCGACACCTGCACCGGGCAGGCCCTTCACGATCCGAAGCGAGGTCTCGTAATCCGGATCGCCCGCCATGACATAGGCGACGAACGCCTTTTTCCCCTCGGCCTTCAGCCGCGCAAACGTGTCGTCGATCCGCGTCATGTCCCGTCCCAGCGTCGAAATGCTCCGCCGGGGTTTGGGCCATGTCGCAGGGGAAATCAATGGCGCGGACGCACTGCAGCGGAAGCCGCCGCACGGGGGGCACTCCTCCACGGGGCCGGTTGCCAGCCACAGGCTTCGGCCTTAGAAGGCGGCGGACCTAGGCAGAGGGCAGGCACATGGGCTTCAAGGTGGGGATTGTCGGTCTTCCGAACGTGGGCAAATCCACGCTCTTCAACGCGCTGACGCGGACGGCGGCGGCGCAGGCGGCGAACTTCCCGTTCTGCACGATCGAGCCCAATGTGGGCGAGGTGGCCGTGCCTGACGCGCGCCTCGACAAGCTGGCCGAGATCGCGAAGTCGAAACAGGTGATCCCCACGCGCATGACCTTCGTCGATATCGCGGGTCTGGTGAAGGGCGCCTCGAAAGGCGAGGGGCTGGGCAACCAGTTTCTCGCCAATATCCGCGAGACCGACGCCATCGCCCATGTCCTGCGCTGCTTCGAGGATGGCGACGTGACCCATGTGGAGGGGCGCGTCGATCCCGTGGAGGACGCCGAGACAATCGAGACCGAGTTGATGCTGGCCGATCTCGAATCCATCGAGAAGCGGCTGCAGAACATCGTGCGAAAGGTGCGCGGCGGCGACAAGGAGGCGATCCAGCAGGAACGCCTGATGCAGCAGGCCAAGGCACTGCTGGAGGAGGGCAAGCCCGCGCGGCTGCTCGAGGTCGCGAACGAGGACCTCAAGGCTTGGAAAATGCTTCAGCTTCTGACCGCAAAGCCCGTTCTCTATGTCTGCAACGTGGCCGAGGACGAGGCGGCGACGGGCAACGCCCAGAGCGCGCGCGTGGCCGAGATGGCAGAGGCGCAGGGCGCGGCGCATGTGGTGATCTCCGCCAAGATCGAGGAGGAGATCGCGCAGCTCGACCCGGAAGAGGCCGGGATGTTCCTGCAGGAACTGGGCCTGGAAGAGGCCGGGCTCGACCGGATGATCCGGGCGGGCTACGAGCTTTTGCAGCTTGAGACCTATTTCACCGCCGGCCCGAAGGAGGCCCGCGCCTGGACGATCCCGAAGGGCACGCACGCCCCGCAGGCCGCAGGCGTCATCCACGGCGATTTCGAACGCGGCTTCATCCGGGCCGAGACGATCGCCTATGACGACTATGTCAGCCACGGCGGAGAGCAGGCGGCCAAGGACGCGGGCAAGATGCGGGTGGAAGGCAAGAGTTACGTGGTGAAGGACGGCGACGTCCTGCATTTCCTGTTCAACGCCTGAGCTTACGCCCCCAGCAGCAGCACCGTGACCGGCACCGGGCTGACCGCGATGGCGATGGCGAGGAAGGTCTGCACCGGCGCGAAGATGCCGCTCATGCCCGCCATCATCATGATGCCGCCACCTCCGCCGATCATCGCATTGCCCGGCACGTTCACGATCACGGCCAGCGCCACGTAACGGTGCCGCAACGCAAGTCCGACCGTTCGGGGCGGCGCACCTTCGAGGAGCAGCGCGAGCCGCTCATCCGGTGGCAGCGCGGAGGCACGGGCGACCAGATCGGCCGCCTTGCGCAGCCGCAGAAGGCCAAGCAGCCGCGCCAGCGTCGTGCCGGGCAGAAGCCGCCCCAGCGTGTAGGACAGCATCATCGCCGCGACCGTCGCCACGTACACAAGCGGCGCGATGGCGGCCCCGAAGGCGGTCAGCATGGCGATGCCCACCTCGGCCCCGGGCACGAAGGGAATGGCCAGGAGACCCACATAGGCGACGGTCCCGAGCATGAGCGTGCGATGCACCTGCTGCTCGTTCGTCGGCATGATGGTGAGGTTCAGCGCCTCTTTCAGCAGATGCGCGGCCCATGTCGCGATAACGACGATGGCCAGCAGGACCAGCACGCGCAGCGCGATCCCCGTTGCGGTGAAACCGGCCGATCCGGCGTCGCTGCGCCTCACCCCGATACGGCGCTGTCCGGTGCCGCGATTTCCGGTCCTCCGCCCGCCCCGTTGATCTGGTGGGTCCAGTACCAGCGGCGGGTGGTCCAGCTCATCTCGACAGTGATCTCATCGCCCGCGACCTGCCCGTGCCAGACCGTCCTGTGCGGCGCGGTGGGGCAATCGGCGGTCGCGGTGAAGTGGATCACGCCGTCGGCGTCGACCCATGTCCGGTAATCGCTATAGCCAAAGTCGCAATATTCCTCGCAGCCCATCGAGATGAAGCCGCCATCCGCAAAGCGCAGCTCGTCCACATCCGTCTGGCCATTGTCGAGCATCGCCTCGATATGGAAGGCGCGCCCGTCCAGCTCATGTCCCGCTGACCACTCGGCCTCCGGCACGGCCATGTCCGGGATATCGCCGTTCATCACCGACACGGTCGCCGCGCCGGTACCAAGGGTGACCACGGCGATGGCTGCGGCCTGGGCGATGGGCGTCATGGGGCGGGCTCCGGTCTGGTCGCGGGAACGGTCGGACGTCACCGAAGGTTAGACCGGTCGACCCGTGCGGCAAAGTGAATTCGCGCGGTGCGGCAGGGTCCTTGCCTCAGACCGCCACGATCAGCTTGCCCATGTTCTCGCCGCGATAGAGCATCCCGATGGCGTCCATCGCCGCGTCGGGACCGTCGAGGACGTGCTCGCGGACGGTGAGCCTGCCCTCGCGCAGCCAGCCGGCGAGGGCTGCGCGCGCCTCGTGCAGCCGGTCCTTGTAATCAAAAATGAGGAAGCCCTGCATCCGCGCCCTTGCGATTAGAAGCTGCCGGTGCACGCGCGGCCCCATCGGGATCGGGTCCCACTCCGTGACCGCGGCGGTGCCGCAGATCGTGATCCGCGCGCCCTGTGCCAGCCGTGTCATGACCGCGTCCGAGATCGGCCCGCAGGTGTTGTCGAAATAGCAATCCACCCCGTCGGGGCAATGGGTCGCGATGGCTTCGGCCACGTCCTCCGCCTTGTAGTCGATGGCCGCGTCGAAGCCGAACTCTTCGAGGCACTGCCGTTTCTTCTCGGCGCCGCCGGCGATCCCCACCGTGCGACAACCAAGGATCGTGGCGATCTGCCCCACGGCCGAGCCGACAGCACCCGCGGCCGAGGAGACCACGACCGTGTCGCCAGGCTTTGCCGCGCAGCTTTCCGTGAGGCCGAAATAGGCGGTGGTGCCGTTCAGCCCGAGGATCCCCAGCGCATAGGTCCGCGGCAGGTCGGTCTCCGTGACCTTGCGCGCGATGGCCGCGCCTTCGACCAGCGCATGGGTCTGCCAGCCCAGCAGGCCCTCGACCACGTCGCCTTCGGCATAGGCGGGATGCTTCGAGGCGAGCACGTCGCCCACCGCGAAAGCGCGCATCGGATCGCCGAGCGCCACGGGCGGGGCGTAGTTGGGCACGTCATTGGCCCAGCCCCGCATGGCCGGATCGACCGACCAATGGGTGATCCGCACGAGGACCTGCCCCTCGGCCGGAGAGCCGACATCCACCTCGCGCCGCGCAAAATGCTCAGGCCCCGGAACCCCGACTGGCCGTTTTGCAAGGATGATCTGCGTGTTCTTCATGCGCATTCTCTCCGGCGTGCGTCCGCCCGGCACCAGATCGTTCGCCCAGGTAAAGGTCAAGCATGCGGGAAGGGCACCGAAGGCAAACACGATTTCGGGTTGTAGCCGCCGTCCTGTTCCAGCTAGAACCGCCAGCGGAGACGTGGCCGAGTGGTCGAAGGCGCTCCCCTGCTAAGGGAGTAGGCGGGAAACCGTCTCGAGGGTTCGAATCCCTTCGTCTCCGCCATTACCCATTGATTTCGCTGGGTAAATGTTACAATCGGATGACTTGCCGCTCATAAAGCCCCACCGAAGGGTCTTGTCAGATCAGCATGGCTTGAGGCGGTGCAGGGCGCTGGTTGGGGTCGGCGCATGACCCGACCCAACTCCTTCAAATGCCGCAAAACGAGCCCTGACCTCTCCGAGGGTCGGCGCTCCTACACCACGCCGTGGGGCACTACCAGTTTGGGCGCGTGGCGTGCGGGCAAGCACCGGCAGGTGGCGCAGCGGCTCAGGCAACCTTCGCGACCGGTTCGAGGCCGGCCCTTGCGCCGTCGCTTTCCTTGAGGCGGTCAAACTCGAGAAAGAAGGTCGAACCGCTCCCCAGTTCGCTCACGTAGTCAATGGTGGCCTTGTGGCGCTCGACGATCTGCTTGGAGATGTTCAGGCCAAGCCCCGTGCCGCCGACCTTGCGGTTGTCGGAGGAGTCGACCTGCGTGAACTTGCCGAAGACGCGATCCTTGGCGTCTTTCGGAATTCCCACTCCCTGGTCCTCGACCGAAATGCGGATGCGTGAGCCGAACGTTTCCACGCGCACCTCGACCTCGCTTCCCTCGCTTGAGAACTTCATGGCATTCGACAGCAGGTTCTGCATCACCTGCATCAGCCGGCTTCGGTCGCCCATGATCCGGCCATCCGCTGCGCATGGGACGGTCGTGACATGTATGCGGAGCTTGCTGGCGAAACCCGAGGTAGCTTCAACCGCTTCGGCGACCAATTCGTTCACGTTGACGGGCTCGAAACGGAACGCCATCTCGCCGGATTCGATTTTTTGCAGGTCGAGCAGGTCGTCGATCAGATTCGCCAGCCTCTTGGCGTTCTTGCCCGCGATGGCCATGACGGGCTTGAGGTGTTCGGGCACGTCGCCGAGTGCGCCGTTGTTGGCGAGATCGAGAGACGCCTTGATCGAGGTGAGCGGCGTGCGCAACTCGTGACTGACCGTGGACAGGAACTGCGACTTGACCTCGAGGGCGGCTTTGGTGCGCTCGTTTTCCTCCTTGAGAAGTTTCATCTGTCCGAGCCGTTCCTGATAGCCGAGGTAGAATTTCAACGATGTGTCAGCCACGAAGTAGAGCACCAGGGTAATCGTGAAGAACTCCAGCCAGATGTGGGAATTGAGCGGTGGACGGAACCGGATCACATCGAGAAACGCTATGAAAATGAAGGCAATTCCGTAGATCGAGAGGCGCAAGGCCAGGATCGCGATCATCTGGCTGTTGTACATCGCCGCGAAGAGCGCCGCGGAGAACAGGAAAAAGAGCGGCGTGAAATGCCCACCCGTTGTCTGCTGAACCGCGATGCTGACGATGAAGAGGCTGATCGCCGTCGCGCTGAAGGCCGTGTTGAAGGCAATCCGCTTGAGGATCTTCCGGCCCAGGACCGTATCCTTGCCATCCCAGGCTTCGGACTGGCGGCCAAGCCTCTGGTCCAGAATCTCGGCAAACGACACGATCACGTAGCATGTGAGCGCCCAGACCGGATCATAGTACAGGGCCGCCAGCACCGCGACGGCGAAAAAGCTGGCCTGCCGCTTCCAGATCAGCTGATTGGTCAGGACCATGTAGTCCTTGATCCGCTGTTCACGACCCTCGGGGTTGAACCATTCGGATCGCGCTGACCATAACGCCTTCAGACCCACCATGTTCGTCTACGCCGCTGTTTCATGCGTGCCTCATTGCGCGACACACCAGTAGGTCGCTGTAGCCACGATAAACGGAGTCCTGCCTGAGGATCTTGAAGCCGGCCGCGGTGACGGAAGATGCGATTTCTGCCTCGGTGTGCGTCCAGTAGACGCCACTCACCTGTGCGTGGAGGATCGACTTGTTCTGTTTGCCGATTTCTCGACCCTGCCAGAAGATACGGAGCGCACCGGCCAGCCCGTGTTCCCTTTTCAGGTGCGAGAACAGGTAGCTGCGCCACTCGGCCACGTTCATGTATCGGCCCAGGTCGATGAGATAGAGCCAGCCGCCCGGACGGAGCAATCGACGCAGGTCACCGAGCCGCTCCTCCTGACGTGGCATCGCGTAGAGCGCGTGGACGCAGATCACGAGATCGGCCGTGCCCGATGCATCCACGTCTTCAAGCGCGCGATTGAAATAGGTGACATTTCCATGGGCTGACAGTTTGGCCTGCGCCAAGCCCATCATGCCTGCGTCGGGTTCCACGACACGGATCTCGCTGCCGGGGCAGACCCTGGTTGCGACCTCCGTGTAGTTTCCGGTGCCGCCACCGACGTCGTAGATCACGCGAGGTGTTTCGATCGTTCCGAGGAATGTCTCGAAGTCCTGCAGAAGCACCTGATATGCCGGGTTGTACTCGGACAGCATGTCGTAGGCCTTCGCATAGGCGCTCCAGTCGGCACGCGCCGTTTGACCGGCGGGGGCCGACCAATCGAAAGACAGGGGCGCAGGTGCGCCAGCACGTGCTTGTGAAGGCATGGGAGACAGACTCCAAAGGTCACCTGTGAACGTTCTGGCGCCATGTCAGGCGTGCTCCAGACGCTTCTTGAGCCTGCAACGTACCGAGCGAATTTGTTGGAAATTTGCCCTTTCTTGGACATGCCGCGCCAGTTTCCTCGCAGCATTCGGGGCATGGCTTGAGTAACGACCGTGGGCCGCAGTCCATACCGCGATCCGCGGTGTGCCCTGATTGCGCTTGATTCCGAGGTGAAGCTGCGTCCGTCGCGACGGTCAGGCCGCGTTGTGACGGCCACCCGAGGACGCGACCGCGATCCCGGGAAGGGTGGGAAAATCGATGCTGGCGCTCGGAATGTCGTCCACCGGACCGAAGATCGGATTGCGCTCCAGCACCGCTTTGCGCTGTTCGCGTTTGGCGATCAGGAGCTGGATGGGCTTAGTCAGATTGGGGTAGCTGCGCGGTTCTATCGCCATTTCATGTCCGAGGTAGCGGCGGTAGAACGCGGCGTGTTCGGACCGGACCGGGGCAAGCGCCACGTCCACATCGTAGAAGATCGTGGCCATGACCGGGACGCGCAAGGTCAGGAAATGCAGTGGCAAACGCTCCTTGCGGGCCGTGGGATCGACCACGAAGCGCGTCGGATCGAGAAGCGTCTGCCCACGCTCGAGGTATTCGTGAAGCTCGGGAAACACTTCGAGCGTCGGCGAAAAGGGCGAGCGCTTCGAAATGAGGTGCAGCCGCACCGACGCCATGAGTTTACCGTCCATATCAACGGCGACATGCACGCAGTTGTCGGTCTCGTCGAACGCGTCGGTCATGATACCGCTCTCGTTGGCCGAGATCGACTGTTCGGCGCAGTAGCAGTCGTGCCGCAAACGATAGATTTCCTCGAGGTCCTCGCGGTCGGTGAGAACCCTGTAGCGGGACCGCTTCAATGCCTCGATAACCTGCTCGTTCATGATTTTCTTTCTGGTCCGATTCTGCTGACGCCCGCGTGCCTGAACGACCGTTTTGTTCGGCAAGTCGCAGCGTCCCAGCCTATACTGCACAGCTTTCATTACAAGTTTTTTATCCACAGTCTGGCGTATTCACGCCGATCGTTTCCGTCTTGACAGGCGGAGCTGCGGCCATCGGCACGCCGTTCCGCGCCGTGTCCGGAGGCGTCAAATCCGTAGCAGACGGGCATGCTGGCACCAGATTTGCGTTGCGTTGAATCGGGCATGCCAAGGTGTTGTAGGTGGCGGCTGGCCCCGGGGTCGTCCCTGGGCGGCGGGGCGTCCCGCGATCGACCAGATGACTAAATCCGGCCGGTGCCCATCACCCTTTCGAACTGCCGAAAATTGAGGCGCAAAGAAGGCAATGACGTCCGAATCCGGCGGCGAATTCCGCTGATCCAACAAAACGCCGCCCCAATCCCGGGCGATTAACGGACGCGTCGGTGGGGGCCGATGACCCTGGGCGTGTGATGAAGAATTTCTCGATCTACAACGATGAGGCGGTGCTGGATCTCGTCGCGCATTTTCTCGGCATCGCAACGTACGACAACATAAATGCTGCACCCTCCGGTCTGGAACGGCTGGCTGACCGACGCGACCCCAAGGCCGCGCAACCGGCCGGCACGTCTCCAAGCAAGGCGGTGGATTTCGGTTTGTCCGTCTGGCGCGATCCGTGACGCGTCATCGCGCCGGCATCAGTCACCTCCCATCCCGACCTCGCGTTCCTTGTCTTATGCGACGCGACGAGGAAATGGACTTCGAGAACGGCGTTGTGATGGCGCTAGGGTGCGCGCGCACTCATGCCCGGCCCGCCCTGCAAGTGCACCATCACGGGCGCGTCCATGCTCCTGCCACGTAGCAGAAAATACTGCTCCACGCCCCCGAGGGTTGTCCAGCGCTCCTCCGCCATCGCGTTTGGTACGGTGTTCCCGCCCGCATCCGCGCCCCGTGTGCATGCCGGGCAGCGTTGCGGCCACCCGACTTCAGTAGGCCCCGCGGCCGCTCAGTACCGCGGAGACGGTTCGGAGCAGCACCGAAAGATCGGTCCGCACCGACACACGGCGCACATAATCGAGGTCGAGGTCGATCATCTCCTCGAAGCCGATATCCGCGCGTCCCGACACCTGCCAGAAGCCGGTGATCCCGGGCTTCACGCGGTGGCGGAGATGGGCGCGCTCGGGGTAGACCGCGACCTCCTCGATGAGGGCGGGACGTGGCCCGACGAGCGACATCTCACCCCTGAGCACGTTGAAGAGCTGCGGCAACTCGTCGAGGGACCAGCGGCGCAGGACCCGGCCGACCGGCGTGACTCGCGGGTCGTGCCGGATTTTCAGGCAGATGCCGTCCCGGTCGCTCAGCGACTCGAGCGCGGCGCGCCGTGCCTCGGCATCGCGATACATCGAGCGGAACTTGATCATCCCGAAGGTCGTCCCGCCGAGCCCCACGCGTTTCTGCACGAAGAAGACCGGCCCCGGTGAGCCAAGCGCCACGGCCGCCGCGATGAGCAGCAGGAACGGCCAGGTCAGCAGTAGGATGTTGAGGGTCAGGACGATGTCCAGCAGGCGCTTGGCGCCCATCCGGACCTTAAGGGGCGCGAGGCGCGCGATTTCGGCATTGGTCGTGCTCATCGGTTCGGGCTCCGGAAGACGGGGGTCAGGTTCTGACGGCAAGCCAGGGATCGCCCGGCCGCGCATCGCGCATCACGGCGACGCTGCCGTTGCGGGGCAGGCCGTCGAAACGGCCGATCTGTGCGAGTACCGCGGCCTTCCGGTCGGTCGGGCGCAGCGAAAGCACGCCAACATCCGAGGAAGACAGCAGGAACTGGCTCGAGAGGCGGTCCTGCAGGCTTCCCGCCGACAGGACGATCACGTCGAAGGAGCGGGCCAGCCCGTCGATGGCCTCGCGCACCATCGGCGCCGAAACCGTACGGTCGTCGATGGCGCTGGCGCTGCCGGCCGGTACCACCCAGAGGCCCGCGGTCTGCGACGAGCTGCGCGGCTCGACCGGCGCACCCGACAGGATGTCGCTCCATCCGGCGTCCGTTCTCACGGCGGAGGCCAGACCGAGGTCGGCCTCGATGAAAAGCGTGCGCATCCGCGCGCGGGCGTAGCTTTCGGCAAGCGAACGGGCGAGGTCCGACGTGGTGCCGCCGTCGGCTCGGGCCACGGCGATGACGGGCGCGTCGCCGACAAGGCGCGGTCGCCGGAGGGGATGAAGCTGAAGCTCGTTGCGCAGGCGGTCCGCCGCGTCGGGATCGGCATCCCCCGCGGCGGAGACCTGCAGGACCTCGACGAGGTGTTCGACCGGGGTGAGCGTCTCCGCGAACCGCACCCGCCGCTCGAAAAGACCCAGCGCGAAGGCGATCATCAAGGCCAGCGCGCCGCCCCCGGCAAGCCCCCCGGCCGCGAGGAGCTTGCGGCTGTCGTCGGCCGGCTCGAGCGGCTCGGAGGGCGGCGACATCAGCACCGTATAGCCCGGCAGGGCGCGCCCGGACTCGAGGCGGATGACCTCCAGCGCGCGCCGCGTCTCGGTCAGCAGCTCTTCCGTTTCCTCGATCTCGCGCTCGATGCGGCCGAGATCGACGCGCCGGCGGTTGAGGTCGCGCGCTTCGAGCCGCGCGGACTCGAGCTGGTCCTCGACCCTCTCGTAGAGGCTGCGGATCTCGGCCGCGCTGGTCTCGCTGCCCTCGGCCGTCGCGTCGGTCAGCGCACCGGTCTGGCCGAGCACGCGGATCTGCTCGCGCCGGTCCGCGAGTGCGCCTTCGACTACGGCGATCTCCTGGAGAAGCGCCGCCTCACGCTGTTCGAAGCGCGGGTTCGTTCGATCGACGAAGCCCGCGCGCAGCCGGGCGAGATCGCTCTGGAGTTGCGCACGCTCGAAGCCCAGATCGGCCATCGTGCGGTCGAGCAGTGTCGCGCGCATGATTTCCTGGTCCGAGGTGTCGGCCGAGGTGGCTCCGCTGCTGGCCTCCAGGGCGGCGACCGTCGCCGTGATCTCGGACCGGCGGTTGGCGAGGGCCGCGATCTGCGCGATCTTTTCGTCATGGGCGCGCGCGATGGCGCCGGTCCCGTATTCGCCGCCGATCTCGAGCTGGTCGGCGCGAAGGTCGAAGAGGCGGGCGACGAGTTCGCCCTCGCGCTCGTGGAGTTCCCCGAGACGGACGGCGGACCGGGCCTCTTCGGCCTCGGCGTTGCGCGCGAGATAGGCGCCGACGACGGCCTCGAGCTTGGCGGTGGCGAAGCGCGCCTCCCGGCTCATGGTCGTCAGCACGATCAGGCTGTCGGAGCGCCGGATCTCGATCGAACCCGTAAGGTCGGACACGCTCAGGTCGGCGGCGAGGTCCGGCCGTTCGGCGGCCAGCGTTTCGACCGCCCGGGACATGACCGGGTGGGAGGCGACATAGCTCGTCTCCGCCCGCACGAAACTGTCGAAGGTCTTGAGAACGGAATCGTCCCCTGTCGCGTAGAGGATGTTGGATTCCTGCGGGAACACCCTCAGGATCGCCTGCGACTGGTAGAGCTGCACGCCCGAAAGGTAGCCGGCGACGCCGAGGCCCGCCCCGAGCATCATCGCGCCGCCCAAGGCCGCTTTCCAGCGCCCCCGCATGGCACGGGTGGCCGCGCCGATCGGGTTCGGCTCGGGCGCCTCGGGCGCGGCCGCGACGAGCGGCTCCTGGTCGTCCTCTAGGGACCGGATCGCGGCGACGACGGTCATGTTCTCACCCGTTCACGCGGGTCGTGGCGTCGCGTTCCCAGCGAGACGCGCCGCGGTCGAGCAAAAGAGACAGGCGCACCCAGACCGAGAGCAACAGGAAAAAGGCGACCGGAAGCGCTTCGGCAGGCGAGACGACGGCGCGGCGCAGCATCGCCCGGGCGCTTCCGCGCTCGGGGCTGGCCTTGCCCATCCGGGCCACGTCGCGCGCGCCCCTGAGGCTGCGGCGGCGCACGTGCAGGAGGCTCGCGAGCGTCCTCGGCGCGCGGGCGACGAAGCGGCATCCGGGCACGAAGGCGATTTCGTGGGGCGCGAAACTCCGGCGGATGTATTCGTCATCCGCTGTGATGTCGGGCAGCGGAAAGACCCGCGCCGCGCCATCGGGCGACAGCGCGAAGAGGCCACCGAACTTTCCCTGCGAGAAATAGGGGTTGGCTCGCCAGCCCTCGTAGAAGATCCGGACGGCCGGCGCGACGCCGGACGTTTCCACGTCCATCTGGCCGCAGGCCGCCTGAGCCGTGCTGTCCTGCAGGGGCGCCAGCAGGGACGCGAGGGCCTCCGCCGTGACGTCGAGATCCGCGTCGAGGCAGACGATCGGCGCGTCGGGATCTGCCGCGCGATAGCCGAGGTTCAGCGCGTGGCACTTGCCCGCGCGCTCGGTTTCGATCACCTCGGCCTGCGGCAGCGCCGCGCGGGCCCGCGCCGCCGTCGCGTCGGTGCATCCGTTGGCGATGACGATGATGCGGAACCGTCCGAGCGGGAGGCCCCGCGAAAGGTAAAGGAGCGTCCTGCCGATAACGGCCGCCTCGTTGTGGGCGGGTATGAGGATCGTGGCGGATGTCATGCCGATTGCCTCCCCCGCAACCGGCTGCCGGTGCCCTTGCACTGGGGCTGGTTCCAGACGAACTCGCGGACGACCTCCAGCAGCGGGTCGAGCGCCTCGCACCCCGCCTGCACCCGCGTCCGCGGCGCCTCGAAGCCACGCGCCAACGTCGCGTCGAGTTCCGCGTGAAGCGCCTCGCCGTCATCGACCACGGTCACGTTGGACAGGCGCGCCATCTCGCGGACCGTGTCCTGCTGGTGGTCGTTGCGATGCTCACCGAATTTCGCACGGCGCGGCATCAGGATGAGCGGCTTGCCGAGCTCTGCCGCCGAAAGGATGGTTCCCATTCCCGCGTGGGCCACGACGAGCCGTGCCTCCTGCAGCCGTGCGAGAAACGCGTCCTGGCTCAGCCGCGAGACGGTCTCGATATGGCGGAAGCTGCGGCGGCTCGCGCCGGCCTGCGCCACGATATGGACGCCGGGTCTGGAGGCGGCCCAGCTGTCGAGGCCAAGCAGAAGGCGATCGAAGGGCAGTTGCGTGCCCACGGTGGCGAAGATCATGGCGGTGTCCTTTCCTGTGCCTGCTCCCGTGCCCGCGGGTCAGATCACGGCGCCGCGGTATTCCGCGCCGGTGATTTCGGCCACGCGCGGCCACTGGGAGAGAACGCGGTCCGCGACGCCCAGCGCGAGGCGCGCCGAGATCGACAGCTCCCGCGCGTTGGCGATGCTGTCGATGAACATCGTCCGGGCGCCGATCAGCCGCGCAAGCCGGATTGCCAGGAAACCGCCGGCCGCCCCGGTCGACACGACCACGTCGGGCCGGACGCGGAGCACGATCCAGGCCAGCCGGACAAGGCAGAGCAGGAGCCGCAGGGGCGTGTCCTTGTTCGCATCCGGATAGACGTGGACGCGACCCGCGTCCTTGCCGGTGGCGGTCGTCGCGTCGGTGACGGCGTAGTGCACCTCGGCGCCGGCGAAGGCGGGCTTCAGGCGCTGCATCTGGACCCAGTGCCCGCCGCCCGAGGAGACGGCGAGAATGACGGGGCGGGTGCGCTTGGGCTTGAGCATGGGATGGTTTCCACTGTCCTGACTGCGTTGTTCGCAATCTGGATAACACGAGTTAACCATCTGAAGAAATTGCGTAAAAAGCAAGATGCGACGCTAAGCCGGACAGGTCCGCCTATCCTTTCGGATGACCGGGCGCGCGTTCCGGTGATTGAGGATCTCCTTGTAGAGATCGACCATCCGTTTGGCCTTGGACGACCAGATCCCCTCGCGCGCGACCTTGCTCCGCGCGCCGTCTCCCAGCCGTGTCCTCAAGGCAGGGGATGCCGCAAGGTGGCGCAGCGCGGCGGCGATGTCCTCGGCATATCTGCGTGGCTCGGTGACCGGGACGCGGAGGCCCGAGGCATCGTCCACGATGAAGGCCGGCCCGCCCCGATCCGCAGTCACGACAGGCAGCCCGTGGCGCATCGCCTCGTAGATGACGCCGCCGGCTGCTTCCCGAAAGGACGGGAAGCAGAAGACGTCATGACTTTCGTAGAGCGCCTCGACCTGCGCATGCGGCACCCGGCCGAGGAAACTCACGCGCTCGGCCACGCCCAGGCGCTCGGCCTCCGCGCGGCAAAGCTCCAGGTCCTCCCCCGCTCCGGCGCTCGTCAGCGTCACCCCGGGCAGGTCCGGCAGGTGCGCCAGCGCCCTGACGGCATCGCGCAGGCCCTTGGTGCGCACGGCGCGGCCCACATGCAGGACACGCATCTTCCCGTTTTCAGCAGCCCGCGCATGAACGGGCGCCACATCGTCGGCGCCGAGTTCCAGCACGCTTTCGAACCGCCTCAGCGGCACGTCGGCCAGCACCTCCTCCACGTAGGGGGCGACGCCGAGGATACAGTCCGCGCGGGCATAGCTCTGCCGCAGCCACGGGTCGTGACGGAACCTGTAGGCATCGAGCGCCCGGAGCCGCGTGAAAAGCGGGGCGCTCGCGACCTCGGTGCGGAAGGCTTCCGGCGTGTCGAGCGCGCCGCCGAGCGGGCCGATCACGTAGGGGATGTCGAAATGCCGGAGCGGCGAAGCATAGCGCGCCGCCTGCGGCATCAGCTGGTGAGCGAGGTCGAAGCGGTCGCCCCGCGCCAGCGCCGCGCCGATCCAGCCGCGCACCCGGCCGGCGAAAACGGGCCAGGCGGGCTTGAGCATCGCGTTCAGCCGCTCGTGGGTCATCGCCCAGGCGGGCTCGGGCCATGTGACCACGCGGGCCGCCGGCAACTGCGCCGCGACATTGCCGCGGCCGGGTCGCTGGAAGGTCAGGACGGTCAACTCGACGCGTGCGCTCAGCGCCTCGGCCCATTTGAAGGCCATGAGCGCCTCGCCCACATCCGTGCCGTCCACGTTCGGGGCGACGAGAAGGACCTTCACGGCCGTGCCTCCTGCGGCAGCGCCGTGGGCCAGGCCTTGGGCCAGGCCTTGGGCAGGTCGGCCACCACGGCCAGGAAATGCCGTGCTCTTGCGCGCGCTCCCGGTCGCCCCAAAAGCGAGACCGCAGACCACAGCACCGCACGGGACGCGTTATGGGCCGCGAGGATCGTGAAACAGGCAATCGCGGCGGCGAGCCCCCCGTGCTTGCGGTGGAGCCGCGTGGTCCCCTCCGTCATCAGCACGTCGCGGCGGTGGTCGAGCTTGCTTGCCGTGCCTTTGCCGTAATGGGTGATCTCCGGGATCGGCGCGAAGACCAGTTCCCAGCCGGCCCGCGCGAAGCGGTGGCACCAATCCGTCTCCTCTCCGTAGAAGAAGAACGCCTCGTCGAGGAGACCCACCTCTTCCATCGCCGCGCGGCGCACGAACATGGCCGCGCCCGAGATGACGTCGACCCGGCGCTCGGTGGCGCGGTCCCAGCCGGTCATCCGGTAGCCGTCGAGCCGTGCCACGCGGGTCAGGCCCAACGTCTGCATGGCGAGATGCCGCAGCGAGGGAAAGGCGCTGCTCGACGGCTGGATCGACCCGTCCGCGTTCAGGACTCGCGGACCCATGACGCCGACCGATGGGTGCGAGTCCAGCCATGCGACGGCCTCGGGCAGTACGTCGCCATGGACCAGCGTGTCGGTATTCAGCAGCATGATGTGCCGCCCCCGAGCGATCCGCAGCGCGACATTGTTGCCGCCCGCGAAGCCGAGGTTGCGGCCCGTCTCGATCAGCCGGACGGTCGGAAACTCCTCCCGCACCATGTCGGGCGAGCCGTCGGCGGACGCGTTGTCGACAACGAGGATCTCGGCCTCGAGGCCGCCGAGCCCCGCGAGAACCGAGCGCAGGCAATCCCGCAGCAGGTCGATGGTGTTCCAGTTGACGATGACGACGGACAGCTCCATGGGACCTTCCTCCTTGCGATGATCAGAACAGGCGGGCAGGCCGAAGTGCCCTTGCGGGGAGCTTCGGCTTGGCAGCCGGGACGGGGCCGGGGACATTCTGCGGCTCGGGCCGCGCGTCGAGCAGCCAGGCGCCGGCGCCGATGAGAAACAGGAACAGCACGAAAAGCGCGTTCCACAGGTGCACGGTGGCCGCCGCGACGGTGATCCCGAAAAGCGTGAAAGCCCAGGCATGGCGCGCGCGGCGCCATTCGGGCGGCAGGTTCTTGCGCTGCCCCACGGTCCAGATCAGCCCCAGAAGCAGGGCCACGAGCATCAGGAAGGCCGGAAGCCCGTAGCGCACGGCGACCACCAGCCAGAAATTGTCCATGCTGTCGGACATCCATGAAGGCCGCTCCCAATCGCCCAGGCCGATGCCGAAGATCGGATGCCGCGCGACCTCTGCCGTGCCGAACTCGAAGATGAGGATGCGGTTGTAGGCGGACTGAGGCGAGAAGGTGAAATTGTTCACGAAGACATGGAAGGGCGTCTTGGTCGAGAAGAGGTCGATGGCGATGTAGGTCAGCCCGAACAGCGAGAAAAGCGCAGCCCAGCGGCCCTTGATCTTGCCCAGCACACGCTCCCATGCGGCGACGAAGCCTTGCATCATCAGGACCACGTAGGGCCCGCCCGAGGCCGACATGAACGTGGCCAATCCCACGCCGATGACCTTGGCCATGCCCTTGAAATTCATCAGCCGCCGCTCGGCGATCACGAAATAGGCGAGCGAGAAGGCCGATGCCGAGAACACGCCGTAGAGGATCGGGTGATCGAAGGGGCCGAACGTCCGCTCGAGCCCCATGCGCGGATCGATATAGGGCGCCATCGGCCCGCCCAGCGCGCCTGAAATGCCGTCATGCAGGATGTGGATGCCGGTCAGCGCCTCGGGCACCGTGAAGATCAACGTGGCCAGGACCAGCATGACGTAGGCTCGGGCGACGGCGGCGAAATCCTCGTAGGACCGGACGTAGAGCCGCGCGAGCAGGTATGCGCCCGCGAATTCAACGACGTAGATGCCGCCCGACTCGATCCCTTGCGCCAGCCCGCCCCATTTGATCAGCGCCAGGATCGCCCAGCCGCAATGGGCAAGAACCAGCAAGTCGAACAGGTGCATCCGCCCCTTCCGGCCTGACAGGAGTTGCACCAGCATCGGCAGGAACATCACGATCAGGACCATGCGATAGGCCGACAGCCGCAGGCCGCCGAGATTCACCGAAACGGCCGTCGGCAGCATCATCGCCACGAAGAACAGCGCGACGGGGACCGGCACGCCCAGGATCCTGCGCGAGGACGAGGAGGATGCGACGGCCGCCATGGCTAGACCGCCATGCGGCGGCGGCCGAGTGTCGGGCGTTCCACCGCGTACCAGCTCGCCATGGCGAAGGGCGCGGTCGCGGCGAGGCTCGTCAGCGCGAGCGTCCAGGGGCCGATCCCCGGCTGCAGGTGGACGACCGTCTGCGCCACGGGCCAGCCGTAGATGTAGACGCCATAGGAGAAATCGCCGTCGAGCGACAGCTCGGGCGCGCGGAGCGCGATCGCGAGACAGGCGTAGCCAAGTATCGCGACCGCGAATGGCCAGGGCAGGAACGGGATCACCGGGACGAACAGAAGCGCCGCAACGGGGCGCAGGGCCACGCGGTCGCGGAAGACATGCGCGGCGATCCCGAGCGCGAAGGCGAAGAAGAGCGGCGCGAAGGTCGCGATGCGCCCGGGCAGCGTCTCGGCAACCAAGGCCGCCATCGCGGACAGCACGACGAGGCCCAGAACCGCACGGGGATGCCGCGCGCCACCGGCCACCACGAAGAGGAAACAGACGGCATAGGCCGCGACTTCATGGAACAGGCTCCACAGGGGCCCGTTGACCACATCGGCATAGGGGTTGCCGGCGAAGGCGCCCGTCACACGGTGTTCGATCGACACCAGCGTCAGCGCGCGCAGGAACCACGATGCGGCCTCCGTGGATCCCGCCGTGGCGCCGCTCGCATAAGCCAGCGACAGCGTCACCAGCAGCGCAGCGCCGAGGCCGGGCACGATCCGGCGGGCGCGCGCGGACCAGAAAGCTGCCGCGCTTCGCCGCTCCGCGCTGGCTGTCACGAAAAGGCCCGAGAGGAAGAAGAACAGCGCCACGGCCCAGCCGCCCAGCGCATGGCCGGTCAGCCCTGCGAGCGGCTCGGGCGTGCCGGGCCCTAGCGCCAGCGGCCAAGCGTGGCTGACCACCACGCAGGCGGCCAGCAACAGCCGCAGCGTGTCGAGGTTGCCGGTCCGGCCCGAGGCGAGTGCGGCGCCAAGCGTCATCGTGCAAGCCCCGCGATCCTGACACGGCGCCACAGACGCTCGCGGATCACCCGCTTCCACGTACCGGCGAAGGATTGCATCTTGCCGCGCAGTGGCAGGCCGAGCCACAGGCGCAAAAGGCCCTGCCCCCGGTCGCGCGGGGCGGGAAGTCCGAGCAGGCGCATGGCCGCGCGGCGGCCCCACACGGCGCCATGGGTCGCCCTGAGGTTCGGCTGCGCCCTTGCGATGACGTCACGGCGCCGGGTCTCGGCGATCAGCGCGCCGGCTCGGATCGCAGCCTCGACAAAGGCCTTGCCGCGCGCCGTGCGCGCCACGATCAGCGAACGGCCGGCATCGGTGTCTCCGCCCGGCGGCGCGTGCCACGGGTCGCCCACGGAGATATCCGCGAAGGCGCCTGTATGGTCGGAACAGACCCGGCAGCGCCAGCGGCGGTCCGATTGCAGGACCCGGCCCCAGCCCTCCGCATAGGAAATGCCTTCGCTGACGTGCCGCGTGCCGTCGCCGTCGATCCACTCCGCCTGCATCAGGCCCGGCCAGCCCTCCCCGCGATAGCGCAGATCCACCAGGTTGCCGTCCTTCGGCACGCCAAGCCGGTCGAGCAGGCGGTCGGTGGCCACCAGGTTGGGCGCGCCCGCGCAGAAGATCGCGATGGTGAGGGGAACCTTCGATGCCAGCGTCGCGTCGGTCTGCATCGCCTTGTGGGCCGAGGCAACATCGCAGGGCTTGCCGATGAAGGCCACGTTCTCGTCTCCCCCGGCGATGGTCCCGAGGCTTTCGGCGGGACTTGCCTGCGCGTAGCGCGAGCCCGCGCCCCTCAATAGGCCGGCGCGGTCGCGGCTGATCACCGCCTCGTTCAGTCGCGGATCGTCCGCGCGGGCCGCGATATGCGCGACCCCGTCCGCGGCACCGCTCGACAGCGCGAAATCGGCGAGCGCGGTCACTGCGCCGCCGGACGATCCGCGGTGACGGATCTCCTCGTCGCTGGCCCAGCCTTCCCAGGCCGCGAGGACTGGCCCCCAGTCGCGGTCGATGGCATCGGATCTGTCGAGGTCGTGCCACGTCGTCGTCGCGCCTGCGCACCACGACCGGGCGTCCTCGGCGGCGCGGCGTCCCTCGGGGCTTGCCTCGACCACCGGTCGGCGGCCGTTGACCGGGTCGTCGATCATCCGGATCAGGTCCGGAAACGCGCCGGCGCAGGCGCCGCAACCGGTGCAGAGGTTGCGGGACACCATCGTGGAGATCGGATCGGAACTCATGCGAAAGCTACCTTCTGCGGGGGGCGGGAGACAACCGGGCCGGCGAGGATCCAGGCGCGCAGCGTGGCCCCGGCCTCGCCCGCCGCCGCCGCCGCCGCGATGGCCGCAAGCGGGAGACCCATGGCCGCGAAGATGGCCGCCGGAACGAGCGCCAGCGCCCGGACAAGGTTGGCGCGGGCGGGATCGCCCGTGCGCCCCTTCGCGACCGCCAGCTGCGAATATGGCGTGCGGAGGACCCGGAACCCGGCGGCAAGACCAACGGCGAAGGCGAGTGCCAGATCGGGCCGAAGCGCTTCCCCGTAGACCAGCACGATGGCGGGTGGCGCGACAACCGTGAAGCCAGCGACCAGTGCGGCGGCCAGACCGGCATGGGCGGCGAGAACAGGGCCCCAGACCTCGGTCAGCCTGCCAAGCGCGAGCGCCTGCCGAAGCTGCGGCAGCACGATCGAGGCCGCCGCCCGGCCCACGATCTGCGCCGGCATCAGCGCCAGTTGCAGAACGACCCCGTAAAGCGCGAGCGTCGCCCAGTCATAGGCCCACGCCACGATCATGCGGTCGGCGTAGAAGGTGAAGAAGAGCAGCACGGCGTTCAGCATGAGAGGCGCGCCGAACCGCCAGACGCGCAGGAGCGCCGGGGGCGAGAACCGGACGCGGTAGCGGCGCGCGGCGATCAGGTGGGACAAAAGGACGAAGGCGCTTGCATGCGCGATCAGCACCCAGACCATCGCCCTGTGGTCGCCGAACAACGCCACTGCGGGCATGATCGCGGCCGCCATCGCCAGCGTCGCGCCGCCTTCGACGATCGTCATGGGCCTGTAGCGCAGGACCCGCTCGGCGCGCCGGAAATCGAGATTGGCGAAGCCGCGCAGAAGTGGAACGACCGCAAGCCACGCATAGGAGGCCGAGGAGGGCCCGTCCGCGAACAGGGCTGCAAGATGCGGCGCCACGCAGATCAGAAGGATCGCGCCGATGATCCCGCGCAGGACCAGCGCGCCCTGCAGATTGGCCTGCAGCCCGGCGGAATGCCCGTCTCGCGCCTGCACCATGAGCCTCTCGACGCCCACGTCGCTGGCCATCTCGACCAGCCGGACGGTCAGGGCCAGCATCATCGCGCGGCCCAGCTCGTCCGGCCCGATCGCCCACGCAAACGCGACGGACCGGCCAAGCGCCGCGGCTTCGGCCAGCACCGGCACCGCCCAGGCCAAGGAGCGTGCTTTTGCGCGGGCGACGGCCATCGCGATCAGAGTCCCGCCTGCCGGGCGATATCGTCCATCTCGCGGGAGGCGCGGTCGCGCAGGTCCGCGACCCGGCCGGCCAGGTCCGCCCGGCGAACCTGCCGGCCCCGGTAAGAGGCGAGGCCACGCTCGGCTATTCCGCGCGCGTCGAGTTGCCTCAGGTCGGCCACTTCGTCCCCGATCCCGCATTCGGAAAACACGCCATGGGCCTTGTCCGAATATCCGAGACCCAGTGTCGGAACGCCCGAGGAAAACGCTCCGATCGTCGCATGCATGCGCGCGCCCGCGAACCAGTCGAGCCGGGCGAGAACCCATTTCAGCTCCATCGCGTGCAAACGCTCCCCGATCACGCGAACGCGGCCTGCGCCCAACTCGCCGAGGCGTCTCACCAGAGCCCGCGCGGCATCCAGATCGCTTTCGGCGTCACCGTCGGGACGGTGGACATGGGGCACCAGAACAAGCCTGAGGTCGGGATCGCCCTCCAGCAGCGTGCGGGCGAGCGCCTCGATCTGATCGCAATGGCTGTCGGCGAGGCCGAAGGCCCGGCGTGCGCCTGCCGCGTCGTTGCTGAGAAGTCCCGAGACGTTCAGCCCCGCCAGCGGAAAGCCGCGGTCGGGCGCGAGCCAGCCCGCCAGATCGCGGTCCAGCATTTCCGGTTCGCGTTCCGGCAGGGCGACGGCCACATCGACGCCGAGGCGATGGCGCGCCGGGTCGAAATCGGGCCCGAGCGCGTCCTGAAGGAAGGCGTGGCTGTCCGCGTCGCGCACCCAGATCGCCGCAGCCCGGCGCAGCACCTCCACCGCCTCGGACCGCGATCCTGCGTCCTTGAACGGCCCCAGCTTCTGCGGCAGCAGCACGAGCGGCACGCCCGCCGTCAGCGCCATCCGCTTGGTCAGGATCATCGCACGGAACCGCTTTGGTCCGTAGAGATCGGTGAAACTGTCGCCGCCCGAGATGTCGAGAACCGCCTGCGCGCGCGCCACGGCCCGCGCGGGTGCCGTCCGGCCGATCCCGGCGCGCAGCAACGCATGGGCCGTGCGCAGGCTGTCGCCGCGCCAGAACCGCCGGTTATGGGTCAGGCCGACCAGATCGACCTGCGTGCCGTTCCAGTCGGCGCGGCGCAGGCCGATGCCATGATCGGCCACGGTCATCGTCCCGGCACCCCTGCGGACAAGCCCGGACACGACCGAATGGCAGAGGGCGCTTACCCCCTGGTTGCCGGTATCCGGCGCTGCATTCAAAAGAGTGATCATCGGGAACCTCGTCTTGTGTCGGCGAGGCATAAGCCGAGTCGCGCATCAGGTCGCTCGCGCACCAGGCGAGGTTCCGGACCGCTCGGAGGGGTCGGACCATACGAATGGGTAGGTCGGGGCGCCCGGGCAGGTGTTGCGGGTGCGGTCGGACGGGCGATCGCGCACCCGGCCGGGCGGGTTCACACGAGGTTGCGGTCCCGCGCGATCATGGCCGCATGGGTGCGGTTCCTGGCACCAAGCTTTCGTGACAGGGTCTTGGCATGCAGCTTCACGGTCGCCTCGTGAAGATCGTAGTCGAGCGCGATTTCCTTGTTGGACTGCCCGCGACAGATGCCCTGAAGCACCTCGAGTTCGCGGCTGGTCAGGATCTCGGACGTCGTTTGCGTCTTTTGCTGCATGAAGTTGAACGGGGCATAGACCTCGCCGGCGGCCATGAAGCGCGCGGCGGTGATCATGGATTTCGGTGCCAGTGTCTTCGGCACGAAGCCCGCGGCCCCGGCCGCGATGACTTCATCGGCCAGCGCGCGCGTGGTCGTGCCCGAGACGATCGCCACGGGCGTGTCGCCCATCGCGGTCTGCATCTGGCGAAGACCATCGAGGCCGTTCATGCCCGGCATGTTGTAGTCGAGCAGAACGAGATCATACGCCGGGTCGGCCTTCACGACCAGTAGCGCATCGCACAGCGAGCCCGCCGTGGCGACTTCGGCCTGTCCCTCGGCGACGAGAAAAGCGGCCATGGTTTCCCGAACGAGATCATGGTCGTCAGCGAGCAGGATGCGCATGGAAAATCCTCCAGTCAGGCCGGCGCGCTGCCGACCTGTGACTAATCACTAATTTGCCGGAGGCGATGGTCGCACCGAAATACGTCCTTTTTGAGCCATCGCGACGGCCGGTCAGGTACCATCCACTTGGCCCGCGATTCAATTTCCATTGTGCACGGTCTTGCGGAGTATCCGGCGAGGCGACCTATCCGAAAGCGTAGAATTCCATACCTTTGCCCAAATGACGCCGGGGTCGTTCTGTGCAATCACGCCTGGGTGCAGACCCGGAGGAAACCGCCATGACCCTTGCCACGTCCATACGAAACCTCGCCCCCTCGGTGGCGTCACTTGCGGCGGCGCTGGCCCTGACGCTCGCGGGCCCTGCGGCCGCGCTCGAGCCTGCGGAGGGCGAGGTGCTGCTCAGCGTGACCGGGGCGATCACCGAGACCAACGCCGACGGCGCGGCCGAGTTCGACCTCGCCATGCTGGAGGCGCTCGACACCGTGGTGATCGAGACCTCGACGATCTGGACCGATGGCATCCAGACATTCGAAGGTGTCGAACTGTCCGACCTGCTTGCCGCCCTGGGGGCGGAGGGCAGCGTTCTGCGGGCGGTCGCGCTCAACGACTACGCGGTGGACATCCCGGCAAGCGACGCCGTGGAGGGCGGGCCGCTGGTGGCTTTCCGGCGCAACGGTGCGCCCATGAGCCTCCGCGAGAAAGGGCCGCTCTGGATCGTCTATCCGTTCGACAGTTCTCCCGAGTTCCAGACCGAGCAGATCTATTCGCGCAGCATCTGGCAGCTCGACAGGATCGAGGTTCAGCGCTGAAAGGATGGGCGGAACCTCGGCGCAAGCCGACTGCGCACGTCGCCAGCAGCAGCCGGCGACGCGCCTTCGGCGCCGCCATGGCCGCGTTCGGCCTTGCGCTCGTCGTCTTCTGGCTGGTGCAGATGGCGCAGGAGGTCCGGCAGGAGATCGACGCGCTCGCGACCGCCAACTCCGACAGCACGCAATGGTCGCTGGCCCAGACCGATGTCGAACTGCTCGCGCTGAAATGGGCCATCGCGGCGGCTGAGGCGGACGGCGGCGCGTCCATCGCCGATGTTCGTCGCAGGTTCGATGTCCTTTACAGCAGGATCCAGACGCTCTCGACGAGCCGCCTCTACGCAGTGCTGCGAAACGACCCGGAGGTTGCCGCGGCGCTTGCGCGGATCCGTGATTATCAGGCCCGGAACATCCCCCTGATCGACGGTGGCGACGCGGAGTTGATCGCGGCGCTGCCGGAGCTTGCGGCCCGCACCGAAGCGATCCGGCCGGATGTGCGGCAGGTGACACTGACGGGGGTCGGCGTTCTGGCGCAGGACGCCGATACACAGCGGCGCGGGATTGCCGAAACCCTCACGCAGGTGTCGGCGCTGACCGCGAGCCTGTTTTTCGTCCTGGTCGTCCTGCTCGTGCTTCTTGTGCATTTCGCCCGGCGCGAACAGGAACGCGCACGCGAACACGGGCTGGTCCGGTCCCGCCTCGCGTCGATCATCTCCACGTCGCTGGATGCCGTCCTCGTCGTCGACCGCGACGGCCGGGTGATCGAGTTCAACGGCGCGGCGGAAGATATCTTCGGCTATTCGCGCAACGAGGCCATCGGTGCCTGCATGGCGGACCTGATCGTCCCCGATCACCTCAAGCAGGCGCATCGCGCCGGCATGGACCGCTACCTGAGCACCGGCGAAAAACGTGTCATCGGAAAGGGGCGTGTGCAACTCGAGGCGCGCAGGAAGAACGGCGAGCTGTTTCCGGTCGAGCTTTCGATTTCCACCGCGGATTCAGAACATGGAGAGCTTTTCGTCTCGTTCGCGCGCGACATCTCGCAGCGCATCGAGGCGGAGCGGGAACTTATCAAGGCCCGGGACGAGGCCGTCGCGGGCGAGCGGGCCAAGGCCGACCTGATCGCGGTGATGAGCCACGAAATGCGAACGCCTCTGAACGGAATGCTGGGCACGCTCGAGCTTCTGGACACCGAGGCGCGCGACCCCAAGGATCTGGAATACCTCGATATCATCCGCGTCTCGGGCCGGCAGCTTCTGCATCACGTAGACAACGTGCTCGAGATCTCGCGGGCGGAGGCCGGCAAGATCGTCGCCGCACCCGAGGCCTTCTCTCTCCCGGCGCTGGTGCGAGAACTGGTCGAAAGCCAGCGCGGCGTCGCCGAGCATCGCGGAAACGCCCTGTCGCAGCGGGTGCGGATCCATGGCCGGGACTACGTGGTGGGCGATCCAACGCATATCCGGCAAGTTCTGCTGAACCTCATCGGAAACGCCGTCAAGTTCACCCGCAACGGATCGATCACGGTCGAGGCCGAACGTCTCGGCGATGGCGATCTCGTGGAGTTTCGGGTGATCGACAACGGGATCGGGATCGATCCCACCGATCAGGACCGGGTGTTCGAGGATTTCGTCACGCTCGACTCGTCCTATTCCCGCGCCGTCGGCGGAACCGGGCTTGGGCTGGCGATCGTCAAGCGGCTGGTGGATGCGATGGGCGGCGAGGTCGAACTGGAGAGCGCCAAGGGTGAGGGCAGCCTGTTCCGGGTCCGTCTGCCCTTGCCGTGCGCGGACGACGCCCCGACGGAGGCCGCGCGCGACAGGCCCGACACGGCCGGGGCCTCCTCGGCCATGCCCGTCAAGCCGCTCAAGATCCTGATCGTGGAGGACAATCGCATCAACCGCATCGTTCTGCGCGACCTTCTGGAACAGGACGGGCACGAGGTGGACGAAGCCCATGACGGGCAGCAAGGCGTCCATCGCGTCCGGCGGCGGTCCTACGACCTCATCTTGATGGATATCTCCATGCCGGTGATGAATGGGGTGGAGGCGACGCGGGCCATTCGGCAGTCCGAGGCGCCGGGCACCCGCCTGCCCATGGTCGCCCTGACGGCCCATGCAAGGGAAGTGGACAAGGAAGGGTTCCGCGCAGCCGGGCTCGACGACATCCTCCTGAAGCCGATCACGCGCGAGGGTCTGCGCGCCATCGTCAGGCGGTTCTCATGCCAAAGCGCGGAACCTGAAACCGGCATCACGTCCGAGGCGTCCGCGTCAACCCGGTCGGTGCTGGATCACGGCCATGTCGAAGGCCTCGCCGTCGCACTGGGTCAGGACAGGATCGGGGACCTCATCGGCGACTTCCTGGCGGAGATGGACGAGGCGATCGGGGCCATCTCGGGGCAGGTTGACGCGGGCGATGTCGACAGGTCCCTGCGCGAACGGGTGCACAAGGCGGCGGGGTCCGCCGCGCTCTTCGGGGCCGAAGCCCTGCATGCGACGCTCGTGGCCGTTCAGGATCGGATCGACGACGGCATGGCATGCGAGGCAGGCCACGGCGCCGCGATGCGACGGATCTGGACCGAGACGTCCGGGGCATTGCGCCAGCATATCGGGTGATCTCCCGCGGCGCCCGCTGTCCGGCTGCCGGTCGCTTGCCGTTTCTCCGGCGCCGGTCGAGATCAGGGCCGCGTCACTCCCGCAAGATCCACATCGACCCGCTCGGCAAGGCTCACGATGCTGTCATGCAGCAACTGGATCGCATAGGCCGGGTTGTGCACCCATGCACCGCCATCCTTGGCCACGACCTGGTAGTTGTAGGCCGCCATCAGCAGGCGCGGCGTCCAGCTTGCGTAGCGGTTGGGAAAGGCCGCCTCCTCCGGGCCTATGGTTCCGTCTCCGTTACTGTCGTTGAAGAAATAGGGGAAACTGTCGGAGGAATAGCCGATCGGCGTGCCGGCGATCTCGCGGCCATAGGTGACGATCGCTTCGCCGAGCATGGCGTGCAGGCCCTCGATCTCGGTGATGATGCCGCCGCTGGTGGAGCCGTCTCCGTCGAAATCGGCATGGCGCGTGCGTATCGCGGTGATGTCGTTCACGCCCTGATGGCAGGCGATGCAGCCCTCGGTCTCGACCTCGGTCGAATGCGGCTCGTGGCAGGCGACGCAGGTACCTGCGCTTGCCACATGGGTGAAGCGCCCTGCGTAGGTTAGGTCCGGATACTGGAAGCCGCCGCGCACCTCGGCGCCGTGCATCACCGCGGCCGCCACGCCGTAGTGCACGTTGATGAAGCCGAGATCCTCCGACACCGTGTCGAGGTCCATCCCGTCGGTCGCCGACAGGACGGTGTCCGTCGACGTCCGGCCCTGATGGCACATGGTACAGGTCGCCGAGCCGCCAAGACCGCCGATGGTCACGCCCGAGGGGAAGGGCACCGCGTCCAGCGCCTCGGCCTCGGACACGTGGCAGGAGGCGCAGCCGATCACGGTGTTGATCGTGCCGGGATGCTCCACCGTCAGGGGCGCGGTGTCATCGGCGCCGAGCCAGTCGAGCATGCCTGTCTCGGAATGGCACGCCGCGCAGGCGGGCGGAACCTCCCCATCCTCGTTCCAGTGGGTGAAGGACGGCGAATGGTAGTCGCTGTGCGGCCCCATGAGCCACGCCTCGGTGACCTCCGTCAGACCGAACTCCTCGGCGGCGAGCGGGCCGGAGGCCAAGATAGCGGACGCAGCGAGTTGAAAGAGGAAACGGACGGACGTCATGACGGTCTCCCTCGTACCTGATAGGGTGGGAGTGTTTCACACCGTCGCCGGATGACCTTAATCCAGATCAAGGACGCCAACCGCGTTGCAAGGGACTGAATCGGGAGCAGTCAGCAAGGAGTTGCCGCATGCAGGACGCCCGGTCAGGAACCGCAACGGCGGACGCGCGCCAGCCACCGCGTCTGCCTGCGGGCGTCGTCGCGGTGCTCTACCCTTTGGTGTGCATCGCGCCGCTCGTGCTCGCGGTGATGCGCGATGTCGCGCCGACCGTCACCTGGGAGATCGCGGCGGCCGGTCTGGGGCTGGTCGGCCTCGCCGCGATGGCGGTGCAGTTCGTGACGTCTGGACGCTTCGAGATCGTGTCGGGGCGCCTCGGGATCGACCGCGTCATGGCCTTCCACAAGACCGCGGCCTGGTGGGTCCTGGTGGCGCTCTTGCTGCATCCGGTCGTCTACGTGGTGCCGACCTTCCTCGCCGATCCCGCGCTCGGGGTCGAACGGCTCTGGGCCTACCACACGCTGCCGCATTACCGCAGCGGGGTCATCGCGCTTTCGGCGCTGATCCTTCTGGTCCTAGGGTCGGCCGTCCGCAAGCGCCTGCCCCTGCGCTACGAGACATGGCGCGCCGCGCATCTCGTCCTCGCGGCGGTTGCGCTGGGCGCGGGGCTGCACCACGCGGTCACCGCCGGCCGGTTCAGCGCCGGGGGGGCTCTCAACGGGTACTGGTGGGCCGTGGGCGCGGCCGTGGTGGCGGTCGTCGCCATCCTTTATGGCTGGCGCTGGGCGCAACTGCGCCTGCGGCCATGGCGGCTCGCCTCCGTCTCGAAGGTGGCCGACCGGATGTGGGAGCTCGACATCCAGCCCGCCGAGGGGACGCCCCCACTCGGCTACCGCGCGGGCCAGTTCGTCTGGATGACCGAGGGCGCGCGGCGTTTTCCGCTCTTCGACCATCCCTTTTCCATCGCCGACAGTCCCGAACGCCCGGGGCTGAGCCTCATCATCAAGGAGGCGGGCGATTTCACCAACGGCATCGGCAAGCTGGCCCCCGGAACGCCGATCGGGATCGACGGGCCTTACGGGCACTTCACGCTCGAGGGCCATGGCGACGACGCCATCCTCCTGATCGCGGGGGGCGTGGGCATCGCGCCGATCATGGGGCTGCTGCGCGATCTCGTGGCGCGCGGGCATGGGCAGCCGGTGCGGCTGGCCTATGCCGCCGGCACGCCGGAAAACCTCGCCTGTCTCGACGAGATCGCCGCGGCCGGCGCGAAGCTCGACCTGCGCCCGCTGCTGTTGAGCGAGACGCCGTCCCCGGACTGGACGGGCGAGACCGGATGGCTCGACCGCGAGAGACTCTCGGGCATGCTGGAGGGCCTCGACAAGCAGCGGACGGTCGCGCTCATCTGCGGGCCGGGGCCAATGGTGACGGCGGTCGCGGACGGGTTGATCGACCTCGGTATGCCGATGGATCGGGTGATGTACGAACGCTTCGACTATTCCGAAGGCGCCTCCCGGCTCGACACGCGGCTCAGATGGCGCTTCATCGGCATCGGGCTTGTGCTGGCGGCGGGTGTCGCGGGGTTCGTGGCGCTCCTCGGCTGAGACCGGGGCGGTGGGTCAGAGCGGAACCAGCAGAACGAAGCCGATCGACAGCCCCAGCAGGATGAGCGTCAGCAGCACCAGCATGGCGACATACCGCCGGTCGACCTCGAGCAGGCGCCCGAGATTGGTGCGCAGCCCCAGTGCCGAGATCGCGACGATCAGGCAGCCCTGCGAGACGGTGACAAGCTGCGTGACCAGCCAGTCCGGCAGGATGTCCATGTTGCCGAGACCGGCGAGTGCCACGAAGAGCACGAGGAACCACGGCAATCCCTTGCGTCCCTCGCCGGTTCCGCGCAGCGACAGCGCGACAAGCACGAGAACCACCGGCAAGAGCGCCACGCGAAGCATCTTCACGAAGACGGCAAGGACGCCGACCTCGTCGCTCACCGAATGGCCCGCGCCGGCGACCTGTGCGACGTCGTGGATCGTGGCGCCGATCAGGAACGCCGTCTCGGTCGGCGTGAAGTCGAGGGCGCGGAACAGGACCGGGTAGACGATCATCGCGAGCGTCGACAGCAGCGTCACCCCGGTGATCACCAGCAGCGTATCCGCCTCGCGGCCATCGCGGCGGGGCAGGACGCTGGAGATCGCGAGCGCCGCGGAGGCCCCGCAGATCGCGACCGAGCCGCCCGCAAGCAGACCGAAGGCCCGCCGCCGCCCGAACAGGTAGGACAGCAGAACGCCCGCGCCCAGCGTCGCGAGCACGAGGCCGGCCACGGCGATGACCGGCACCCAGCCCAGCACCGAGACGTCCCGTAGGTCGAGCCTCAGGCCCATCAGCGCCACGCCCCAGCGCAGCAGCGTCTGCGAGGCGAAATCCAAACCCTGCGCGCAATCCGACTGATCGGCCACGCCGTGCAGCGCCATGCCGATCAGAAGCGCCAGCAGCATCACCGGCGCGCCATAGCTCTGCGACAGGAAACCGGCCGCCGCGCCGACCATCGCGGCCAGCATCAGGCCACGCAAAAGCGCCGGTCCGTCCGGCACAAGACCGGCCGGCAGAAGGCCGGAGAGGCGCGACACCGTCAGCCCTGCGCGAGCGCCCGGTCATAGCCGAACAGCGCCGCCGAGCCGCCGGTATGCAGGAACACGATGCGTTCGCCCTTGGCGAAACGCCCCTTGCGGATCAGGTCGATCAGCCCCGCCGCGCCCTTGGCCGAATAGACCGGGTCAAGCAGGATGCCCTCGAGCTGCGCGAACATCGAGATCGCCTCGAGACCGCCCTCCGTCGGGATGCCATAGCCTTCGCCCACGTAGTCGGTGTTGGCGACAACGTCCTCGCGGGCGACGATGCCGGGGCATCCGAGCTTCTCGGCCGTCTTTTCGGCGAGGGCGAAGACATTGCCCTCCTGCGCCGGGCGGGGCGCGCGCACGCCGATCCCCAGAAGCGGGATCTGCGCGTTGCACGCTTTCAGCCCGGTGATCAGCCCCGCCTGCGTTCCCGCGCTGCCGGTGGCGTGGACGATGTGATCGACGACCAGCGCGCGGTCGTTGAGCTGCCCCATCAGTTCGAAGGCGCAATTGACGTAGCCCAGCGCCCCGGTCGGGTTCGATCCGCCGCCGGGGATGGTGTAGACGGTGCGGCCCTCGGCGCGGAACCGCTCCGCGACGGCTTCCATCTCGGCGTGCATGTCGGCGCCGCCGGGCCGTGTCTCGGTGGTGGCGCCGTGAAGGTGGTCGAGAAGGACGTTGCCGTTTTCCTTGTAGTTCGGATCGTTCGACCCGGTCCGGTCCTCCAGCAGCAGGTGACAGGCCATGCCCAGTTTCGCGGCGAAGGCGGCCGTCTGGCGGGCATGGTTCGACTGGGTGGCGCCCTGCGTCATGACCATGTCGGCGCCTTCGAGCTCGGCCTCGGCCATGAGAAACTCGAGCTTCCGCGTCTTGTTGCCCCCCGTCGAAAGACCGGTGCAGTCGTCCCGCTTGATCCAGATCTCCGGTCCGCCAAGCTCGGCGCTCAGACGGTCGAGGCGCTCCAGCGGCGTGGGCAGATGCGCGAGGAAGTGGCGCGGAAAGCGGGCGAGGTTCATCGGGTTTCGTCCTTATTTTGAGTTGTGCGTAAGTTAGCACCGCGTTTTCTTGAAATCGAACCGATATCTTGCATGATGACTTGCAATATTTGCATGTAGGGGGTGCCATGCGGCATGACTGGATCGCCGATATCCTCGCCGTGATCGACAGCGGGTCCTTCGCCCGCGCGGCCGAGCTGCGCAACATCACCCAATCCGCCTTCACGCGGCGGATCGATGCGATCGAGGCGCAGCTCGGCGGCCCGCTCTTCGACCGGCGGCGCAGGCCCGTGGCGCTTCTGCCTGCTGCACGGACGCTCGAACGCAGCCTGCGCACGGCCATGCAGGTCCAGTCCGGCCTGCTTCAGGAAGCGGCGGAAGTGGCCTCGGGCAGCGGGTCGATCACGCTGGCCTGCCAGCATGCGATCAGTGCGACGGTCTCGCCCGGGATCGTGCGCGCGCTCTCCGGGGCGGGGCTGGAGCCGGTGCGCATCCGCTCGGGCAACCGCGACGAATGCCTCGTGATGCTCCTGTCCGGGGCGGCCGATCTCGTCATCAGCTATGCGGTTCGCGATACCGGTCCCGAGACCGGCGGTTTCGAAGAGCGTTGCATCGGGCACGACCGTCTGATGCCGGTGGCGCATCCCGGGCTGTCGCGGCGACCCGATGGCCGCCTGTCGGTCGTGGCCTATCCGGCCGACGTCTTCTTCGGCGGTCTGGTGGCCGAGCTCTGGCTGGATCTGCCCGAGGGGGTGCTGCTGCATCGCCGCGCCGAGACGGCACTGACCCTCGCGGCCTACCGCTACGCCGTCGAGGGGCTGGCCGTGGCCTGGCTGCCCGAGGCGCTGGTCGCGGAGGATATCCGCGTCGGTCGTCTGCACCGGGTTGCCGATGCCGGGCCCGACCTCGCGCTCGAGATCCGGATGATCCGCCTCGCCGGAGGCGGGCGCGAGCGGGCGCGGCGCGGCTGGGACGTCATCCTCGATGCCGGCGGGCCGGTGTCAGAACGCCTCCCATAGCGCCTGTCCGACCGGGTCGAGCCGATCCGGCGAACAGAACAGCGAGATCGTCAGACGCGCGGTCCAGGACGGCCCGCCCATCCGCACCAGCCGGCCATCGGCCAGTTCCTCGGCGATGGAGAAGGCGGGGAGCCACGCCACCCCACTTCCCGCGAGCGCCTGACGCTTCAGCGCCTCGGCCAATGCGTCCATGTAGCGGACATCGAGCGATGTCTCCCGCCCCCCGACCGTGCGGTCGACGACGCTTCCCAGAAAGGTGTCGGGATCGTAGCTCAGGTAGGGCACCGCCCTCTGGCTGGGACCGCCCAGCGTCCAGCCGTTGCGCACGGCTGCGTTCTGCTGGGCGACGGGGATCAGGTCCTCGTTGCAGATGTCCTTGCGGGCGAAGCGCGTCTCGTCGAGGATCGGCTCCACATGCTGGTGCCGGTAGTAGAGCAGGAACTCGCAGCCCCCATCCGTCAGCAGCTGGCAGCAGGCGGCCATTGTGTCCGACACGACCCGCACGCGCATCTCCGGGATTTGCTTCGCGAATTCCGACAGGCGCGGCTGCAGGTAGTTCACGGAGATCGCATGAAGCGCAGCAATGCGCTGCTGCGGCAGTTTGCTGTGTTCGGCCGCGCGGATCGTCTGCCGTGCATCGGTCAGCTGGGCGAGCGTGACCTGCGCCGTCCCGAGAAACTGCCGCCCGGCGGGCGTCAGCTGCACCGGATAGCTCGACCGGTCGATGAGCGACGTGCCGACCCACGACTCCAGTGACTTGATGCGCCGACTGAACGCCGACTGCGTCACGTTCCGCTCTTCCGCCGCGCGGGAGAAGTTCAGAGTGCGGCCGAGGCACACGAAATCGATCAGCCAATTGATGTCCATGGCGGCCCCGTGCGAACCCTGACGGCGAAGTCTATCGCCGCGCGCAGACTATGCAAGATCGGAATAGTTTATTGAGACATAAGCATTGGCGCGCGGACGGATGTCTCGCCTACCGTTGCGTCATCAGCCTTGTGATGTTCAGGGCCAAGCAAGCGACCGGGGCCACGAAGCGCCGGCAACCACCAAGCAGATCAACGGGGATCACCATGAAAAAGACCATCGCGACAGCCCTTTCGACCACTTTGCTGGCGGCGGGGCTCGCCCTGCCGGCCGCGGCCGAAACCATCCGCCTGTCCACCTATGTCAACGAGATCGACGTCCGCCACGAAGGGTTCCAGTATTTCGCCGATCTCGTCGCCGAGCGCACGGACGGCGAGGTGGAGATCCAGATCTTCCCCTCCTCCACGCTGCACGGCTGGTCCGAGGGCGTGGACGCGCTTCAGGGCGGAGTGTCCGATATCAGCTGGATTCCTGCCGACGAGCGGCTGCCCTGCTACCGTGTCACGTCGCTCTACCCGGCCATGGTCGACCTCGAGAACCAGGTGGCGATGGATGCCGCCTATGCCGATCTGATCCGCGCCGAGGCGGCGGAGGTCGGGCTCGTGCCGCTGTTCAACTCGAATTATTCCTACGACCAGGAATGGTGGTTCGACGAACCCATCGCCGATCTGGGCGACCTTCAGGGTCGGCAGGTGCGCTCCATCGGGCCGCTGGTTTCCATGATGATCGAGACCTGGGGCGGGTCGCCCGTCTTCGTGGCGCCGAGCGAGGTATTCCAGTCCGCCGAGCGTGGCGTCGTGGACGGCATCAACATGGGCGTGGCCACCTATTCCAGCTGGCAGCTCTGGGACGTGATGCCCTACATGGTCAATGGCAGCCTGTTCTACGGCAACATCATCTACATGATGAGCGAGGGCGCCTATGAGCGGCTGACCCCCGAGCAGCAGAGCATCGTGATGGAAGCCGCGGCCGAGACCGAAGCCTGGCTCCAGCCGCGCTACGAGGCCTGGGTCGACCAGCGCGTCGGCAACGCCGTGATGGCCGGCGGCGGCGCGGCCGTGTCCCTGTCTGTCGAGGAAAGTTCCGCGCTTCTGGGAAGCGTGCAGGAGACGTGGAACGCCGAGGTCGAGGCAGCCTGCGGCCCCGAACTGGCGAGCGACATCCTCGAGCTCTTCGCGGCGAACGCTCCCTGACGGGCGCGTGATCCGTGGCGCCGTGGGCCTGATGCGATGGCCCGCGGCGCTTCGATCCGGCATCATGGCAAAAACTCCATGGGGGGCGCGGCGGTGACGCAACTCGACCGATCGATCCGACTTGTCGAAAAGCTGGTGATCTGGCTGGCTGCGGCCGGGGCCTGCATCATCCTCGTGCAGATGGTCTGGATCAGCTACGGCGTCTTCACGCGGTACGCCCTCAACGTACCGGACCGGATGGTGACCGAGGCGACCGCGCTGCTTCTGTTTCCGGTCGCCTTCGCAGGCCTCGCCTACGCCCTGCGCGAGGATGCCTATCCGCGGGTCACGATGCTGACCGACCGGCTCCCGGCGACGGGGCGCAAGATCGTGGCGCTGGTCAACATGACGCTGATGCTGGGGGTGGGACTGTTCTTCGCGACGGCGGCGGGCAACGCCACGATCCGGGCCTTCAACTCCGGCTCGTCGTCCGAGATCCTGCTCTGGCCGCGCTGGATCTTCTGGGCACCGGGGGCCGCGTCCTTGATCCTTTTCGCGATCTATGCCGCGTTGCGTCTGGCGCGCATCGCCATCACCCCCGCCGAGGAGATGTGAGCGATGGAATGGTATGAAGTCGGTCTCGGGCTCCTCGGGCTTCTTATCCTGCTGATCGCGATGGGTCTGCCCATTCCCTTCGCGCTGGCGGCAGCGTCGCTGCCGTTCCTGTGGCAGATCCAGAGCTTCCAGACCTCGCTGGTGTCCTCCCAGCTCAAGCTCTGGGGGGTGTGGATCAACTACATCCTGCTGGCGGTGCCGCTCTTCGTGTTCCTGGGCGAGCTGATCGGAAGGTCCAATATCGGCCCGAGGCTTTACCAGTTCCTGCACCAGGGGGTGCGGGTGCGGGGCTCGGCCGCCTATGGCTCGATCGGGGCCTGCGCCGGGTTCGGCGCGGTCTCGGGCTCGTCCATGGTGGGGTCGCTGACCATCGGTGGCGTTGCGCTGCCCGAGATGCTGCGACTGGGCTACGGCAAGGAACTTTCGTCGGGCGTTCTGGCGGCGGGCGGCACGCTTTCGGTGCTTTTGCCGCCGAGCCTGATCCTGCTGTTCTACGGCATCGTCACCGATCAGAGCATTGGCGACCTGTTCATCGCGGGCGTCGTGCCCGGCCTCATCCTCGCCACGCTCTTCTCGGTGGTGGTGATGATCTGGGGCGTCATTCACCCCGACGACATTCCCGACAGCGAACAGGCCGCGCGCATGACCATGTTCCAGATCGGGGCCACGATCGGACCGATCGCGCTCATCGGCCTCGTGATCACGGTCGCGATCTATGGAGGCATCGCCACGCCCACCGAGGCGGCGGCCGTCGCGGCACTCCTGACGGTCGTGCTCGCCTTCGGGGTCGGCGGGTTGCGGTGGGACGGGTTCAAGGAGGCGCTTTTCTCCACCATGCGGACGATGGGGTATCTCGGCTTGCTCCTGTCGGCGGGGACGCTCTTCGGCTTCGTGCTGACCTACTACCGGGTGCCGCAGGAGTTCACCGAACTGTTCCTCAGCTTCGAGCTGTCGCCCTACACGGTGCTGACCATCGTGGTGGTCTTCTACATCCTCTTGGGCATGTTCCTCGAGCCTGTCTCGATGACCTTCATCACCCTGCCCACGATCTTCCCGTTGATGGCGGCGGCCGGGTTCGACCTGATCTGGTTCGGGGTCGTCTACACGGTGACGATGGAAATCGCGGTGCTGACACCGCCGGTGGGTCTGAACCTCTATGTCATACAGGGGATCAGTCGCGGCAAGGTCAGCATCGTTCAGGTCATCCGCGGCTGCCTGCCGTTCATCGCGGCGCTCGTGGTGCTGATCTTCCTGCTCGTCGCCTTTCCGCAACTGGCGCTCTGGCTGCCCGAGCAGATGAAATGACCGGAGCGGCAGGCGTGGATCTGCACATGGAGACCGTGACGGGCGCTGCAGCGCTTCCGGTCGTCATGGTGCATGGGTATCTCGGCGGATCGGCGCAATGGTCGGACCTGCAGGCGGCCCTTTCCGACCGGTTCAGCATCGTGGCGCTGGACCTGCCCGGGTTCGGGCGCGCCAGCGGGCATGCCGCGCCGGCGACGATCGCCGGCTTCGCGGAGCACGTGATCGCCGATCTCGACGCAAGGGGCATCGAGCGCTGCGTTCTCGTGGGGCATTCGATGGGCGGCATGATCGCGCAGGAGGTCGCCCGCAAGATCCCGCAGCGCCTCGACCGGCTCGTCCTCTACGGCACCGGCCCGCTGGGCTCCATGCCGGAGAGGTTCGAACCGCTCGACGTTTCGCTCGACAGGCTGCAGCAGGATGGCGTCGCCAAGACCGCGCGGCGCATCGCGGCCACCTGGCTTCTGCACGGGGATGCCCATCCCGGCTTCGAGGCGCTGTCGAGGATCGGTGCGCAGGCGGATGGCGAGGCGGCCCGGATCGCGCTCAACGCCATGGCCACATGGGACGGGCGGGCGAGCCTGTCGCTTCTGACCATGCCATCGCTGATCATCTGGGGAGACGAGGACCGGTCCTATCGCTGGCGCCAGGTGGAATACCTCTGGACGCATCTTCCGGCGGCATCGCTCGCGGTCATCCCCGGTGCGTCCCACGCGGCGCATGTGGAAAAGCCCGAACTCTTCCGGATGATCCTCGAGGATTTCCTCACCGGCTGACACCGGGGGCGGCGCGTCCGATCGGCCGGCCGCTTCGTCGTTCTCTCCGTCGGCCCGCGTACGTCCCATTCGCAAGACTGCCCCTCACCTTCCGGGGCGTTCGTGTTATTCTTTGAATGGGATTGTCGTGGATCGCGTGAGGGGGCACCGGTCCGGATCGAGACGGGCGTGGGGAAGGCTGTCATGAAGGTCATCATCGTCGTTTTCGCGGTCATCGGGCTAGGGCTTCTGGCCCTGTGGGGTCTCGCGCTCATGGACCGCCGGGCCGACCGGGCCGAGTGGGACAGGCTGACCGCGCTCCAGCCCGAGGATCCCGCGCGTTTCGATCCGGGCATGGTGGCCGACCTGCCCGAACCCGCGCGTCGGTACTTCGCGTATACCATTCAGCCGGGTACACCGCTTCTGCCGGTCGCGGTCATCGAGATGACGGGCGAATTCAGCCTCGGCACCAAGGACGATCCGCGCTACCAGCCCATGGAGGCGCGCCAGATCCTCGCCGCGCCGGAAGGCTTCGTCTGGGCCATGCGCACACGCGCAGGCATGCCCGTGTCCGGGTCGGACTCCGCAAGCTGGACCCGGTTCCGGATCTTCGGGATTGTCCCCGTCGGGCGCCTTGGCGGCGATCCCGACCACACCCGATCGGCCTTTGGGCGATACGTTGCGGAGGCCACGATCTGGGCGCCCGCGGCGCTCATGCCCGGGCCGGGCGTCTCATGGTCCGCCGTGGACGAGGACACGGCGCGCGTGACCATTGTCCACGGAGCGCTGGAACAGGCGGTCGATGTCACCGTCGACGAAGAAGGGCGTCCCACGGAAGTCTCGTTTCAGCGCTGGAGCGACGCGAACCCCGAGAAGGTCCACCGGCTGCAGCCTTTCGGCGCGGTGATGTCGGATTTCCGCGACGTGGGCGGCTATCGCCTGCCGTTCCGGGTCGAGGCCGGCAACATGTTCGGGACCGATGCGTATTTCCCCTTCTTCCGCGCCGATGTCACCGGGATCAGCTTTCCCGGCGCTGAGCCGTGACCGCGCGGGCGCGTGCGTCGATGGGCGGCAGACAGGGGTGGGGCCGGTGAGACAGGCTGCGGCCTTCGTCCTGCTGACCTTCGCCTTGTCATGGGGTGCTTGGGGTCTGGCGATCCTGACCGGCAGTGACGCGGCGGTCCTGCGGATCGCGGGCAGCTTCGGCCCCACGCTCGCGGCGCTGATCCTCGCGGGTGCCGCCGGATGCACCGCGCTGCGTCAACTGCTCGGCGGCTTCACCCGCTGGCAAGCGCCGGCGCGGGTCTGGGCCTTCGCGCTTGGCGCGACGGCGGCGGTGGGGCTTCTGGCGCTGTGGATCGACGCCGGGCTGGGCGGCACGCCGGACTGGCCCGGGGGCCGCGCGCTCCTTATCGCCCCGGTCGTCTTTCTCTGGGTGCTTCTGTTCAGCGTCGCGGGGGAGGAGACGGGTTGGCGCGGCTACCTGCTGCCAAGGCTGCTGGAGCGGACGGGCCCGGTGCGCGCGAGCCTCGCGCTGGGCCTCGTCTGGGCGCTCTGGCACCTGCCGCTCTGGGCGATGCCGGGCGATTTCCACGCCGAGATCCCGATGCCGCTTTTCGCGACCCAGATCCTCGCCGTCTCGATCCTCTACACCTGGCTCTGGCTGGAAAGCGGCGGCAGCCTGATCGTCGTGCATGTCTTCCATGCCGCGTCGAACACGACCTTGGGCCTTCTGCCCCTTATCCCCGGTGAGGGCGCGGCGGGTCTGCGCCCGCTCTGGATCGCGGTGGCGCTGCTGGTCGTCCTCGCGGCGGGCACCGCGCGGGTCATGGCGCGGAGGGCCTGACGGGCGGCCGGACGGTCCGGGCGCCGAAGCTGCGCACCGTCTCGACGAAGCTGCCCGTTTCGGTGAGAAACGGCGCGTGGCCCGATCCGTCGAACACCTCGATCCGCTTGCCCTGAGGGGCCTCGACCGTTTCGAACCATTCCTGCACCAACGGGACCGGCGTGTTCCAGTCGGACGCCCCCGAGATCAGCAGCATGGGCACCGGCATGACGGGGACTTCGGCGATCAGGTCGCGCTCCAGATACTCGGCCCACATCGGCCCGCTGCCGCGATTGGCCCCGTCGAGCCAGCGCCGGTAGTCTGGCAAACGGTATTCCGGCGCGGCAAGCGCGCGAGGCAGCATCGAAAGGAACGAGACGTTCATGCCCCCGCCCTTTGCCTCGACCTCCTGCATCAGCCGCACGTAAAGACCGTGATCGCGAAAGGCTTGCGGGTCCATTCCGGCGAGGCCTGAACCGGGTGCGACCTCCTCCAGCCAATCAAGCGCCAGCGCCGCGCCGCGCAGGGTGTCCACCTGCTGGCCGGTGCCGATGTATCCCGCGTAATCGCCAGGCCAGCCCGCCACGAGCCGCGCGCCCAGCATCGTGCCTCACGAATGGCCGAGCACGATCAGCGGCTGATCGCCCAAACGCTCGCGCAGGATCGCGGTGACCTCCCGCGCGTCCGCGAGGAACCGGTCGAGCGTCATTGTCGCCGGGTCGAAACCGCTTGGGTTCGATTTGCCCGCGCCGCGCTGGTCCCAGTGCACGACGACGAAATCGCGCTCCAGCGCCGCGGTGACGGCGCGGATGGGCATCTGCGCCGATCCCGGCCCGCCATGGAGCCACAGGAGGATCGGCGCGCTTCGGTCGGCCCCCCGGATCAGCAGCCACTGCGTCATGCCGCCGATCTCGGCTGGGACGAGATCGGCGATCGGATCGGGGCCGTCAATGGGCGGTGTGCGGGCGGGCAGGGTCTTCCAGACGAGGCCGCCGGCAAGAAGCGCGACAAGGGCGAGGACGGAAAGGCGGAGCACGCTCATCCCCTGCGCCTTGGTGCGATTGCCAGCGCCGCAAGGCCGAGCCCTGCGAGGGCCGAGGCGGCGGCAAGCCAGGGCCAGAGGCCCGGCAGGATCGAGAACAGGAACAGGTAGTCCCGTGTCGCGGCCCAGAGCGGCCAGAGGATGAGCACCAAGGCGATCCCGCCGGCCAGCACCCGCAAGGGCAGGGGGCGCCAGGCGTCGCGATATGCGCGCCAGAGGCCGAGTGCGGCCACGGCGAGGCCAAGGGCGATGGCGCCGCGTGCCGCCCGCTCGGCCCGGAGCACGCTCGCCATGCCGACGGGAGCTGTGCCGAGGCTCACCGACCAGTCCCGCAGGACCGTGGCGAAAAGCGGCCAGGCGCGCTGGCTGTTGGACAGGATCACGATGCCGTCGCCCGTCTCCGGAACGAGGTGCACGTGGCTCATCCAGCCATGGCCCTGCCCGCCATGCCAGACCGCCGCGCGCCCGTCCGAGAGCGTCTCGGTGAAATGACCGAGCGCGTAGCCTTGGGCGGCGAAACCGAACAGGCCGCCGACCGCGACCTCGGGGCGGTGAAGGGCGGCCACGCCCTCGGGCGAGAGAACGGGTTGATCCGCGCCCGCCATCCCGGCGATGGCGAAACGCGCGATGTCGGCGGCGGTGGCATGCAGCCCGCCCGAGGCACGTCCCGGGTAGACGTAAGTTGCCACGGGCCGCTCGCGCAGGTCGTGGCCCACGGGCATGTCCGCGCCGATCCAGTCGAAGCTGGCCCCGGTCATGCCGAGGGGCGAAAGCACCTCGCGCGCCATGAGCGCGCCGAAATCCTCGCCCGTGCAGTCCTCGATCACGAGTTCCAGCAGGTTGTAGCCGGTATCCGAGTAGGAAAACCCGGGCTCCGGCGCGGTGATCAGGGTGACGTCCTGCGCGATGTGCTCGGGCAGGTCGGGCCTCGGCCCCTCGGGCGGAAAGCGCGCTGCGTAGTCGCCGAGGCCGATACCGGCGCTGTGGCTCAGGAGCGCGCGGGGGGTGATCCGGCCTGCCCCCTCGGGCAGGGACCAGCGCGTCAGGCAATCGTCGACAGGCGCGTCTAGGTCGAGCCGCCCGGTCTCGGCCAGCCGCATCGCGCCCCAGGCGGTGACGGGTTTCGAGATGGATTCGACGCGAAAGAGCGCGTCGGAGGTCATCGGCCGGCCCGTCGCCGGATCGGCCATGCCGAAGGCGCCTGTCCAGACGGGCGCGCCGCCCTCGATCAGCACGACGACTGCGCCCGCGACACCGTCCGCCGCCATGCGCTCGGGTACGATACGCGCCAGCCGATCCGAAATGCCGCCATCGGATGAAGCCTTGGCTGCGAGGAGGGCAAACGCCAAGACACCCAAGACGACCGCGAGGCGCATGCGCTCACCGGATCAGGGAGATCGCCAGATCGGCGAGCGCGGCCTCGAGGGCGGGCACGAGGTCGCTGGTGTCATCCGCGATCCCCACATCGGTGTTGATCTGGAAGGCCACGGTCACGCCATGCGCCGCGTAATGGCGCAGGCTGGAGACATAGGCGGGGATCCAGCCGCCATGGCCATAGACCGGCCCGCGCGGCGTGTCGGCGTAGATCGCCACGCCCGCGCCGTAGTGGATGCCGGGCGCCTCCGCATCCACGGGCACACCGTCGAGCAGCCTGTCGAGATAGGGGCCCTCCATGGCCTCGCCGCCGAACAGCAGATGCCCCCAGCGCACCAGATCGGCGGAGGTCGAGGCGAAGCCGCCGCCGGCCGATTCCACCGCCGGGTTCCACAGAAGCCGCCCCTCGCCATCGGCGGTGCGCGCGGGCAGGCCGAAGGGGTTGTCGCGATCGACATAGCCCACCGCGAGACCGGGCAGGTCGGGGCGGTCCGACGGGACCGTGCCGTTCAGGGCGAGCGGATCCAGCAGGCGGGTGCGGACGGCGTCGTGCCAGCCCTGACCCGTCACCTCCTCGATCACGAGGCCCAGCAGCACATAGCCGGTATCGCTGTATTGCCAGGCTTGCCCTGCCTCGAAGAGCGGCTCCCGTCCTGCCACGAAACCGATCAGGTCCTCCGCGTCGAAGGTCGATCCGCTCACCAGCCCCTCCCAGGCCTGCTGGAACTCGGACATGTGCACATGGTCCGGCAACCCGGACGTGTGGTGCAGGAGGTGATCGACGGTGATGGCCTCGGAGTTCGGCAGCGCGTCGAACCATGGCCGATCGCCGAGATGGTCAGAGAGGAGATCGTCGCGCGAAAGCCGCCCTTCGGTCTCCAGGGCCAGCACCGCGGCCGCGACGAAGCTCTTGCCGATGCTCGCCGCCAACATTGGCGTTTCCGGCGTCATGGCGCGACCGGCCTCGACATCGGCAAGGCCGGTGGCCGCCGTCACGACCGTGCCGTCCGGCAGGGCGATCGCCGCGGTGGCGCCCGGAAAGCCGTACCGCTCGTGGACCTCCCCGAGCACCGAAGCCAGCTGGGCCTCCTGCGCGGCCACTGGCGCCGCAACGCAGGCAAGGGCGAGCGCGCAGGCGAGAAGGAGGCGACGACGCATGTCTCTACACCGCCGGTTGCCGCGCGACGCCGCGTGCGGCCGGGATGACCTCGGTCGCGGCGCCGTCGCGGTTGAACATCGTGTCGCGGTTCCACCAGACGACGACCACGGCCACGCCGACGAGGAGGATCGTGTCCCAGGGTTGCGCATCGGGCCAGAACGGGTTGATCAGCTGCCAGTGGAACAGCATCGGCCAGAGCAGGCTGCCCCGCGCGCTGTTGAAGATCGGCGTGACCAGCACCGCGAGCGTGACGTTGCCGATGAAGAAGGGCAGAAAGTTCCATTCTGCATAGACCGTGCTCGTCAGGAAGAAGGCCGGCAGATGCCAGAACCCCCATGTGGCGCCGATGATCAGGCCCGCCCAGATCGGCGCCATGTGGCGTTGCAGCAGGGGTTGCATGACGCCGCGCCAGCCGAATTCCTCGATAGGCCCCAGAAAGAGCATCATGAACATCACCGCCACGACCGCGCCTGCGCCCTCGGGCGGCAGCGGCGCGAGAACCGGCCCGCCCTTGATCAGCGAGCCCGCGACGAAGACGAGCGGAATGACGAACAGGATGAACGCCGGCCAGCCCCACGACACGCGCCACATCAGCAGCCTTGCAAGGAAGGCGCGGAGGCCCTGCACCCCACCATGGAAGGCGACCACGACGAAGGCCGCGATGGCCGGCGACCAGGTCGCGAGGAAGAACAGGGGGTGCGCGCCGCTGATCTCGCCGAACGTGCCGACGGCCATGTCGGGGGCGATGATGTAGGTCCCGATCACGCCCCACGTGATCAGGAAGGTCACGGCGAGAAAGAGAACGAGGGCAGAGACGGGAACGGTTTTCGAGGACGGGGAGCCTGACGTGGTCTGCATGACGCAACCTCCGGGGGATCGGGTGCTGTCCCGTGGCCTTTGTCGCATGCCAGGGCACGCCTCGCGCTGATTTCGATCAAGCCCGCGGTCCGGGGACCTTGTGCTGGCCAGTCACCGATTGCGACGCCGTGCCCTGTCGCGGGCGGTCGCTCAGGGTGTCGCTTGTCTGTCCTGATCGTCCTCGGCCTGTTCCGCGGACCAGGTGCCCGCCGCTTCCACGGCGACGGCGGAGGCGGTGGGCAACACGCCGAGATAGGCCTCGGTCTCCTGCGCCGGTGGCGTGGCGCGCTGGGTCATGCGGTAGGCGGCATAAAGCGCCATGGTGACGAAGGTCGCGCCGATGACGAGCCAGAAGGCGTTGGGGCCCAGCCCCTGCATCGCCCAGCCGGTCAGGAGCGGGCCCAGTATGGCACCCAGCCCGAAGGTGAAGACCAGCCCGCCCGAGGCCGCCGGCATGTCCTCGGCGGACAGGAAATCGTTGGTATAGGCCAGCAGGAGCGCATAAAGCGGCGTCGTCATCCCGCCCGCAAGAAAGGCCGCCGCCATGATCGGCCACAGGCTTCCCCCTCCGACCGTGATCAGAGTGCTGCCCGCGACCCAGCCCAGTGCGCTTGCGACAGCACCCATGACGGCCGTTCCGAGGATGACCTTGCGCCGGTCCAGCCGGTCCGACAGCCAGCCGATCGGGTACTGAAGCACGAGCGCGCCGCCGAAGAGCATGGCGACGAAGAGGGCGATCTCGTTGGCGGTCATGTCGATCTCGCTGCCGAAGACCGCGCTCATGCCCGATTGCGTGGCGTAGATGCTGCCCAGCAGGAAAATTCCGATCGCCCCGAGAGGCGTGCCGGAAAACAACTCCCGGAACGACATCGGGCGTGCGATCTCGCTCGCCGGGGCAGGCGTGACGGACAACAGGATCGGTGCAAACGAGATCGATACGAGGATCGAGGCCCCGATGAACAGCGCCGACGTTGCCGGATCGCCGAAGGTCAGGAGGCCCTGCGCCCCGATGATGCCGAGGGTCTGGGCGATCATGTAGGTCGACAGGACACTGCCCCGCGTCTCGTTTGTCGTGGCGTTGTTCAGCCAGCTTTCGGCGGCGACATAGATGCCCGACATGCAAAACCCGATCAGCACGCGCAAAAGCGTCCAGGCCCAGGGCTCCGCCAGCAGCGTGAACGCGACGAGCCCGGCCGACATGAAGCTGCCCAGCGCGGCAAAGACGCGCACATGCCCGACACGCTGGATCATGACGGGCGTGTAGCGGGCGCCCGAGAGGAAGCCGAGGAAGTAGCCCGACGTCACCACGGCAAGTTCGGCGGCCGAGAACCCCTCGATCCCGCCGCGCAGACCGATCAGCGTGAAGTGCATGCCGTTGCCGAGCATGATCAGGACGATGCCGATCAGCAGGGCCCAGACGCCCGACAATACTTGCAGCATGGGCTCGGTCTTTCGCTTTTGGGTGCGTGTCCTGCCGGCGTCACACGGACCGAACCGCGCCGCCTTCGCTGCAGCGCCGCAAATGCCGCGATTTGCGACACGAGGGCGCCTGAGGTACCGGACGAAACCGAGCGAAGAGGAGGCTCGGAAGCAGCGGTCGGGACAAGTTGATGACCGGGTCGGGCCGAGGGCCGCTGCCTACCCCCCAACTTCAACAGCTAAACGCGTAAACTATTGATATTGTTGAAGTGGGTTACCCGCTTTTGCCACAACGTGGCCGTTTCACGCAGGTGTTTTCAGGT
>LJSY01000027.1 GCA_001314805.1 Rhodobacteraceae bacterium HLUCCO18 | reverse complement strand
TCGGCGAGCTGCGCCTGCGCCTGCATCAGCGCGCCGCGCCGGGCGACGAGGCGCAGCCCGTCCTCGAGCGACATCACGCCGGCGAGCGCCGCAGCGGCGACCTCGCCCACCGAGTGCCCGACGAGCGCCGTGGGCGCGACGCCGCGCGCCTGCCCCAGCTTCAGCGTCCCCGCACCGTCCCGGTTCACGAAGGTCATCTCGATGGCCGCAGCATCGGGCGCATGGCGAGCAACCACCTCGGTCAGCTGGACATGCAGCGACAGGAGCCGCCGCGCCAGGTCGGCGCCATCCGAGCGGCATTCCCCGTTCGCGACATGGCGCAGGAGGCTGCCATCGACCTCGACGATGCCCCAGCCGAGGCACCTCAAACCCGGATCGATTCCGATGATGCGCATGCTCCGCCCCGCTCCCGCCTTCGTTGTTGCCCGACCTGGCCGGCTCGAGCCGCGTTCAAGCCCCGCTCAGGGACCTGGCCGGCCGGAACGTCGGCTGACTGAGGCGTTTGGGCATCACTAGCACGAAAGGCGAACATCTGCCAAGCCTCGGGGCATTTGCGACGCCCGGCCTTGGGTTTGCGACAGGGCGGTCCTGACGCTGTTCAAATGCGTCGCCCTGATGTCTGAAAACGACACCAAGTGAGCGGATTTTTGCCTTTTTTTCATAGCTTTAGAGCAATCCAGAGCTATGCAATGCCGGCATTGAACCCATGCAAAAATGACATTTGTGGATGCGGGTTTTCGCGCCTATCTGCGGCTCACGGGCAACATGAGGTTGCGCGAACCGAGAACCGACCACCGGAAAGGATTGCACAGATGGCCATCATGACCAACCGCCCCCTCGGCGCAGGGTTTCGCGCCACTGGCGTTCTTGCCGACATCGTCGGCCGGATCGCCGCATGGAACGACGCCCGCGTCATGCGCCAGGCGCTTTCGAAGCTTTCGGATCGTGAACTGGACGATCTGGGCCTGAACCGTGGCGATATCGACGATATCGCGACCGGCCGTTTCTGACCGGCGCGGGCCACGGGGCCCGGGACCGGAACAAAAAATGGGGCGCTTCGGATTGGATCCGAAGCGCCCTTTCTTCATGAAAATGTGGTCGCCGGTGCCGAGAACGGCACCAGATCACGCAAAGTCCGGAAAGGTCCCGGTTTCCAGCGCGGTCGCCACGGATACGATGAAACGGTAGATGTACTGATAGGCGTCGACGAGCCAGAGCGACACCATATCGGGGGCCAGAACAAGGCCCGCAGCACGTTCAAACTGGTTACCACTCAACAGCTGTGACACGGCCGCGCCATACACATCATCGCCCAATGTCCAGATCAGATACGCCTTGACCAGAACCGCCGCGACCGAGGCGAAGATCACACCCTTGACGGGAAACCCGAACCTCAGGCGCCGCGGACGCGGAGCCATCGATGGAACAAAACCGTCTGGATGAACGACAACACCGGCAGCTTCGCCACCGTCACGTCTACGGGAAAATACAACGTTCGAACGCGATCCCTCGATTCGCTGGACGCGATCCGAAAAAGTCGTTTGATTTCGAGCCATTAGGGCAACCTACTCAAATACTAGGTGCCCCCACCTGCCATCTTCATAACACAATTCACCGCAGTTTGCGACCAAATTAAGGAGAAATTGTGATCGTCGTCCACTCGCCCAGCCTGTCGCGCGCAACGAGGCGGAAGCCTTCCGCCGCGTAGGCCGCGATCACATCGTCGGCCTGCTCGTTCAAGATCCCCGACAGGATCGCGTAACCGCCATCCGCCATATGGGCCCGCATGGCGGGTGCAAGCGCGATGAGCGGCCCCTTGAGGATGTTCGCAAAGATCAGGTCATAGGGCGCCCCGGCGGCCAGATCGGGATGGTCGAACCCTTCGGCCTCGATGCAGCGCAGCTTCGCGGCGACATCGTTGGCCCGGGCGTTGGCCTCGGACACCTCCACGGCGACGGGATCGATGTCCGATGCGATGACAGGGTTCGGTGCGGTCTTGGCCGCCGCGATGGCCAGAACCGCGGTGCCCGCGCCGATATCGGCGACACGTTGCGGCACGAAGCCAGCGGCGAGCAGACGGTCATAGGCCTCCAGACAGCCTTTTGTCGTCCCGTGATGGCCGGTGCCGAAGGCCATGGCCGCCTCGATCAGAAGCGGCACGCGACCCGCTGGAACGCTCTCGGCGTCATGGGCGCCGTAGAGGTAGAACCGCCCCGCCTCCACCGGGTGCAGTTCGCGCCTGACATGGGCCACCCAGTCGGTCTCGGGCAGCTCGGACACCGCGAAGGGCCGCGCCCCATAGGCCGCCGCAAGCAGCGACAGGGCGATGTCGTCGGGCGCATCGGTGAAATAGGCGCCGACCTCCCACAGGCCCGATCCGTCCTCCAGCTCGAACACACCCACGCCGACGGGCTCCGGCGTCATGCCCTCGAGCGCCTCGCCCAGCGTCTCGGCCGCCGCCTTGTCGGGCAGCACGGTGAGTGCGGTCCATGTCGGCATGCTTTCCCCCTATTCCGCCGGCGCCGGGGCAGGCGCCGCGCGCGTCAACGTGGTCTCGCGCCCGGGCTCGGGGTGACGCGGCACAAGGCAGGACAGCCCGAGCGAAATGGCCGCCATCCCCGCCGCCAGCAGGAAGACCGAGATGGGCGAGGACAGCCAGAGATACCCAAGAGCGGCAGGCAGAAACACGGCCGCGATATGGTTGATGGTGAAGGCCACCGCCGCCGTGGGCGCGATGTCACCGGGGGTCGCGATCTTCTGGAAATAGGTCTTGATGGCGAGCGCCAGCGCGAAGAACAGGTGGTTCAGCACGTAGAGCGCGGCAGCCACGCCCGCGCCCCAGTCGAAGACGTAAAGCCCCGCGTAGAGCAGGAAGATCGCGCCCAGACCGCCATATTCCACGATCAGCGCCAGACGTTCTCCGAAGCGTGCCACCACGAAGCCCAGCAGCGGCGCCGCGACCATGTTGGCCAAGAGCGTCACCATGAAGAGCGCCGTGATCTCGTGTACATCGAAGCCGTAACGCTCCACCATCATGAAGGCGGCGAAGACGACGAAGATCTGCCGGCGCGCGCCCGACATGAACTGCAGCGCGTAATAGAGCCAGTATCGCCGGCGCAGGATCATCTTCTTGGTCTGCGGCTCGGGGCTTTCGAATTGCGGAAAGGCCAGAAGGGCGATCACCGCGATCGCCGCCGTGGTCCCCCCCGCGATCCAGTAGACCAGATCATAGCTCAGGTCATAGGCGCGCCATGTCAGCACGATCAGCAGATAAGCCAGAAGCGTCGCGCCCGACCCCACCGACAGAAGCCAGCCCAGGATCTGCGGCGCCTTCTTCTTGTTCAGCCACTGAAGCTGCAGAGACTGGTTCACCGTCTCGTAATAGTGGAAGCCGATCGAACTGAGCAGGGTCACGACCAGAAGGCCGCCGAGGGTGGGAAACTGCGCCGTCATCGCGGTGGCGACGCCCAGCAGGACCAGCGACACGACGGCCAGCACCTGTTCCCGGATGAACAGGATCAGGAGGATCACGCCGATGGCAAAAAAACCCGGGATCTCGCGGACCGTGTGAAGCCAGCCGATATCCGCCCCGTCGAACCCGGCCATCTCGACGACGAAGTTGTTGAGAAGCGCGGACCATGTGGCGAAGGCGATGGGCATGGCGAAGGCCATGAGTGCCAGCAATGCGACGGGCCGCCTCCAGAGGGGCAGACGCTCCGCCTCCGCGAGGGAGAGGGTCCTGATTGTGTCGCCAAGTGCCATCGCCCGGGCTTTACGCCGTTTTTCCGGCCTTGGCGAGAGCGTCATGCGTGCGGGGGCGCACAGGGATCAAGGCGCGTTTCGTGCAACGCGACCCCGCGCGAACGCGCGCCGGTCCGGCAAAACGAAAACGGGCCGCGCCCTGATCGGCGCGGCCCGGCTTCCTGATCGCAGGGCGGGCAACAGGGCCCGCAGTCCGCCTCAGTTCTGTGCGTAGAATTCGATGACGAGGTTCGGTTCCATGTGCACCGGATAGGGCACGTCGCCCAGACCCGGGGTCCGCACGAAGGTCGCGGTCAGCTTGGAATGGTCCACGTCGATGTAGTCAGGCACGTCGCGCTCTGGCAGTTGGGAGGCCTCCAGGATTGCGGCCATCTGCTTGGACTTCTCGCGGACCTCGATGACGTCGCCTTCGTTGACGCGGTAGGAGGGGATGTTCACCCGCTTGCCGTTCACCAACACATGGCCGTGGTTCACGAACTGGCGGGCGGCGAAGACGGTCGGCACGAATTTCGCGCGGTAGACCACGGCGTCGAGCCGACGCTCCAGGAGGCCGACGAGAAGCTCACCGGTGTCCCCGCGCTGACGCTCGGCCTCGGCGAAGATGCGGCGGAACTGCTTTTCGGTGAGGTCGCCATAGTAGCCCTTGAGCTTCTGCTTGGCGCGCAGCTGCAGACCGAAGTCCGACAGCTTGCCCTTGCGGCGCTGGCCGTGCTGGCCCGGACCGTATTCGCGGCGCGAGACGGGGGATTTCGGACGCCCCCAGATGTTTTCGCCCATCCGGCGGTCGATCTTGTACTTGGCAGAGGTGCGTTTGGTCACCGTCTGATCTCCTTCCGTGGTCGGGCGCCACTTGGTGCGATTATTCGTACGAATAATCGCAGCGGGCACCTCATGAAGGGCGTTGTCCTTTGGCCGAGGCCCGACAGGCATCCCCTTGCGGGGGCCACCAACACCAAATGAAAACCCGGCCTCATCAGCCGGGATGGCGGGCTTCTACACGACGCGGCGGTGCTGTCAATGGTGAGGCTGCCTCAGGCGAAGACCGGGCGGGCCGCCCCGCCCTCGAACAGGATCGCCGCCTCCGCCCGGTTCAGCATGCGCCGCGCGGGCCCGCCATAGGCGAAAGGATCGTCCGCGAGGTCCGGGCGCAGGTCATAAAGGCTATCGCGTTGCAGCCCCGACAGCGCGTCGAGCCCCATGAAGCCGGGATGAAAGCTTTCGACCTGCAGGCCATTGGCCCAGATGACCTGATGACGTTCCAGCATCAGGTGGATGTACCAGGTCTCGCGCAGGGAATGATCGACAGTGACGCCCCGGTCGCCGACCAGATCGCCGGCGCGCACCAGAACCTCCGCCTCGCCCCAGAGGTCACGCGTCGTGTCGCCGCCCACCAGAACGCGGTGCTCCGGGCTGACGACCAGATCCGCGTCGGGCCGGTCGATCCCCAGCGCATTGACGCGCAGGCGGATGGGCCGCTGATCGGGCAAGGCGAAGAGCCGCGCGCCGGACATGCGCCGATGCCCCGACCAGATGACCTCCTGCGCGCCGTCGTCGCGCGTCAGCAGGCGGTCGCCCATTTCGAGATCCTCGATCGCCACTTCGCCACTTTCGGTTCTCAGCCGCGTTCCGGGCGTGAAACAGATCACCGAGGGCCGTTCGCTTGGCGCCCGCACGGGGCTGCGGTCGGAACAGGCGATGATCGTGTGCTCGCGCCGCGGGGCAGGCATGCCATCGGGGAAAAGCAGGACAGGCGGCGCGCCTTCCTCCACGGCGATGGGAACGACAGTGTAGAAGACCGATCCGTCGGAGACGACGAATGCCCCGGAGAACACCGGGTCGCTGTCGTCGAGGGCGGGGTTGGGGTCCGCTAGGTCGAGGGAGAGGCCCGGAGGGGCAAGGTCGGCGGGGCCGGCTGCCTGGCGGCGCAACAAGTTCTGCACCACCCGCGCCGCGCGAGCCCGAAGCTCTTCGTGATCCCGGCTGGCGGTCAGAACGAGGGCGGCGCCGTCACCTTCCAGAGAAAGCGGGCGACCATGCCAGCTCCAGCTCATTCCTTCCACCAGTTCTTGTTCTGTTTCTGCCGGTGATCCCTCGATCGCAGTCTGCGCCCATGCCACCATGAACGCACCCCTTAAGCCCGTGCTCATTACCCCGCCTCTAGTCAAAAAAACTCGCCGTTACCCGGCGTTATGGTGAAAGCCTAACAGATGCGAATCGCCCTGTGAAGCCACTGATTCGTTTTGCCGACCCCAAGGGAATCGACGACCTGCCGCAGCGCCTCAGAACCGCAGATCGAAGGACAGCGTCCCCACGACCTGCCCTTCGGGCTGACCCTCGAATTCCTCCGACAGGTAGGTAACCCCGTAGAAGAAATTGCTGTCTCCAAGGCCGAAATTGACGCCCGCGCGGACCCGGTGACGCAGCTCCTCGAGGTCGGGACCCCGGTTGTCGGGCAGGTAGACCGAGGACGCGACATAGGCCGTGTCCGCGCCCAACAGGAACGACCAGCCGCCCGCATTCTGGAAGCCGTTGACGGCCGCGACACGCTGTCCGCTGACCTGATCGCGCAGGCGCAGACCGTCCTGGCCCAGCGTGCCGATGGTCACGTCCACACCTGCCCGCGCCAGTGTTTCTGCGCCGGCGCGCAGCTCCACGAAGGGGCGCACCTCGCCGAAACTGAGTGCGATGCCGCGCGCGACTTCGGCATGGGCGTCGAGATAGATGCCGTTCGACGCCTGGTTGGCAGCCGGCAGGTTGATCGGATTGTTGCCGAAGAACTGGTGAATCTCGCTGTGGATGGGCTTGATGCCCGTTTGCGGCCCGACCATGACGACATCCGCGCCCGCCGATACGTCATAGCCCGACCAGCCGAAATGCGTCGTCGCGCCGAGCCACCAGGACGGCGCGTAAAGCCGGTCACCCGGCGCGGGTGACGAGAGGTTGTCGGGCGCGATGATCTCGCCCCGCAGCCGGTACTCCATGAGCTCGAAGGGCTGCGCAGGCAGGGCATCGTTCCACCTTTCGCCGCGCAGGATGCTCAGACGGACATGGCCGGTGCGCCAGCGGTCGTAGCGGTCGCCGAAGGGAATGCCGTACCAGTCGTTGCCGAAGACGGTGACGACGCCAAGCGTTTCGACGCCGCCGGTGGGCGTGCCATAAGCGATCGCCGGATCGGTGGGGGTGCTGACGCTCAGCCCATCGGCATGGGCGGCGCCGGTCTGCCCGAAGACCCCGACAAAGAACGTGGAAATAAGGCCTGCTGCGGCAAGCCGCGCCGATCCCAGCTTGGGTGTCATCTGTCCTGCCTCTTTGCTCGCATGTGCCGCAGGTCGTCGTTCGCCCGCTGGCTTGGCGCCAGAATGCGTGAAAATCGCGAAAAAGCTAGAGGTTAAGGATACGTTCCGTTCAAGAAGTGTGGCTTATCCGCACTTCGAATGTCCACAATTGGCGCAGGTCAGGCAGCCTTCGATCATCCGCATGTCGTATTGCCCGCAGGACGGGCAGGCCGGACCCGCCGGTCGGCCGAGGTTCACGACCTCCGCCTGCGGGTCCGTCTTGAGGCCCATCCCCTCCCCGTCGATGAAGCCGATGAAGATCAGGTGCCGCTCGATCACGCCGCCGATGGCCGCGAGGATCGAGGGCACGTACTTGCCGTTCATCCAGGCCCCGCCGCGCGGATCGAAAACGGCCTTCAACTCCTCCACCACGAAGGAGACGTCGCCGCCGCGCCGGAACACCGCCGAGATCATCCGCGTCAGCGCCACCGTCCAGGCGAAATGCTCCATGTTCTTGGAGTTGATGAAGATCTCGAAGGGCCGGCGGTGGCCGTGCAGGATGATATCGTTGATCGTAATGTAGAGCGCGTGGTCGCTGTCGGGCCATTTGAGCTTGTAGGTATGCCCTTCAAGCGATTGCGGCCGGTCCAGCGGCTCGGACATGTAGATGACGTCGCTGTCGCCTGCCCATCTGGCCGGGGGCTCCGCCCCCGCCGCCTTCGGCGCCTCCCCCGGGATATTTGAAACCAGAGGAAGGGGGGAGACACCCCCGGCCTCGGACGCCCTGGGCTTCTCCTCGACCGACAGAACGCTCCCCGTGACGTCGTTCGGCCGGTAGGTCGTGCAGCCCTTGCACCCCGTTTCATAGGCCTCGAGATAGACGTCCTTGAACGCCTCGAAGCCGATATCGGCCGGCACGTTGATCGTCTTGGAGATGGAGGAATCCACCCAGGGCTGTGCCGCGGCCTGCATGCGCACGTGATCGAGCGGCGCGAGGTCCTGCGCGGTCACGACGTGATCGGGAAGGTCCGCGTCGCCGTGGAGGGCGCGCCACATCTGCACGGCGTAATCGACCACCTCCTCCTCGGTGCGGGTGCCGTCGGGCTGGAGCACCTTGCGCGTGTAGGAGGTCGCGAAGATGGGCTCGATCCCGGACGAGACATTGCCGGCAAAAAGGCTGATCGTCCCCGTCGGCGCGATGGAGGTCAGAAGCGCGTTCCTCAGCCCGTGCTCGGCGATCAGGGCCTGCACCTCGGGGTCGAGGCGCCGGATCATGGGCGCCTTGGCGTATTCCGCGGCGTCATAAAGCGGGAAGGCTCCCTTTTCCGCCGCGATCAGGGCCGAGGCGCGGTAGGCTGCGTTGGCGATCACCGCCATCCAATCGCCGGTCTTCTCGGCCGCCTCCGCGCTGCCGTAGCGCAGGCCCACCATGGCCAGCGCGTCGGCCAGCCCCGTGACGCCCAGACCGATGCGCCGTTTCGCATGCGCCTCGCGCGCCTGCGCCTCGAGCGGGAAGCGGCTGGCGTCGACGACGTTGTCCATCATGCGGATCGCGGTGGCGACGAGGTCCGAGAGTTGCCCTTCGTCCAGCGACGCCCCGTCCGCGAAGGGGTCGGCCACCAGCCGGGCGAGGTTCACCGACCCCAGAAGGCACGCGCCGTAGGGTGGCAGCGGCTGCTCCCCGCAGGGATTGGTGGCGGCGATGGTTTCGGCGTAGCTCAGGTTGTTCTCGGCGTTGATGCGATCGATGAAGATCACGCCCGGCTCGGCATAGTCGTAGGTCGCGCGCATCATCCGGTTCCACAGGTCGCGCGCGGGAAGGGTCTTGTAGACCTGCCCGTTGAAGGTCAGCTCCCATGGGCCGTCCTCCTTCACCGCTTCCATGAAGGCATCGGTGGCGAGCACCGAGACGTTGAACATGCGCAGGCGCTTCGGGTCTGCCTTGGCGGCGATGAAGTCCTCGATATCGGGATGATCGCAGCGCATGGTCGCCATCATCGCGCCGCGGCGCGACCCGGCCGACATGATCGTGCGGCACATGGCGTCCCAGACATCCATGAAGGACAGCGGCCCCGACGCATCCGCCGCCACGCCGGACACCGGCGCGCCCTTGGGCCGGATCGTCGAGAAATCGTAGCCGATGCCGCCACCCTGCTGCATGGTCAGCGCGGCCTCTTTCAGCGCCTCGAAGATGCCTCCCATGCTGTCGGGGATCGTGCCCATGACGAAGCAGTTGAAGAGCGTCACGGACCGGCCCGTTCCCGCGCCCGCCACGATGCGACCGGCGGGGAGATAACGGAAATCCTCCAGCGCCTCGTAGAACGGCACCTCCCACGCCTTGGGGTCGGCCTCCACCGAGGCGAGATCGATGGCGATTCGGCGCCACGTGTCCTCGACCGACTCGTCGAGCGCTTTGCCCTCGGCGCTCTTTAGGCGGTATTTCATGTCCCAGATCTGCTCGGCGATGGGGGCGGCGAAACGGGTCATTTTTGCCTCCAAGTAGTCTGGGCGTGGAGGCAGGACTTGAACCTGCAACCTCCCCTCCGTACGGTAGGATATCGACTCTTACCGACTAGCAAGAGGGGTGCTCTATCCAATTGAGCTACTCCACGATCAAGACGCTAGTTGCCAAGTTTGGTGAACGAAAGCTTAAACTGGCGGTCCATCCGCAGCCTCAGCTTTCGTTCACCAAACGCACTGCGCAACTCAGCGATCTGCGAATAAATTTCCATCATTTCATCCTCTGCGGACAACAGACCGTGAAGATACCGTCTGCGCGGGAATTTCTCAACAGGTTGCAGAAACATGTGACGGGACTACGATATCTTGCAGTGACAGCGGGATTCTGTGGGGAAGTCTGTGGGTAAATCCGGGGAGACGTCGGGGGTGATCAACCTCATCAAGCTCTGCGTGGGCGCGGACGCGATCGAGGACCTGACCGGCTGGCAGGCGACCGCGCGCGCCAAGGGGCCCGACGGGCTGCCGCGCCACGTCACCCGGATGTGGCCCAAGCGCGCCGAAGAGGTTCTGAACGGCGGGTCGATCTACTGGGTGTTCAAGGGTCTGGTGCTTTGCCGCCAGCGCATCCTGCGCCTCGACGAGGTGGAGGGCGCGGACGGCATCCTGCGCTGCGGGATCGTCCTCGACCCCACGCCTGTCCGTGTCGCGCCGACGCAGCGCCGCCCGTTCCAGGGCTGGCGCTACCTGCCGCCCGAGGACGCGCCCCGCGACCTGAGGAACAGCCGCCGGGAGGAGGACTCCCTGCCGCCCGCCATGCAGTCCGCGCTGGCCGAGATCGGCGTGCTCTGACGACCGCCCCCTCCGCCGGTGGCAGCGACGCGCGGCGGACGCCGCTCAGGCCAGCCCCAGCCGGTCCGACAGCGCCTGCATGGCGGCGCGCGTGTCGCTCGTCCACTCGGCCCGGCGGCTGCGCCAGAGCGTGGCCTCGGACCGCAGGATCACCGCGTCGGGCAGCACCTTCAGGTGATTGGCGCGCAGCGTTTCGCCGGTCGAGGTGATGTCGGCGACGGCCTCGGCCGTGCCATGGGCGACGGTGGCCTCGGTGGCGCCCTGGCTGTCGACCAGCCGGTAATCGGCGACACCCGCGTCGCGCAGGAATTCGCGCACCAGCCGGTGGTATTTCGTGGCGATGCGCAGCCGATGGCCGTGGCGCGCGCGGAACTCTGCCGCGACCGCGTCGAGATCGTCGAGCGACAAGACATCGACCCAGGCGACCGGCACCGCGATCACCAGATCCGCATGGCCGAAGCCCATGGGCGCGAGCGCCTCGACCGCCTGCTCCCAGCCCGGAATACGCTCCTGCACGAGGTCGGAGCCGGTCACGCCCAGATGGATGCGGCCCGCGGCCAGCTCGCGCGGGATCTCTCCGGCCGACAGCAGGCGCAGCTCCAGATCCGCGCCATCGGCCGCGGCGGAATAGTCGCGGTCCGACCCGGTCCGGCGCAGGACAAGCCCGCGCGCGGCGAACCAGTCGGCGGACTTGTCCATCAGCCGGCCCTTGGACGGAATGCCGAGGCGGAGCGTCATGGCATGCCCCCCACGCGGAGGTCGCGCACCAGTTCCGGTCGGATCACGCCGCCCACGGCCGGGATCGGCTCGGCCCCGAGAATCGCGGTCAGCGCGTCATAGCGCCCGCCGGAGGCCACGGGCGGCAGGTCGGGACGCGACGGGGCGAGGAAACCGAAGACGAACCCGTCATAGTATTCCATCGTGGTGCGTCCGTAGCTCGCCTCGAAGGGCAGGCCGGCGGGGTCGATCCCGGCCTCGCCCAGGGCGTCCATGCGCGCGGCGAAGCGGTCGACGGCGGCGGTCAGGCCAGGCATGTCCACGGTCATGTCGCGCAGGCACTCGCACGCGTCCGGCATATCCGCCTTGAGCGACAGGATCGCGCCCAGCACATCCGCCTCGGCCCGCGCGATCGGCGCGGTCTCGGCATCCGCCCGGAGCCTGTCGATCCGGGCGGCGATCTCGGCACGGCTGCGCAGGCCGGTCTCCGTGCCGGCCGCGTCGATGACGGCGTCTAGGCCCTGTCGCGCAACATGGTCCAGAAGGGCGGCGCGGCCCTCCGGCGGCGGCGCACGCCCGGTATACCGGTCCAGAAGCGCGCGGAACCGGCGCGGGCGCCAGACGTGACGGCGCAGCGCGGCCTTGCGGGCCTCGGTCGTGGACAGGCTTTCGATGGCGGCCAGCACGATGCCCATGTCGCCGGTCACCGCACGCAGGCCGAGCCCCTCCAGCGCCTCGGAAAACAGCGCGAAGACCTCCGCGTCGGCGCGCGCCGGGTCGCCCGTGTCGAAGAGCTCGAAGCCCAGTTGCAGGTATTCCGAGGGACGGCCGGAGCCCACGGGCTGTTTGCGGAACACCTCGCCCAGATAGGTGTAGCGCGCGGGCTCCGCCCCGTGCTCGGCATGCATCTCGACGACAGGAACCGTGAAATCGGGGCGCAGCATCATCTCGCCCCGGTCGGGGTCGTCGGTGGTGTAGGCCCGCGCGCGGATATCCTCGCCGTAGAGGTCGAGAAGCGTGTCGGCGCTGAGCATCAGGGGGGCGTCCACGGGCACGGCGCCGGCGCGGGTGAAGACCGCCTGAAGCGTCTCGGCCTCGGCGCGGATGTCGGATTTGGGGGTCACCTGTGCCGGTCCAGAAGCGCTTTCACGCCCGCAACGAGGTCCGCGCGGTCGACCTCGGTCTGCGCGGGCTGGGATTTCCATTCCTCCAGCGTCGCATCCTCGGCCAGCTTGGCGCCGAGGATCAGGTCCTTGAGCTGCACCTTGCCCGCCGCGGCCTCGTCCGAGCCCTGGATCACGGCCACGGGGCTGTGCCGCTTGTCCGCGTATTTCAACTGGTTGCCGAAGTTCTTGGGGTTGCCGAGATAGACCTCCGCCCGGATGCCGGCGGCGCGCAGTTCCGAGGCCATGGCCTGGTAATCGGCCATCCGGTCGCGGTCCATGACGGTGACGACGACGGGACCCTCGGTCGTGCCGCTGAGCCGCCCCTTGGCGCGGAGCGCGGCGAGCAGGCGGTCGACACCGATGGAGATGCCCGTTGCCGGAACCTCCTGCCCCGTGAAGCGCTTGACGAGGTCGTCATAGCGCCCGCCGCCCGCAACGGAGCCGAACTGGCGGGGGCGCCCCTTCTCGTCGGTGATCTCGAAGGTGAGTTCGGCCTCGTAGACGGGGCCGGTGTAGTAGCCGAGGCCGCGCACGACGGAGGGGTCGATGACGATGCGGTCGGGTCCGTAGCCTTGCGCGTCCAGAAGCTCCGAAATGGCCTCAAGTTCCGCAACGCCATCTTCCCCGACGCGCGATCCTTTTACGAGAGACGAGAGGTTGTTGATGGTAGTCACTTCTCTGCCCGACTGATTGAAAGTCGTCAGCTTTGGGCGTCCGAATTCGATCTCGACATGCCGTCCACCGATGAACGCCATAACGACGTCTTTTTGCTCCTCGGCCAGATTGGCACCCTTGGTAAAGTCGCCGCTCTCATCCAGTCGACCCTCGCCGAGCAGTTGGCGCACGCCGTCCGCCCCGACCTTGTCCAGCTTGTCGATGGCCCGCAGGGCAATCCCGCGCGCCACCTCGCTGTCCTCGCCCGCGAGCCCCGCGACCTCCAGCACCCCGTTCAGCACCTTCCGGTTGTTCACCCGCACGATGTAATCCCCGCGCGGGATGCCCACGGCCTCCAGCGTATCCGCCAGCATCGCGCAGATCTCGGCATCCGCCGCAACGCTTGCAGCCCCCACCGTATCCGCATCGCATTGATAGAACTGCCGGAAGCGGCCCGGCCCCGGCTTCTCGTTGCGCCAGACCGGGCCCATCGTGTAGCGGCGGTACGGATTTGGCAGATCGTTGCGGAACTGCGCCGCCACCCGCGCCAAGGGCGCGGTCATGTCGTAGCGCAGCGCCAGCCACGTGCCGTCCTCCGCGCCCCCGTCCTCCTGAAACGCGAAGACCCCCTCGTTGGGCCGGTCCACGTCGGGAAGGAACTTGCCCAGCGCCTCGACCGTTTCCACGGCGGAGGTTTCCAGCGGGTCGAAGCCGTAGCGATCGTAGACCTCGGCGATCTGCGCGAGCATGCGGTTGCGCTCGGTCACTTCGGCGCCGAAATAATCGCGGAAGCCTTTCGGCGTCTCCGCCTTTGGGCGAGGCTGTTTCTTCTGCTTGGCCATGGGTGCCGAGACGCCTTGAATTCAGGGACGCGGCCCGTCTATCCGAGGGGGGCCGAAGGGGCAAGGAGGCGGTGGCATGGCCGATCAGGCGAAGCTGGAAGAAACGCTGGCGCATCTCCTGCGCGTGGTGGAGGACCTGTCGGACGTGGTGGCCCGGCAGGACGCCGAGATCGCGCGGCTGGGCGCACGGGTCGACATGCTCATGGCGCGCGAGGCGGAACGCGAGGCGGCCGAGGGCGGGAGCGTCCCGCTTTCCGACAAGCCGCCGCCGCATTGGTGAGCGGTGGCGATTGCGTATTTTTGGAAAGATGAAGGAGATCAGGCCGCGATGGCCTGTCGCGGCGCGCGGGGGCGCGAGCGGAAGAGGATCAGGAGCATCACGCCCACGTTCAGCGCGTTGAAGGCGATGCCGTTGATGAAGGCCAGCCGGTAGGAGCCGGTCAGGTCGTAGATCCAGCCCGACATCCAGCCGCCCAGCGCCATGCCCACGATGGTGGCCATGATGACGAAGCCGACCTTGGCGCCGGCCTCCTTCGGGGGCAGGTATTCACGCACGATGATCGCATAGGAGGGCACGATCCCGCCCTGGCTGAGCCCGAAGATCAGCGAGACCACGTAGAGCGAGACGAGCCCCGAGGCCGGCAGGTAGAGGAAAAGCGCCAGCATCTGAAGGCTGGAGCCGATCAGGAGCGTCAGCACGCCGCCGAGCTTGTCGGCCAGGACCCCCGAAACCAGCCGCGAGGCGACGCCCCCCATGAGCATCAGCGAGAGCATCTCGGCGCCCACGGCGGGCCCGTAGCCGAGGTCCACGCAATAGGCCACGATATGGACCTGCGGCATGGCCATGGCGACGCAGCAGCCGATCCCGGCCAGCGCCAGCAGCCACAGAAGCGTGTTCTGCGGGATGCCGGCGGTCTTCGCGCGAAGTGCCGCGGCCGCGGCGGAGGCCTGCATCGCCTCGTCGGGGAGCGGTTTTCGCAGCGCGTAGCTCAGCGGCAGCATGATCAGAAGCGCCGAGGCCGCGATGACGAGATAGGCCGGCCGCCAGCCGGGACCGGCGAGGATATCGGCCAGGACAAGCGGCCAGATCGCGCCCGACAGGTAATTGCCGCTGGCGATGATCGCGACCGCGATGCCGCGCCGGCGCAGGAACCACTGGGAGACATCGGCGATGAGCGGCCCGAAACTGGCGGCCGTGGCGAAGCCCACGACCAGTTGCAGCGCCGAGAGCGTGGCGATGTTTGGCGCGGCCGCCGCCCCCGCGAAGGAGCCCGCCATCACCAGCGCCGCGACGGCCAGCACGCGGCCCACGCCGTAGCGATCCACCCAGCGCCCGATCACCCAGTTGCCCAGCGCGAAGCCCACCATGGTCAGCGTGTAGGGCAGCGAGGCCGTGGCCCGGTCGACGCCGAATTCGGCCTGAACGGCCGGCAGGATCACGATGATCGCCCACATCCCCGCGTTGCCCACGAGCGACAGGGCCAGCGACAGGGCCAGGCGCGTCCAGGAGATGCGGGTGTCGAGCACGGACATGGCCGCGACGTTACGGCGGCCACGATCCGGCGTATAGAGGCTTCGCGCTCAGGGCGTCAGGTCGAGCGCGGGCACGACGCGCGTATAGGGCAGGCCCGCCGCGTCGTTCAGCGCCCGGACCTGTCCCGCGCTTTCGCCGTCGAACAGGCACATGCAGCGCCCATCCTCGGGCGCGAAGGTGGAGCGGATATAGGAGATCTCCTGCCCCTCCCCGCGCATCTCGGCGGCCTTGGCGATCGCCGCCTTCTGCGCGCCGGCCAGGTCCTCCATGCTGATCCCCTTCAGATCGCGTTCCACCATGTAAACCGACATGTCCCGTCCTCCTTGCGTGTTTCGATGGCGGCATCCCACCGCAAGAACGGCGGCGGAGGAACTTCCGATGCGTTATCGATCCATTCCCCACGGTTTGGCGGAAATCGGCTATCCTCGGCCGCAAAAGGTTTCGGCAGGAGGGACGCCGATGGAAATGTCGCAGATCCGCTACGTGCTCGCGGCATCCCGCACACTGAATTTCACACGCGCGGCGGAAGACTGCCACGTGACGCAGCCGGCCCTGACCAAGGGGATCAAGGCGCTGGAGGCGGAGCTTGGCGCGCCCCTGTTCCTGCGCGAGGGCCGCCGCGTCCTGCTCAGCGATTTCGGGCGCTCCATGATCCCGCATCTGCGCCAGATCATCGAGGAGGCGGAGGCCGCGCGCACGCTGGCCGAGAATTACCGGCTCCTCGACAAGACGCCGCTTCGGCTGGGCATACTCTCGACGATCGGGCACATGCGGCTTGCACGGTTCCTCGCGCAATTGGAGGCGGCCCATTCGGGACTGGAACTTGCCGTGAGCGAGGGGTCGATCGCCGAGTTGCGCGAAAGCCTCGAGGCCGGGCAACTCGACGCGGCGATCCTGACCGTGACCGAGGACCTCAGCCGGAGCTTGCGCCTGCAGGATCTCTATTCGGAGCGCTACGTCGTGGTGATGGCGTCGGGCCACCGGCTGGGCGACATGAACGCGGTCGCGCTGCACGACCTGTCGGGCGAGAACTACGTGGACAGGCTGTCCTGCGAGATGCGGGAGATGGTCATGCAGGTCTGCGAGAGCGAGAGGATCGAGCTTTATGCCCGCTTCCGCTCGGAACGCGAGGATTGGGTGCAGGCGATGGTGCTGGCAGGCATCGGTTTCGCCTTCATGCCGGAATATTCCGTCAGCCTTCCGGGCCTGATCCAGCGCCCGCTGATCGAGCCCGAGGTCACGCGGCAGGTGGCACTGGCGACGGTGCCGGGGCGGAAGCACTCGCCCTCGACCGCGGCGCTGGTGCGCGCGGCGCAGTCTTTCGCGTGGCCGGGATGACGGCTCAGACCTCCTCGACCGTGACCACGCCCGGCAGGCTTTTCAGCGCGCCCTTGATCTGTGGCGACACCGGCAGGCCCTCGCCCACGAGCGCCTCGACCTCCGCCGCATCCTGCGGAAAATCCGGGGCCATGGCGCAGATATAGACGGGCCCGCGGGGTGACGGCGTACCGTCGCCCGCGATACGGGCCAGAAGCTGCGCGACGGAGGCAGGTGCCGCGCAGTCGTTGACGAAGACGCGGAAGCCGCGCGCCTCGGCGGCCACGGCCTCATCGACCAGTTGCACCGTCTCGGCGCGCAGTCGCATCTGGCCCTCCTGCGTTTCGACCTTCACCTGCACGCGGACGTTCGTGCCGGGCTCGAGCATGTGGCGGCTGGCCTCGAGCGCCTCCGAGAAAACCATGACTTCGTAGGTGCCGGTGGGGTCCGACAGGCCCACGAAGGCGAAGCGCGTGCCGCGCTGGCTCTTGCGTTCCTGCCGGACGGAGACGGCGCCCGCCATCCACGTGACGAAATCGCCGCGCGGGGCGCGTTCTTCCACCTCGGCAAAGCTCAGGACGCCCTTGCGCTTGAGCGCGGCCATGTAATCGTCGAGCGGATGGCCGGAGAAATAGAAGCCCAGCGCGTGGTGTTCCTCGGCCAGACGCGCGGCGGGCATCCAGTCATCGGCCTCGGGCAGGCGCGGCTCGGGCAGGTCCTCGCCCGCCTCGCCGAACAGGCTGACCTGCGCGCTGCCCTTCTGCTCGTGGATCGCCGCCGAATAGGCCACGAGCGCGTCGAGCCCCCGAAGCACGCGGTTGCGGTTGCGGTCGAGCGCATCGAAGGCGCCGGACCGGGCCAGCATCTCGAGCGGCCGCTTGCCAACGCGCTTGAGGTCCACCCGGCGCGCGAAATCGTAGAGCGTGGCGAAGGGCTTTTCGCCCGCTTCGGTCTTGCGCGCCTCCACGATCAGGCGCATCGCCTCCGCGCCGACGTTCTTGAGCGCGCCCAGCGCATAGAGGATGCGCCCCTCCGACACTTCGAACACCGCGCCGGAGCGGTTCACGCAAGGGGCCATGACCTCGATCCCCATGCGGTCCACCTCCGCCTTGTAGAGGCTGAGCTTCTCGGTCAGGTGCATGTCGCAATTCATGACGGCGGCCATGAATTCCACCGGATGGTTCGCCTTGAGCCACGCGGTCTGGTAGCTGACCACGGCGTAGGCTGCGGCGTGAGACTTGTTGAAGCCGTAATTGGCGAATTTGTCGAGGAGGTTCCAGACCTCCAGCGCCTTCTTCTCGTCGACGCCGTTCTCCGCCGCGCCCTTCAGGAACTTGGGGCGCTCGGCGTCCATCGCCTCCTGGATTTTCTTGCCCATGGCGCGGCGCAAGAGGTCGGCGCCGCCGAGGCTGTAGCCCGCCATCTCCTGGGCGATCTGCATCACCTGTTCCTGGTAGACGATGATCCCTTGGGTCTCGTCGAGGATGTGATCGACGGACGGATGCAGGAAATCCCGCTCGCTCAGGCCGTTCTTGACCTGGCAGTATTTCGGGATGTTCTCCATCGGGCCCGGACGGTAGAGCGCCACAAGCGCCACGATATCCTCGATGCAGGTGGGCTTCATCTGCACCAGCGCCGACATCATGCCGGTGCTTTCCACCTGGAACACGGCAGTGGTCCGGGCGGAGGCATAGACCTCGTAGGTCTTCGGGTCGTCCAGCGGGATCGCGTTGATCTGGTTCTCCGCGCCAGGGGCGGGTTCGTAGATCCGCGTGCCGTCGGCGGCTTCGTGAAGCTGCCGCCCCTGCCCGTGGATCAGGTCAATGGCGTTCTGGACGACCGTCAGCGTCTTGAGCCCGAGGAAGTCGAACTTGACCAGCCCCGCAGGCTCCACCCATTTCATGTTGAACTGGGTGGCCGGCATGTCCGAGCGGGGATCGCGGTAAAGCGGCACCAACTCGTCCAGAGGACGGTCCCCGATCACCACGCCGGCGGCATGGGTCGAGGCGTTCCTGAGCAGCCCCTCGATCTTGCCGGCGTAATCGAAAAGCCGCTTGACCGGGTTCTCGCGCCCCTCGCGGCGGTCCTGCTCGGTCTCGATCATCTCGGTGCGGATGCGCTCTTCCTGCGCGATGGCCTTTTCGATGGAGACGGGTTTGACGCCTTCCACCGGGATCATCTTGCTGAGCTTGTCGACCTGCCCGAACGGCATCTGCAACACTCGGCCCACGTCGCGCACGGCGGCCTTCGACAGGAGCGCGCCGAAGGTGATGATCTGCCCCACCCGGTCGCGGCCGTATTTCTCCTGCACGTAGCGGATCACCTCTTCGCGGCGGTCCATGCAGAAGTCGATGTCGAAGTCCGGCATGGAAACCCGCTCGGGGTTGAGGAACCGCTCGAACAGAAGGCTGTAGCGCAGGGGATCGAGGTCGGTGATGGTCAGCGAATAGGCCACGAGGCTGCCCGCGCCCGACCCCCGCCCCGGACCTACCGGAATGTCGTTGTCCTTCGCCCACTTGATGAAGTCGGCCACGATCAGGAAATAGCCGGGAAAGCCCATCCCCTCGATGATGTCGAGCTCGAATTCGAGCCGCTTTTCATATTCCTCCACGCTGGCCGCGTGGGGGATCACGGCAAGGCGTTCCTTCAACCCCTCGCGGGACTGGCGGCGCAATTCCTCCACCTCGTTCTCGGCGAAGCGTGGCAGGATCGGGTCGTGCGTCCGTGCCCGGAACGCGCAGCGCCGCGCGATCTCGACGGTGTTTTCCAGCGCCTCGGGCAGGTCCGCGAAAAGCGCCGCCATCTCCTCGGGCGATTTGAAGTAATGCTGCGGGGTCAGACGTCGGCGCGGCTCCGACTGGTCCACATAGGCGCCCTCCGCGATGCAGATCATCGCGTCATGGGCGTCGTACATCCCGGGGCCGGGGAAGTAGACATCGTTGGTGGCCACAAGCGGCAGGCCCATCTCGTAGGCCATTTCGACATGCCCGCGCTCGGTCAGCCGCTCGATCTCGGGGCCGCCGCCCTCGCCGGGATGGCGTTGCAGCTCGACGTAAAGGCGGTCGGGATAGACGGCGGCAAGCTGTTCCAGCAGGGCCTGCGCCCGGGCCCGGTTTCCGTTCTGTAGATGCCGCCCCACGGGGCCGTCCGGCCCGCCCGTCAGGCAGATCAGCCCCTCGCCATGCGCGCCCAGTTCCTCCAGCGTCACATGCGGCAGCGTCCCGTCGTCGCGCAGATAAAGCTGCGTGTTCAGCTTCAGCAGATTGCGCCAGCCCGCCTCGTTCTGAACCAGCAGGACGATGGAAGCGTAGGGGTTGGGCTGTTCCCCCGGCCGCACCGGGGCGTAATCCACATCGACCTGGCAGCCGAGGATGGGCTGGACGCCGGCCTTGGCGGCCGTCTCGGAAAACTCCAGCGCGCAGAACATGTTGTTGGTGTCGGTGACGGCCACGGCGGGCATGCCCGCGTCGGCCACAAGGCCAGGCAGTTTCTTCACCCGCATCGCGCCTTCCAGCAGCGAATACTCGGTGTGCAGGCGGAGATGGATGAATCGCGGATCGGCCATGGGCGGGATGCTAGGCGAGCAGCCGGCCCAAGGGAAGAGCGCGCCCGCATCATCTTGTGGATCGGTGGCGATGGCACGCAGAACATGGTGCCTTTCAAGGGGCAATGGCGCCGCGAGACATCCGTGCCGACAGGCCCGGCGACAGGCGGCGGGATTTCTTCGACAAGGCGCAACGGCGCGCCGTTGTAGCTGCACAGCGCCCGGGAAACGGGCAGATGACGCGCAACCGCGCAGCCCCCCTTGCAAAGACGCGCCGCGGCCGGTTTTCTGTTCTCCGGTCGAACAGGACAAACGGGGCCGCCCTCTACGCCGCATCGAGGGCCGGACGACCACCCCGGACAGGTACCGCGGCGGGTGTTACACGATGACGATCCGGTTTCTTCTGAACGGGGAGCCGCAGGCTGTCGATGCGCCGCCGACCACCACGCTCCTCGACTGGCTGCGCGAGACCAGGGGCCTGACGGGCACCAAGGAGGGCTGCAACGAGGGCGATTGCGGCGCCTGCACGGTGATGGTCACCGACGAGACGGGCGCGCGCGCGCTCAATGCCTGCATCCTCTTTCTGCCGCAGCTCGATGGCCGCGCCGTGCGCACGGTCGAGGGCATCGCCGGCCCCGATGGCGCGCTGCACCCCGTGCAACAGGCCATGGTCGAGCATCACGGCAGCCAGTGCGGCTTCTGCACGCCGGGATTCATCGTGTCGATGGCGACGGCGCATCTGAACGGGCGAACGGATTTCGACAACCAGCTTGCCGGCAACCTCTGCCGATGCACCGGCTACGCGCCGATCATCCGCGCGGCCGAAGCGGCAGCCTTGGTCCCCGTGCCGGACTGGATGGAGGCGGATGCCGAGATGCTCGACCTTCTGGCCCATGACGTGCCGGCCGGATCGGAGATCGCCCTGCCGCGTTCCGCCGACGCGCTTGCGGAATGGTACGACGCGCATCCCGACGCCACCCTGATTGCCGGTGCGACGGATGTGGGGCTTTGGGTTACGAAGAACTTGCGCGACCTCGCACCGGTCGCATTCCTCAACCAATGTGATGATTTGAAGGGTATTGTTTCTGATAAGGAAACAATCCGTATCGGCGCGATGACCTCGCTGACCGAGCTTGGCGACTTCATCGCCGACCGGCACCCGAGCTTCGCCGAGATGATCCGCCGCTATGGCTCGGTGCAGGTGCGCAATGCCGCGACGGTGGGCGGCAACATCGCCAACGGCTCGCCCATCGGGGACAGCCCGCCGGCGCTCATCGCGCTGGGTGCCGCGTTGCACCTGCGCAAGGGCGACACCCGCCGGGCCCTGCCGCTGGAGGAGTTCTTCCTCGACTACGGCAAGCAGGACCGTGCCCCGGGTGAGTTCGTGGAGGCGGTGTCGGTCCCGGTGCAGCCCGACCGGCTCCGCGTCTACAAACTGTCGAAACGGTTCGATCAGGACATCTCGGCCGTCTGCGGCGCGTTCAGCATCACCGTCGAGGATGGCACCGTCACGCAGGCCCGCATCGCCTTCGGCGGCATGGCCGGCACGCCGAAACGCGCCAGCACCGTCGAGGCGGCGCTGGTCGGTCAGCCATGGGCCCGCGCGAGCGTCGATGCGGCGCGGGCGCGCTTCGCGGAGGACTTCACCCCGCTTTCGGACATGCGCGCCTCGGCCGCCTACAGGCTGGAGACCGCCTCCAACATGCTCCTGCGCTACTTTGGCGAGATGTCGGGGCAGCCGGTCTCGGTGCTGGAGGTCCGCCCATGAGCGTACACAAGCCCCTGCCCCATGACGCCGCGCGGCTGCATGTGACCGGTGCCGCGCGCTACGTCGACGACATCCCCGTCCCGCAGGACTGTCTGCACCTCGCCTTCGGTCTCTCGAAGGTCGCGAAGGGCCGGCTGCGCGGTCTCGACCTGTCTGCGGTTCGCGCCTCGGACGGCGTGCGCCTCGTGCTGGCGGGCGCGGATTTCGACGCGATCCCCGATTGCTCCCCCTCGGCCCATGACGAGCCGCTTCTGAGCGATGGTGCGGTGCATTATGCGGGCCAGCCGCTGTTCCTCGTGGCCGCCGAAAGCCACCTTCTGGCCCGCAAGGCCGCCGCCCGCGCGGTGGTCGAGATCGACGCGGACCCGCCAATCCTGACGATCGACGACGCGATCGCGGCCGGCGCGATTTTCGAGGACGGCCCACGGGTCTATGCCAAGGGGGATGTGGACACGGCACTCGCCCGCGCGCCCCATGTCATCGAAGGCCGCATCGAGATCGGCGGGCAGGAACATTTCTACCTCGAGGGGCAATCCGCGCTGGCGCTTCCGCAGGAGGGGGGCGACATGATCGTGCATTCCTCCTCTCAGCACCCCACCGAGATCCAGCACAAGGTGGCCGATGCGCTGGGCCTGCCGATGAACGCCGTACGCGTCGAGGTGCGGCGCATGGGCGGCGGCTTCGGCGGGAAGGAGAGCCAGGGCAACCACCTCGCCATCGCCTGCGCCGTGGTGGCCGCGCGCACCGGGCGGCCGGTCAAGATGCGCTATGACCGGGACGACGATTTCGTCGTGACCGGCAAGCGTCATGACGCGCGCATCGACTACCGCGTGGGCGTGGACGGCGACGGGCGGCTGCTCGCCGTCGATTTCACTCAGGCGATCCGCTGCGGCTGGTCCATGGACCTCAGCCTGCCGGTGGCCGACCGCGCGATGCTCCATGCCGACAACGCCTATCTTCTGCCGAATGCGCGGATCACCTCGCACAGGCTCAGGACCAACACGCAAAGCGCCACGGCCTTCCGCGGCTTCGGCGGGCCGCAGGGGATGGTGGGCATCGAGCGCGTCATGGATCACGTGGCCCATGCGCTGGGGATGGACCCGCTGGAGCTGCGGCGGCGCAATTACTATGCCGAGGCGCAGGGGGCCGACGACGCTCCCGAAGAGCGTATTTCTGGAAAGATGAAGGGGGAAGTGCTGGACACCGCCGACCTTGCCGGGCGCGGGGCGGTAAAGGTCGAGACCGGCAAGGGGCAGGCGAAGCGCTTCGGCGGGGCCCATTCGCCGGTGCCATCGGAGGATCACGGCAACACGACCCCCTACGGCATGGAGGTGGAGGATTTCATCCTCGGCGCCATGACGGAGCGGCTGGTGGACAGCGCCGATGTCACGGCCCGCAAGGCGCGGGTGGCGGAGTGGAATGCAGCGAATGAGATCCTCAAGCGCGGGATCGCGGTGACGCCGGTGAAGTTCGGCATCTCCTTCACCTTGACGCATCTCAACCAGGCCGGCGCGCTGGTGCATGTCTACCAGGACGGTTCCGTCCACATGAATCACGGCGGGACCGAGATGGGACAAGGCCTGTTCCAGAAGGTGGCGCAGGTGGCCGCAGACCGGTTCGGGCTGGGCCTCGACCGGGTCAAGATCACCGCGACGGATACCGGCAAGGTGCCCAACACCTCGGCCACGGCGGCCAGTTCGGGCAGCGACCTGAACGGCATGGCCGTGAAGGTCGCCTGTGACGAGATCAGGGGCCGCATCGCCGGGGTGGTCGCGCCGGAGTTGCAGGCCGAGCCCGCGCAGCTGGTCTTCGAGGAAGGCATGGTGCGTGCGGGTGCGGCCGCCATGCCTTTCGAGGAGGCGGTGCAAAAGACCTACATGGCGCGCGTCAGCCTCAGCGCCACGGGGTTCTACAAGACACCCAAGATCGAGTGGGACAGGATTGCCGGACGTGGGCGGCCGTTCTTCTATTTCGCCTATGGCGTGGCCTGCGCCGAAGTGGTGATCGACACGCTGACCGGCGAGAACCGCATCCTGCGCACCGATATCCTGCATGATTGCGGAAACTCGCTGAACCCCGCGCTCGATATCGGGCAGATCGAGGGCGGCTTCGTGCAGGGCGCGGGCTGGCTGACCATGGAGGAGCTTGTCTGGGACGACCGTGGCGTGCTCCGGACGCACGCACCCTCGACCTACAAGATCCCGGCCTGTTCCGACCGGCCGCGCGTCTTCAACGTGGCGCTCTGGGACGGCGAGAACCGGGAGGAGACGATCTATCGCTCCAAGGCCGTGGGCGAACCGCCCTTCATGCTCGGGATCAGCGTGCATTCGGCGCTGGCTCAGGCCTGTGCCGCCTGTGGGCCGAATTTTCCCGATCTGCAGGCCCCGGCGACGCCGGAGGCGATCCTCGCGGCGGTGGGGCGCGCGCGGGCCAAGGAAGCGGAATGACGGGCATCCGCGTCACCGTCGTCTCCACCCGCGGCTCCGCCCCGCGGGAGGCGGGCGCGCAGATGTTCGTCACCGCAAACGGGATCACCGGGACCATCGGCGGCGGCGCGCTTGAATGGGAGGCGATGGCGCAGGCCCGCGCGATGCTTGCCGAGGCAGCGGACCCTTTGGAACGCACAGTCTCGCTTGGCCCCGGCCTCGGCCAGTGCTGCGGCGGGGCCGTCACCCTGCGTTTCGAGCCAGCCGAGGCGCTGGAGCGGGCGCAGGGCGCGCCGGTTTGGATCTGGGGCGCGGGCCATGTGGGTCGCGCGCTGGTGCATACCCTATCACCCCTGCCCGAGGTCGCCCTGACATGGGTCGACACAACGCTCGGTCGCTTCCCCGACGACATGCCGGACAGGGTCACGCGGCTTGTGGCGGCCGATCCGCCGCGCCTCATGCCACATGCGCCGACGGGCGTGCATCACCTGATCCTCACCTATTCGCACGATATCGACCTCGCGCTCTGCGATGCGGCCCTGCGCCGGGGGTTCGCCAGCTGCGGGCTGATCGGATCGGGCACCAAATGGGCGCGATTCCGGTCGCGGCTGGCCGGGATGGGTCACGGGGATGCTGAAATTTCGCGCATCGACTGCCCGATCGGGGACCCAAGCCTTGGCAAACACCCCCAAGCCATTGCCGTCGGCGTCGCCGCACGGCTACTGAGGGAGCTGTTGCACAAGGAATCGGCAACTGAGCGCCGGATGGGCAATTCGGCCTGACGAGGACGCCACGGGGGAACGACACGCTTGACGCCACTCCTCGAGATCAGGGGGTTGACCAAGGCCTATCCGGGCGTCGTGGCCAATGACGACGTCTCGTTCTCCATCGCGCCGGGCGAGGTGCATGCGCTTCTGGGTGAAAACGGCGCGGGCAAGTCGACGCTGGTCAAGATGATCTACGGGCTGGTGCGTCCCGATGCCGGTGCGATGACGCTTGGCGGCGGACCCTACACCCCGGCGGAGCCGCGGGCGGCGCGGGCCTCGGGCGTGGCGATGGTGTTTCAGCATTTCTCGCTCTTCGAGGCGCTCAGCGTGGCCGAGAACATCGCGCTCGGCATGGAGACCCCGCCGAAACCCCGCGATCTGGCCCAGCGCATCCATCATGTCAGTCGTGCCTACGGATTGCCGCTCGATCCCGACAGGATGGTGGGCGACCTCAGTGCGGGCGAACGGCAACGGGTCGAGATCATCCGCTGCCTGCTGCAGAACCCCAAGCTCCTGATCATGGACGAACCCACCTCCGTCCTGACCCCGCAGGAGGTGGAGATCCTGTTCCACACCCTGCGCAAGCTTTCTGCCGAGGGCACGGCGATCCTCTATATCTCCCACAAGCTCGAGGAGATCCGCACGCTCTGCGACGCGGCCACGATCCTGAGGCTGGGCAAGGTTGTGGCGACCTGCACCCCCCGCGAGGTGTCGGCCGCGCAGATGGCCGAGATGATGGTGGGCAAGTCGCTGAGCCAGCCCGCGCGCGGCGCGACGGAGCCGGGCGAGGTGCTGCTGCATGTCTCGGGCCTGTCGCTGGAGCCCGCCTCGCCGTTCGGCACGCCGCTCCGCCATATCGGGCTGGAGGTGCGCGCGGGCGAGGTGCTGGGCATCGGGGGTGTGGCCGGCAATGGGCAGGACGAGCTTCTCGCCGCGCTTTCGGGCGAGCGGCGGGTGGAGCCCGGCATGATCGAATTGCGGGGCGAGCGCATCGGCGACACGGGACCAGAGGCGCGGCGCAAGCGCGGACTTCTCTGCGCGCCCGAGGAACGGCTGGGGCATGCCGCCGCCCCGGACATGAGCCTGACGGAAAACGCGGTGCTGACCGGGCGGACGCGGCGCGGGCTGGACCGGTCGGGTTTCGTCGGCTGGGGCCGCGCGCGCGCCTTCGCCGAGGAGATCATCGCGCGTTTCGACGTGCGCACGCCGGGGCCCGGCGTCGCGGCGCGCGCCCTTTCCGGCGGGAACCTGCAGAAATACGTGATCGGGCGGGAAATCCTGCAAGACCCCGACGTTCTGATCGTCAACCAGCCGACCTGGGGCGTGGATGCGAGTGCCGCCGCCGCGATCCGGCAGGCTTTGCTGGATCTCGCGCAGAACGGGGCGGCGGTCGTGGTCATCAGCCAGGATCTCGACGAGCTGCTCGAAGTCTCCGACCGGTTCTGCGCGCTGAACGAGGGGCGGCTTTCCGCGCCTCGGCCCGCGCGCGGCCTGTCGATGGAAGAGATCGGCCTGATGCTGGGCGGCGCCCATGACATGCACGAAGCACAGCTTCGGGCGGCGACGGAGGCCGCGCAATGATCGTGCTGGAAAAACGCCCCACCCCGTCCCGCTTCTGGGGGGCCGCGACGCCTGTCGCAGCCGTGTTCCTCACCATGATCGCGGGCGGCATCATGTTCGCCGCGCTGGGCAAGGACCCGGTCGAGGCAATCCGCATCATCTTCTGGGACCCGCTGTTCAACGCGCAATTCGCCAGCTACTCGCGCCCGCAACTCCTGATCAAGGCGGGGCCGCTGATCCTGATCGCGATCGGCCTTTCGCTTGGGTTCAAGGCCGGCATCTGGAACATCGGGGCCGAGGGGCAATACATCATCGGCGCGATCTGCGGGGCAGCCTTCGGGCTTGCCTTCTGGCCCTCGGAAAGCCCGCTGCTCTTTCCCGGCATGGTGATCGCGGGACTGATCGGTGGCTGGGCCTGGGCGATGATCCCCGGCGTCCTCAAGACACGCTTCCGCACGAATGAAATCCTCGTTTCGCTCCTGTTGGTCTACGTGGCCGAGGCGATCCTGGCCTCGGCGGCCACAAGCTGGCTGAGAAGCCCCGACGCGATGGGCTTTCCGGGGAGCCGCAATCTCGCCCGCCACCCCGGCACCGACAACCCGGAACTGATCGCCGGGACCGGCATGCACTGGGGCGTTCTGGCCGCCTTCATCGCGGTGATCGCGGCCTATGTGCTGATGAACCGGCACGTGCTGGGCTACCAGATCCGGCTGGCCGGGCAGGCGCCGCGCGCGGCCCGCTTCGCCGGGGTCGATCCGAACCGGCTGGTCCTGCTCTGCCTCGGCATCTCCGGCGCGCTGGCGGGCGCGGCCGGCCTGTTCGAGGTCTCGGGACCCGCCGGCCAGATCTCGATCGACTTCAACGTGGGCTACGGCTTCACCGCGATCATCGTGGCCTTCCTCGGGCGGCTGCACCCGATCGGCATCCTGCTTGCGGGCCTGCTGATGGCGCTGACCTATATCGGCGGCGAGCTGGCGCAACTGATGCTCGGCATTCCGGCCCCCGCGATCCAGGCCTTCCAGGGCATGCTGCTGTTCTTCCTGCTCGCGCTCGACGTGCTGTCGAACTACCACATCCGCCTGAAACGGACGGAGGCGGCCTGATGCTGATCGATCCCGTCACCCTCGTCGTCGCGCTGATCATCGCGTCCACGCCGGTCCTTCTGGCCGCCATCGGGGAACTGGTGGTGGAAAAGACCGGCGTCCTGAACCTCGGGGTCGAGGGCATGATGATTGTCGGCGCCGTCACGGGGTTCATCGTCGCGGTGGAAACCGGATCCGTCACGCTGGCGTATCTCGCCGGCATGGCGGGCGGCATGGTGCTGTCGGCCCTGTTCGCCATCCTGACGCAGGTGCTGTTGTCGAACCAGGTGGCCACGGGCCTGGCGCTGACGCTGTTCGGGATCGGCCTCGCCGCACTGCTGGGTGTCGGCTACCCGGGCTCGACCCCGCCGAGGGTTCCGGACATCTTCCCGCAAGCGCTGCAGGACATCCCCATCGCCGGGCCGATCCTCTTCGGCCATTCGGCGATGATCTACCTCGCGGTCATGCTGGTCGCCACGGTGTGGTATGTTCTCCAGCACACGCGCACCGGCCTGATCCTGCGCGCCGTCGGCGAAAGCCACGACGCGGCGCATGCACTGGGCTACAAGGTCATTCGCATTCGTATCCTCGCGATCCTTTTCGGCGGCGCCTGCGCGGGGCTGGGCGGGGCGTTCCTGTCGGTCGCCCGCGTGCAGAACTGGATCGAGGGGATGACGGTCGGCGCCGGGTGGATCGCGCTGGCGCTCGTCGTCTTCGCCTCATGGAAACCGTGGCGTGTGCTCTTCGGTGCCTATCTCTTCGGCGGCATCTCGGCGCTGCAGTTGCGCCTCCAGGCGGCGGAGGTGAACGTTCCCGTCGCGCTGCTGGACAGCTCGCCCTATGTCGTGACGATCATCGTTCTCGTCCTGATCTCGTCGGACCGCGCCCGCGCCGCATTGAATGCGCCCGCCTCCCTTGGCAAGGTGTTCCATGCCAGCGGATAGGGGGGCACATGTGGCGTCAGGCCATCATCGAGGCGCTCGATGGAACGCATCCGACCATCGGGCCGAGGATCGCTCTCGTCATTTACGGGCTGATCGTCCTGTCGGCGTCGGTCATCGCGGTGGAGACCCTGCCCGGCCTGTCGCCGCAGGCGCATGCGACCCTGATCGCGGTGGAGTTCACGATCCTCGCGATCTTCGCCGTCGAGTACATCCTGCGACTGGTCTGTTCGCCGCGACCGATGGCCTATGCCTTGAGTTTCTGGGGGATCGTGGATTTCATCGCCATCGTGCCGGCGGTCCTGTTCCTGTTTCCCGACCTGACAACCGTGCGGGCGATGCGGCTCTTGCGTCTGCTCAGGATCCTCAAGCTGCTCAAGGCCAACCGCGCGCTCGACCGGATCTCGCAGGCGATCATGCAGATCCGGGCCGAGCTGATGATCTTTCTCTTCGTCGGCGTGGTGATCATCTATCTCGCCGCCGTCGGCATCTATCACTTCGAACACATCGCCCAGCCCGAGGCCTTCGGGTCGATCCCCGCGAGCCTCTGGTGGGCGCTCGCCACGCTGACGACGGTGGGCTACGGCGACGTCTACCCGATCACCACGGGCGGCCGGGTCTTCACCGGCCTCGTGCTGATGGTGGGCATCGGCATCATCGCCGTGCCCGCGGCCCTCATCACCGCAGCCCTTCTGCAAACCCGGACGGGCGGTGCCACGCCCCCGGACCCTGACGGCACCCTTCCCGAAGACCAGGAAACATCCAACACGGAGAACAAGACCCAATGAAACTGACCAGAAGAGTACTGACCGCCACGGCGCTGGCGACGGGCCTCGTTGCAGGCAGCGCCATCGCCCAGGACGACCCGTTCACCGTAGGCTTCATCCACGTCGGGTCCACCGGCGACATGGGCTGGACCTTCACCCATGATCAGGGCCGCATCGCGCTCGACGAGCATTTCGGCGATGCCGTCGAGACCGTCGTGGCCGAGAGCGTCGCGGAAGGCGCCGATGCCGAGCGGGTGATGACGCAGATGATCCTGGGCGGCGCCGACATGATCGTGGCCACGTCCTTCGGCTTCGGCCCGGCGGTGAACGCGGTCGCGGGCCGCTTCCCGGATGTCTATTTCGAACACGCCACGGGCTACCTGCGCGAGCATCCGAACGTCTCCACCTACGACGCGCGCTTCTACGAGGGCCGGGCCGTGATGGGCCATATCGCGGGTCACATGACCGAGAGCAACATCATCGGCTACATCGCATCCTACCCGATCCCCTCGGTGATCCAGGGCATCAACTCGGCCTACCTGCACGCCACCCAAGTCAATCCGGACGTGGAGTTCCGCGTGATCTGGGCCAACACATGGTTCGACCCCGCGATCGAGGCCGACGCCGCGCAGGCGCTTATCGACGAGGGCGCGGACGTGATCTTCCAGCACACCGATTCGACCGCACCCCACGCCGTCGCGCAGGAGGCCGGCGCCTTCGCCTTCGGCCAGGCCAACGATATGAGCCAGTTCGCGCCGGCGCCGCGCATCTCGGCCATCGTGGACAACTGGGGACCCTATTACATCGAGCGGGCGCAGGCCGCGATGGACGGCACCTGGGAACAGACGGCGGCGTGGCAGGGCCTCTCCGAGGACCGGATCCTGATCGGCGAGATCTCCGAGGCCGTGCCGGAGGAGGTGCGCGCCTCGGCCATGGCGCTGCGCGACAGCATCGCGTCGGGCGAGTACCACCCCTTCACCGGGCCGATCAACCAGCAGGACGGCACGCCCTGGCTGGCCGAGGGCGAGACGCCCGAAGACGGGCCGCTGGCCGGTATGGGCTTTTTCGTCGAAGGGCTGACGGTCGAACTCGGCAACTGACGGACCTCGAAACTCGTCCGAACCGGGCCCGCCGCGTGCGGGCCCTTTTCATGATTGCATCGACGCCTTCTGCGCCGACCCGTTTTTTGGTCTGGGGGGCTCTGCCCCCGGCTACGCCTCCCCCGGAGTTTTCCTGCCAGGATGAAGAGACGGACCGCCCCGATCTTCATCCTGGCAAGAAACTCCCGCCGGAGGCATCAGCGGCGCCGAGGGGCCTCGCGCCCCGAGGCGGCGCTTCCCCGGGCGACGCCAGGGGCGGCGCAATCCCTCCGCTGCGTCTTGCCCGCGTCCTGCGGCCGTGCCATCCCTGCCCCATGACCTGGGATTTCATCGTCATCGGCGGCGGCATCGCCGGCACATCGGCGGGCGCGCGGGTGTCCGAGTCGGGATCGGTCCTGCTCCTGGAGGCGGAAAGCGCGTTGGCCTACCATACATCGGGCCGGTCCGCCGCGCTCTACGAGGCCAATTACGGCCACCCGGTCACCGTCGCGCTGAACAAGGCCTCGCGCGAGGCGCATGAAACGCTCGACGGGGGCGTCCTGTCGCCGCGCGGGCTCATGTTGCTCGGCGGACCGGGGCAGGAGGCGGAGGCCGAGGCGGATATCGCGTCAATGGCGCTGCGACCCATCCCGCTGGAAGAGGCCCGCGCGCGCGTTCCCATTCTCGACACCAGCCATGTCACGCGGGCGGCGTTCCATGACGAGGCATGGGACCTCGACACCGACCGGATGGTGCAGCATTTCGCCCGGACGATCCGGTCCAATGGCGGGCAGGTCCGGACGGGGGCCACGGCCACGGCGATCTCGCGGGACGGCCAGATCTGGCGCGTGACGACAAGCGACGGCGCGGATCACACCGCCCGTGTGCTCCTGAACGCGGCGGGGGCCTGGGCCGACAGCGTCGCCGTCCTCGCGGGTCTCCCGCCGCTTGGTCTGCAACCGCTGCGCCGCTCCATCGCGCGGATGCCCGCGCCCGGACAGCATGATGTCAGCGGCTGGCCGATGCTGATCGGTGCGGGCGAAAGCTGGTACGCAAAGCCCGATGCCGGGGCCTGGCTGGTGTCGCCGGCCGAGGAGCATCCCGTCCCCGAGCCCCATGACGCCTTTGCCGACGACATGGTGCTGGCCGAAGGGATCGCGCGATATCAGCCCTTCGTCACCGAAGAGGTCACGCGGGTGACCAGCAGTTGGGCGGGTCTTCGGACCTTCGCCCCGGATCGGTGCCTTGTTCTCGGACCGGACCCCCTGTGCCCGGATTTCGTCTGGGTCGCCGGTCAGGGCGGCTACGGGTTCCAGACCGCACCAGCCGCGAGCCAGCTCGTCGCCGACCTGATCGCGGGGCGCGCACCTGCCCTCCCGGTCGATATCGTCGCGGCGCTGCGCCCCGACCGGCTGAGGTCCGGGCTGTCGGCCGCCGTGTAACGCGGTCCGGGACGCATCATGCCGGAGGCAGAGCCATGACATCCTCACCATCCGAAGGCGACCCGCGCCGTTCCGCCCCCGCGGCACTGCGCAACCGCGACGCGATCGCGCAAGAGCTTGCGCGGCTCGCCCCCGCCAGCGGGCGCGCGCTCGAGATCGCGTCGGGCAGCGGGGAGCATGTCATCCGCTTCGCCTCCGCCCTGCCGGGGCTGCGCTGGCAGCCGACCGATCCCGACCCGGCGCAGCGCGCCTCCGTCGCCGCGTGGATCGCCGCCGAGGGCAGCGCCAATATCGACGCGCCGCGCGCGCTCGATGTCTCGCAACCCGGCTGGGCGCGGGACGAGGCGCCGGCCGATCTGGTCGTCGTCGTGAACCTCCTGCACCTGATCACGGCGCCCGCGATGCAGGCCGCGCTGGAGGGGATCGCCGAGGTCCTCGCACCGGGCGGGGTCGCCGTGCTCTACGGTCCGTTTCTGCGCGATGGCGAGGCCACGAGCGTCGGCGACGCCCCCTTTCACGCCGAACTCACGCGCCGGGATACCGGGATCGGCTACAAGGACGTGGTGGATGTGGTCGCCACCGCCGTCCGGCACGGCCTGAGCCATGTCGAGACCGTCCGGATGCCGGCCAACAACCTCCTCCTTGCCTTCGAAAAGCGCCCTGATGGCGTCGGGTCACCCGAAACACCATAGACAGTGCTGGCCGAACCCCTCACGGGGTCGCTAATCTGGCCTCCGGGGCATTATGCAAGGGGGGCAAGGGGGCATCGATGAGCGCAGACCAAACCGAGGCGACCAGCGGGTTGTTCCAGATCCTCGAGGGCCCCGCGCTGGAGCGCCTCGAGCGGGAAACCGTGGCCCGTGGCACGCGGCTGATCGCTGAGGGCAGCGGCGCCGACGAGCTGTATCTCGTCGAGACGGGCCACTTCACGGTGGAGCGCGACGGCGTCCTTCTGGCCGAGATCGGCGCGGGCAGCGTGATCGGCGAGATCGCCTTTCTGACCGGCCGTGCGCGCACCGCCGACGTGATCGCGGCGCGCCGCTCGGTCGTCCTGCGGATCGACCGATGCGCCTACAATCTGCTCTGCGCGACCACACCGGGGCTGCAGCAGGCCATCGCGTCGGAACTGGCCGGACGGCTGGCCGAGACATCGGCGCGCGTCGTCCCCGATCCCGGCCGCCCCAAGGCGCGGACGCTCTGTCTGGTGCCGTCGGCGGGCGCGCCCCTGCCCGCGCGCTTCGCTCCGGATCTCGCCGGGGCCATGACCGGGCCGCGCGGCGTGCGCCTCGTCACCGAGGCCGCGTTCCGCGAGGCGCTCGGCGCGACGGCCGACCCCGAGAGCGACGCGGCACTGGCCTGGCTGAACGCGCAGGAACGCGAGGCCGGGACGGTCCTTTTCGTGGCCGGAGCCGAGGCCGGCGCGTGGTCGCGCACCGTGCTGCGCCAGGCCGATCACGTGATCTTCGTGGCGCAGGCGCACCGCCATGCGCCGCCGTCGGAGTTCGAGAGCCTCGCGCTGGAGCTGATCCCGGAAAACCAGCGGCGGCTCGTGCTCATCCATCCGCATCGGATGCAGCGTGCCAGCGGCACCGCGCAGTGGCTGGCTTCGCGTCCGGTCTTCCTGCATCATCATGTGGCGCTGACCGAAGACGGCGCGGACATCGCCCGGCTTGCCCGGTTCCTGACGGGTCGGGCCACGGGCATGGTTCTGTCGGGCGGCGGCGCCTTCGGGGTCGCCCATGTGGGCGTCTGGCGGGCGATCCGGGATCTGGGCATTCCCATCGACATCGTGGGCGGCACGTCCGTCGGTTCCGCCATGGCCGGCGCCATCGCGCTTGGCGTGCCCGCCGAAGAGATCGGACCGAGGGTCGAGGACATCTTCGTGCGCTCGGGCGCCATGCGCCGCGTGACCGTGCCCAGATACGCGTTTCTGGATCACAAGGTGCTCGACGCCTCCCTGTTCCAGCATTACGGCGACGGGCCGATCGAGGACCTGTGGCTGCCCTTCTACGCGGTGGCGGCGGACCTGTCGTCCATGACACTCACCGAACTGAGGACCGGCCCGCTCTGGGAAGCGGTGCGCGCTTCCTCGGCGATCCCGGGCATCCTGCCGCCCTTCTTCACCTCCGGGGGCAAGATGCTGGTCGATGGCGGCTGCATCGACAACATGCCGTTTCGCACGATGCACCGGCTCAAGACTGGGCCGAACGTGGTGGTCAACGTCCAGAAGGAGACGGGCCGCGTCTACCATGTGGATTACGCCAGCCTACCCGGCCGGGCCGAGCTTCTGAAACGCTCGGTCCTGCCGTTCGCAAAGGGCGCGCCGCGTGCGCCCGGGCTGATCTCGACGGTGATGCGCTCGCTCCTCGTCGGTCAGGGCGACATGCTCAAGGCGCTTCTGCCGACCGACATGATGATCCGTCCCCCGGGCCTCAGCGGCGCCGGGTTTCTCGCGTGGTCACAGCACAGGCTTTTCTACGAAATGGCCTACAAGCACGCCGCGGAGGTCTTCGCCGAGGCGCGGGAGACCGACAACCCGGCAATGACCGCGCTGATCGAGGCCGCATCCTAGCCCCCGACCGGAGCGATCGGCGAGCCAACGCCTCACCCGTCCACGCGGATCGCGGCGTTCTGCGGATCGTAGGGGCTGTCTTCCACGACTTCGGCGTCATGGAGCCCGCGGAACATGCGCAGCTTGAGCTTCGTGCCCACCCCGGCATGCTCCGGCGCGACATAGCCCATGCCGATCTGCTTGCCGAAATGCACCGAGTAGCCGCCCGAGGTCAGTCGGCCCACCTTGGTGTCGCCTGCATAAAGCGCCTCGCGCCCCCAGGGGTCGGCATCGTTCGGCCCGTCGATCAGCACGGTCACGCATTTGAACCGGACGCCGGTCGCGACCATGCGCTCCTTGCCGTGGAACTCCTTGGAGAGGTCCACGAACCGGTCGAGCCCGGCCTCGAGCGGCGTGGCATCGCGGCCCAGTTCCGTGCCGAACGCGCGGTAGGATTTCTCCTGCCTCAGCCAGTTCTGCGCCCGCGCACCGACCAGCTTCAGCCCATGCGGCGCACCGGCCGCCATCAGCTGATCCCACAGGTAATTCTGCATCTCGATCGGGTGGTGAAGCTCCCAGCCCAGCTCCCCGGTATAGGCCACCCGGATCGCGCGCACGGGGCACATGCCCAGCTCGATCTCGCGCATCGAGAGCCACGGGAAGCGCTTGTTGCCCAGCGCCGTGTCAGGGTCCGCATCCTTGACGATCTCGCGCAGGACGTCGCGCGACTTCGGCCCCGCGATGGCGAAGACGCCCCATTGCGTGGTGACGTCATGGATATCCACGTGACCACCACCGGCCGCCATGAAATCCTCGGCCGATTTCATCAGGAAATCCGCGTCATAGGCGGTCCACGCCCCGGCCGAGACGAGGTAGTATTCGTTCTCCTTGAGCCGCACGATGGTGTATTCCGTCCGCGTCGTGCCGTGGCTGGTCAGCGCGTAGGTCAGGTTGATCCGCCCCACCTTCGGCAGCTTGTTGCACGTGAAGTGGTCCAGGAAGGCCGTGGCACCCGGCCCTCGCAGCAGATGCTTGGTGAAGGCCGTCGCGTCGATGAGACCGACGCCCGTCCGGATCGCTTCCGCCTCTGCCTTGGCATACTCCCACCAGCCTCCGCGCCGGAAGGACCGCGCGTCATGATCGAAGCTCTCGGGCGCGTCCTCGGGTCCGTAATAATTCGGCCGTTCCCAGCCGTTCACTTGCCCGAACTGCGCGCCCGCCGCCTTCTGGCGGTCATAGGCGGGCGCGGTCCTCAGCGGGCGGCAGGCCTCCCGCTCCTCGTCGGGGTGGTGCAGGATGTAGACGTGGGCATACGCCTCCTCGTTCTTGCGCGCACCGTATTCCGTCGTCATCCAGTTGCCGTAGCGCCGGGGGTCGAGAGAGCCCATGTCGATCTCGGCCTCGCCCTCGACCATCAACTGAGCGAGGTAGTATCCGGTACCTCCAGCCGCCGTGATCCCGAAGGAGAAGCCTTCGGCCAGCCACATGTTGCGCAGGCCCGGCGCGGGTCCCACCAGCGGGTTGCCATCCGGCGTGTAACAGATCGGACCGTTGTAATCGTCCTTCAGACCCACCGTCTCCGAGGACGGAATCCGGTGGATCATCGACATGTATTCCTCCTCGATCCGTTCCAGATCGAGTGGGAAGAGGTCGGCGCGGAACGTCTCGGGCACCTCGTAGAGGAACCGCGCGGGCGCGCCGTGCTCGTAGGGGCCGAGGATCCAGCCGCCGCGCTCCTCGCGGACGTACCACTTGGCGTCGGCATCGCGCAGGACCGGGTGCTCGGGGTTGGACTTGCGCCACTCGACCAGCGCGGGGTCGGGCTCGGTCACGATGAACTGATGTTCCACCGGAATGGCAGGGCTCTTGATCCCCAGCAGGCGCGCGGTGCGCTGCGCATGGTTGCCGGTGGCGGTGACGACATGCTCCGCGGTCACGACGACCTGTTCCTCGGAAGCCACGAGGTTGCCGCCCTTCTCCACCATCTTGGTGCAGGTGACCCGCCACTCCGACCCGGTCCATTCATAGCCGTCGACCTGCCATTTCCGCTCAATCGCGACACCGCGCTGGCGGGCACCCTTGGCCATGGCCATGGTGACATCGGCCGGGTTTATGTAGCCGTCCGTCGGATGATAGATCGCACCCTTCAGGTCCTCGGTCCGCACCAGCGGCCAACGCTCCCGGATCTGGTCTGGCGTCATCCACTCGAACGGGATGCCCACCGTCTCGGCGGTCGACGCATAGAGCATGTATTCGTCCATGCGGGCATCGGTCTGCGCCATGCGCAGGTTGCCCACCACGTAGAAACCGGCGTTCAGCCCCGTCTCCTCCTCCAGCGTCTTGTAGAACCTGACGGAGTAGTCGTGGATATGGCTCGTCGCGCTCGAGCAGCATCACGTCGTCCCAGCCCGCCCGCGCGAGGTGATAGGCGATCGAGGTGCCGACGGCACCGCCGCCGACGACAAGGGCTTTGACATGGGTCTTCATGGACGAACGCTCCGCTCGAAATCTGCGCTGCCCCTACCTGCCCGAGCGCGGCCTGTGCCGCCTCGCCCACCCGACGCAATCCGGCGCGAAAGCGACATCCCCAAAAAAGGCGCCCTTCTTCCTCTGGTTTCAAATATTCCCCGCCGGAGGCACCACGCAGCGACGAGCGCTCCCGAAGGGGGCGGGAGGAGATGCGTACGCCCCTAGAGCATCGCGGGCACGACCATGTCCGGCGGCCGGTGCCCGTCGGCGAAGGTCTTGATGTTGATGATGACCTTCTCGCCCATCTCGGCGCGGCCCTCCCGCGTGGCCGAGCCCATATGCGGCAGCAGAACCACGTTCGGCAGCTCGCGCAGGCGGGGGTTCACCTCGCGGCCCTTCTCGAACACGTCGAGGCCCGCCCCCGCGATCTCTCCGCTGCGCAGCATCCTGGTCAGCGCGTTCTCGTCGATCACCTCGCCGCGCGAGGTATTCACGATCACCGCGTCTTTCTTCATCAGCTTCAGCCGCCGCGCGTTCATCAGGTGAAAGGTCGAGGGCGTGTGCGGACAGTTGACGGAAATCACGTCCATGCGCGCGATCATCTGGTCGAGGCTTTCCCAGTAGGTGGCCTCGAACTCGGCCTCGGTGTCGGGGTGGAGCCGCCGGCGGTTGTGGTAATGGACCTGCATCCCGAAGGCCTGCGCGCGCCGGGCCACGGCCTGTCCGATCCGGCCCATGCCGAGGATGCCCAGCCGCCGGCCGCCGACGCGCCCGCCCATGAAGGCCGTGGGCGCCCAGCCCGCCCAGTTGCCCTCCTGCATCACCGCCATGCCTTCGGGCACGCGGCGCAGGACGCTGAGGATCAGCGCCATGACCATGTCGGCGGTATCATCGGTCATCACGCCGGGCGTGTTGGAGACGAGGATCCCCCTCTGCCGCGCCGTGGACACGTCGATATGATCCACGCCCGCCCCGTAATTCGCAATGAGCTTCAGCCGGTCGCCCGCCTGTGCCAGCATGCCCGCGTCGATCCGGTCGGCGATGCAGGGCACCAGAATATCGGCGCGGTTCATCGCGCTGACGAGTTCCGGTTTGCTCATCGGCATGTCTGCCTCGTTCAACTCGACGTCGAACAGCTCCTTCATCCGCGTCTCCACGGCCTCGGGCAACCGTCGCGTTACGACAACACTCAACCGCTCACCTGCCATGTGACGCGTTCCTTCGCTGGCCTTCCATCTCGCGTCGTGACACTCTCGCATCCGCCGGTAGCACGCAAGAACGACCATCCGGCCCGCGACAATAACCGCATGCGCCGCAAGACCTGCCCAGACGGGTCAGCGGGGGCAAGGCGATCGAGGCATTGAGAGTGAGCAGCGATCTGATCAGAACGCTCAAACGGGCCCTTCCGGCCATAGCGGGGGCGTCGCTCCTGTTCTGGACGCTGGCAACGGCGGAGCCGATGGGCCCGCGCGACGCGGAGGCGGCCGAAATGGACGTCGCCCGTGCCGACATGGCGCGCAGCCTGCCCGCTCTGGCCCGCCAGGCAGCTTCGGAGCGGACCGCCGCAACTCTCCCCGAGGAAACGGCCGTAACGGCCCCCGAACGCCGCGGGTCGGTCACCGGCTTCGCCCTGCCGCGCTATGTCTCAATGGCCGCGTCGGAGGGCAACGCAAGGCGTGGCCCGTCGCGCAGCCATCGGATCGACTGGGTCTTCACCCGGCGCGGCATGCCGGTGATGATCGTGGCCGAACACGGGCATTGGCGGCGCGTCGTCGACCGCGACGGCGTCGGCGGCTGGATGCATTACTCGCTCCTGTCGGGCGTGCGCACGGCCATCGTCGAGGCCGACATGCTGCCGCTCCACAGCCGACCGGATGCCTCTAGCCCGGTGCGCGCCCGCGCCGAGCTCGGCGTGATCGGACGGCTCAGGGAATGCCGCCCCGACTGGTGCCTTATGGAAACCGGCGGCTATCGCGGCTGGGTCGATCCCCGCGCGCTCTGGGGCGTGGAGCCAGGCGAAGTCTTCGACTGACATCCCGAGGAACCGCGTTACACTGTGAGGTGACGGTGGCTCCACCAGGGACGCGCCCCACATGATCCTGCGGCCCATACACACCAGCCTGCCGGACGGAACCCCGATCCTCATCCGCGAGGTCGCGCCCGGGGATGCGGACCTGTTGCGCCTGGGCTTCGACCATATGTCCGACGCCTCGCGCACGTCCCGCTTTTTCGGCGGTATCGCACAACTGAGCGAGGCGCAGGTGACAGCCTTCACCAGCCCGAACGACCGCGACCACGTCGCCATCGGCGCGGCGGTTCCCATGGAAGACGGCGGGCTCGACCCGGCGGGTACGGCCCGTTTCGTGCGCCTGCCGGACGACCCGCGCAGGGCCGAATTCGCGCTGACCGTGGTGGACCGCTACCAGCGGCGCGGGCTTGGCAGTCTCCTGCTCGGGGTGCTGGCGCGGGTGGCCTGCCACAACGGGATCGACCGGCTTCTGGGCTACGTGATGCGCTCCAACCGGGGGATGCTGTCGCTTCTCGACGGGCTGGACGCGCGGCGCGAGCCCGGGCCGGACCCTTCGGTGCATCAGATGATCCTGGAGGTGCATGATGACCCCGGCGACTACCCTGCGACGCCTGCCGGCGATGCGATGCGCCGGGCCGACATGATGGCGCGGATGAGCCTTGTGCCCGACGCTATGCCACCCGATCCAGACCCCGACCCTTGAGAAGCGCCTCCACCCCCGGCATGCGGCCCCGGAACGCGGTGTAAAGCTCCGCCGCGTCCCGCGATCCGCCCGCCGACAGGATGTGGCGTTCCAGCTTGTCCGCGAGCCCCTTGTCGAAAGCATCCCCCGCCTCCTCGAAAGCGGCGAAGGCGTCGGCATCCATGACCTCGGACCACATGTAGCTGTAATAACCGCTGGAATAGCCGTCGCCGGCGAAAACATGGGCGAAATGCGGCGTGGCATGGCGCATCCCGATCGCCCGCGGCATGCCGATGCGCGCCAGCGTCCCGGCCTGCGCCGCCATCGGGTCCTCGGGCGCGGCGCCTTCGTGAAAGTCCAGATCGACAAGCGCGCTGGCCACGTATTCCACCGTCTGGAACCCCATGTCGTAGGTCTGCGCGGCCAGAAGCCGGTCAAGCATGTCCTGCGGGATCGGCGCCCCCGTTTGCGCGTGCCGCGCGTGTTTCTGCAGGACCTCCGGCACTTCCAGCCAATGCTCGTAGAGCTGGCTCGGCAACTCCACGAAGTCCCGCGCCACGCTCGTCCCGCTGATCGAGCCATGGGTCACGTCCGACAGCATCTGGTGCAGCGCATGGCCGAACTCGTGAAACAGCGTCCGCGCATCGTCATAGGACAGGAGCGCCGGATCGCCCTTGGCGAAGTTGCAGACATTGACCACGATGGGCCGCACGTCGCCGCCGAGTTTCTTCTGGCTGCGCATGGCCGAACACCACGCGCCCGACCGCTTCGAGCCACGCGCGAAGTAGTCGCCCACGAAAACGGCCACATGATTCCCGTCCCGCGTGACTTCCCACGCGCGGGCGTCGGGGTGGTAGAGATCGACGTCGAGCGGCGCGAATTCCAGACCGAAGAGACGGTTCGCGCAGTCGAAGGCGGCTCCGATCATCGCGTCGAGCTGGAAGAAGGGCTTCAGCTCGGTCTCGTCGAGGTCGTGCTCGGCGCGGCGACGCTTCTCGGCGTAGTAGCGCCAGTCCCATGGCTCCAGCGGACCGTTCACGCCATCGGCGCGCATCATCTCTTCCAGCACGGCGGCATCGGCGTCGGCGGCGCGCTTGGCGGGCTCCCAGACGGCCATCAGCAGCTCGCGCACGCGCGCGGCGCTGCCCGCCATCTCGGTCTCGAGCTTGTAGGAGGCGAAATCGGCATACCCGAGAAGCGTCGCCCGCTCGGCCCTGAGCGCGAGGATCTCGGCGGCGATCTCCCGGTTGTCGGTCTCGCCCCCATTGGCGCCGCGCGCGGCCCAGGCCTTCAGCGCGGCCTCCCGCAGGTCCCGGCGGGGCGAGAATTGCAGGAACGGCACGATCAGCGACCGCGAGAGCGTGACGACCGGCCCCCCGGTGCCCTTATCCTCCCCGGCGGCGCGGGCGGCGGCCACGACGAAATCCGGCAGTCCTTCCAGATCCGTCTCGGCCAGTTCCATGAACCAGTCGCGTTCATCGGCCAGCAGGTTCTGCGCGAACTGTGTGCCAAGGACGGCCAGACGCCCCTTCACCTCGGTCAGCCGGTCGCGCGCCGCGCCGTCGAGCGCCGCACCCGACCGCACGAAGCTGCGATGGGTGAGGTAAAGCACGCGCATCTGTTCGTCGCTGAGCCCGAGATCCTCCCGGCGCTCCCACAGATCGGCGATCCGGGCGAAGAGCCTAGCGTTGTTGGTGATCTCCGAGGAATAGGCCGAGAACTTGGGCGCGAAGTCCCGCTGCAGCGCCTCGCGCGCAGGGTTCGAATCCGACCCGGCGAGATTGAAGAACACGCCCGCCACCCGGTCGAGCGTAGCGTCGGCCAGTTCCAGCGCCTCGATCGTGTTGGCAAAGCTCGGCGGCGCGGGATTGTCCGCGATCGCGGCGATATTGGCGCGCCCCTCGTCCAGCGCGGCGTCGAGCGCGGGCGCGAATTGGGCATCGTCGATCTCGGCGAAGGGCGGAAGCCCGAAGGGCGTGTCCCAGTCTTTCAGAAGCGGATTGGCGGCGTCGGTCATGGCGGACTCCCTGGTTCAGGAAGTAACTAGGCCGACGCCGCCGGAGTTTCGAGCCCTCATGCGGCCCGCGGGGTCACTCCACCGTCACCGTGATCACATCGCCCACAACCGGCGGGTCATGCGGTACGTGGTTCACATCGCCCAGCACGAGCTGCAGCGTATGGGTTCCCGCCGGCAGCTCCAGCGTCACTTCGGTCTGGCCGGCGCCGAAGTGCAGGTGGTTGTCGTCGGCAGGGACGCCGAACCCCTCGTCAGCCTCGCTGAACGGGTCGCGGTTGATCAGCAGGTGATGGTGCCCGGTATTGGGCAGGTCCACGCCGACCGGCGCGACTCCCATCCCCCGCAGCCCGAAATGTAGCGTGACGGGATTGCTGATCGTGGCCCCGTCCTCGAGACCGATGAAATAGACCTCCGCCCCCTCGGGGGATGGCGTCGACTGGGCAAAGGCGGGCGCCGCGACCAGCGCGGCAATGGCAAGTGCAGTCCTGAACATGGTTACTTTCCTCCCTATTCGGCCGGCGGCCGGTGGGAAGAAGGTAGTGCGGCGGAATGTCGCGACCAGCCGCGCCCGCTCAAATGCTGCCGCAAACGGGACAATCGGGCCGCCGTTTCATCGCGAAACTGCGCATCTCCGCGTGCAGGCCGTCATAGATCAGCATCCGACCGGACAGCCCCCTACCCGCGCCGGTGATATGCTTCACTGCCTCCAGCGCCATCATCGAGCCCACCACGCCTGGCAGCGCGCCGATCACCCCGGTTTCGGCGCAGGTCGCGGCCAACCCCGGCTCCGGCGCCCTGGGAAAGACGCAGGCCATGCAGGGCGCACCCGACGCCGGATCGTAGAGCGTGATCTGCCCCTCCCACGCGCTGATGGCACCCGCCAGGACGGGGCGCCCCACGGCCACCGCCGCGCGATTGACCAGCGCGCGGGTCTCGTAGCTGTCCGTGCCGTCGAGGATCAGATCGTATTCGGCGAAAAGCTCCTCCGCGATATCGGCGGTGAGCGCGCGATTGTAGGGCCGCGTGTCCACATGCGGATTGAGCGCCTCGATCGCGGCCTGGGCGGAGAAGACCTTGGGCATGTCCTGCCGCGCGTCCGTGTGGATCACCTGCCGCTGCAGGTTGGACAGCGCCACCGTGTCGCCGTCGACGATCCCGATCCGTCCGACGCCCGCGGCGGCGAGGTAAAGGAGCGCAGGCGCCCCAAGCCCGCCGGCGCCGATAACAAGCACCTTTGCGTTCTTGAGCGCGAGTTGCCCGCCGCCGCCGATATCGGGCAGGGTGATGTGGCGTGCGTAGCGCTCGAGCTCCGCATCGCTGAACGGCCCATCGGAGATAGCGGGCTCCACGCTTTCGCGCGTCGCCTCGATCTCGGCGGCCTGTCCGCGCAACCGGTTCAGGATCGCGCGATAAAGCAGGACCAGCACCACGCCGGCAGCAAGGATCAGCCAGAGCGCCGGCGAACCGCCGGTAGCCTCGCGGACCGGGTGGCCGTCGGGCAGGACGATCTGCAGCGCCAGCACGATGACAAAAAGCAGGCCGAGCATGTTGACCCGCGCCGCGCGCGGCACGCCCATGGCCGCGCCGATGCCCCAGATCACCGCGGCGAGGAGGGCGACCAGCAGCATCAGCCGACCCCGGTGGAGCCGAAGCCGCCGCCGCCCCGCACGGTCGCGTCCAGCGTTCCGGTCAAGACGAACCGGGCGCGCAGGACCGGGGCTGCGACGGCCTGCGCAATGCGCGCGCCATGCGCGATGACGAACACCTCGCCCCCAAAATTGATCAGGATCACGCCCAGCGGCCCGCGATAATCGCTGTCGATCGTGCCGGGCGCGTTGGGAATGCCAATGCCATGCTTGAGCGCCAGACCCGACCTCGGCCTGATCTGCATCTCGTGGCCTTCGGGGATCGCCACGCGCAACCCGGTCGGAACCAGCACGCGGCACCCCGGCTGCAGGGACAGGCCGGCGGCGCGATCCTCGGGCTGCAGGTTCGCGCGCAAATCCGCCCCCGCCGCGCCCGCGGTGGCGTAATCCGGCAATGGCACCGCCGGATCGGCCCAGTCCTCGCGCACCATCTCGATCACCACGGACACCCTGCCCCCTTCATCTTTCCGAAAATACGCATTCGCGCCGCCGGCCGCTCACGCAAGCGTCTCGGCGATGCGCGCCGCCAGCCGCGCGGCGGTCTCCACCTTGCTCAGGCGCGGCCATGTCTCGGCACCGTCCGCGGTGATCAGCGTCACGGCGTTCTCCGTGCCGCCCATGATGCCCGTGCCCGGCGAGACATCGTTTGCCACGATCCAGTCGCAGCCCTTGCGCGCGCGTTTCCCGGTCGCGTGCCGCTCCACCTCCTCGGTCTCGGCGGCGAAGCCGATGACAAGTTGCGGGCGCCCCTCGCCCATCTGCGCCACGGTCGCGAGAATGTCGGGGTTCTCGACGAAGTTCAGCGTGGGCAGGACGTCGCCCGCCCTCTTCTTGATCTTCTGCCCCGCGGCGTTGTCGACGCGCCAGTCGGCCACGGCGGCGGCGAAGATCGCGGCATCGGCGGGAAGGGCGGCGGCGACGGCCTTTTCCATCTCGGCGGCGGTCTCCACCGGTATCACGTCCACGCCGGCCGGGGGCGGCACACTGGCCGGTCCCGTTATGAAGCTGACGCGCGCGCCCAGATCGCGGAGCGCCGCGGCGATCGCAGTCCCCTGCGCGCCCGAAGACCGATTGGCGATGTAGCGGACCGGGTCGATGGGCTCATGGGTCGGGCCCGACGTCACCAGCACGTGCCGTCCCGACAGCGGGCCATGGCCGAAGGTGGCTTCGATGGCGGCGATGATCTCGGGCACCTCGGACATGCGCCCCGGGCCGAACTCGCCGCAGGCCATTGCGCCCTCGGCGGGCCCCACGACGCGGATGCCGTCGGCCTGCAGGGTCGCAAGATTGCGCTGCGTCGCCGGATGCTCCCACATCTTCACGTTCATGGCGGGCGCGATCAGAACGGGCTTGTCGGTGGCCATCAACAGGGTCGTGGCGAGGTCATTGGCATGCCCGCCCGCCATCTTCGCCATCAGATCGGCCGTGGCGGGGGCCACGACGACCAGATCGGCCGCGCGGCTGAGTTCGATATGGCCCATTTCCGCCTCGTCGGTGAGGTCGAAGAGATCACGATAGACCTTGACGCCCGCCAGCGCCGACACGGTAAGCGGCGTCACGAACTCCTCCGCCGCGCGCGTGAGGACCGGCACGACGCCCACCTGCCGCTCTCGCAGCCTGCGGATCAGGTCGAGCGACTTGTAGGCCGCGATGCCGCCGCTGATGATCAGCAGGATTTTCTTGTCGGCCAGCATGGTTGCGTCCCCGCGTCCCGTCTCGAGCAAAGGTTAGGTGCCACCCCCGGCACTCGCAATGCCGAATTGCGGAACCATCGCACAGGCCCCACTCGCCTGCATCTCGGCATCGGGCGCGAAAAGCGCAACGAGATCGCCCGACAGCCGCGCCAGCGCGCGCGTGACCCAGACCCTCTCCCGCCCGTCGGTGCCCCAGACGGACGCGGGCTGCCGGTGAAGAAGATGCGCGCGGGCCAGCCTTCGTCCATCAGCCAGATATCGACCCGATGAGCGGCGATGCCGAGCGGCGACGCCACGAAGGCAGCCGTCACGTCATGGGCCAAGTGCCTCGCCTCGGGCGGCAGGGGGTCCGTGGCGTGAAAGGTCACCAGCCCGCCGCCTCGGGCGTGGCGGAACAGGGGGTCAGGCCAGGCCAGGGCCGTGAGCAGGCCACCATGGGCCGCTTGGGTCAGCACGAGGCCCGGAACGGCCCCCGAAACACCACGCGAAGCGTCCGGTGCGATGGCATCCGGCCAGTCTCCGCGATGCCGCGCGCGGCGTCCATTCAACGCAATGCCGCGCAGGGGTCGGGACGATCCACAGGCTCGGCAACGGTCCAGGCGTCGAAGGGCACGGAACCCTCGGGTGCGGACTCGAACTGGCCCAGTGCGAAGACGGTGACCTCCGGTGCCGCCCGGGCCAGCAGGGCCGGAACGCCCCAATCGGTACGGGCGTGCCCGTTGCCCGTCACGATCACGACCGGCGCGCCATGGGCCTCGAGCGCATCCAGCGCCGCCTCGGCCAGTGCCGCGTCGCGCAGGCGCTGCGCCTCGACGAAGCCCGACAGGATGTCCTCGGGCAGCGCATTGCAATGGGCCTCCTGTTGTTCGGCCTCGCGCATGACCTGCTCGTCGGGGTCCAACGGGTCGCTCAGGCCGAACCGGGCCGCGTCGCCGGGAAATACGGCAGCGGCACCTTCTGCAAAGGCGGCGCGCGCGACATCGCGAGGCACCTCGGCGCCATAGACGGCGGCGCGCGCGGCCTGCCGAAACAGCGGATAATACAGTGCGAAGTCGGGCCAGCCGGACTCCGCCCAGCCCAGCGCCTCGGAGAGCGCCTCGGCATCGGCGGCGAGGTCGGGCGTCACGAAACGCGCCTCTTCGGCGGTCACCATTTCGAACACGATCGCCGCGGGGTCGAGCGCCTCCACCACATCGGTCTGGAAGACATGGTGGGCGGGGTTGTCATGCACTTCGCCGAGGATCACGACATCGACGCCCTCGATCCTCTGCGCGACGTCGCCAGCCGTGGCTACGGCCTCCGCCGTGGCGGCGACCGGGAGCATCAAGGCCACGAGCGCCGGGAGGGCGCCGCTCACGGTCACCTCGAATAGACGCATTGCGCCCGGGTCAGTTCGCAAACGCGATCTGCGTAACGGGCGCACCGGAATCGGCCCCGACGAAGCCGTCCGAAGCACGTTCCGCGATACCGAAGGGCGCCGTGGACAGCCCGTCCACGGGCAGTTGCGTCAAGAGGGTCGCGCCGAAGAGGACCGCGATGATCCCGAGCGGCGCGTGAAGAATCAGATGGCGAGGAATGACCGGACCTCCTTCGACTGCGCCTCGAGCGTCTTGCGCATTTTGGCGAAGGCCGCGGCCTCGAGCTGGCGCACACGTTCCTTGCTGAGGCCCAGTTCGTTGCCGAGGCTTTCGAGCGTGCGGGGATCCTCGCGCAGTTTGCGCTCGCGCACGATAAAGCGTTCGCGCTCGTTCAGAGCGCCCATGGCGTTGATCAGCCACTCGCGCAGCGTCTCCATGTCGTGGGCGTTCTCGACCGTCTCGGCGGCCTGCCGGCTTTCATCCTCGAGCGTGTCGATCCATTCGCGACCCTCATCCTCGGCGGATTGCGTGGCGTTCAGCGAATAGTCGGACCCCGCAAGGCGGCCCTCCATCATCTCGACGTCGTGGAGCGGCACGCCGACCTCAGTCGCGATCAACTGGCGCAGCTGGTGCCTGTCGAGCGACTGACCGTTGGCCATCGCCTCACGCTCCAGCCGGGCCTGAACGCGGCGCATGTTGAAAAACAGCGATTTCTGCGAGGAGGTCGACCCAGTGCGAACCATGGACCAGTTCCGCATCACGTAATCCTGGATCGAGGCCTTGATCCACCACACGGCATAGGTGGAAAAGCGCACGCCACGATCGGGGTCGAACTTGTCGGCGGCCTTCATCAGGCCAAGCCCGGCTTCCTGGATCAGGTCGTTCATCGGCGCGCCATAACGCCTGAACTTCGCCGCCATGGAGATGGCGAGGCGCATGTAGGCCGTCACGAGGCGATGCAGCGCTTCCTCGTCCCGCTCGTCACGCCAGGCGTAGGCAAGCTTGAGCTCGGTTTCCGCATCCAGCAACTCGGCCTTCATGGCCCTGCGGGAAAGTGTCTGGTCTCCACCCATGTCTAGTGCCATATCGCACCCCCGGTTAAGGTTTCCCTGTGATCTCGCAAGCAATCTTTATAGGTGATACGCACGAAGGCGACGTTCGGTTCACTTTCCGGGAAATTAAATTGCGACTGCCCCCTCTGACGCTTATCATCGGTGGCGCTTCGTCCGGCAAATCGGCCTTCGCGGAGCGCCTTGTTCTCCAGTCCGGTCTGTCCCGGGTCTACATCGCGACGGCCGAGGCCCGCGACGCCGAGATGGAGGCGAAAATCGCCCGGCATCGCGCGCGGCGGCTCGGCCAGGGCTGGCGCACCGTCGAGGCGCCGCTGGACCTCGAACTGCCGCTCGGCAAGATCCAGTCGGGCGAGATCGCGCTGGTCGATTGCGTGACCTTCTGGCTGACGAATCAGATGCTCGACGACGCGGATGTCGAGGAAGAAATCGACGTGCTGCTCGCCACGCTCGCGGCGATGACGCGGCCCGTGGTGATTGTCACCAACGATGTCTCGGGCGGCATCGTCCCGGACAACGCCTTGGCCCGCGCCTTCCGCTCGGCCCAGGGTCGCCTGAACCAGCGTCTCGCCGCGCAGGCCGATCTCGTCGTGTTCGTGACAGCGGGCCTGCCGCAGATCCTCAAGGGTGAGCCGCCGGTGGCGGACAGCTGGACCGAAGACGCCCACGACGCGGACGAGGCGTTCGACGCGCAGGCGGGATCGGGGCGCCGGTTTTGGTAGCCCGCCTGTGGTGGGTCCGGCACGGGCCCACGCACCAGACCACCTTCACGGGCTGGCGCGACGTCCCGGCGGACCTGTCGGACGCGGCCGCGCTCGACCGGCTGGACGCCTACCTGCCGCGCGACGCTATCGTTGTGTCCTCCGATCTTGTCCGGGCCTCGGCCACGGCGGATCGGATCTCGAGCAGTCGCACACGCCTGCCCGACACCGACCAGCTCAGGGAATTCGATTTCGGGGCGTGGGACGGGCTCAGCCACGACGACGTGGCTCAGCGCGACCCGGTACTCAGCCGCGCGTTCTGGGACAACCCGGGCGACGTGGCCGCACCCGAGGGCGAAAGCTTCTTCGATGTCGCAAGGCGCGTGTCGGCGGTGATCGAGAGGCTCGCGGCAGAGCATCCGGGCGCGGACCTGATCGCGGTCGCGCATATGGGCGTGATCCTCGGCCATATCGGCGCGGCGGCGGGCATCGGGTTCCGACAGGCGCTGACCCACCGGATCGACCCGCTGTCGGTCACGCGGCTTGACCGGGGGGAAACCGGGTGGTCGCTGGAAACCGTCAATCACATCGCCTGATGACGGCCATCAGCCATTCCCGATTGACCTTCCGCGCAGGGCCACCGCCAATGCGCCCATGACCTACGACCTCCTCATCGGCCAGCGCGGCCATTCCTCCTGGTCGCTGCGCGGCTGGCTGCCTTTCGCCGTGTTCGGCATCGATGTCGCGGTGCACCGCACCCGCATCTACTCCGACGCCTTCGCCGCCGAGGTCGCCGTGTTCGGCGGCGCGGGCACGGTACCGGTGGTCAAAACGCCCCAAGGCGGCGTTCTGACCGACAGCATCGCCATCGCCTGGCACCTGGCGGAGGCGTTCCCGGACAAGGGCCTGCTTCCCGCCAACCCGAAGGACCGCGCCGAAGCGCTGAGCCTGATTGCCGAGATGCATTCGGGCTTTGCCGCCCTGCGCGGCGCCTGCCCGATGAACCTCTACACCGGCTGGGCGAATTTCGAGACACCGCCGGAGGTCCGGGCCAACCTGGAGCGGATCGACAGCATCTGGAGCCGCGCGCTCGATCGCTCCGGCGGGCCGTTCCTTTATGGCGACTACACGCTGGCGGATGCCTTCTACGCGCCGGTCGCGACACGGATCGCCACCTATGGCCTGTCCGTCTCGACCACGGCGCAGACCTATGTCCGCACCCACCTTGCCCAGCCCGATTTCCGCCGGTGGCGCGCGATGGCGCTGGCAGAGGGGCCGGAGCTTCCGCAATACGACATGCCGCTCGAACGCTCCCTGTTCCCGGCCGTGCCGTCCCTGGGCGCGCGGCCCCTCGATGCCGGAACACCGGAAAACGCGCATTGCCCCTATTCGGGCCTGCCCGTCACCCATCTGGCCGAGATCGGCGGGCGCGTGTTCGGCTTCTGCAACGCGTTTTGCCGCGACAAGACCGTCGCGGACGCCGAGGCCTGGCCCGCCTTCATGCGGATTTACGATTCGTAAACGCTTAGGCCTTAGCCGTTAACCATGTTCGACGACGTCCATGTTTGACGGGCCGCGACCCGAAAGTGTGGCCCTGTGCCATTCCGTCGCCTTCGAGGGTCTCGAGGCGCGGCGCGTCGAGGTGCAATGCGCCGTCACCCCCGGCCTGCCGGGGTTTTCCATCGTGGGCCTGCCAGACAAGGCAGTGTCGGAGGCGCGTGAACGGGTGCGCACGGCGCTGCAGGCGATGGCGATCGCGTTGCCGTCGAAGAGGGTGACGATCAACCTCTCGCCCGCCGACCTGCCCAAGGAGGGGTCCCATTTCGACCTGCCGATCACGCTGGCGCTGCTGGCGGCCATCGGGATCGTGCCGGCGGACAAGGTCTCCTCCTCCATGGCGCTGGGGGAGCTGTCGCTCGATGGACGCCTCGTGGCCGTGCATGGCGCGCTTCCCACGGCGCTCGCGGCCGGCGAGGACGACCTCGTGCTGCTCTGCCCCGCAGGCTGCGGCGCCGAGGCCGCATGGGTCGGCGCCACGCCGGTCTTCGCGGCGGCGTCGCTACCAGAGCTTGTGGCGCACCTGACCGACCGCGCGCCGCTGGAGCCCGCGCGCCCCGGTGAGGTCATCGACACGCCGGTTGCCGGATGCCTGTCGGAGGTGCGCGGCCAGGAACGCGCGAAACGCGCGCTCGAGATCGCGGCGGCGGGGCGGCATCACCTCTTGATGATCGGCGCGCCGGGGTCGGGCAAATCCATGCTGGCCGCACGCCTCGCCGGGATCATGCCGCCGCTGACGGCACCCGAGGCGCTGGAAACCTCGATGATCCATTCGCTCGCGGGCCTCCTGGACGAGGGCGGAATTTCCCGCACCCGCCCCTTCCGCGCCCCGCACCACACCGCGTCCATGGCCGCGATCGTGGGCGGCGGACGCGGCGCGAAACCGGGCGAGGTGTCGCTGGCGCATAACGGCGTGCTGTTTCTCGACGAGTTTCCCGAATACACCCGTGCCGTCCTCGAAACCCTGCGCCAGCCGATCGAAACCGGCGAGGTCATCGTGGCCCGCGCCAATGCCCATGTGCGCTACCCCTGCCGATTCCTGCTGATCGCCGCGGCCAACCCCTGCCGCTGCGGGCAACTTTACGACGCCGACCAGGCCTGCGGCCGCGCGCCGGTCTGCGGCGAGGAATACCTCTCCCGCATCTCGGGTCCGCTGATGGACCGGTTCGACCTGCGCCTCGAGGTGCCGCCTGTCTCCTACCGCGATCTCGACGTGCCTCCGGGCGGCGAGACCTCCCGCGCGATCGCGGCGCGCGTCGCGGACGCCCGCGCACGGCAGGCCGAACGCTTCGGGAAACTCGGGTCGGGCGCCCGCGTCAACGCCGATGCCGAGGGCGCGCTCCTGGACGAGATCGCGACGCCGGATGCGGCGGGCAAGGCGATGCTGCTGACCGCCGCCGAACGGTTCCGCCTGACCGCGCGGGGCTATCACCGCATCCTGAGGCTCGCGCGCACGATCGCCGATCTCGACCATTGCGACACGATCTCCACGCCGCATATCGCCGAGGCGCTGGGCTACCGCCTGATCGGGACGCCGGAGCTTTAGGCGGCGTCGGCGAGGCGCCGGGCGATCGCGTCCCAGATCTGTCCCGCGACGTTGACCCCGTCGAAGCGCTCCAGCTCCTGAATCCCGGTGGGCGAGGTCACGTTGATCTCGGTCAGGTAACCCCCGATCACGTCGATGCCGACGAAGACCTGCCCCATTTCGCGCAGGCGCGGGCCGATGGCGGCGCAGATCTCCCGCTCCCGCGGGGTCAGTGCGGCCTTCTCCGGGCGCCCGCCGACATGCATGTTCGACCGGGTCTCGCCGGGCGCGGGCACGCGGTTGATGGCGCCCGCTGGCTCCCCGTCGACGAGGATGATCCGCTTGTCGCCCTCTGCCACGTCCGGAAGGAATTTCTGCACGATCAGCGGCTCGCGACTCATGGAGGTGAACAGCTCGTGCAGCGAGGCGAGGTTGCGGTCATTGGGATCGAGGCGGAACACGCCCGCCCCTCCATTGCCGTAGAGCGGCTTGAGGATGATGTCGCCATGTTCGGTCTTGAAGTCCCGCAGAACGCCGATATCCCGCGCGATGGTCGTGGGCGGCGTGAGATCGGGGAAATCGAGGACCAGGAGCTTTTCGGGAGAGTTGCGCACCCAGAAGGGATCGTTGACGACGAGCGTTCGGCCCTTGAGCCGGTCCAGAATGTGGGTCGTCGTGATGTAACCCATATCGAAGGGCGGGTCCTGGCGCAGCCAGACGACATCGATATCGCCAAGGTCCAGATCGACGGTCTCGCCCAGATTCGCGTGACCGCCCTTGACGCGTTGCACCGTCAGAGGCTGCGCCCGGGCGACGACGCGCCCTTCGCGGAAGGACAGGCAATCGGGGGTGTAGTGCCACAGGGTGCAGTCGCGCGCCTGCGCCTCCTCGGCCAGCCGGAACGTGCTGTCGGCATTGATGTCGACGGACCCGATCGGATCCATCTGGAACGCAACTTTCATGATCTGTCTCCCGCGCCCGAACCAGCCCTGAAAATGGCGCGGGCGACGGGGGAGCGCAATGGGAGATCAGGCGCCGAGCGCGTTCTCGATCAGGTCCACCCGGCCCGTGCGGTCGACAAGGGCCACGTCGAAGCGCATCGGCGTCATGAGGCCGCGCGGCAGCTGTCCGATGTATGCTTCCGCGCTTCGCAGGAGGCGCTTGATCTGACCGCCCCGCAAGGCTTGGGCCGCCTCTGCATGTGACCGGGACGCCTTCACCTCGACGAACACGATTTCACCGGCCTTTTCCATGACGAGGTCGATCTCGCCGACGCCACCGCGCCAGCGGCGATTTCGCAGGCGATAGCCCGTGTGCAGATAGCTGCGCTCCACCTGCTCTTCGGCGGCAGCCCCGCTGCGATGGTTTGTCTGGCCCCTGCGCTGCCGCGCGACGCTGGACTTTGCGCGATGCATACCTGGCACAGCTGAACCGCCATCCAGCACAACACTCGACTCACTGGTCATCCTTCTCATCCTCCTTGAGGCGCAACGCCATCTGGTAAACCTCACGGCGGGGCCGCCCCGTTTCTTCGGCCACGGCCGCAACGGCCGCCTTCACACTGTGGCCGGCCAGTTCGGCGCGCAACGCGTCGCGCACGCTGTCGTCCGAGCTGCGTTCAGCCGAAGCGCGATCGATCACCAGCACGCACTCACCCTTCGGCGGAATGTCCGCGCATCCGTCTCGCAGCTGCCCAAGCGACCCCCGGCGCACGTCTTCGAACCGCTTCGTCAGTTCCCTGCACAACGCCGCCTGCCGGTCTTCCCCGAGGATGTCGCACAATTCACCTAACAGTCGATGAACGCGCCGGGGGCTTTCGAAGAGGATGACAGTCGCCCGCGCGCTGTCGAGTTCCGCGATCCAGCTGCGCCGCGCACCGGCCTGCGGCGGCGGGAAGCCGACGAAAAGAAACCGGTCGCTCGGCAGACCGGAAACCGTAAGGGCGACCAGTACCGCGGACGGCCCCGGCGCGGCCGTGACCGGAATGCCGGCGTCGATGGCCGAGCGCGCCAGCTGGTATCCGGGATCGGCCACCAGCGGCGTCCCGGCGTCCGAGACATAGGCCACGCGCCCGCCGTCCTGCAGCATCTTCAGCAGGCGCGGACGCATCTTTGCACCGTTGTGGTCGTGATAGGGCAGGATCGGACGCCCGGCCACCGGGATGCCGTGAAGCTCCATCAGGCGGCGCGTGTTTCGCGTGTCCTCCGCCGCGATCGCGTCAGCCGCGCGCAGCGTGTCGAGCGCCCTGAGGGTGATGTCGCGCGCCGTGCCGATGGGCGTGGCCACGAAATGGAGCCCCGGCGCCAGCGCCGCTGCGGATATCGGCGAAGCACCGCCGGTTTCCGCGGCGTCGTCGACGTCAGGCTTGTCCCGACGCCCTGTCATGGTTCAGAGACGCCCGGGTTCGGGGGCACGGAGCCAACCCGCCCGCCACATCGATGCATCGAATACCCTGCCTTTTCCCATCGCGCGTTTACTTGACCGTCCCGACACCGTAGTTTCCCAGCGTGTCGCGGTCCACAGGTCAGAACAAGGATCGGGATCGGGCACGCATATGTTCCACGGAGGACCAGGGCAGATGTTTTCCGCTTTCCAGAGGCTTCGCAACCCGCTTCGCAATCCGCTTCGGTGGGTGCTCGCCACCATGCTCACTCTGGTCTTGGCAAGCTGCCAGGTGGGAGGACCCGGCCTCGGGACCGGCCCGCGCGTCAGCGGCGAGACGGTGGAGGTCGCCATGCTCCTGCCGCTCAGCTCGGCGCAGGGCGGCGACGCGATCATCGCGCGCTCGCTGGAGAATGCCGCGCGCCTCGCCGCGACGGAGCAGAGCGGCGTGACCATCGACATTCGCGTCTACAACACCGACGGCGACCCCGCGACGGCGGCGACGGTCGCGCGGCAGGCCGTGCAGGAGGGCGCCGATGTCATCCTCGGACCCCTGCGGTCGGAATCCGCGGCCGCCGTCGGGGTCGCCGTCGCCAATTCCGGGGTTTCGGTACTGAGCTTCTCGAACAACGCCGAAGTCGCCGGCGACAATGTCTTCGTTCTGGGCAACACCTTCGCCAATACCGCCGATCGGCTCGTCTCCTACGCCGCGCGACAGGGGGTGGGCAATATCGTCGTGGTCCACGCCTCCAACCTCGCGGGCGAGGTGGCCCGCGACGCGATACGGGGGGCCGCCGCGCGGTCGGGTGCGACGATCGCGGCGACCGTGCCCTACGAGTTCTCGCAGACCGGCGTCATCGACGCGGTGCCACAGGTCGTCGAGGCGGTTCGCAACGGCGACGCGAACGGGGTTCTGCTGACCTCCGACAGCGCCGGAGCCCTGCCCTTCTTCGCGCAGCTTCTGCCGGAGAACGGGCTCGACCTCGAAACCGTGCGGGTCATGGGGCTCACGCGGTGGGACACGCCGCCCCAGACGCTGGAATTCGGCGGGCTTCAGGGCGGCTGGTTCACCCTTCCCGACCAGGGCGCCCTGGCCGGGTTCGAGGACCGCTACGCCGCGACCTACGGGGCTGCGCCGCATACGCTCGCCTCGCTGGCCTATGACGGCGTGCGCGCCATCGCCGAGACGGTGGCCACGACCGGGCGCGTCGGCGGCGCCGACCTGACGGCATCGCCCGGTTTCCAGGGTGCGGGCGGCGTTTTTCGCCTGTTGTCCGACGGCACCAACCAGAGGGCGCTGGCGATCGCCCAAGTGACCGATAACCAGGTGGCCATCATTGACCCCGCCCCAAGACGCCTTGGCGGTCCCGGTCTCTGACCGGAACCCACGCCTCACCGTCGCGACCGAACCGGGGACGCTCATCGTCCCGGCGCAGCGCATCTTCGACGCGGAGGCCGTTCGCGCGCAGATCGATGCCGCCTGCGCGGAGGCCACCGACAGCGCGTCGGTGCGCGCGGCGGCCGTCGGCGTGCTGCAGGAGGCCAACGCGGCGGGCCGCGCGGCGATCGCGGCGGGCTTCGCCGAGCTGCCCCTGGCCGCCCGGCGCACCACCAGGGCCTATTGCCACCTGACCGACAGCCTCGTGCGCGAAGTGCTGCACGTGGCGGAGACGCGCCTTCATCCCAACCCGCTCCCCTCCCAGGCCGAGCGCATGGCCGTGATGGCCGTCGGCGGCTACGGGCGGGGCGAGATGGCGCCCTATTCCGACGTCGATCTGCTGTTCGTCACGCCGTGGAAGATGACGCCCGCCATCGAGAACGTAATCGAGTCCGCGCTCTACATGCTGTGGGACCTGCGGATGAAGGTCGGCCATGCCTCGCGCACGGTGAAGGAATGCCTGCGGCTGGGACGGCAGGACATCACGATCCGGACCAGCCTGCTGGAGATGCGCTACCTCTGCGGGACCGAAGCCGTCGGGGCGGAGCTTCAGACCGCGCTCCGCCAGCAGCTCTTCGACGGGTCGGTGGGCGAATTCATCGAAGCCAAGCTCGAGGAACGCGGCACGCGCCACCGCAAGCAGGGGGGCCAGCGCTACATGCTGGAACCCAACGTCAAGGAGGGCAAGGGCGGGCTGCGCGACCTGCAGACGCTCTACTGGATCGCGAAATACGAGCACGGCGTTGCGCATATCGACGAGCTGGTGGCACTGGGCGTGTTCCGGCCCGAGGAATTCGCCGCCTTCGATGCGGCCGAGCGGTTCCTTTGGGCCGTTCGGTGTCACCTGCACCTGATCGCCGACCGCGCGCAGGACCAGATGACCTTCGACAACCAGGTCCAGGTCGCCGAACTCATGGGCTACGAGGACCATTCCGGCCGACGCGCGGTCGAGCATTTCATGCAGGACTATTTCCGCCACGCCACCCGCGTGGGCGAGCTGACCCGCATCTTCCTGACCGAGCTGGAAGCGCGCCACGTCAAGCAGGAGCCGGCGATCTTCGGGTTCCTGCGCGGGCGCGGGCGGCGCCGCAAGAAGGTCAGGGACGGCTACGACATCAAGCAGAACCGCCTCACACTGGAAGATGCCGACGCCTTCTTCGCGGACAAGCTGAACATCCTGCGGCTCTTCGAGGAGGCGCTCAGGACCGGCTACCTGATCCACCCCGATGCCATGCGCGAGGTGCAGGCACGCATCGACACGATCGACGACGCGATGCGGCGCGATCCGGAGGCGGTTCGCATCTTCCTCGATCTCCTGCTCAAGCACGGCAACCCGGAACGCGCGCTCAGGCGCATGAACGAGCTGGGCGTCCTGTCGGCCTTCCTGCCGGAGTTTGCCCCGGTCGTCGCGATGATGCAGTTCAACATGTATCACAGCTACACGGTGGATGAGCACACGATACAGGTGATCTCGACGCTCGCGCAGATCGAGCGCGAGGAACTGATCGAGGAACTGCCGGTCGCCTCCCGCATCCTGAAGAACGGGGTGAACCGCAAGGTTCTCTATGTCGCGTGCCTGCTGCACGATATCGGCAAGGGCCGGAAAGAGGATCATTCCATCGTCGGCGCGCGCATCGCGCGCGCGGTCTGCCCGCGCCTCGGGCTGAAACCTGCGGACTGCGAGACGGTGGAATGGCTGGTGCGCTATCACCTGCTGATGTCGGACATGGCGCAGAAACGCGACATCTCGGACCCGCGCACGGTGCGCGACTTCGCCAAGGCGGTAAAGACGCGCGAGCGGCTTGAGCTTCTGACCGTACTGACGGTCTGCGACATCCGTGGCGTCGGGCCGAACACCTGGAACAACTGGAAGGCCACGCTTCTGCGGGGGCTTTACCGCGCCACGGCAACCGCGCTCGACACCGGGCTCGAGGATCTCAACCGCGAAAAGCTCGAGGGTGAGGGCAAGAAGGCGCTGCGCGAAGCCTTGGCCGACTGGCCCAAGCCCTTGCTCAAGACCGAGATCGACCGCCACTACGGACCCTATTGGCAGGGGCTGGATCTGGCGACGCAGGTCACCTTCGCCGAGATGCTGAGGGATATCGGCGCCGACGAGATCCGCATCGACACCCGCGAGGACGAGGATCGCGACGCGACCCGCGTCTGCTTTGCGCTGAACGACCATCCCGGCATTTTCTCGCGTCTCGCAGGCGCCCTGTCGCTGGTGGGGGCCAATGTCGTCGACGCGCGCACCTACACATCCAAGGACGGCTACGCGACGGCGGTGTTCTGGGTGCAGGACGCCGAGGGCAACCCCTACGAGGCGCGCCGCCTGCCGCGTCTGCGCGGAATGATCGGCAAGACGCTCAAGGGCGAGGTCGTGGCCTCCAAGGCGCTGGAGGGGCGCGACAAGATCAAGAAGCGCGAGCGGCCCTTCGACGTGCCGACCCATATCACCTTCGACAACGAGGGCTCCGAGATCTACACGATCATCGAGGTCGACACCCGCGACCGCCCCGGCCTGCTCTACGACCTGACCAAGACGCTCGCGGCGAGCAACGTCTATATCGCCCATGCGGTCATCGCGACCTATGGCGCGCAAGTGGTGGATGTCTTCTACGTCAAGGACATGTTCGGCCTGAAACTGCACACGCGCTCGCGACAGGAGAGCCTGGAGCGCAAGCTGCGCGACGCCATCGCCCGCGTGGCCGAACGGGCCGGGGCGTGAGACGATGACGGCCCGTGGGGCAGCGGGCGGGCGTAGCGTCTCCGCGTCCACGCGGTCCGGGAGCTGAGGCGGGACAATGGCCAAACCCATCCGCCTCGTCTCGGGCTTCGTCACGGTCGGCTTCTGGACCCTGATGAGCCGCATTCTCGGCTTCCTTCGCGACATCCTGATCGCGGCGTTCATGGGCGCGGGCCCGGTGGCCGAGGCCTTCCTCGTGGCCTTCTCGCTGCCCAACATGTTCCGCCGCTTCTTTGCCGAAGGGGCGTTCAACACCGCCTTCGTGCCGCTCTTTTCCAAGAAGTTCGAGGCCGGCGAGGACCCGCAGCGCTTCGCGCAGGACGCGTTTTCGGGTCTGGCGACGATCCTGATCGTGCTGACCCTTCTGGCGCAGGTCTTCATGCCGTGGCTCGTGCTTGCCATGGCCGCCGGCTTCGCGGGAAACGAGCGCCTGCCGCTTGCCGTGGGCTTCGGGCGGATCGCGTTTGCCTATATCCTGTTCATCTCGCTGGCCGCGCTGCTGTCGGGCGTCCTGAATGCCACCGGGCGCTTCGCCGCCGCCGCCGCCGCGCCGCTCCTGCTCAACATCGTCCTGATCGCGGCGATCTTGCTGGCGGAGATGACCGGCGCGGAGGGAATGGCTGTCGCAGGCGCGGGACAGCCGGAAGGCCTTGCCCATGGCACCTTCCTTGTCTGGGGCGTGCTGGTCGCCGGGGTCGCGCAACTGGGCCTCGTCTGGGTCGCCGCCGCGCGGGCCGGGTTCCGCCTGACCCTGCGCCTGCCGCGCCTGACGCCGGACATGAAGCGGCTGGCCGTGATCGCGCTGCCGGCGATGCTGGCGGGGGGCGTGGTGCAGATCAACCTGCTGGTGGGTCGGCAGGTCGGCAGTTTCTTCGACGGCGCCATCGCGTGGCTGTCCTATGCCGACCGGCTCTACCAGTTGCCGCTGGGCGTCGTGGGCATCGCCGTGGGCGTGGTGCTGCTGCCGGACCTGTCGCGCAGGCTGCGGGCGAATGACGAACAGGGCGGCCGTGATGCGCTGAGCCGTGCGGGCGAGATCGCGCTGGCCCTGACCATCCCCTCGGCCGTGGCGCTGATGGTCATGCCGGTGCCCATCGTCTCGGTCCTTTTCGAGCGCGGCGCGTTCGGCCCCGACGACACCGTGGCGACCGCGCTGGCGCTGGCGGTCTACGGCGCGGGCCTGCCCGCCTTCGTCCTGCAAAAGGTGCTTCAGCCGCTCTACTTCGCGCGGGAGGATACGCGCACGCCCTTCCGCTACGCCGTCGTGGCCATGGTGGTGAACGCCGTGGCGGCGGTGGGTTTCGCGATGCTTCTGGGCTTCATCGGGGCCGCCATCGGCACCACGCTGGCGGCCTGGGCGATGGTCTGGCTGCTGCTGCGGGGACGCCGCGACATGGGCGATGTGGCGCGCTTCGACGACCGGTTCAGGAAACGCCTGTGGCGGATCGTGGCGGCCTCGGTCCTGATGGGCGCGGGACTCTGGTCGGGGGTGCTGGTCTGGGGGCCGCTTCTGGGCCTGCCGGGCTGGAAATACCTCGGCCTTGCCATCCTCGTGGGGGGTGGCATCGGCGTCTACGCCATCCTCGGCCAGCTTCTGGGCGCCTTCCGCGTAGGCGAGTTCCGGCGCGCGCTGCGCCGGGGCTGAGATCCTTCGGAATGTCCGTAGGCGAAACCGGTGTCCGATTTCGCGGGACATGCCCTAGGTCACGCACTCATAAATGACTAGCGTCGTTTTGGCTTTGCTGATTCACTCTTTGGAAAGAGGAGAGCAGCATGTCCCAACGTCGCTACGAGTTG
>LJSY01000026.1 GCA_001314805.1 Rhodobacteraceae bacterium HLUCCO18 | reverse complement strand
GCAGGCCGCGCCGTCCGGGGTATCGAACCCCGGACAGCGCGGTCGCCCTTCGGGCGTGCGTATTTCCGGAAAGATGAAGGGAAGACTTGTCTTCCCCGACCGATGCCGGACATGGTGCGGCCGAGTGTGAGGGAGGTCGCCATGAAACGCTCCGAGATCAACGCCATCATGGCCGAGGCGGATGACTTCATTCGCTCTTTCGGCTTCGTCCTGCCGCCCTTCGCCTATTGGACGCCCGAGGAGATGCAGGCGCGCCGCGCCGAGATCGACGGGATCGTGTCGGGGCGGATGGGCTGGGACACCACCGATTACGGGCAGGGGGATTTCGAGAAACTGGGCTTGTTCCTGTTCACCCTGCGCAACGGGCGGCTTTCCGATCTGCAGCGGGGCGGGGGCATGTGCTATGCCGAGAAGCTTCTGATTTCAAAGCAGGATCAGATCAGCCCGATGCATCGCCACTACCTCAAGGCCGAGGATATCATCAATCGCGGCGGCGCGACGCTGGCCATCGAATTGTTCGGTTCGGCCAGTGACGGGAGTTTCGACGGCGACGCGGGCGGAACCGTCCATTGCGACGGGATCGCGCGGGACTTCGCGCCCGGCGAGGTTCTGATGCTCGCGCCCGGCGAAAGCGTGACGCTGATGCCGGGGGACTGGCACGCGTTCTGGGGCGAGGGCGGGGATGTGTTGATCGGCGAGGTCTCGACCGTCAATGACGACGAAACCGACAACTGGTTCCGCGAGCCCATCGGGCGCTTCGCTGAAATCGACGAGGACGAGGCGCCGACGCATCTTCTGGTGTCGGATTACGCGCGCTGGCTTGGCTGAGGCTCAGCCAAGCGCGCGCCATCCGATATCGCGGCGAAAGACGCCATCGGGCCAGTCCACGGCATCGGCCAGCGCATAGGCGCGGTCCCGGGCCTCCTGCAGTGTCGCGCCGCGCCCGGTGGCGTTGAGGACGCGGCCGCCCGTGGCGATGACCTGGCCGTCCCTCGTCCCTGTTCCGGCGTGGAACATCATGTGAAACGCGTCTTCTTTAAGTGCGTCGAGGCCCTTGATGACGGAGCCCTTTTCCGTGGTTTCGGGATAGCCCTTTGCCGCCAGAACGACGGTCATCGCGTGGTCGGGGGCCCAGTTGACGCGCATTTCCGCAAGCTTGCCTTCCGCGCAGGCCAGCATCAGGTCGAGCGCCTGGCCACCCAGCCGCATCATCAGGACCTGGCATTCGGGGTCGCCGAAGCGGACATTGTATTCCACAAGGCGGGGCCGGCCATCTTCGATCATCAGCCCCGCGTAGAGGACGCCCGTGTAGGGCGTGCCGCGCCGCGCCATTTCGGCGATGGTGGGATTCACGATCTGGTCCATCGCCGCCGCCAGTACGGTGTCGGTGAGAACCGGGGCGGGTGAATAGGCGCCCATGCCGCCGGTATTCGGGCCGGTGTCGCCCTCGCCGATGCGCTTGTGATCCTGTGCAGTGCCCACGACGAGCGTGTCGGTGCCGTCGCACAGGACGAAGAGGCTGGCCTCCTCCCCCTCCATGAATTCCTCGATCACCACGGAGGAGCCGGCGGCACCGAACGCGCCGCCGAGGATGTCGTCGATGGCGTTATGGGCCTCCTGCTCGGACATGGCCACGATGACCCCCTTGCCGGCGGCCAGACCATCGGCCTTGACCACGATGGGCGCGCCTGTCCGGTCGATATACGCGTGGGCATCGGCGGCTTCGGTGAAGCGGGCCCAGGCCGCGGTGGGTGCGCTGCAGGCGTCGCAGACTTCCTTGGTGAAGGATTTGGAGCTTTCGAGGCGTGCCGCGGCCTGTCGGGGTCCGAATGCCAGAAAGCCAGCCTCCGTCAACATATCCACAACTCCGTTTTCAAGTGGAGCTTCTGGTCCTACGATAATGAAAGAAATACTGTTTTCTTCGCAGAAATCGAGGATTTCAGTATTGTCAAGAATATCGATATTCGAACATTCCGCGATTTGAGCGATCCCCGCATTTCCGGGCGCGACGATCAGGCGGTCGCATTTCGGGTTCTGCAGAACGGCCCAGGCCAGCGCGTGTTCGCGCCCGCCGCCGCCGAGGATGAGTATGTTCATGCCGCTCTCCTGTGACGTCGTTGGGCGTAGCCGACCCACCCCGGACAGACAAGTCGGAGGATGCCGCATCGCAGACCTTCCGGGACGCGCGCGCGGCGGCTAAGGTGGCGCCATGGACGATCTGATCGACGACGAGCCGGGCGGGGCCGTTCCCGGCAATACGCCGGAATATTCCGTCTCCGAGATATCGGGTGCGGTCAAGCGCACGATCGAAGGCAACTTCGCACGCGTCCGCGTGCGCGGCGAGATCGGCCGTCTGTCGCTGCCGCGCTCGGGGCATGTCTATCTCGACCTGAAGGACGACCGCAGCGTTCTGGCCTCGGTGATCTGGAAGGGTGTCGCAGGGCGTCTCGCCCATGCGCCTGAGGAGGGGATGGAGGTCGTGGCCACAGGGCGGCTCACCACCTTCCCGGGGCAATCCAAGTACCAGCTGGTGATCGAGGACCTCGTTCCGGCCGGGGCGGGGGCGCTGATGGCCATGCTGGAGCGACGCCGCACAGCACTGGCCGCGGAGGGGTTGTTCGACGAGGCCCGCAAGGCGCCTCTGCCGTTCCTGCCCGACGTCATCGGGGTGGTGACCTCGCCGTCGGGCGCGGTGATCCGCGACATCCTGCATCGGCTGCGCGACCGGTTTCCGCGCCACGTGCTGATCTGGCCCGTCGCGGTGCAGGGCGCGGCCTGCGCGCCGGAGGTGGCGCGCGCAATTCGCGGCTTCAACGCGCTGCCGGAGGGCGGGCCGATCCCTCGTCCCGATGTGCTGATCGTGGCGCGCGGGGGCGGCAGTCTCGAGGACCTCTGGGGGTTCAACGAGGAGGCAGTGGTGCGCGCCGCCGCAGAGAGTGCCATTCCGTTGATCTCCGCCGTGGGCCACGAGACCGACACGACGCTGATCGACCATGCCTCGGACCGGCGGGCACCGACGCCCACGGCGGCGGCAGAGATGGCGGTGCCGGTGCGCATGGACCTTCTGAACCGGCTTCGGCAGCAGGACGGTTACATGACGCGCGCCGCACGGCAGGGGGTCGCGACGCGGCGGCAACGGCTGGGCGATCTGTCGCGCGGCCTGCCGCGGCCGGAGGCGCTGCTCGACATGCCGCGTCAAAGGCTCGACCGTGCCATCCTGCAACTCGGCCCCGCGTTGCGGCAGGCGGCGCAGGTGCGGCGGAGCAAGCTCGATCAATTGTCCGGGCGGCTGGAGCCTGCGTTGGAACGGGCGGTGGCCAGGCGGCGGCTGGAGCTGGGGCGAATCGCTGGCCAGTTGCGGCCCTCGGTGCTTCGCAACCGCAGTATCAAGGAGCGGGACCGCCTGGCGGAGGTTGTCCGGCGCGGCGGCCGGGCCGTGACCGACGGTCTGGCGCGGCGGCGCGAAAGGCTCTCGTCGTTGGAGCGGTTGCATACCACACTGGGCTATGAGGCGACGTTGCAGCGGGGTTATGCCGTGGTTTACGCCGGAGAGCATGTGGCGACGCGCGTGGCGGCGGCGCAAGGCGCGGCGCGTCTCCAGATCGAGTTCGCCGATGGCAAGCTGGCCGTGGCGCCCACGGACCGGCCCGTGCCGGCGGCCCCGCGCCGCAAGAGCGCGACGGACACGCCGCCCGACCAGGGCTCCCTGTTCTGAGATACCCCTGCGGTAGGGTTCAGCGGCCCCGAATGCGCGGGTCGAGCGCGTCGCGCATGCCGTCGCCCATGTAGTTCACGCTCAGCACCGTCAGCGAGATCAGGACGCCGGGAAAGATCACCATCCAAGGCGCGCGCTCGGTGTATTGTACCGCGTCGATCAGGATCTTGCCCCAGGTCGGGAAGTCCGACGGAAAGCCGAGGCCGAGATAGCTCAGCGCCGATTCGGTGATGATGGCGTTGGCCACCGCAAGCGTGCCCGAAACCATGATCGGCGAGAGCACGTTGGGCAGGATGTGCCGCAGGATCAGCCGTGGCGGGGGTGTGCCGATGGACCGGGCCGCGAGGACGAACTCGCGTTCCTTGATGGCAAGGATGTCGCCGCGCACGATGCGGGCCACCGGCATCCAGGACGTGAGGCCGATGACCGTCACCATGAGGATGAAGATCCCGGCCTCTGTCCCGAAACGCTGGCTCAGAGGCTCGCGGAAGAGCATGATGATGACCAGCAGGAGCGGCAGGACGGGCAGGGCGAGGAACAGGTCCGTCAGCCGCATGAGGATACCGTCGAGCGATTTGAAGAACCCTGCGAGCACGCCGATGAGCGTTCCCAGCAACAGCGTGATGAACATCGCCACGAGGCCGACGGCAAGCGAGATGCGCCCTCCGAACATGACCTGCGCCATGACGTCCTGCCCCAGCTGCATTGTCCCCATCGGATGCGCGGGGCTGGGACCGGCGAAGCGGTTGCGCGTGTCGAGCGCGCCGGGGTCGACCGTCCAGATATACGGGCCCACGGTCACGAACAGGATGATCGCGAAGAAACAGAACATGCCCGCCATCGCGCCGCGGTGATGCCGGAACTGATACCACGCGTCGGCCCATTGGCTTCGGGGCGCATCGGAAAGGATCATGGGCGCCGCGCCGGCGGGCGTCGCGCCCGAGGTTGCGGTAATGTTGGGACGATCAGTCATAGCGGATCCTCGGGTCAAGGATGCCGTAGAGGACATCCGCGATCAGGTTGAACGTCACGACGAGCACAGCGAAGATGAAGCTGATGGTCTGCACCATTGGCACGTCTGCCCCCCGGATCGCCTGGATCAGCTGGTAGCCGATGCCGTTGACGCGAAAGACCTGCTCGGTGATCAGCGCGCCACCGAAGACCGCCGGCACGTTGAGCGCGATGACCGTGACGACGGGGATCAGCGAGTTGCGCAGGACATGGCGCAGAACCACGACGCGTTCGCCCATGCCCTTGGCGCGGGCCGTGCGCACGTAGTCCTGCTGCAGGTTGTCGAGCATGGAGGCGCGCATGTAGCGGCTGATCTGCGCGGCGTTGTAGAGGCCCAGCACCATCATCGGCAGGATCATCTGCCGAAGCTGAAAGACGAAGCTGTCCCAGTCATTGACGACATGCGTCGTGGTGTAACTCGATGGCAGCCACCACCACGCGTCCGTGGGCGTCCAGACCGAGAAGATGATGATCGCCATGGTTCCGGTGAAGAAGGTCGGGATCGAGAAGCCGACCATGGAAAAGAAGGTCGCGGCCTGATCGGTCACGGAATACTGCTTGTAGGCCGAGATGATGCCCAGCGGCACGCCGATCAGGATGCCGATGATGTAGGAGGTGCCCACCACCCACAGTGTCTGTGGCAGCGAGACGGCGATCAGGTCGAAGACGGGGCTGCGCGTCTGGTAGCTGATGATGCGCGACGTGTCCGGCGGCACGATCTGCCAGCAGCCATCGGGCAGCACGCGGCCGGGCAGGCGGTCCTGCGAACACAGCGCGTCCTCCAGCATGATCAGCGGTTCGGTGATGAACATCATCCGCGCCCAGCGCAGGTATTGCCCCACCAGCGGTTCGTTCACGCCGAGGCTTTCGCGGATCTGTTCGCGCACCTCCGGCGGAATTGTGAGGGGCAGGTTCGCGGTCGGGTCCGAGGGCGACAGCTTCACGATCATGAAGATGATGAAGCTGATGAAGATCAGGGCCGGGACCGCGAGGACCAGTCGCCGGATGATGTATGTGACCATGGCTTCGCCTCGCTCAGGGTGGGGTCTAGGTCAGAGGGTCGGGGGGGAAATCGGGTCCGGCGTGTCTGGCCGGGATGCGGCCCCCATCCGGTCGGGACGGGGGCCGCGATGTCATGTCAGGAGACCGCGATCACTCGCGTTCCATGCCCGGGGTCCGTGTCCACTCGGCAATGTTCCACAGCTCCGAGTCCCAGTCGGACATGCTGATGCCCTCGAGGCTCGCAGCATGGGCCGAGACGCCGCCACGGTGGGTGATCGGGATGATCGAGTAGCTCTGCATGAGCATGTCGTTCATCTCGCGCGCCAGGCGGCCACGCTCTTCGAGATCGGCGGTCGTCGACATCTCGGCCACGAGCTCGTCATAGGCCGGATCGCAGAAGCGCTGGATGTTCGCGCCCTGCCACTGGGTTTCCGGACGCGGCCAGTCATCGCAGACCCAGTTGGCCATGTAGGCCTGCGGATCGACACCGGCGAAGTTGTTGGTGTACATCTCGATGTCGGCATAGAACTTCTGGAACGTGTCCGGGGATGCCGGATCGCCGCCGAAGAAGACCGAGGCGTCGATGTTGCGAAGCTCGGTGTCGACACCGATCTGCGACCACCAGTCCTGGATCAGCGCCTGGTAGTCCTGGCGGACGGCGTTGGTCGAGGTCTGGAACACCACGGAAAGCGGCGTGCCCTCGTATTCGCGGATGCCGTCGCCGTCGCTGTCGACGATGCCGGCCTCGTCCAGCAGCGCGATGGCGCCTTCGAGATCCTGCTCGAGGCAGGCGTCATTGGCCGTCGAGGCATAGAGCTCGGGCGCCGGAAGCACGTTGCAGGTCGGCGCGCCGCCCGCGCCATAGCCCAGTTCCGTCAGCAGGACGCGGTCGATGGCCATCGACAGGGCCTGTCCGACGATCGGGTCGGTCAGGAACGGGTGCGGACCGGCCTCGGCGGTGGAGCGGATGTCGCCCAGCTCCGGGTCGGGGTTCGTCTGGTTGAGATGCAGGCGCTCGACCGAGGTGCCGAACGCGGTGACCACGGTGCACAGGCCCTCGGCTTCCATGTCGGCGAGGATCTGCGGATCGATCTGCAGGTTCCACGCGTAGTCGAATTCGCCCGTCTGGCAAACGGACCGTGCCGCCGAGACCGCGTCGCCGCCGCCACGGAACGTCACGGTGGCGAAGCCCGGCTGATCGGGGTTGCGGAAGTTCTCGTTGGCGGAGAACTCGATCACGTCATTGGGGCGGAACTCGTCCACCACGAAGGGGCCGGTGCCGATCGGGCCGAAATTGGCTTCGGTGCACTCGGGCGCGCGGGCGCCGAGGCAATCCGCGAACTGCGCGGCCTGGATCACCGGGCTCTCGGACCCGACGAAGGCGGTGTAGGGGAAGGCGTCGAGCCCTCGAAATTCACCACCACGGTGCGCTCGTCCGGCGTGTCGACCGAGGTCACGCCGTCGAAGAAGCTCGACTGCGCGCAACCGCCCTCGGGATGGGTGCAGTACTCGTATGTGAACGCGAAGTCCTCCGAGGTCAGCGGGCTGCCGTCCGACCACATGACGCCTTCCCTGATCGTCCAGGTGATCGAGGTCAGGTCCTCGGAGACGCCGCCGTTTTCGACGGTCGGGATCGATTCCGCCAGCCACGGCACCATGGTGCCGGTGTCGTCGAACCGCGCCATGGATTCGAGCACCAGCGACGCCGATTCGATCTCTTTCGTGCCGCCGGACAGGAACGGGTTCAGCGTCGAGGGCGCCTGCCAGTAGATGATGTTCAGATGCCCCGAGGCACCGCGTTCGGCCAGCGCGGCCGCGGGGGCCAGCGCCAGCGCCGCAGCGCCGAGCATGAGTGAAGTACGTTTCATTTGGTGTTCTCTCCTTGTTGAACGCGCCTTTGCGGCGGTTGTCGCCGGCGTTCGCGGCCGGTTCGTTTCTGTCGTCAGGGCAAGCTCGATCACAGGTCAAAGCACTGTCGGGAGTCCAGCCCCGCCCATATCGAACGCGGATCATGTGGAAAAAGCAACCCTGATGCCGCAGCGGAATGCCCGGAAAATGGGCACTCGCAGCATTTGACAGCACAGTGACGATGGACATAGCGTCGAGGCGTCTCCCGTTCGGGCGAGACCATTGTCCGGGAATAAGTCTCAAGCCATCGATACGGGACGGGGACGCCATAACAGGGGTGGATAGCGACATGCTTGACCGGGCGATTGCGGAGGTCCGCAACCTTCGCGTGGAATTCGAAACCAAGGCCGGTACTGTCGTGGGCGTCGAGGATGTCTCCTTCGAGGTGGGCCCCGGTGAGACGGTCTGCATCGTCGGAGAAAGCGGCTCGGGCAAGTCGGTCTCGTCGCTGTCGCTGATGCGTCTTGTCGAGTTCGGCGGCGGCACCATCGCCGGCGGTCAGTTGATGTTCGACCGCAAGGAAGAAGACCTCATCGATCTCGCGAAGGCCGACAGCGGCCTGATGCGTGACATTCGCGGCAACGAGATCGGCATGATCTTCCAGGAGCCGATGACGGCGCTGAACCCTGTTTTCACTGTCGAAAAACAGCTGACCGAGGGGCTGATCAAGCACAAGGGCATGTCGCGGTCGCAGGCGCGGCAACGCGCGCTCGAGCTGATGCGCCAGGTGCGCATCCCCGAGCCCGAGCGCCGGCTGCAGCAGTATCCGCACGAGCTGTCGGGGGGGATGCGCCAGCGCGTCGTCATCGCCATCGCGCTGGCCTGCGAGCCTCGTATTCTTATAGCAGATGAGCCCACGACTGCGCTCGACGTCACGATCCAGGCCGAGATCCTCGCGCTGATCGACCGCCTCAAGCGCGAGACCGGCACCGCTGTCATGTTCATCACCCATGACATGGCCGTGGTGGCTCAGATCGCCGACCGTGTCGTGGTCATGTATCGCGGCAAAAAGGTCGAAGAGGGCCCCGTCGAGCAGATCTTCGCCGACCCGCAGCATCCCTACACCAAGGCGCTGCTGGCCGCGGTGCCCAAGCTGGGCGAGATGCGGGGCAAGGCGCTGCCCGAACCGATGAAGCTGATGAGCGCGCCCGAGGGCACGCCCGAACCCAAGCCGATCGCCGGCACGGACAGGGTGCTGCTGAGGGTGGAGAACCTCGTCACCCGCTTTCCGGTCAAGGGCGGCCTGCTGCGTCGGACCATCGCGAACGTGCATGCGGTCGAGGACCTGTCGCTGACGCTGAACTCGGGCCAGACGCTTAGCCTCGTGGGCGAGTCGGGCTGTGGCAAGTCGACCGCGGGCCGTTCCATCCTCCGGCTCGTCGAACCCCTGTCGGGCAAGATCGATCTGGACGGCGTGGACATCATGGCCCTGAACCCGTCCGAGCTGCGGCGCGCGCGGCAGCATATGCAGATGATCTTTCAGGACCCGTTCGCATCGCTCAATCCGCAGATGATCCTGTCGCATCAGGTGGCCGAGCCGATGCAGAATTTCGGCGGCCTGTCGGCGTCGGACCGCAACGACCGCGTCGCCATGCTCTTCGACCGGGTGCAGCTGCCGCGCGATTTCATGTCGCGCTATCCGCATGAGCTGTCGGGCGGTCAGCGGCAGCGCGTGGCCATCGCCCGCGCGCTTGCGCTCAACCCCAAGCTCATCATCGCCGACGAGGCGGTCTCGGCGCTCGACGTGTCGGTGCAGGCAGAGGTGTTGAACCTGATGATGGAACTTCAGGCCGATCTCGGTCTTTCCTACCTCTTCATCAGTCACGACATGGCGGTGGTCGAGCGGGTCAGCCATATCGTTGGCGTCATGTATCTGGGCCGCATCGTCGAGATCGGGCCACGTGCCCGCATCTTCGAGAACCCGCAGCACCCCTACACGCAGGCGCTGCTCAAGGCTGTGCCCATCGCCGACCCGACCCGGCGCAAGGTGGAGAAGGACCTGAAGTTCAAGCCGATTCCCTCGCCGGTGCACCCGATCGACTATGAGCCCGAGCCATCGCGCTACGAAGAGGTCGAGCCGGACCATTTGATCCTGACCACCGACAGCGGGTATTGAGCGCATCATGTCCGAACCGCTCAGTCCCAGGGACCTTCTTGAAAAACTCGTGAGCTTCCCGACTGTGAGCCGCGACTCGAACCTCGCCCTCGTCGACTGGGTGGAGGGCTATCTGAACGACCACGGAATCGCCTGTCACCGGGACTATGACCCGACCGGACAGAAGGCGAGCCTCTATGCCCATGTGGGTCCCGAGGTCGAGGGCGGCGTCGTCCTGTCGGGCCATACCGACGTGGTTCCGGTCGACGGCCAGGACTGGCACAGCGATCCGTTCACGCTGACCGAGAAGGACGACAAGCTGCACGGGCGCGGCGCCTGCGACATGAAGGGGTTCGACGCGCTGGCCATCTGGGCGGCGGTGGAGGCGAAACGGCGGGGCGTCTCCCGGCCCCTGCAGCTCTGCCTCAGCCGGGACGAGGAAATCGGCTGTATCGGCGCGCCGCCGATGATCGAGCACATGCAGGGCCGGGTGCCCAAGGCGTCGCTCGCGATCATCGGGGAGCCCACGGAATGGGGCATCGTGACCGGCCACAAGGGCGGCGGCGCCTACGACATCCATGTGCATGGCTACGAGGTGCATTCCTCGATGCCGCATACCGGTGTCTCAGCCATCATGGAGGGCGCGCGCCTGATCGACTGGGCCAACCGCACCAACGAGGAAAACCGCGCGAAGGCCGCCGCCGACAGCCCCTATGACCCGGCATGGACGACGCTGCATGTGGGCATCATCCACGGCGGCACCGCGCATAACATCACCGCCAAGGACTGCACCTTCATCCTGTCGGCGCGCTGCATTCCCGAGGAACCGGTGGAGCACTGGCTGGATCGGATGCGCGCGGAGATCCTGCGCGTCGAGGCGGGCATGAAGGCCGTGCGGCCCGAAACCGGCATCACATATGAACAGCGTTGGAATGTCCCCGGCCTCGCCGCCGAGACGCAAGGCGAGGCCGAGGCGCTGGTGCGCCGCCTGACCGGCGAGAACGGCAGCTCGGTCGTCAGCTACGGCACCGAGGCGGGCCAGTTCCAGGCCGCCGGCTACTCGGCCGTGGTCTGCGGTCCGGGCAACATCGCCCAGGCCCATCAACCCGACGAATACCTGACCGTCGATCAACTGCAGAAGGGCGAGGTCTTCATGACCCGCCTTCTCGATACACTCATGGAGACCTAGGTGCCGATCAAGAACCGTCTTGCCGAATTGATGCCCGAGATCGCGGGCTGGCGCCGCGAGATCCACATGAACCCCGAGCTTGGCTATGACCTGCCCATGACCACGGCCATGGTCGAGGCGAAGCTGCGCGATTTCGGCGTGGATGACATCGTCACCGGCGTCGGCCGCTCGGGCATCGTCGCGGTCATTCGCGGCAAGTCGGACACGCGCGGCTACGCGGTGGGCCTGCGCGCGGACATGGACGCTTTGCCGATGACCGAGATGACGGGCCTGCCGCATGCCTCGCAGATCCCCGGGCGGATGCACGGCTGCGGCCATGACGGGCATACGGCGATGCTGCTGGGGGCGGCGAAGTACCTTTCGGAGACGCGGAATTTCGACGGCACCGCCGTGCTGATCTTCCAGCCCGCCGAAGAGGGCGGCGGCGGCGGCGAGGCCATGGTCAAGGACGGCATGATGGAGCGCTTCGGCATCGACGAGGTCTATGGCATGCATAACGAGCCGGGTCTGCCCGTGGGGCAGTTCGGCGTGGCGCCGGGGCCGATCATGGCTGCGGCCGACGAGTTCGAGGTTCGCATCGTCGGCAAGGGCGGCCATGCCGCGCGTCCGCATATGTGCATCGATCCGTCTCCTGCCGCCTGCAACGTGGTTCTTGCGCTGCAGACCGTGGCCAGCCGCAACACCGACCCGATCGAGCGCATCGTGGTCTCGGTCTGCACGATCAAGACGTCCTCCGAGGCGCATAACGTCATCCCGCAGGAGGTGCTGTTGCGCGGCACGGTGCGCACGCTCAGCGACGATGTGCGCGACATGGCCGAACGGCGGGTGACGCAGCTGATCCATTCCACGGCCGAGGCCTATGGCTGCGAGGCGCATCTGAGATACGAGCGCGGCTATCCGGTGGTCGTGAACCATGACAAGAACGCCGAACTGGCCGCCGAGATCGCGCGGGCCGTGGCCGGCGAGGACAAGGTTCTCTGGGGACGCCCGCCGCGCATGGGCGGCGAGGATTTCGCCTATATGCTCAATGTGCGTCCCGGGGCCTTCATCAATGTCGGCAACGGTGATACGGCGGGGGTCCATCACCCGGAATACGATTTCAACGACGAGGCGATCCCATATGGCTGCTCCTTCTTCGCCGAACTGATCGAACGTCGAATGCCGGCCGCCTGAGGAGGGGACCAATGCCGATCCGGAACCGCTTTGCCGAGCTTCTGCCGGAGATCAAGGAATGGCGGCAGCATCTGCACCGCAATCCCGAGATCCTCTACGAGGTGCACAGGACGGCGGCTTTCGTGGCCGGCAAGCTGCGCGCCTTCGGCGTGGACGAGGTGGTCGAGGGGATCGGCCGGACCGGGGTCGTCGGCGTTATCCGCGGCAAGGGGGCGGGCACGAAGACCATAGGCCTGCGGGCCGACATGGACGCGTTGCCGATTCACGAGGACACCGGGCTCGACTACGCCTCCGAGGTGCCGGGCAAGATGCATGCCTGCGGCCATGACGGGCATACCTCGATGCTGCTGGGCGCCGCGAAATACCTCGCCGAGACCCGCAACTTCGACGGCAACGTCGTGCTGATCTTCCAGCCCGCCGAGGAAGGCGGGGCCGGTGCCAAGGCGATGGTCGATGACGGTCTGATCGATCGCTTCGGCATCGACGAGGTTTACGGGATGCACAACGCCCCCGGTGTTCCTGTGGGCATGATCGTGACCCGTCCCGGGCCGCTTCAGGCCTCGGCCGACGAATTCGAGATCGTGGTCACCGGTCTCGGCGGGCACGCGGCCGAACCGCACAAGGCCGTCGATACGACGCTGGTGGCCTCGCAGATCGTGGTGACGCTGCACTCTGTCGTGTCGCGCAACGTCGATCCGCTGCACTCTGTCGTGCTGACCGTGGGCACGTTCCAGACGGATTCGAACGCATCGAACATCATCCCCCAGACCGCGCGGATGCGGGGGACGGTGCGATGCCTGAATCCGGACGACCGCGAGAAGATGGAGGCGCGCGTGCGCCGCGTGGTGGAGGACACCGCCAGCGCCTTCGGCGCGACGGCGGAGCTGCACTGGGAGTACGGCTACCCGGTCACCGTCAACGACGAGGACGCGACCGGATGGGCGGTGGAGGCCGCGCGCGCCGTCGCGATCGACGTGGACGACGCTGCGAACCCGATCATGCCGTCCGAGGATTTCTCGTACATGCTGAACGAGCGCCCGGGCGCCTATCTGTTCCTCGGAAACGGGGACAGCGCCATGTGCCACCACCCGAAATACAACTTCAACGACGAAGCCATCCCCTACGGATGCAGCTTCTTCGCCGAGATCGTCGAACGCCGGATGCCGGCGCGCTGACGCAAAACCAAGGAGACGTGCCATGCCCGTGAAGAACCGTTTTGCCGAGATGCTGCCCGAGATCACCGCGTGGCGGCGCGACCTGCACGAACACCCCGAGATCCTGTTCGACACCCACCGCACCGCCGGGATCGTGGCCGAGAAGCTCAAGGAATTCGGCTGCGACGAAGTGGTGACGGGGATCGGCCGCACCGGCGTCGTCGGCATCATCAAGGGCAAGACGGACAATTCCGGGCGAACCATCGGGTTGCGCGCGGACATGGACGCGCTGCCGATCCACGAGGAGACGGGGAAGGACTACGCCTCCAAGACCCCCGGCGCGATGCATGCCTGCGGCCATGACGGGCACACGGCGATGCTGCTGGGCGCCGCGAAATACCTCGCCGAGACACGCAATTTCGACGGCACCGTCGCGGTCATCTTCCAGCCCGCCGAAGAGGGCGGCGGCGGCGGCCGCGAGATGGTCGAGGACGGCATGCTCGACCGCTGGTCGGTGGACGAGGTCTACGGGATGCACAACTGGCCCGGTCAGCCGCTGGGCAAGTTCGCGATCCGGCCGGGTCCGTTCTTCGCCGCGGCGGATCTTTTCGAGATCGACGTGACGGGCAAGGGCGGCCATGCCGCGAAGCCGCACGAGACCATCGACACGACCGTGGTGGCGAGCCACATCGTGCTGGCGCTGCAGACCATCGCGAGCCGCAACGCCGACCCGGTGGAGCAGGTCGTGGTCTCGGTCACCAGCTTCGAGACGGCGACCAAGGCACACAACATCATCCCCGAAAAGGTGAAGCTGCGCGGCACGGTGCGCACCCTTTCCCCCGCGATCCGCGATCTCGCCGAGGCGCGGATGAAGCAGATCGTGGAAGGCACGGCGGCAACCTTCGGCGCGACGGCGGTGCTGGACTACAAGCGCAACTATCCTGTCACCGTGAACTGGGAGGACCAGACCGAATTCGCCGCCGAGGCCGCCCGCAAGGTGGCGGGCGATTGTGACACCAACGCCCCGCTCGTGATGGGCGGCGAGGACTTCGCCTTCATGCTCGAGGCCCGGCCCGGCGCCTACATTCTCGTCGGTACGGGCGACGGCGCGCCGGTCCATCATCCGAAATACGACTTCAACGACGAGGCGATCCCTGCGGGCTGTTCGTGGTGGGCCGAGATCGTGGAGCAACGCCTGCCGGCGGCGTGACGGCGCGGACCCGAGCCTTGCGGCGGTCGCCCGTTTCTGAGACATGCGGGCTCCCCGCAGTTTCCGATGGCCGCCGCCACCCATGTTCCGCCGTCTGACCGAGATCGAACGCCGCTGGCGCGCCCATTACAACGTGGCGCCGGTCGATGACGAGACATGGCGCAAGGCGCGCATCTACAACGCGTGGTTCGATCACGCGATCCTGCGCACCGTCTGGACCAACCAGGCGGAGATCGCTCCGGGTGTCTGGCGGTCGAACCATCCCACGAAGGCGCGGCTCAAACGCCTGAAGGCGCTGGGCCTGCGCACCGTCATAAGCCTGCGCGGCGGTGGCGACGCGGCCCATAACGCGACCGAGCGGCTTTGGTGCGAGGAGCTGGGTCTCACCCTGCGGTCCGTGGGCATGAGCGACAAGGTCGCGCCGCCCCGTGAGACGCTTCTGCACCTGATCGACACGTTCCGGGAGGTGGAGACACCGCTCCTGATCCATTGCAAGGCCGGGGCGGACAGGGCGGGGCTCGCCTCCGCGGTCTATCTGCTGACGATGACCGACGCGCCGCTGCCGGAGGCCCGCGCGATGCTCTCGTGGCGGTTCCTGCATCTGCGCTCGTCCAAGGCGGGGGTTCTCGACGCGGTTCTCGACGCCTATGCGGCCGACAGCGCCACGCCCTTCGCCGAATGGGTGGCCTCGGCTTACGACCCGACGACCCTCCGTTCCGCAGGCTGACGCGGGAACGGGTGCGGATCGGCGCTGCGCGGTCCGGCAAAATCCGGTATGCTCCGCTCCGGGGACCTGATCGGGAGACGAGCCATGACCGCAAGACCACTGCCAATCGCCCTGCTGCTCGCCGCGGTTGGCGCCTCGGGTGCCGCCGCGCAGGACATGCCCGGCGACGTCAGCGCCTCGGGCAACGAACCCTTCTGGCGCGTCGAGATCGAGGGCGACACCTTCGCGCTGATGCGCCCCGATTTCGATCCGCTGTTTCTGTCGGTGATCGAGCGGCAGACACGCGAGGATGGCACCCATGTGATCACCTCTGCCTCGTCGAGCCCCGCCCTCCAGGCGTTTCTGAGCCTCGGAGCGGGCCCCTGCAACGATACCATGGCCGACCAGACCTATCCCTTCACCGCGGAGCTTGCATTGGGTGACACCGTTCTGACCGGCTGCGGCGGCGATCCGCGCGATCTGCTGACATCGACGGACCTCTGGACCGTGACCGAGATCGCGGGCGCGGCCCCCGTCGAGGGCACGGAGGTGACGCTCGGCTTCGACGCGGAGGGCCGGGTCGCTGGCAGCGGCGGCTGCAACCGCTTCACCGGCAGCTACGAGATCACCGGCGAGGGGCTGTCCTTCGGCCCGGCGGCCAGCACGCGCATGGCTTGCCCCGAAGAGATAATGGCGCAGGAACAGGCCTTCTTCGCGGCGCTGGAGCAGGTCATCTCGTTCGATATCGGCGATGGCGGTGAGCTGATCCTGCGTGGGCCGGAGGGTCCGGTGATCGTGGCCGTGGGCGACGGGAGCTGACGCTCGGCCGCCCGTCCGTCTCACCCGCCCGTGTGGCTCATGTGGCGGCTGACCTGACCGTCGACCTTCTGGCGGGAATAGTCGAAGTCGTGGCCCTTGGGCTTGCGTTCGATGGCGGCGCGGATGGCGTCCTCCAGCATCGCGTCGTCGGTCGAGGCCCTCAGCGGCGCGCGCAGGTCGGCCATGTCCTCCTGCCCGAGGCACATGTAAAGCTCCCCGGTGCAGGTCAGGCGCACGCGGTTGCAGCTTTCGCAGAAGTTATGCGTGAGCGGCGTGATGAAGCCGATCTTCTGGCCCGTTTCCTGCAACTGGACGTAGCGCGCGGGGCCGCCCGTCCTCTCGGCGAGGTCGATCAGCGTGAAGCGCTCGGCCAGACGCGCGCGCAGGTCCTTGAGCGACCAGTACTGGTCGAGCCGGTCCTCGTTGCCCAGATCGCCCATCGGCATGACCTCGATGAAGGTCAGGTCCATGTCGCGGCTCGCACACCATTCCTGCAGGTCGAAAAGCTCGTCCTCGTTGAAGCCCTTGAGCGCCACGGCGTTGATCTTGACCCTCAGCCCCGCCGCCTGCGCGGCGTCGATGCCCTTGAGCACCTGAGGCAGGCGGCCCCAGCGCGTGATCTCGGCGAATTTCTTTTCATCCAGCGTGTCGAGCGACACGTTCACCCGCCGCACACCGGCGTCGCGGAGATCGGTGGCGAATCGCTGCAGCTGGCTGCCGTTCGTCGTCAGCGTCAATTCCTTCAGCGCGCCCGCTTCCAGATGACGCGTCATGGCGCGGAAGAATGTCATGATGTCCCGCCGCACCAGCGGCTCGCCCCCGGTGATGCGCAGTTTCTCGACACCCATCCGGATGAAGGTCGAGCACATGCGATCAAGCTCTTCCAGCGTCAGAAGTTCCTTCTTCGGCAGGAAGGTCATGTTCTCCGACATGCAGTAGACGCAGCGGAAATCGCAGCGATCCGTGACCGAGACGCGCAGGTAGCTGATCGCGCGCGCGAACGGGTCGATGAGGGGGGCGGTGCGGGAGATGGTCGTGTCCATGCCCGAAAGACTATGCATGGGCACTTGCGTCCGCAAGCAATCAGTTGATCGAACCAACCAAATGCGCCTAATCTCCGGGCATGATGAAACATGCGATATCGATGGTGGCGGTGCTGACGCTGGCCGGGTGCGGCGGTGGCACGGGGGGTGGGTTGTTCGGCGGTGGCGGCGGCCTGTTCGGTGGCGGCGGCCTCTTTGACCGTGACAGGGCAGCGGAGACCACGGCGATGGCGCCGGACACGGAAACCCCGAGGCCGGAGGCACGCAGCGGCGACGATCCTGTGGCGGCCGGCGCAGCGGAGGCGGCCGGCGCAGCGGAGGCGGAAGGTGGCGGCCTGATCCTCGGCTTCGCGGTGGCAAGCCTTGGCGACGCCTCGGTGTCGGGCCTGTGGATGGAAACGCCGCTTGTCTCGACCGAAGGCCCGGGCCGGGTCGTGGGACCTGACGGGCGCACGGTTGCTGTGACGCTCCGGCCCTCGGGCGGCGGCCCGGGCTCGGGCTCGCGCCTGTCGCTGCAGGCGATGCAGGCGCTGGGCATCGACCTTGCGGCGCTTCCCACCGTCACCGTGATATCGGACGCCTGACGTCAATGGCCGATGACAGGGGCCAATGACACTGGACGGCCGCTGTTGCGTCGGCCGGCCTACGGCCAGGCCGACTGGGGACGTCTGCGCGACGGGTTCGACTGGAATATCCCCGGCTCTCTGAACATCGCGCATGTCTGTTGCGACATCTGGGCCGCCGCCGATCCCGACCGGGTGGCGGTGACGCATCTCGGCGCGGATGGCGGGCGGTCCGTCTGGACCTACGGCGATCTGAAACGGGCCTCCGACCGGCTTGCGGCGGCGCTGGAGGCCCGCGGCGTGATGCGCGGGGACAGGGTGGCCGTCCTGATGGCGCAGCACCCGGCGGTGCTTGTGGCGCATCTGGCGGCGATGAAGCTGGGCGCGGTGTCGGTCCCGCTCTTCACGCTGTTCGGGTCGGATGCGCTGCGCTACCGCCTTGCCGATTGCGGGGCGCGGGCGGTGATCGTCGAGACCGCGGCGCTGGAGCGGGTCATGTCGCTCTGGCCGGACCTGCCCGAACTGGAGGTCGTCGTCACCACCGGCGTCGCCGCCGCGCCGGTTCTGGCCTTCGACGAGATCGTCTCGACGCCCGCGCCCGGCTTCGAGCCGGTCCGCACCGATGCCGAGGATGCCGCCTGCCTGATCTATACCTCCGGGACGACGGGCGACCCGAAGGGCGTTCTGCACGCGCATCGGTTCCTCTACGGCCACCTGCCGTGCCTCGAGCTGTCGCTGGGCTGGTTCCCTCAACCCGGCGATGTCGGCTGGACGCCGGCTGACTGGGCCTGGATCGGCGGGCTGATGGACATGGCGCTGCCCTGCCTGTTCTACGGCGTGCCGCTCATCAGCCACCGGTTCGCGAAATTCGACCCCGACGCGGCGCTGCGCCTGATGGCCCGCGAAAGGGTGACGACCGCCTTCGTTCCGCCCACCGCCCTGCGGCTGATGCGCGGGGCGGCGGTGCCCTCCGACCTCGCGCTGCGCGCCGTCGCCTCGGGCGGCGAAGCGCTGGGCGGCGACATGCTGGACTGGGGGCGCAGCACGCTGGGCTGCCCGATCAACGAGTTCTACGGCCAGACCGAGTGCAACCTTGTCGTTGCGTCGGTGGACCGCGCGATGACCCGTGTTCCCGGCGCCATGGGCCTTCCGGTGCCGGGCCACGAGGTCGCCGTTCTGGGGCCCGGCGACGTTCCCGTCGGCGCGGGCGAGGTCGGAGAGGTCTGCGTTCGCGCGCCCGACCCGGTGATGTTCCTCGAATACTGGCGCAAGCCCGAGGCGACGGCGCAGAAGGTGCGCGACGGCTGGCTCCGCACCGGGGATCTCGCGCTTTTGCGGCAGGACGGCCAACTGGTGTTTCACGCCCGCGACGATGACGTGATCACTTCGGCCGGCTACCGCATCGGCCCGGTCGAGATCGAACAGGCCCTCACCAGTCATCCCGACGTGGTCATGGCGGCGGTGGTGGGAGAGCCCGACGCGGTCCGGACAGAGATCGTCGTGGCCCATGTGGTGCTGCGCGACGGGGCGATGTGGGACGGGCTGCCCGAGGCGCTGCAGACGCTCGTGCGCGAGAAGGTCTCGGCCCATTGCGTCCCCCGCCGCGTCCTCCGCGCCGAAATCCTGCCTGTCACGGCGACCGGCAAGATCCTGCGACGGGCCTTGCGCGGGCAGGGGTGAGCGAGCGGAACACGCGCGCCCTTGCGGTGGTGCGTGCTACTTCTCGACCGATTTGCGGATGGAACGCACGATCATCCAGACCGTCAGCACCGTCGGCACGACCGCAAGCGCGGTCAGCAGGGTCTCCGATATGCCCAGGGGCTCCGCCAGCGGCCCGATCAGGTAGACTACGAGGTTCACCGCGTAATAGCTGATGGCGACGACCGACAGTCCCTCGACCGTCTTCTGCAGCCTGAGCGCCATGTCCGAACGCCGATCCATGGATTCCAGAAGCGCCTGGTTCTGGGCCGAGCGGTCCACGTCCACCCGTGTTCGCAACAGGTCGCCTGCCCGGATCGCCCGCGTCGTCATGGCCTCCAGCCGCGCCTCGGTCGACTTGACCGTCCGCATGGCCGGGTCGAAGCGGCGCATCATGAATTCCGCGAAGGTCTGGCGCCCGCGAAACCGCTCCTCCCGCAGAACCTGCACCCGCTGGGTGACGATGGCGTCATAGGCCCCCGTCGCCCCGAAGCGGAACGCGCTTTCGGTCTGCAGCTTCTCGAGCTCGGAGGCGATGGCCAGAAGCTGGCCCAGCGTCTCGTCCGGCTTGGACAGATCGCCCGTCATGTCGGTCACCAGATGCGACAGGCGCTCGTCGATCTGGCCCAGCTTGCCGGAGATTTCGCGCGCCCGAGGCAGGCCCAGCATCGACATGGTCTTGTAGGTCTCGATCTCGCAGATGCGCTGCACGACACGGCCAAGCCGCCGTTGCCCGGTATCGGGCCGCGTGAAGATCGCAAAGCGCAGATGGCCGGAGCTGTCGATCCTGAAATCGCCCGCGATCGCGGCCGTATCGTCGAGGACGCGGCTCACGGCAAGGCTTTCGGGGACGAACCAGTCATGAATGAGCGGCTCGATCTCGGCCTCGTCTTCAGGTGCTGGCAGATACACAAGATGCGCCGAGGTGATGCGCGCGCCGGGGATGTCCGCCAGCCAGTCCTCCGGGAACACCTCCCACGCCGCCGGATCGAAGGGGCGCGACAGCCCGTTGTCGACGAAGGCGGTATAGGTGACGAACTCGGTATGTTGTTCCCATTTGAGGCGGAACTTGCCGAGATCGCCGAAGAAATGCGTTGCGTCCGGTTTGGGATGCTGCGCGCCGAAGCGGTCCAGCAGCGCGAGCAGATGCGCGCGGTCCCGCCCGCGGTCCCGCTTGGCGGCCTGCGACGGCTCCTTGATGGCGAGGTAAATTGCCTGACCGGGCGCCGTGAGCGAGGGAAACGGGCGCGCGTGCAGCTCGTTTGTCAGCGCGTAACGCAGCGGATGATCGTCGAACGACATGGGCCTGGCTCCTGAAACTTTCTGTCAGATAGGGCCTGCCGGGGCCATCGTAAACGAAAAAAATCAAACGAATTCGGGGGTTTGTTGGGGTGCCATTGTATACGATCGCGTCAAGTGACTGGCATCGCGCGATATTTCGGCCCGGCTCATGCCGCGCTGCGGCGAATGCGCTGCGCGCCGACGGCGTCAGGTGACGCGCTGTTTCATCCTGTACTCCGGGTTCAGGTAGGCCTGCGTGGCCATCACCTCGGCGATATGATCCGCCGCGGCGTCGATCTCGTCCCCGGTATTGTAGAGCGGCGCGATGCCGAAGCGCATGATGTCGGGCGCGCGGAAATCGCCAACGACGCCGCGTGCGATCAGCGCCTGGATGACGCCATAGGCGTGCTCGAACCGGAACGATACCTGGCTGCCGCGATCCTCCGGCGCGCGCGGCGAGGCAAGCGTCAGGGCCGGGTTGCGGTCCAGCACGGCGGCGATGAACCGCTCGGACAGCGCGACGGAACGCGCGCGCAGATCCGACATCGACACACCGTCCCAGATGTCGAGCGCGGCCTCGAGCACGCGCATCTGCAAGATGGCCGGCGTGCCGACGCGCATCCGGGCCACGCCGGGGGCCGGGCGGTAGTCCTGTTCGAAGGCAAAGGGGGCGGCGTGCCCCAGCCAGCCGTTCAGGACGGTCTCGGCTCTGTCGGCGTGGCGGGGTGCCACGTAGATGAAGGCCGGCGAACCCGGCCCGCCATTGAGGTACTTGTAGGTGCAGCCCACCGCGAAATCCGCCCCCGCCCCGGCGAGATCGACCTCGAAGGCCCCGGCGGAATGGGCCAGGTCCCAGACGGTGACGATGCCCATCTCATGCGCCCGCGCCGTCAGCGCGGCCATGTCGTGCCGCCGCCCGGTGCGATAGTCGACCTGCGTGAGCATCAGGACGCCCACCTCCTCGGTCAGCGCGGCCTCGACCTCCTCGGGCGCGACGATCCGCAGGCTCCTGTCCCGTCCGAAATGCTTCAGGAACCCTTGCGCCATGTAGATGTCGGAAGGGAAATTGCCGCTGTCGGTCAGCACCACCTTTCGGTCGGTCATCGCCACGGCGGCCGCAAGCGCCTGAAACAGCCGTATCGAGAGCGTATCGCCCACGGTGGTGTCACCCGGCCCCGCGCCGACGAGCCGCCCGATGCGGTCGCCCAGCGTGTCGGGCAGTCCCATCCAGTCGGCCCGGTTCCAGCCGCCGATCGCCATCCGGCCCCACTCGTCCTCCAAGACGCGGCGCATGGCGGCCTCGGCGCCAAAGGGCAGGGGGCCCAGCGAATTGCCGTCGAGATAGATCTGCCCATCCGGCAGCACGAAGCGCGCGCGCGTCGCGTCGAAATCGGTCATGCGCTTGTTTCCAAAATGTCACGCGCCCCGCCTTCATCTTTCCACAAATACGCACTTCCGGAGCGCAGGTGGACAGAAGCGCTACGCCACCGGACCGGGAACCGACGCAGGCATTGACCCTGATCCCCAACTCTCATGCCACCTGTCCCCCTGCGATCTGGATCGCCTGCCCGTTCACGCTGCGCGCGGCGTCCGAGCAGATCCAGAGAGCCGTGGCCGTCACCTCGTCGGCCTCCAGCAGGCGCTTGTGCCGATTGCCGCGTGCGAGATAGGCGCGGGCCTCCGCGTCGGTGATGCCCTTCAATTCCGCGATCTCCGCTGCGTTCCGGTCCACGATGGGCGTGTCCACATAACCCGGGCAGATGGCGTTGAAGGTCACGGGCCCGCCCATGTATTCCTCGCTGAGCCCGCGGATCAAGCCGATCACGGCATGTTTCGAAGCGGTGTAGGCAATGGCGTTCCTCAGGCCGCGCAGCCCCGCGATCGAGGAGATCGCGATCATGCGAGCGGGCTGATCCCGGGGCAGCGTCGCGAGCGCGGCCTGAAAGGTCAGGAACACGCCGTCGAGATTGGTCGCCATCGTCCGCCGCCAGTGATCCAGCGTCTCGCGATGAAACGGTGCTGACTCGGCGATGCCGGCATTGCCGATGCATATCGTGACCGGCCCGCGCGCGCGGGCCGCCTCTGCGATCCCGTCGCGGACCGAGGCCTCGTCCGCGACGTCCATCCGTAGCGGGTGCAGACGCGGCCGTACAGCCGCGACCCGATCGAGCCGCCCGAGGTCGCGCCCGGTGATCGTCACCTCGGCGCCGCGCTCGGCCAGCGCGCCGGCGATGGCGAGCCCGATCCCCGTGCCGCCGCCGGTCACCAGCGCATGCCTGCCCTCGAACTCCATCGCATCCCTTCCGCGCGGCGCCGGAGTTTTCGAAAACTCCGGTCCGGATCCGTCGACGGATCCGTCTCCCTGACCGCCACCCTAACGCGCCGGACAGGCGGCGCAATCGGGGTCGCGGCGGGCTCGTGACGCATTCCTTGGTGGAAATTGCGCGGCATACGGTGGCATACGAAAGAATGTGTCGCAAAGGCGGGCGTTGTGGTGCCGTGAACCTCTTGCTATTGGGGCTGTCGGACCTGCTCGGAATTGAGGGGAAGTGCTTTGAAAATTGGGGCTCCGAAGGAGATCGAACCGGGCGAATCGCGGGTCGCGATGACGCCTGACAGCGCGGCTCAGCTGCAAAAGCTCGGCTATGACTGCGTGATCGAGGCCGGCGCGGGTGCGGCCGCCGGTTTTTCCGATGCCGCCTACGAGGCCGCCGGTGTCGAGGTCGTCAAGACCGCCGCCGCGCTCTGGAAGGCCGCCGAGATCGTCGTCAAGGTGCGTCCGCCGACCGAGGCCGAGGCCAAGCGCCTGCGCAAGGATCAACTTCTGATCTCGTTCTTCTGGCCCGGCCAGAACGAGGCATTGCTCGAGCTGGCCAAATCCAAGGGCGCGAACGTGATCGCCATGGACATGGTCCCGCGGATCAGCCGGGCGCAGAAGATGGACGCGCTCAGCTCCATGGCCAACATCGCGGGCTACCGCGCCGTGATCGAGGCCGGCAACAATTTCGGCCGCTTCTTCACCGGTCAGGTCACGGCGGCGGGCAAGGTGCCGCCGGCCAAGGTGCTGGTCGTGGGTGCAGGCGTCGCGGGTCTCGCCGCCATCGGCACGGCCACGTCGCTGGGCGCCATCGTCTACGCCTTCGACGTCCGCCCCGAGGTGTCCGAACAGATCGAATCCATGGGCGCCGAGTTCGTCTTCCTCGAATTCGAGGAAACCGGGCAGGACAGCGCCGCGACCGGCGGCTACGCCGCGCCGTCCTCCCCCGAATTCCGTGAAAAGCAGCTGGAGAAATTCCGCGAACTCGCCCCGGAGATCGACATCGTCATCACCACGGCCCTGATCCCGGGGCGGCCCGCGCCCAAGCTCTGGACCAGGGACATGGTCGAGATGATGAAGCCGGGCTCGGTGATCGTCGACCTCGCCGCGGAGCGGGGCGGCAACTGCGACCTGACCGTCGCGGACGAGCGCGTCGTCTCCGACAACGGCGTCGTGGTCATCGGCTACACCGATTTCCCCAGCCGCATGGCCGCGCAGTCCTCGACGCTCTATTCCACGAACGTCCGCCACATGATGACCGACCTGACGCCCGGGAAGGACGGGCAGGTCGTGCACAACATGGAGGATGACGTGATCCGGGGCGCCACGGTCGCCTACGAGGGCGAGATCACCTATCCGCCGCCGCCCCCCAAGGTGCAGGCCATCGCAGCCGCCCCGAAGAAGGAAAAGCCGAAGGAGCTGACGCCCGAGGAGAAGCGCGCGAACGAGGTCGCGGCCTTCAAGGCGCAGACCAAGAACCAGGTCACGCTTCTGGCCATCGGTGCGGCACTCGTCCTCGGCGTAGGTCTCATCGCGCCGGCGAGTTTCATGCAGCATTTCATCGTCTTCGTGCTGTCGGTCTTCGTTGGCTTCCAGGTGATCTGGAATGTCAGCCACAGCCTGCACACGCCGCTGATGGCCGTGACCAACGCGATCTCGTCGATCATCATCCTGGGCGCGCTGATGCAGGTGGGCTCGAGCTCGGTACTGATCACGGTGCTTGCCGCGCTCGGCATCTTCATGGCCGCCGTGAACATCTTCGGCGGCTTCCTCGTGACACGGCGCATGCTCGCCATGTTCCAGAAATCTTGAGCGGGCAGGGGTAGGACACATGGATTTCGGATTCACCATTGCGGCCTATGCGGTCGCGGCCGTGCTCTTCATCCTCTCGCTGGGCGGTCTCTCGGGGCAGGAAAGCGCGAAACGCGCCGTCTGGTACGGCATCGCGGGCATGGCCATCGCGGTCGTGGCCACGCTGATCGGGCCGGGTTCCGGCCTCTGGGTCATGTCGCTGATCCTGATCGCGGGCGGCGCCGCGGTCGGTTACCAGCTCGCCACGCGGGTGCAGATGACGCAGATGCCCGAACTTGTGGCGATCATGCACTCGCTTGTGGGTCTGGCCGCCGTCTTCGTCGGTCTGAACGCCCATGTCGAGATTGGCCGCGTCGCGGCGGAATTCGTGGAGGCCGGCCTGCCCTTCCCGCAGCCCGATGGGCCGCTGAGCGAGGCGGCCTACGCGCTTCTCGGCACGCTCTCGAATTTCGGGGAGCTGATCGGCAAGAAGACCGGGGTCGAGATCGGCATCCTGCGCGTCGAGCTGGTGCTCGGCGTCTGGATCGGCGCCGTGACCTTCACCGGATCGGTCGTGGCCTACGGCAAGCTTTCGGGCAACTCCAGCCTGCTGCCCTTCAAGATCGACACGTCGGCCAAGCAGCTGCCCGGTGGCCACATGCTCAACGCGGCTGCGGCTGCGGGCTCCGCCCTCCTGCTGATCCTTTACATGACCGGTTCCGGCACATGGGCGCTGGTCCTGTTGGCGGCTCTGGGCTTCTTCATCGGCTACCACCTGATCATGGGGATCGGCGGCGCGGACATGCCCGTGGTCGTCTCGATGCTCAACAGCTATTCGGGCTGGGCGGCTGCGGCGATCGGCTTCAGCCTCGGCAATGATCTGCTGATCGTGGTGGGGGCGCTCGTGGGCTCGTCCGGCGCGATCCTCAGCTACATCATGTGCAAGGCCATGAACCGGTCCTTCATCAGCGTGATCCTCGGCGGCTTCGGCGGCGCCACCGGAGAGCAGATGGCCGTCGAGGGTGAGCAGATCGCCATCGACGCCGACGGCGTGGCGATGGCCCTGAACGAGGCCGACAGCATCGTCATCGTGCCGGGCTACGGCATGGCCGTGGCGCAGGCCCAGCAATCCGTGTCGGAACTGACCCGCAAGCTGCGGGCGGCCGGCAAGGAGGTGCGCTTCGCCATCCACCCCGTCGCGGGCCGTCTGCCGGGGCACATGAACGTGCTTCTGGCCGAGGCGAAGGTGCCCTACGACATCGTGCTGGAGATGGACGAGATCAACGACGACTTCCCGGATACGGATGTCGTCATCGTCATCGGCTCCAACGACATCGTGAACCCCGCCGCACAGGACGATCCGAACTCTCCCATCGCGGGGATGCCGGTGCTCGAAGTGTGGAAGGCCAAGCAGGTCTTCGTGTCCAAGCGGGGGCAGGGAACCGGCTATTCCGGCATCGAGAATCCGCTGTTCTACAAGGACAACACGCGGATGTTCTACGGAGACGCGAAGGTCTCGCTCGACAGCCTGCTGCCGAAGGTGGGCTGACCGGGCGGCCCGAACGCCGCAATGGACCGAAGGCCCCGGTGATCAGCCGGGGCCTTCGTGTGTTCGGCACCTGCGCCCGGCGGTGCCGCGCTCAGGCGCTGCCGCGCAGGTCCACAACCCCGTGTTCGCCCACCTCCGGGTCATGGTCGGACATCGCGCCCCGCACCATTTCGATGCCGAAGCGGAGCGTGCCGGCCTCGTTCAGCCAGACGGCGGCCTCGTGCAGGGGCATGCGGAGAAGAACGACGTCCGGGTCGTCCTTGCCGCCGTCGAACCACATGGAGGCCATGGGGCTCCAGAGTTCATCGAGCTTTTCGGGGTCATCGGCGACGGCCAGCGGGCCGGACATGCAGGCGTAAAGCTGCCCCTTGCCCGACGTGACGGTGAAGTGCGCATCCCGCGCACCGCCTGCCAGGTGCCCGACGAGGTCTGTCCGGTTGCTTGAAATGAACCACAGGCAACCATTTTCTCGGTCGAAGAAATGCGTCATGGGCTGCAAGTGATCGCGCGTCCCGGTCACGCCCAGCATGCCGACTTTCTCGTCCTCTAGAGCGTCAAAGAGCGCGTCGCGCAGTTTCGCGGAGTTCTGAAGGTCGTCTTTGGCCAAGGCGGGTCTCCTCTCGATCTTTACCTCTTCGAGGGGTCAACCGCCGCCGGCGGCGCGTGGTTCCAACACCGGCAAGCCGGATCAGATGATCCGGTTGCTCAGGTCCGAGGGATCTGTGGTGTCCACCGACCAGAACGCCGCCGCGCCTTCGGGCAGGCTCTCCAGCACGCGCGTCAGGTCGGCATGGTTTACCGAGCGCCAGAGGGCGCGTGCCGTGGCCTCGATCGCATTGTCGGGCGTGAGGTTGTGGTTGGGCCGGACCGCCTTGGCCTCCGCCGTCATCGCCTCGCGCGTATCGAAGGGCAGGGGCGGATCATGTGGTACCCAGCCGGCCACGAAGATCGCCCGCGGCACGGCCGGCAGCACGGAGGCGAATCGCAGGCCCTCCTCGGCGGTCAGACGCGCGCGGAAGGCCTGCAACACACCGTCGACGGCCGTGTAGGCCATGTTGTCGGACGTGAGGCCGGTGGCGTCCTTCACGTCGTCGAGAAAGGCGCGCCATTCCCGGCTGGCATGGCGGTAGGTCCAGGGCATCGGCATGGCCCGACCCTTGCGCGCCCTCCGTACCCCGTCAAGGCGGCTACTTGGTCAGGATCAGCTTGCCGGCCTTTGTGATCCGGAGCGTGTAGGTCTTGTCGTCGAGCACGATGAAGGCCGTGCCCTCATTGCCCGTAAGGCGACGGGCGTCGAAGACAGGCTGCGCAGGGCGCGGGATGGTTTGGTCAGGCTGGCCCGGTGCAGGCGACTGGAACGACATGGCGAAACTCCCGGTTGGACTCGTTCTGAGAAAAACCTGAGTGATTCACTCGGGAAAGTCAATCCTGACTCAAAAAATCGGATATACGGCCATGCGCGGCGGGACGGAGCGACAACAGCGCGATCCGGTCGGTGATCTCGGGGCGAACCGCGCCCGGCCGGGCAGCGTCGCGCAGGGTCGTGAACCAGTGTTCCGGCGGGTTGCGGCCGGCGCGCGACCGGTCCCAGCGCAGCGCGCGCAGAACCTCCTCGGCGTCCTTCGGCAGACGCTCGGGGATGTCATGCCCGTTCAGCACCGCCCAGACCCCGGCCCAGAGCCGCCCCACCGACCACGGGTTGTAGCCGCCGCCCCCAAGAACCATGAGCCGCGGGCAGCCGAGGTCCATCAGCCCGCGCAGCACGTCCCAATGGGCATTGTTCGACAGCGACAGGCGCGACAGCGGGTCCTCCTCGACCGCGTCCGCGCCGCATTGGAGCACGATGGCCTCCGGTTCGAAGGTGGCGACGGCGGGCAGGATCAACGCCTCGCGGATCGCCGCCATCTCGGTATCGTTGAGCCCGCGCGGCACCGGCAGGTTCAGGCAATTGCCGCCGCCGTCCTCCTCCAACGCGCCGGTGAAGGGCCAGCGGCGGTCTTCATGGACCGAGATCAGGAGCGTGTCGGGATCGCCCGCAAGCCCGTGTTCGACCCCGTCGGCATGATGGGCGTCGATATCCACATAGGCGATGCGCCCCACGCCCGCGCGACGCAGCGCCAGGATCGCGAGAACCGCGTCGTTGAGATAGCAGAACCCGGCGGCGCAGTCGGGAAACCCGTGATGCGTGCCGCCGCCCGGGTGATGGATCACGCCCGGCCGGGCGAGAAGTTCGCCCGCCAGCAGCGAGGCCCCGGCGGCGGTCGCGGGGCGGCGGAACATCTCGGGGAAGACGGGGTTCGACACCGTGCCGAGCCCGTGCCGCGCCCGTGTCTCGTCGCTGACGTCCTGCAAGCGTTCGGCGGTCTCCAGCGCCGCGACATAGTCGGGTGTGTGCCAGAGCGTCAGCGCCGCCGGTTTCGCGCGGGGGCTCGGCCGGTACTGCTCCGGCCCCAGCCAGCCGAGCGCGCGCGACAGGTCCATCACCGTGGAGACACGCGGCACCCGCAAGGGATGATGCGCGCCGTAGCTCGACCCGCGGTAGATCTCGGACCCGAGGAAAAGGGGCGGCTGCATGTGACCTCCGCTGCGCCGGCCGAATGACCATTGCGCCAGCTAAATCCGCCCCGACACCCGTCAAGCGGCACGAGCGCGCCATAATCCCGCAGCATTGATCGCGCTTCCTGCGCGTGCAATAGAAGGCAGCCATGGCCAAGACGCCCCCCCTTCAAACGCCGCTCCGCATCGGCGGCGCGGTAAAAAGCGAGTCCCGGACGCAGTTCGGGGCGCTCTGCTTTCGACGCTCGAAGACCCAGAAGGCGGGTGTCGAACTGCTGCTGGTGTCGTCGCGCGACACGGGCCGCTGGATCATTCCCAAGGGCTGGCCCATGGACCGCGAAACGCCCGCAGCGGCGGCGGCGATGGAGGCCTGGGAAGAGGCCGGCGTGCGGGGCCGGGTCTACAACACCTGCATCGGACATTACTCCTACCACAAGTGGATTGACGAGGAACTGTCCCTGCCGGTCATCGTCGCGGTGTTTCCCATCGAGGTCCTGCGCATCGACGACGATTTCCCCGAGGCCGGGCAGCGCAAGCGCAAATGGCTGTCGCCCAAGAAGGCCGCGCGCCGGGTGGCCGAACCCGAGCTTGGCCACCTGTTGACGGCCTTCGACCCCGCGCGCCTGCGGACCTAGCACCGCTTGATCGCGGCGGCTTATCGCATAAGTTCAGGGCGAAGGACGCGAACGAACATGATCCGATATGCCTTGAAATGCGCCGGGGACCATCGCTTCGAAAGCTGGTTCCAATCGGCCTCGGCCTTTGACGCGCTGGCCGAGCGTGGCCATGTGGCCTGCCCGATTTGCGGCGGGACCGATGTCGAGAAGGCGATCATGGCGCCCCGCGTCTCGAAATCCGACACGGCGCCGGGCCCCGCGAAGGACAACCCGCAGCAGCAGGTCACGGACCACCCGCTGAGCGGACCTCCCCATCCGGCCGAGCAGATGCTCAAGGCCCTGCGCGCGCATCTGGAGAAGAATTCGACCTATGTCGGCAAGCGCTTCGCCAGCGAGGCGCGCGCGATGCATCTGGGCGACAAGACCGAGACCCCGATCCATGGCGAGGCCTCCCCCGAGGAGGCGCGCGCATTGATCGAGGACGGGGTGCCGATCCTTCCGGTGCCGATCCCGGTTCCGGGCAAAAGCAACTGACGGGGCTCAACGCGGCGGTGTGATCCCGAGTGCTGCCAGTTCCTCGAAATCCCGCGCGTCACGCTCGGCCTCCAGTTTCGCGACCGACGCCGCCACATGGCGCGCGATGGCGTCCGGCGTCATCCCGTCCCGGCGGAGCGTGTCGACGATGGACTTGCCCTTCGGCCCCAGCGGCTGGGTGTAGAGAAGCGCATCGAGCCCCTCGTAGGGTACGCCCGCCTGGTGGTCGAGCTTCGCCATCCGCCGCGGGTGGTGCTCCTCGGCCCTGAACCCCTCGATCTGCCGCGCGTGCCACGCGAGCCCGTCGCGATGAAGGTTCGACAGGATCGGGTCGCGCAGATACTCCGCAATGCGCTCCCGCACCGCCGGAAGGTGCCGCAGGAGACCGGTCTGTTCGGTCTCGTTGCGGTCGAAGATGCCGAAATAGGTGGCGTCGTACTTGTCGGGCTTCATGTTCACGTTGCCGCGCAGCTGGCGCAGAAGGAACGCCTCGCGGCTCTTCACGGCGAAATGCGCGATTTCGGCATGGTCGTAGCCCAGCGTGGCGGCGGAAGAGCGCCACATCCCTTCGAGAAACTGCCGGGTCATCTGCACGCCCGATCCGTTCACCCAGCGCAGCATGCTCAGTTGCGCCCGGCGGGCCGGGTCGCGCCCGGCGCCCTTGACCGTGGGACGGTGGATGCCGAAGCGGAAGTCGGGGAAGGGGCGGAACAGGGTCTTCACGCCCCAGCCCTTGCGGAAATCGTCCGGCGCACCGCGCGTGTAGCTTTCGATGACAAGGCCCGGGTTCCAGTCCACCAGCCCGTTCGACCCCATGATCCGCCAGGTCATCACGATGCCCTCGGTCCCGTCGGGAACAGCCGCCAGAAGGTCCGGCAGGCGGCCCTCGCCGACCTTGACGTTGATGAACTCGTCGCAGTCGAGAGCGATGAGCCAGTCGCTCTCGAGCACCGCGAAATCCTTCTCCGCGGCGCGCAAGGCCTGCGGCTGCGGCTTGCCGCCTTCCGGCACGGGATTGTCGCGGCGGATCACCGGCGCGCCGATCTGGCCAAGACGGTCGAGCATCGCGTCGGTCCCATCGCGGCAATCGTTGGTGTAGACCACGATCCGGTCGAAGCCGATCACGTCCTGGAAGGCGATCCATTCGAGAAGCGCGGGGGCCTCGTCGCGCATCATGGTCAGGGCTGTGATCCGCTCGGACATGGATGAAAGTCATGCCGCTCCGGGCCTTTTTCCGCAAGTGGTCAGCGGCCGGGTCACACCGCATGCGAGGTTCGGCGGCAAGTTTGTTGCCCAAATCTTCATTGCGTTGCAGAATGGTGGCCAAGCGACCGGAAAAAACCGGCGGGCACAAAGAGCAGGCAAATTCCTGGGGCAGGCACCATGGGCGTTCAGTACAACGAGGAACTGCAGCTGTTCGGCGCGCGCGTTCCGCTGGTCCGCGAGGTCATCACACCGCGGATCGAGCGTCAGATGCGTCTGGGCAACTACGAGGCCGGCGAATGCGAAGCGGCGGCGAAGTTCGTTCGCCGGTCGGATCGTGTCCTCGAACTGGGCGGCGGGATCGGCCTGATCTCCAGCATCGTGGCCAAGATCGACGGGGTGGAAAAGGTCGTCTCGGTCGAGGCGCACCCGGGCCTTCTGGACGTGATCCGGGAGACCCAGCGCCTCAACGATGTCGAGAACGCGGAACTTCGCCACGGCGTCGTGGCGGAGAAGGACGGGCAGGACGTGATGTTCTACCTGCGCCCCGATTTCTGGGGGTCCAGCATGGAACCCGACAGCCGCCCCTATTCCGAGGCTGTTGCGGTCAGGGGGTACGGTCTCGACAGCCTGATCCGCGAAGTGAAGCCCGACATCGTCATCAGCGATATCGAGGGCGGAGAGCTCGAACTGTTCGAGCATAGCGACCTCGAGGGCGTGCGCACCGTCATCATCGAGCTGCACCCGCGCGTCTATGGCCGCAAGGGCCAGGAGCGCATCCTAAGAGCGTTCACCGACCGCGGGTTCATCATCGACCAGGATCATATCCCCGGAACCGTCTGGGTGCTGCACCGCCCGGACCTTGCCGGACTGGAGGACACGACGATCCGGCTGGGGCCCGCCGAGCACGCCAAACCCGATCCCGAGGTGACGATCGTCACATGCATGAAGAACGAAGCTCCGTTCATCCTGGAATGGCTGGCCTACCACCGTTCCATCGGTGTCGGGAACTTCATCGTCTTCTCGAATGACTGCGCGGACGGGACGGACAAGCTGCTCGACCGGCTCGACGCGCTGGGCCTCGTCACCCATCTGCCAAATCCCGCAATTGCCGCGGGCTCGACCTATTTCCAGCCGCTGGCGCTGAAGTTCTCCGAAGGGATGCCGCTGATGAAGCGGTCGGATTACGTGATGTGCATCGATGTCGACGAATTCATCGCCATCCGTGCCGGCGACGGGCATTTCCGGGATCTTCTCGATGCGGCCGGGCCGTTTCATGCCCTGTCGATGAGTGAACTGAACTTCAACTCCGGCGGCCGGTGGGATTACGAAGACGTCTGGATCACCGAGACCTTCCGCGATCACGAAACGCCGGAACCCGGCCACTGGCAGGCGCGGCGCGGGGTCAAGACCATCATCCACGGCATCGCCAACATCGAGAAGTTGCAGGCGCACCGGCCGTTTCTGCATCACGGCACGGTGGATGATTTCATCTGGCTCGACGGGTCGGCCCGGCCGCTGCCGCGTGATTTCACCTATGCCAACCCGCAAAACGGCATCGACCGGCGCGGCGCCTATGATCTCGTCTGCCTCAACCACTATCCCCTTCGCAGCGTCGAGAGTTTTCTGATCAAGCAGGATCGCGGAAGTACCGTCACACAGAAGGACCGCTTCACCGAGCATTACTTCCGCGTCCGCTCGCTCGGAGGCAATGCCGACGGCTGGATCGATCGGGCCCTTCCCGGAGCGCGGGAGGAGTGGCGGCGGCTCATGAAGGATGAGCGGGTTTCCGAGATCCACGCCGGGGCCGTCACCTGGCACAAGAACCGTGCCCGCGAAATCGCCCGAGAGCCACATATCCGGGACCTCGCCGCCTGGATCCGCGACACCTATTTCAAGAAGGAATGATCCGGCGCTCTCGCGGGATGGATCGGAACCGACACAAGGATTGCCATGGCTCTGCCCGACACACTCGCCGCGCGGCTGATTCAGACGATCAGGACGAACGGACTTTCCGGCAGCTTCGCCATGCTTGGGCGCCAGCGCTGGATCGGCGGCCGCAAGAAGGCATCGCTCGCGCTGTTCGAGCGTGTTCTGGAAGAGCATTTGCCGGGGCTGACCGAAGCGGATCTCGTCAATGCCCACGACATCTACTCCGAGACGTTCTTCACGAAACTGGGGTTCGAGAGCGTCGATTCCATAGATTTCTCGCCCTTCGAGAATGCCAGCATCATCCAGGATCTGAGTGCGCCGCTGGCACCCGAACTCGAAAACCGCTTCGACGTGATCTATGACGGCGGCACCTGCGAGCATATCTTTGAACTGGCGACCGCCTACCGGAACATCGACAGGATGCTGAAGCCCGGCGGCGTCCTGATCGGCCATTCGCCGACCGACGGCTGGGTGAACCATGGCTTCTACCAGATATGCCCGGAGATGGTCTACGGCTTCTGGCAGAAGGCGATGGGATACGAGCTGATCGAGTGTTTCCTTCAGCCATTGCTTCCCGCCTTTGCCGAGAAGGTGGTCACCACGACGAACCCGAACGAGACCGGCAAACGCCCCAGGCTCAGCGACAAGCTTGCGCCCGGAGGGATCATGTTGATCTACGCGGTGCGAAAACCGTCCGACACCGCGCCGGAAGGCCTTCGGCGGGCCTATCAGACAGATTACACCGAGAAGTGGAGCAACACCTAGCGGGCGCTTGTTCGGGAGGACTCGACGAGGGGTGGCCGAGGGGACGCCGGGATGATCGAGAGGAAAGGCTGAAGACAGTTGACGGCGAACCTGATCGAAAGACGGCTTGCCAGCCATCGCGTGGGAGAGCGCAGGCTTCTCGACGTGGTGGAAGAGGTGCGCGACGGGAACCGACGGGTCACCCTGTTCTTTTTCGACGTCGTCACGCCGGATGAAGTCATCCCGCCTGAGGATGCCGTGGCGCGTTCCGCGCTCGCGGTGAACGGCGCTTCCTGCCTGACCTACGACCTGCCCGACGATGCCGAGCTCGATTTCACGATTGCCGGACAGCGGGTGAGGCTGACTGCCGCGCCGGCGGAAACCGGCATCCTGGCAGGGGCCAACGTTCTGGCGGCCGTCCGCAACGGCGAACGCGCGGAGCTGGTGCTCGACTGGCTGGAGTTCCATGCGGACCTGCACGGAATGACGGCGGCCGTGATCCTCGACCGGGCGCGCCCGGGAAACGATGCCGATTTCCGTCGCGAACTTGCCGCCGGACTGCAGGAACGGCTGTCGGAGTGCAGGGTCGTCGTGCTGGCGAGCGACGAGCCACTGGGAAAGCCGGGACAACCGCCGGAGGCGCATCCTTTCTGCGTCCCAGAGGCGCCGGGCAAGGATCGGATGCAGGTGCCCGACCCGGAACCGTGGCACAGTCCGCTCGGTGCCGGCTCGATCTACGAGATCATGCGCGCGCGGTTTCTGGCCGAGGCGAGAGCGGTGGCCAATCTCGACGTCCATGATCTCGCACCGCGGGGCGAGGTCTCCATCTTCGACGCCGCGGTCGCCGCCGAGGGCGGCCTGGTCGCGCTGAACGGGCGGCATTGCTTTCCCTGGCGTTTGCGCAAGGGCGTGCCGGTGCACTTCGCCGATCACCTCTGCGTGCAGTTCGACAGCCAGGAGATCAGGAGGCGCTGGTGTATCGCCCCGGCGCGCGCGCCGGCCGGGGCGATCTGGCGCATGGTTCGCGTTGCGAACGCCACCGCCGATCCGGGCCACGCCCCGGAATTCTTCCGCTTCATGGCTCTGCGGCACCCGACCGGTTCGGTATCACGGCTGGTCCCCAAGACATCGCTCGTCGAAAGCACGGAGCTTCTGTCCATCGCCGAGCATCGTTTCGGGCGCAGCCCCGTGCGGATGCCGGAGATCGTGGTCGACACCCGGGCCGAAGACCGCGGGCGTCGTGCAATCGTCACGACGATGAAGAACGAGGGTCCCTTCATCCTCGAATGGCTGGCCTATCACCGCGCCATCGGCATCGACGATGTCCTTGTCTACACCAACGATTGCAGCGATGGCTCGGACTCCATGCTGCAGCTGCTGGAGCGCAAGGGCTACGTCCATCACCGCGACAACCCCTATCGCGAATTCCGGTGCAAGCCGCAGCATGCCGCGCTTCGGGCGGCCGATGGCGAGGCGCTGATCAGGCAGGCGGCCTGGGTGACCTGCATCGATGTCGACGAGTACATCAACATAAAGACCGGGGACGGCACGCTCGACGCGCTCTTCGCTGCGGTGCCCGAGGCGAATATGATCGCGATGACCTGGCGGCTTTTCGGAAACGGTGACATGCACCGTTTCGAGGACCGCCCTGTCACCGAACAATTCCGGCACTGCGCGCCGGAATTCAGCCGGAAACCGCATCAGGCCTGGGGCTTCAAGACCCTGTTCCGAAACATCGGGCTGTTCAAGAAACTCGGCGTTCACCGGCCCAAGGGGCTCCAGCCGCAACTCTGGGAGGAGGTCAACTGGGTCAATGGATCCGGCCAGCCCCTGCCGCGCGACATGTATCGCAACGCCTGGCGCTCGACCGCGTCGACCTACGGCTACGACCTCGTGCAACTCAATCATTACGCGGTGCGTTCGGCCGAGAGTTTCCTCGTCAAGCGTGACCGCGGGCGGGTGAATCACGTGGATCGCGAACAAGGCCTCGCCTACTGGTTCCGGATGAACAACAACGCGGTGACGGACGTCTCGATCCAGCGCAACCTGCCGCGGATGAAAGAGGAACTCGCGCGCCTGATGTCCGATCCGGAGATCGCGGCGGCGCACGCCTATTCGGTGGGGTGTCATCGCGCCAAGATCGAGGAGCTTTTGGCAACGCCGGATTCGGCCCGTTTCTATGCCGAGCTGACCAGCCCTCGCATGGAGAAGCTTTCGCGGCTGCATGCGCATTTCGGGGCGAACGTTTTCCTGTCGGGGCCCCAGGTCGTGCCCGACGCGGTTGTCGCACGCGACCCGGGGGGGCAATGGGGTTTCACCGTGGAGATGCCTCTCGAAACGCAGCACTGAACGCCGGGGCGCCGCCCGCCGTTCGGGTCACGCCGCACCGACACGATCGGCCGGCCAGATCGGCACGACCCCGGCCAGCGCGTTGCGATGCAGCGTCCGCCCCGGCCTGACCATGCTGGGCCTTTCCCAGCTGTCGCGGACCGCCCCGTGGTTGGCCGTGCAGGGACCGTCCCGCGGCGTCGTCCAGCCCCAGGCATAGGCCAGCCGCGCCGAGATCCCGTCGAGCGGCCCGTCGCACTCGATCAGGATGCGGTCACCATCGATCAGTTCGGCGGACAGGATCCTGGGCGCGTCGGCCGCGCCATCGACGCGGAACCCGTGCGGGCCGTCGTCCAGAACCAATGGCGCAAGCGAGGTGAAGGCCGCCGTGATCCGGTTGGCCGAATAGGTCGCAAGCCGCAGGCTCGGACAAAACCAGCGTTCGCCGCGTTGGAGGGTCGCGACCGCCTCGGCCTCGCGTTCATCCATGAGGAGGCGTTCCGCAGGATCGGCCGTGGCCGGCATGTCGGGCATGAGCGCATGCGGATAGGCGGGCCCGGCGATCACGACCTTCGATACCGGGAAATCGGCTTCGAGCCCGGCCTCGGCGAGGATCGCGCCGGCCCGGCCGTCCGACCGGCTCCCCGCGGCCTGCGTCAGCACGAAAACCGGAGCAGAAGTCTGCCCCGTTCGCTCGGGGACAAGGCGTCCGAGCCGCAGGATCACGTCGCGATAGACGGCCTGAACCGCCTCGGCCGACAGCGATGGCGCGCCGGCACAGAGCCCAAGGCTGACACGGTCCACATGCAGGTTCCGGCCGTGCGAAGCGGCCTGCGACACGGCTTGCTCGAGCCGTGCCTCCAGTGTTCGGCTCAAGGGTGCGTCGGAGTGGAAATCTGCGGGTGTGCTGCCTGCTTGAGGAACATCCAGCGCGATGACCCCCGGCAGCGCGTCACCGGCTGCGTCAAGCGTCCGTGCCAGCAGCACCCCGTGACTGCGGGCGGCGAAATCCGGCGCGTCGGGGGTCAGGTTCTCGTCGAATACGTGCCAGGGATAGCGCTCATCGAGGGGGCGTGGCAGGCCGCAGGCGTCGCCGATGGCGATGATCCCGGGCATCACGGGCGGCGTCTGGGCCAGTGTTTTGCCGTTGCGCTCCTCGAAACCGATCACGCGACCGTTCCAGCGATCCGACAGGTAGCGCAGCACGCCGTCGCGGTTTTCCAGCATCCAGACATTGCCGCGTTCCCGCGGCCAGGCGTGATCCGGGTGATCGGTGGCAGGTTTCACCTCGGGTCGCTCTTGGGTCGGGTCCGGCCCGAGGTCCGCGACAAGAGCGTCGAAGCTGTCGCGATCGAGCGTTCCCTCGATCCCGCCGCCGATGATCTCGTCCAACAGTTCCGCCGCGTGGAGCCTGGCAAGAGGGTCGCTGCCCGCAGGCAGGCGCAGGAGCATGCTTCCGACGGGAAGCGCGGTCTCGACGGGTCCGGACCCCATCGGCCCGTCGGTCATCAAGGTGACTGGACCCGCGCCCTCGGGCCACAGGCGCGGGACCGCTGTCGGGCAAATCGCCACCTTTCGTGTCGCGGCGAACCGGCCGTCAAGCGCAAGGAGCACGGTGGCACCCGCGCCGATGCCCAGCATGTCGATCTGCGTGACACGGTCGAAGAGACCGTCCTGCCAAAGGGCATCCAGCGTCAGTCGCACGCGATCGGCCGCATCGCGGCTGTCGGCGAACTGCACGATCAGATGACTCCAGCCCCGTGCCGACAGGATCGGGTCGATCACCCTGTCCCCCCGGGAGGCGCCTTGCGCGCCCGGCTCCGCTTCGATGGTCACGACGAGACGGGCGGATTCGCGGTCGATGAACGTCAGGGTCAGGCCGCCTTCGCGGCGGTAGAACCCTTTCCGCGCTCCGGCCGGGAAGATCTCTTTCCACCAGAGCGGCGCGGCGGAGGCATCGACGGTTTGCTTGTCGGTCATGCGTCCGCCCCCTCCGTCGGCGCGTCCTGCGCGAAACCCGTGTCGCTTTCGAGCGTTACGCCGTGAATGGCGCGGCGGAGCCGGTCCGGCGTCGCGCCCAGAAAGACAAGCCGTTCGGTGCCGCACTCGACCACCAGTCCGTCACCCTCGGCCCGCAGGACAGCCGGGCCGAGACCGGTCCAGTCCGACAGGTCGATCTCGGGCTCGGCCGTGCCGAGCCGGATGGTCTGGGGCATTCCGGTCCGGCGAACGGTCAGACTGGGCTGGCCGCGACGGGCATCGACGGTGTTGCGACCGCCTTCGATGATGATCCTCGTCTCGCCGTCGCCGCTCCGGATCCTGCAAGTGCCCCAGCCGCTGTAGATCGTGGTCGGGCCGCTGCCCGCCACAAGCATGTTCTCGCCGCCGCTGCCGCCGTGGAGTTCGGTCTCGAGCGCGCCGGAGCGCAGCGTGTCACTGCCCGACCCGCCGCGGACGATCCCGCCACCGGCGGCCGTGACGCGGTTGTTCCCCCGACCGCAGCGCACGTCGAGCCGTTCGTGACTGGCCAGGATCGTATTGTCTCCGGGGCCTGTGTCTATCTCCACGGTGTAGTGGCCGCGCCCGGCGACAAGCGTGATGTCGTTGTCATTGGCGTTGCCCGTCAGGCGCAATCGCTCGACCGCGCCGGCCCCTTCGCTGCCACGCCGGACGGCCCGCGTTGCGGCGGACAGCGCGATATGGCTGTCCGGGGACAGGCCGGTCACGTATTCGGTGCAGTCACAGGGCCGTCCCGCCGCGCTCCCGCCAGGGGCGAGGTCGGTCGAAAAAACCCGGTCCGCCACCGCGCCCGGGGCGCCGGGCATCCGACGTGTCGCGGGCAGGGCCCGGGGTCTGCCCGGCCCCTGCAAGGCGGACCCCAGGTCGAGCCCCCAATCCGCGGCAACCGAGACAAGCTCGCGCGCCGCATCATCGTAATCGGGGTGCCGGTGGGCAAGGTTCTCGGTCAGCCACATATCCTGTTCCACGTCATGGAACTCCGAGCTTCCGTCGGGATAGAGCGTGATGCGCCACGGCCCCTTGCGAAGCCCCACCGAGGCGAACTTGAAACTCGGCACGGCGCGGTCGGGATCGGCGCGCTTGGTCGCGACCGCCGGGCGCAACGAGCGACCTTGGGTCCAGCCCAGCGGCGGACAACCGGCGTAATCGAGGATGGTCGGTCCGATGTCGATCAGGCCGACCGGATCGTCGACCTCCCCCCCCTTTGCGTCAGGGTCCCAGATCAGGAGCGGCACGCGGGTACATTCCTCGTAAAGCGTCGATTTGCGGAACCGTCGCTTGTCTCCCAGATGGTAGCCATGGTCCGCGAAGAGCACCACGATCGTGTTCCTCGCGTGTGGCGAGGCCTGCAACGCATCCCAGACACGGCCCAGATGGTAATCCATGTGACTGTAGGCCGAGAAGTAGTTGCGCACCGATTTCTGCCATTCCGACAGGTCTTCGGTCGGGAAATTCTCGCCGATGAAGGCTTGCGGGAAGGCCGCCAGATCGAAGCCTTTCGACCACGCCTCGGGATAGGCGAAGGCGGTCTCGTCATACATCTCCTTGAAGCGGACGGGTGTCTTGTAGGGCAGGTGCGGGTGCAGGAACCCGATCTCGCGGTAGAACGGCGCCGCGCTGTCATGCCTTTCCAGAAAGGCGATCGCGTCGCTGGCCGATTGATGGTCGTAATAGAGCGCGTCGTCCTCGGGGCGGGTCGTGCCGGGGCCGCCACCCATGCCGCCGAACTTCCTGACCGGCGTCGCCTTGCCCCGCGGCGGCGCGATGTTCAGCGGCTTCGGGGGATGGGAATAGAGAACGTCATGCAATACGGGCGGCTGCGGCCCGAAGGCATGATGGACCTTGCCCGCCGTCGAGCAATGATACCCGCTCTGTCGCAGCCGGAACTGCCAGAGATGGTCGGGCCGGACAACGTCGTAAAGCCGCGTGTAGTTGTCGACGATGCCTGTCTCGAAGGGCGACAGGCCCGTCAGCATGCTCGCCCGGGATGGACCGCAGATCGGCACCTGGCAATAGGCCGAGGTGAAGGCCGTGGCCGCCTCTGCCATGCGATCGAGGTTGGGCGTCAGAAGCGCGGGCCCGAACACGTGCCGGTAGCGCCAGAAGGCGATCCCGTCGTCGATCGAGATCAGGATAATGTTCTTGCGTTCAGCCATCGTCGGACGTTTTGCTCAGCCCTCTGCAAGCACGTTTGCGAGGCGTCTCTTGCGGTTGCGAAAGGCGTCGCGAAATCGCTTCATGCGGACCTTTTGGCCGCGCCGGGTCAGATCGGCCTCGACCTCGCGCCGGTACAGCAGCAGATCCTTGCGGGCGCGGATCATCCTGTAGAATGCGGGCTCGGTCAGCGTGCCTGTAACCGCCGCTTCCATGAAGGGTTTGAGCTGGTCGATCCGGCGCATGACGACGGCGGTCTTGTGGCCGAACCAGAACCCTTTCAGGCGGATCACGCGGTCCTGCGGAAGGCGCTCGACGTGCCACAGGTCGGCCTTCACAGCCGGATCGTAGAGTATGTAGGCGCGGTCGATCCGGCCGATCGTGTGGGCCGCGTCGGAACAGGGCAGGGTCCAGTCGCGCGCCTGACCTTTCAGAAACCGCTCCTCCCACGGAACCCTTGTCCGGTCGAGGGTGGTTTGCGGGCTGAGGGCGACCACGGTCGACCCGGGCGCGAAATCGGCAAAGGCCAGCGCCGCAAAACCGCCCATCGAGGTGCCGACAAGCGCCACCCTGTCGAAGCTGTCGAAAAAGCCGCGACGGGCGAGGCGGTCGAAAAGGCCGATGATCTCCGGATCGCGATACCAGCTCGGTCCGCGGGCGAAGACGCCGAGATGGCTCCAGCCCTTGTCGCGGATGAACTTGCCGCCCCAGGGTTCCACGTCATGGCCGGGGTTTCCGGCATCCGCGAGGTTGTCGAAAGACACCACGAGCTGATGGCGGCCCCTGTCGACGAAGGCCGCCGCGTGCTCGCCGGTCTTTTCGTAGAACCCGGTCCCTCCGGCCGGGCCGGAGATGTCCCGCAACCAGACCGGGAGCAGGCCTTCGGCCGCGATGTCTTCGGCATGTCCGTCCTTCACGGGATCATGTCCCGTGCGGTTGCGGATCGTCTGTCTTCGTCTCTGGCGCGTCTCATGTCGCGTTCTCCCTGCACGCTGGCCACGCGGCCCGGCCCGCACGCGCCCGAGGGCGCTCAGCGCTTGTGCACCACGACCACCTGATCGCGCTTGGACTTGCGGAAATGGGCCTGAAACACGAAGGCGCCGGATATCTCGGGCGCCAGCGCGTTGAACTCCGCGGCGATCGTCGGATCGCTGTGCGAAAAGCTGCGCGCGTCGAGCCAGCCTTGAAACAGGTTCGCGGTGGTCGTGATCCCCGCGCGCTCATAGGCCGGCGGCTGCCAGCGCAGATCTTCGATCACGTAAAGCCCGCCGCGCCGAAGTTTCGGAAAGAGTTCGAGGAACCCGAATTGCTGGTGGTGCGAGGCATGGCTTGCGTCGTCGATGATGATATCGAGATCCGGCAGGGCCGCCGTGGCGGCGCGGATGTTCTCGCGCCGGTCCATGTCACAGCGAATGAAGCGGAACCGGGGGTCTTCGAACCAGCCGAAATCCGAGACGTCGAGGCCGTAGATTTCGGCCTTGGGGAAGAATTCGAGCCACATGCGGACTGAAGGCGCGTCGGTCGTGGCGCGGTCTGCATGCTTGCCATGTTCGGGGCCGCCGATCTGCAATCCCATCTCCAGGAACCTGATCGGCACATGCCGATAGGGCAGGAAGAGCATGTTGTAGAGCTCGGTATAGCGGTGCTTCTTCGACCCCTTGTCGGACCCGAAGCGATCCGCGAGATCGGTGAGGTTCACGCTTGGATCCGGTCGCATCTCGGGCGGCGGCACCGAGGGCGCCGCCGGGGTCGGGCCCGGCGCCGGCGCCTGTGGATCGCGTGTGACGGTCGGGGGCACCGTCGCGCTGGCGGCCGCGGTCGCCATCGCCGGTTCAGGGACGCGTTCGGTGACTGCTGTCGCGATGTCCGTCGCGGATCCCGTGCCGGCCTGATCGGTTCCCGCGCTCCGCTGAACGGCGCTTTTCGGCGGTATCCGGGCCGCAAGCGGGTCGATCCCGTGTTTCCTGACCAGCCTGCCGATCAGGCTGTCGGGGGGCGGAAGGCTATCGAACTTTTCCTCGAGACGGCGCCGCATGCGCCGGCCATAGAAATGGATCGAGAAAGTATCCGGCGTGACATGGCCGCTGGCGTCGAAACCGGGCCGTGTCATCAACCGTCGCTCCTTGAAGCTGAAGGGATAGAGCGCCTGGCGATTGAGCGCGTGGCGGATCTCGCCGGTTTCGTGGAGGAAATGCGTCAGGGCATGCGGACCCCAGACGCCCCAGGCCATCTCTCCCGCATGGACCGGTTCGCCGCGCTCCTTCTTGGCGGCATACTCGGCGCGCGTCTGTTCGTCGTACCATGGCGGGATGGCGAATTCGTCACGGGTGAACGCCAGCAGCGCCTGCAGTGTTTCACTGTCGGCCGGCAGCCCGAGCACGCCGCCATTCACGTGCCTGTCGGATTCCCATCCATGGAAATGGCCGCTGTCGGTCTCGAATTTTCGCACGCAGTAGGCGTCGGTGTCGGCCCAGATCATGTCCGGATTCCCGGCCAGAAGATGGTAGCGGAAGAGGTCGGAATGCAGCGCCGGACTGCCCGTGCGTTCGTGCTGCAGGAAATCGTGGCGGGGCAGGACGGTGGCGGCGTCCGCGACTTCGATCCCGTCCGGTATCCCGGTGACGTCGCCGTAGGTGTAGAGCACGACATGATGGCCGGCGTCCCGGAACGAGACGATGCAAAGTTGCTCGAGGAAGCTCAACGGCCCCTCCATCCACAACATGCCGATGCGGTAGTCCCTGCTCATGCCGGCCTCGTGTCACTGCCTGTTTTTTGCCGTTTTTTTCTTTCTAGGCGATTTACGGCTGTCCGTCTACGTGGCTGCCGGCGCGGCTCTCGGGGTCGGGCGGATGGACATTCGCGACGCGAAAGCCGATGTGGCCGGTCGAACTGTCGGGGGTGTTCATCGTGCGCGAGTGGACGAAATACCGCTCGCAATAGGAGGCGTGGCACATGAAGGAGCCGCCCCGCATGACACGGCCCGGACCGCTTTCGGGGCCGCTTGGGTCGCGCGGGGGCGGCCTGCGCGCTTCGGGCAGCGCACCGAACCAGTCGGCGCACCATTCCCACACATTGCCCGTCATGTTCCATAGACCGTAGCCGTTCGGCTCGAAGGCCGTGACGGGGGCCGGCCCGGCAAAGCCGTCCTCGGCCGTATCGACCTCCGGAAAGGGGCCCTGCCAGACGTTATGGCAGTGGGTCCCGCCAGGCTGGAGCGCGTTGCCCCAGGGAAATTTCATGCGCCTCAGCCCGCCACGGGCGGCGTATTCCCATTCCGCCTCGGTCGGCAGGCGGGTGCCCGTGAAGACACAGAAGGCCGTAGCGTCATCCCAGCTGACATGCGTGACCGGATGCTCCCAACGCGCCTCGATGCCGGAGCCGGGGCCTTCGGGCGCGTGCCAGCAGGCCCCGGCCACCTTGCGCCACCACGGTGTGCCGGGCGGTGTTTCGGGGTGCGCGGATGGGTCCGCCAGATGTCCCTGGAAGACGAAGGACCATCCCTCGCGCTCGGCCGTGGTGCGGTAGCCGCTTTCCGTCACGAACCGGGCGAAGACCGCGTTGCTTACCGCAACGCGCGAGATGGCGAAGGGCGAAAGCGCCACGCGACGCGGCGGGCCGTCCTGATCGGGGGCATACCGCGTGCGACGCGCGCCCATTTCGAAGAAGCCTCCCTTCAGCGTCACCAAGCCGGAGGCGATCATCCGTCTCAGGCCCTCCGAGGCGCGCGCCGCTTCCATACCGGGCCATCGCGGCGATGCCCCGACCCGTCCGCGGGGACCGGGACAACAGCCGTTTTCCCCCGCCTCATCGTTCATGGCGACCGGCCCATTCGTTTTCGCGGGCGTGCCGGCGCCGCGGTTTGCCCCTGCTGCGGTTGCTGCGATCCATCATGCGCCGATGTTGTCACGCCTTGCCGAGGGCTTTGCGCGCCTCGGCAAGGGCCGAGGTGAATTTCTCGTCCTGCCGCTTGTCCGACAGGGCCAGGCAGAACCGCTCCACCAGGCCGTGGCGCCGGCGCCCGCGGAGGTGGTCGAGCATCTGGTCCTGCCATGCCGTCGCGTGACGGCGTGCGCGAAGCAACGCATGGATCTCGGCTGCGGAGATATCCCGTTCGATACAGCCAGCGACGATCTTCTTCAGAACGCCCATCTGCCGCCACACGCTCAGGATGCCGTGTCCCATATGGGCGCACCGGACCTTGATGAGGTTGGGCCCGCCGAAGAGGGCGGCATGCATTGCGTCTGCCCGGATCATGGGATTGTAGAAAAGGTAGACCCGCCGGGCGGCCACGATGCTGTCCGGAGCATAGCCGAAGCGACCGCCGAAATCGCGCCGCCAGGCCGGCTTGAACCGTGTTTCCCATCCCGCGCGGTCGCGGTCGAGCGTGGCCTGCGGGTTGACCGCGATCACCGTGGCGCCGGGGGCGGCCGCCGAATAGGCCGCGGCGGCGTAGCCCCCCATGGACGTGCCGTAGAACACGACCTTGTCGAACCCGTCGAAAAAGCCGTCCTCGCCCATCTCCTGGAAGAAACGGATCACGTGCGCGTCCCGGTACCAGGTGGGCCCGTGCGCCATGATGCCCAGCGACGAACAGCCGGTGGCGGCGATGAAATTCACGCCCCAAGGCATGCGGTCGGGGTCCTGCCGGACGTCGTCGAGATTGTCGAAGGTCACCACGAGCGTGCGATTGCCGCGCAGGAAGAGCGCCTTGTGCTCCGGGCCGAGTTGCTCGAAATACCCGCGATCCCGCGCCGCCCGAGTGAGCGTCCGGTTCCACGCATCGGCCTGTCCGGCGGTCTGGGTCTGGCGGCTTTCGGGGCTCTGCACGCATCGTCCTCCCGTCGGCACAGTGACGGCTGCCGTCGTCCGGTGCAACGGTTCAGGCCAGGTCCCGGCGCTTCAGAGAAGGCTGTCCGGCAGCTTCTGTTCCGCCGCCGTGTTCGCTCGCCGGAAGATCAGCGTGACAATGGTCGAGGTGATCACGATGAAGAGCGAATAGAGCGCGCCCACCGCGATGATGCCCTGCTGCTCCTCTCCCGAGAAGGTCAGCGCGATGATCGCGATGGCCAGAGGCGCGTTCTGGATGCCCGTCTCCAGCGCCACGGTGCGCGCGTTGCGCGGATGCAACCGCAGGATACGCGCGAAGGCGTACCCGATGACGATGCCGAACACGCCCAGCATGATCGCGGCGAAATAGGTGGCGGGCGTGGTGTCGAGCAGGAACTGCCAGTTCCGCGGCACCCATGAGATCGCGATGAAGGCGATGAAGAAGAGCGCGAGCGCCGAGCCCATGAATTCCGTCACCGCGCCGATATTGGCGTTGAGTTTGCGCAGGGTCATCCCGATCGCCACCGGGATCAGCAAGACCACCAGCGTCGCGATGATGTTCTCGCGCGGGATCGTGAGGTCGAGCGCGGAGGCGTAGATCAGCAGCACGATGGGGATCAGCACCACGCCGAACACCGTCGAGGTCACCGTCATCAGGACCGAAAGCGCGAGGTTGCCCTTGGAGAAATAGGTGAAGATGTTCGACGTCGTCCCCCCCGGCATGCAGGAGACGATCAGCAGGCCGATGGCGATGGGCTCTGGCAGGTCGAGGGTGACGGCCATCGCGAACCCGATGAACGGCATGAAGCCGTATTGCGAGACCACGCCGATGATCAGGCCCTGGGGCCGCTTCAGCGCCAGCCAGAAATCGCGCGGGGTCAGCGACGCGCCCATGCCCAGCATGATGACGAAGATCATCGCGGCCAGCAGCGCCTGTTCGAAGGCTCCGACCATGCCCCGCTATTCCGCCGCCGTCCGCGCCAGTTCGGCGGCGCGCAGGTCCTTTCGGAGGATCTTGCCCACGTTCGACTTCGGCAACGCGTCGCGGAACTCGACGGTTTTCGGGATCTTGTAGGCGGTCAGGTGTTCCTTGCAATGGGCACGGATATCGGCCTGCGTGAGGCCCGTGTCGTGCGCGACGATGAAGGCCTTCACGGCCTCGCCGCTGGCGTCGTCAGGCACGCCGATCACGGCCGCCTCCAGCACGCCGGGATGCGTTACGAGGCAGTCCTCGATCTCGTTGGGATAGACGTTGAAGCCCGAGACGACGACCATGTCCTTCTTGCGGTCGACGATGCGGATATAGCCGTCCGCGTCCATCACGCCGATATCGCCGGTCAGAAACCAGTCGCCGCGCATGACCTTCGCCGTCTCGTCGGGCCGACGCCAGTAGCCCTTCATCACCTGCGGCCCCCGCGCGGCGATCTCGCCTGCCTCGCCCTGCGGCACGGGGTGGCCCGCCTCGTCCAGGCAGACTATTTCGGTCGAGGGGACAGGCACCCCGATGGAGCCCGCGCGCGTCTTGCCCAGCGGGTTGAAGGTCAGGACCGGCGCGGTTTCCGTCAGCCCGTAGCCCTGCAACAGTGGCTTGCCGGTGATCTCTTCCCACCGCTCGGCCACGGCGGCTTGCAGCGCCATGCCGCCGGCAGAGGCGAATTTCAGATGCCGCGGCGGGGTGTCGAGAAACCAGACCTCGTTCGCGAGCCCGTTGAAGAGCGTGTTGACCCCGCTCATCCACGTGATCCGGTAATTCTCGAAGGCGCGGCGGAGGTTGCCCAGCGGCCGCGGATTGGGGATGAGCAGGTTGCGCCCACCCAAGGCCCAGAATCCCAACAGGTTCACCGTGAAGGCGAAGATGTGATAGAGGGGGAGGGCGGTCAGCGCGATTTCCTTCCCCTTCTCGAGCCCTTCGACCAGCTCGAAGGTCTGTTCCATGTTCAGGATCAGGTTTTTGTGGGACAGCATCGCACCCTTGGAGACGCCCGTCGTGCCGCCGGTATACTGGAGGACGGCGATATCGTCGGGTTCCAGATGCGCGCTGTAATCCGACACCTCGACGTGGTCCCTGGCGCGATGCGCGCGGCCCGCCGCGATGGCGTCGGGCAGGCGGATATGGGGCAGTTCGATCGGGGCCACCGACTTGTCCCAGTATTTCTGGACCAGTCCCACGATCCCGCGCGGCATGGACGGAAAGAACTCCGCCACGCGGGTGACGATGATGTTGGGGATCGGGTGGCCGCGCGTCGCGATCGGCACCTTGTCGGCGTACATGTCGATTATGATGAGCGCGTGGGGCTCGGCATCCTCGAACTGCTTGGCCATCTCCTCGGCGGTGTAGAGAGGGTTGACGTTGACCAGCACGCAGCCCGCCTTGAAGACGGCGAAGGCGGCGACGGGAAAGCCCAGCGCATTGGGCATCTGCACCGCGACCCGGTCGCCTGCGCCGAGCCCCGCCACCTCGCGCAGGTAGATCGCCAGCGCGTCCGACATCTCGTCGACCTGCGCGAAGGAAAGCGTGCCGTTCATGCCGTTGGGCAGGACGCAGGTGAAAGCGGGCGCCGAGCGATAGGTCTCGGCCACGCCGCCGATCAGGTCGGGCAGGGTCCGATGGCTCGCGGCCTCGATCTCGGGCCGGACATGCGGTCCGTAGAACGCCCTCCACGGGCGCGCAGCATCTTCCATCACGTCCCTCCCCTGAACGCGCGAAACATCCCTGGATGAGGACATTAGACCAACTCCGCCCCGGCGGAAGCCACGACGTTGCGGAAGCTGGGGCTCGGACCCTCTCGCGCCGATAGGATTTTCCTTACAGCAGCGGCTCAGCTGCCCCGGTAGGTCGAGTATCCGTAGGGCGAAAGCAGGAGGGGCACGTGATAGTGATCCTCGTGCGCCATGCCGAAGCGGATCGGCACCACGTCGAGAAAGAACGGTGCGAGTTCCGCGTGACCGGCGGTGCGCAGGTAGTCGCCCGCATGGAAGACCAGCTCATAGGTGCCGGTCTCGAAACGCTCCTGCGGCAGGATGGGGCCGTCGGTCCGGCCGTCGTCATTGGTGTCCATCTCGGCGATCTTGGTGCGGGCCTCGCCCTCGATCCGATAGAGCGCGATCCTGAGACCCGCCGCCGGAAGCCCGCGCGCGGTGTCCAGCACATGGGTCGTCAGAAATCCTGCCATTTGCCATCCTTCCCGGCCAAATCCTTTCGAAAGGATTTGCAAATTCCTTCGAAGGAATTTGTTCTGTGCCAGAAGACGGAACTCCGAAGGGAAATTCAAGTGGACGTGCCCCGCTACCCCCGCGATTTCACCGGCTACGGCCCGACCCCGCCGGACCCGAAATGGCCGGGCGGCGCCAGGATCGCCGTGCAGATCGTGGTGAACTACGAGGAAGGCGGCGAAAACAACATCCTGCATGGCGACATGGCCTCCGAGGCGTTCCTGTCCGAGATCGTGAGCGCCCAGCCGTGGCCGGGGCAGCGGCACTGGAACAAGGAATCGATCTACGAATACGGCGCGCGGGCCGGATTCTGGCGGATTTACCGGATGCTGCGGGACACTCCCGTCACCGTCTTCGGTGTGGCCAGCGCGCTCGCGCGCGGTCCCGAACAGGTCTCCGCGATGAAGGACGCGGGCTGGGAGATCGCCAGCCACGGGCTCAAGTGGATCGAGTACAAGGATTTCTCCGAGGCCGAGGAACGCCAGCACATGGAGGAGGCAATCCGGCTCCACGCGGAGGTCGTGGGCGAACGCCCGCGCGGCTGGTACACCGGGCGCACCTCCATGCAGACGGTACGGCTCGCCGCCGAAGAGGGCGGTTTCGACTATGTCGCCGACAGCTACGCGGACGAATTGCCCTACTGGCTGCGCTTCGGCGGGCATGACCAGCTGATCGTGCCCTACACGCTCGACGCCAACGACATGCGGTTCGCCACGCCGCAGGGTTTCAACTCCGGCTACCAGTTCGAGGCCTATCTCAAGGACAGTTTCGACACGCTCTACGCGGAGGGCTCGGCGGGCGCGCCGAGGATGCTGTCGATCGGCCTGCATTGCCGGCTCGTCGGCCGCCCGGGCCGCGCGGCGGCGCTCAAGCGGGCGCTCGACCACATGCGCGCCCATGATGGCGTCTGGTTCGCCACGCGCCTGCAGATCGCCGAACACTGGGCCGAGACGCACCCCCCCTCCGCCGCGCCGCTGCCGTCCGAGATGGACCGCGCCACCTTCATCGAGGCTTTCGGCGGCATCTTCGAGCATTCGCCCTGGATCGCCGAACGCGCCTTCGAGATGGAACTGGGCCCGACCCATGACACCGCCCGCGGCGTGCATTCGGCGCTGACCCGCGTCTTCCGCACCGCCTCCGAGGAAAAGCGCCTCGGCGTGCTCAAGGCGCATCCCGATCTCGCGGGTAAACTCGCCGCCGCCAGACGGCTGACCCCGGAAAGCACGTCGGAACAGGCCTCCGCCGGGCTCGACGCGCTGACCGACGAGGAACGCGCCGCCTTCACCGGGCTCAATGCCGACTACACGGCGAAATTCGGCTTCCCCTTCATCATCGCCGTGCGCGACCATGACAAATCGGGCATTCTCGCGGCCTTCCGTCGCCGCGTGGAGAACAGCCGCGAAGACGAATTCGCCGAGGCCTGTCGCCAGGTCGAACGCATCGCCGAGCTGCGCCTGCTGGACATGCTCCGATGACCCGCGAGATCGTCATCGCGCCCCTGACGGCGGAGGCCTTCGCGCCCTTTGGCGAGGTTCTGGCGGCCAAAGGCGATCCTGACAAGATCATCAACCAGGGCCTCTGTGGTCGGTTCCACGACGTGGCCACGCTCGATTTCGTGAACGGCCGCGCCGGGATCAGCCTCTTCCGCTCCGACGCGCGGGACCTGCCCTACAGGCTCGACATGGTCGAACGCCATCCGCTGGGCTCGCAGGCCTTCCTGCCCATGTCCCTCGACCCGTTCCTCGTGGTCGTCGCCCCCGATGAGGACGGCACGCCCGGCCCCCCGCTGGCCTTCCGCACCGCGCCGGGGCAGGGGATCAACCTCCACCGCGGCACCTGGCACGGGGTTCTGACGCCGCTTTCTCCGCCAGGCCTGTTTGCCGTGATCGACCGGATCGGAGAGGGTACCAATCTCGAGGAACACTGGTTCGACACGCCCTGGATTGTGCGCGACGCCTGAGCTATCGCGCACCCCGTCTCCTTCATCTTTCCAAAAATACGCGACTCCGACGCCTGTGGCCCCGCACCAGCGCCCGATCCCTCTGGCGCGCGGGCGCGGGAGCCCCTGTCGTCAGAGCGGAACGATCGTGGCGATGCCCTGCGCCACGGCGGTTTTCACGATGGCGTCGGCCACCGCAAGATCCTGAAGCCCCACGCCCGTCCCGTCGAAAAGCGTGATCTCCTCGTCCGAGCCGCGCCCGCCATGGGTCCCGTTGATCACGGCGCCCAGTTGCGTGACGTCACCCTCGGACAGAAGCCCCTCGGCCACCGCATGCTGGGCCTCGCCGATCGAGACCGACTGCGCGACCTCGTCGCAGAAGACGCGGGCGCGGCCCAGAAGCGCCGCCTCGACCTCCTGCTTGCCTTTCGTGTCGGTGCCCATGCAGGCCAGATGGGTGCCGGGGCTGACATGGTCCGCCAGAAGCGTCGGCGCGAAACTCGAGGTGATGGTGATGATCACGTCCGCCTCGGACATGCCGGGCAGCTCCACCGCCTCGAAGGGCAGGCCGACTTCGCGAGCGACCTCGGCGAGGCCGGGCAGCATCTCGGGATGCAGGTTCCAGCCGATGACCTTCTCGAAGGCGTGCGTCTCGGCCGCCGCGCGCAGCTGGAACTTCGCCTGATGGCCCGCGCCGATCATGCCCAGCACCTTCGCGTCCTTGCGCGCGAGGTGCCGGATCGACACTGAGGACGCCGCCGCTGTCCTCAGCGCCGTGAGGTAGTTGCCCCCCACCAGCGCCTTCACCCGGCCCGTGTCCGGGTCGAACAGGAACACCGTCGACTGGTGGTTGATGATCCCGCGCCGGTCGAGATTGTGCGGCCAGTAGCCCCCGGCCTTGAGGCCGAGGACGCCACCCACGGCGTCGAAGCCGCCCTTGAACCCGTATAGCGCATCCTCGTGCCCGATCGCCTCCCGCACCACGGGGAAGTTCCTCGCCTCCCCCGCGGCCATGGCGGCGAAGACCTTTTCCACCGCGTCGAAGGAGGCCTCGCGCGTCAGGATGTCGGGGATCATGCCCTCGGGCACGATCACCAACTCGTTCGCGGGCGCTGACGCTCCGTCGGCCATCAGTAGGCCTTGCCGCGTGCGGACACCGGCCAGACGGTTTCCACGACGCCATCGCGCACGCCCACATACCAGTCATGGACATTGCAGGTCGGGTCGCAATGGCCGGGGACCAGCTTGAGCTTGTCATTCACTTTCAGAACACGGTCAGGGTCGGAAACCACCCCATGCTCGTCCGAGCATTTCACATATTCAACATCTGTCCGCCCGTAGATCACAGGTAATCCACTGTCCACGGACTGCGCCTTGAGGCCCGCATCCACGATCGCCTTCTCGGGCTTCGCGTGGCTCATGACGCTGGTGAGGATGAACAGCGCGTTCTCCCATTCGCCCTGGTCGATGCGGTTTCCATCCTTGTCGAGGATGCGCCCGTAATCGGCATCCATGAAGGCGTAGGAGCCGCACTGAAGCTCGTTGTAGACGCCGGAATTGGACTCGAAATAGTAGGAGCCGGTGCCGCCGCCGCCGACGATATCGCAGTCGATCCCGTCTGCCTTCAGCGTGTCCACGGCGTCCTTCACCATGGCCACCGCGATGTCGATCTTGGCCTTGCGGTCGTCATAGCTATCCATGTGCTGCATCGCGCCCTGGTAGGCCTGTATGCCGGCGAACTTGAGACCCGGCGCGGCGTCGATCGCCTTGGCGATCTCCACAACCTCTGGCGTTGTCGTCACCCCGCAGCGGCCCGCGCCGCAGTCGATCTCCACGAGGCACTCGATCTGGGTACCGTGCCTGACCGCCGCCGCAGAGAGGTCGGCCACGTTCTCCACGTCATCGACGCAGCAGATCGTGCGTGCCCCGAGCTTGGGCATCCGCGCCAGCCGGTCGATCTTGGCCGGGTCGCGCACCTGGTTGGATACCAGCACGTCCTTGATGCCGCCGCGGGCGAAGACCTCGGCCTCGGAGACCTTCTGGCAGCAGACGCCGCAGGCGCCGCCAAGCTCGACCTGCAGCTTCGCCACGTCCACCGACTTGTGCATCTTGCCATGGACGCGGTGACGCATCCCGTGCGCCTTGGCGTAATCGCCCATCTTCCTGATGTTGCGCTCCAGCGCGTCGAGGTCGAGGACGAGGCAGGGCGTCTGGATCTCGGCCTCGGCCATGCCGGGCAGGGCGGGGATATCGTAGCCTACTTCGAGGCCCTGAAACGGGGTCATGTCATTCATCTTCGGTTCTCCTCCGGTTGGACGGATGGCGGGACAAGTCCCGCCCTACACGAGTTGCGAACACGGCGCGGCAAGGGTGTAGGGCGGGACTTGTCCCGCCGCCCCCGCTGCCCCGCCGCGGGCTTCAGCTCATCCACGGCAGCTTGTCCAGATCGACATTGCCGCCGGTCACGATCACGCCCACGCGCTTGCCGCGGAAGACGTCGGGGTTCTTGATGATCGTCGCCAGCGGCACGGCGCAGCTGGGCTCCATCACGATCTTCATGCGCTGCCAGGTCAGCTTCATCGCGTCGACGATCTCCTCCTCGCTGGCGGTCAGGATATCGGTCACGTAGGTCGACACGAAATGCCAGGTGCGTTCCTTCAGCGGCACCTTGAGACCGTCGGCGATGGTCACCGGCGCGTCGTCGGCGATGATGTGGCCCGCCTTGAAGGAGCGGTAGGCATCGTCGGCCTGCTCCGGCTCGGCCGCGTAGATTTCGACGTTCGGCGCGATATTCGACAGGGTCAGGCAGCAGCCCGAGACCATGCCACCTCCGCCGATGGGCGCGATGACGGCGTCGAGCCCTTCGACCTGTTCCATCAGCTCGCGCGAACAGGTGGCCTGTCCCGCGATGACACGCGGGTCATTGTAGGGATGCACGAAATCGGCGCCGGTGCGCGCGTGAACCTCGGCAAAGACCGCCTCGCGGCTAGTCGTGGAGGGCTCGCATTCCGTGATCGTGCCGCCATAGCCGCGCACGGCGGCCTTCTTGGCTTCGGGCGCGGTGCTGGGCATGACGACATGGCAGGGGATGCCCCGCTGCCCGGCGGCGTAGGACAGCGACAGGGCATGGTTGCCGCTGGAATGGGTCGCGACGCCCTTCCCGGCCACCTCGTCGGTCAGGCCGAAGACCGCATTGGTGGCGCCCCGCACCTTGAAGGCGCCGGCCTTCTGAAAGTTCTCGCATTTGAAGAACAGCTCCGCCCCCGTCAGCTCGTTCATGAAGCGCGAGGTCAGAACGGGCGTGCGATGGATGTAGGGCGCGATGCGCGCGTGCGCGGCTATCACGTCGTCCCAGCTTGGCAGGTCCAGATCCCCGGTCGAAACGGCGTCCTTCATGTCCTCACCCCTCATTCTGCGGCCAGCGCCATGGGCGCGGCGGTGCTGCGGTAAACCTCTTGCGCGGCGGCGACGCCCGAGCCGAGCTTGATGTCGAGACCCAGATCGGCCATCGCCATTTCGGCGGTCGCGATGCCCGATAGCGCCAGAACGTCCGTGAGCATCCCCAGATGGCCGATGCGGAAGACCTTGCCCGCCACCTCGCCCAGACCGACGCCGAAGGCCACGCCGTAGGTGTCGGCGGCATGGGTCACGATGCGCGTGGCGTCGAAGCCTTCGGGCGTGCGGATCGCGCTGACGGAGTTGGAGTAAAGCTCGGGCCGCGCGGCGCAAAGGTCCAGACCCCATGCGGTCACGGCGGCCCGGACGCCGCCTGCGATGCGCGCATGGCGGGCGAAAACCGCGTCGAGCCCCTCGGTCAGGATCATTTCGCAGCTTTGCGCGAGCCCGTTCAGAAGGCCCACGGCGGGCGTGTAGGGATAGCCGTTCGCCGCGTAGCTTTTGGCCATGTCGCGGATGTCGTAGAAACAGCGCGGCAGACCACCGGTTTCCACCGCAGCGAGCGCCCTGGACGAGAAGCCGGTGATGGCAAGGCCCGCCGGAAGCATGAAGCCCTTCTGACTGCCGGTCACGGCCACGTCGACGCCCCAGGTGTCGAACTCGAACGGCATCGACGCGATCGAGGACACGCCATCGACGAACAGAAGCGCGTCGTGCCCGGCGGCATCCATCGCGGCACGCACCGCGGCGATATCGGACAGGACGCCCGTCGCCGTTTCGTTGTGGGTGGCGAGAACGGCCTTGATCCGGCCATCGGTGTCGGCGCGCAGGATCTCCTCGAACCGGTCGGCGGGAATGCCCTCGCCCCAAGGCGTTTCGACGATCTCGACGGTCAGTCCGTGGCGCTGGCACATGTCGATCCAGCGATGGGAAAACATGCCGTTCCGCGCCGCCAGAACCGTATCGCCGCGCGACAGGGTGTTGGTGATCGCCACCTCCCAGCCGCCGGTGCCGGTGGCAGGGAAGATGAAAACCTCGGCCGTGGCCGAACGCAGGATCCTGCGAACACCCTCGCGCGCGGGCTGAAGAATGTCCGCGAAGGCCGCCGAACGATGGTCCAGGGTGGGCATGTCGCAGGCGCGCCGAAGCGCCTCGGGCATATTCGTCGGTCCGGGGATGAACACCGGGTTCTGGAAGCTCATGGCCGTCTCCTTCCGTGGCTTGCGCCAACACCTAGTCGCCATCACGCCCGCGCACAATTTTTTTGAAAACGTTTTTCATAACTGGTATGCTGCAACAAAATTCATATCTATCAAATAGATGTATTTTTTCGTATCGTGAAATGGTTTTTCACTGCACTGCAGCGAGGTCTCATGCCGGACGATTTCCCAACCGAATCCACCGGTCGCGCCGTGCGCGGGCGCGGTCGGCCCAAGGCCTGGGACGACCGCAGCGCCCAGAATACGATCAAGTCGCTCGACCGGGCCATGGCCGTGTTCGAGCATCTTTCGACCACGACGGGCGCCACCCTGTCCGAACTTGCCGCCGACACCGACCAGTCGCCCGCCACGACCTACCGTATCCTCGTCACGCTGGAGGCGCGGGGTCTGGTGGAGTTCGACGCCGGCCCTCAGCTTTGGCATATCGGGCCGCGCGCCTTCCTGATCGGCGCGCGCTACCTGCACCGCACCTCGCTGGTGGAGCGTGCGCGCCCCGTCCTGCGGCGGCTGATGGAGCGGACGGGCGAGACGGCCAATCTGGGCATCGCACGGGACGGGCATGTCCTTTTCATCAGCCAGGTCGAAACCCATGCCTCGATCCGGGCCTTCTTTCCGCCCGGGACGCTCTCGCCCATGCACGCCTCGGGCATCGGCAAGGCGCTTCTGGCGCAGATGACGCCCGAGGCGCGCGCCCGCGCGCTGGCCGAGGCCGGATTGGAGAGGTTCACGGCGCGCACCCTGACCGACCCCGCCCAAATCGAGGCGGACATGGTGCTGACGCAGGCGCGCGGTTACGCCATCGACGACGAGGAAAAGACCGAAGGCATGCGGTGCATCGCGGCGCCCGTGACCGACCTGCATGGCGAGGTGGTGGCCGGCATCTCCGTTTCGGGCCCGGCCAGCCGCGTCAGCGATGCCGAGATCCCGCGCCTCGCGGCTGCCGTGACCGAGGCGGCGGCAACGCTGTCGGCGGCGCTGGGCGCTCCGGCCGCGTGACCCTGCCGTCTCACTGCGGGTCGGCGACGTCCTTCACCGCTTCCATCGAGACATGGGTGGACGTGCTTGCCACATGCGGAAGGGTCGAGATGACCTCGCCCAGCACCCGGCGGTAGGCGTCGATGTCGCGACTGCGGACCTTCAGCAGGTAGTCGAAAGCCCCCGCGATCATGTGGCATTGCTCGATCTCCGGGACGGCCTGCACGGCGGCGTTGAAGGCGCGCAGGGCGTTTTCGCGCGTGTCGGACAGGCGCACCTCGACGAAGGTCACATGGCCGAGGCCCAGTTTGCCGGGGTCGAGCACCGCGCGGTATCCGCGGATATAGCCCGCCGTCTCGAGCTTGCGGACGCGGGCCTGGCAGGGCGTTTTCGACAGGCCGATGCAACGCGCAAGTTCCGTGATCGCGATGCGTCCATCGGCCGACAGGATCTTGAGAATCCTGCGGTCGTAGGAGTCCAGATGAACTGCGTTCTCGGGTGTGGAGGGAAGATCGTCCAATCCTAAGCCATCCTTTGGGTGAATCGCTGGCATTCTGCCGTTCTTGAGGCAATCTGGCTACAAGTTTTCCGGTAAGCTTTTGTCATGCCCTCCTGAGCAGGCTTGCATCATGATCAATGACCCGAACCCCACCGCCGATCTGAGCCCGTTCCGCGAGGCCATGCACCGCTTGCACCGGGCCGACGAGGCCGGGGTTCTGGACCTGCTCTGCACGCCGCCCCCGATGTCCGCGGACGCGCGCAAGGCCGCCACCGCGCAGGCCGTGGCATGGGTGGACCGGATGCGCGCCGACACGCGCCCTGGCCTGATGGAGGTGTTTCTCGCCGAGTACGGGCTGTCCACCGACGAGGGCATCGCGCTGATGTGCCTCGCCGAGGCGCTCTTGCGCGTGCCCGATGCCGACACGATCGACGCGCTGATCGAGGACAAGATCGCCCCATCGGAATGGGGCGCGCATCTGGGCAAGTCGTCGTCGCCTCTGGTCAATGCCTCGACATGGGCACTGATGCTGACGGGGCGCGTTCTGCGCGAGGACATGCAGCCCGGCGTCGCCTCCACGCTGCGCGGCGCCGTCCGGCGGCTGGGCGAGCCGGTGATCCGCACCGCCGTGCGCCGCGCCATGCGCGAGATGGGCAACCAGTTCGTGCTGGGCGAGGATATCGACGCCGCCATGACGCGCGCCCGGCCGCAAGAGGCGCGCGGCTACCGCTATTCCTATGACATGCTGGGCGAGGCCGCGATGACGGCGGCGGATGCGGAGGGCTTTTTCGACGCCTACAGGAAGGCGATCGCGCGCATCGCAGGCGCGGCCACCTCGGACGACATCGCCGCGAACCCGGGCATTTCGATCAAGCTCTCGGCGCTTTTCCCGCGCTACGAGGAAATCCAGCGCGACCGCGTGATGGCAGAGCTTGTGCCGCGCGTCACCGATCTGGTGCGCGCCGCCCGCGAGGCCGGGGTCGGGATCAGCATCGACGCGGAAGAGGCCGACAGGCTGGACCTGTCGCTCGACGTGATCGAGGCCGTGGTGCGCGATCCAGCCTTTCACGGCTGGGACGGGTTCGGCGTGGTGATCCAGGCCTATTCCCGCAGGGCAGGTGCCGTCATCGACTGGGTCGACGCGCTGGCGGCCTCGCTCGGCCGGCGGATGATGGTCCGGCTGGTCAAGGGCGCGTACTGGGACACGGAGATCAAGCGCGCGCAGGTCGAGGGGCTGGACGGCTTCCCCGTCTTCACGCGCAAGGCGGCGACGGATGTCTCCTACCTCTCGTGCGCGCGGAAGCTCTTAGACTGCTCCGCCCGGCTCTATCCGCAATTCGCCACCCACAACGCGCACTCGATGGCGGCAATCCTCGAAATGGCGGACGGGCGCCGCGACACCTTCGAGTTCCAGCGCCTTCACGGCATGGGCGAGGCGCTCCACGAGATGGTGCGCGCGGAGCATGGCACGCCCTGTCGCATCTACGCGCCTGTGGGCAAGCATCGCGACCTTCTGGCCTATCTGGTGCGACGGCTTCTGGAAAACGGGGCCAACAGCTCCTTCGTGAACCGGTTGCTCGACGGCTCCGCGCCCGCCGCATCGGTGGCGCGCGACCCCTTCGACGCGGAAGGCCTCGGTCAGCCCCATTCCAGCGTCGTGGCGCCCGCCGATCTTTACCGGCCCGAACGGGTGAATTCGCAAGGTATCGACCTGCACGACCGGGTGGCGTGGACGGCGTTGCGCAGGGCGCGCGATGAACACATCGCCACGCGCTGGGCGGCGGGCCCCGTTCTGGCGTCGCCATCCACGCCCGGGACGGAGGAGCCGGTGCTCAACCCGGCCCGCCCGGAGGACGAGGTCGGCACCGTGACGCTGACGGCGGCGGCCGATGTCGACCGCGCCGTCACGGGGGCGCAACACTGGGCAGCCCCCGCGAACGAGCGCGCCGCCGCGCTGAACAGGGCGGCCGATCTCTACGAGGCGCACACGCCCGAGATCTTCGCGCTGCTGGCGCGCGAGGCGGGCAAGACACCGATGGATGCGCTGGCCGAACTGCGCGAGGCGGTGGACTTCCTGCGCTACTACGCCGCCCGCGCCGCGGAACTTGCGCATCCGCCGCGCGGGCGCTTCGCCTGTATCAGCCCGTGGAATTTCCCTCTTGCCATCTTCACCGGCCAGATCGCCGCCGCGCTGGCCGCCGGCAACGCCGTGCTCGCGAAACCGGCGGAGGCCACCCCACTCATCGCCGCGCGGGCCACGGCGCTTCTGCACGAGGCCGGCGTTCCGCGCGCGGCGCTGCAGCTTCTGCCCGGCACCGGGGCGGAGGTCGGCGCGGCGCTGACCTCTCATCCCGGCGTCGACGGCGTCGCCTTCACCGGCTCGACCGCCACCGCGCAGGCCATCCATCGCGCGATGGCCGCCCATCTCGCATCCGACGCCACGCTGATCGCCGAGACCGGGGGGCTGAACGCGATGGTGGTCGACAGCACCGCGCTCCCCGAACAGGCCGTGCGCGACATCATCGCCTCGGCCTTCCAGTCGGCGGGCCAGAGATGCTCGGCGTTGCGCTGCCTCTACCTGCAGGAGGACATCGCGGAGGGCTTCATGAAGATGCTCTTCGGCGCGATGGACGAGCTCCGGATCGGCGATCCATGGCATCTCGCCACGGATGTGGGCCCGGTGATCGACGCCGCCGCGCAACAGTCGATGATCGGCTACATCGACGCGGTGCGGGTCGAGGGCCGCCTCCTGCATCAGGTCGCGGCCCCGTCGGAGGGGCATTTCATCGGCCCTTGCGCGATCCGCGTCGACGGCATCGCGGATCTGGAGCGAGAGGTCTTCGGCCCCGTCCTGCACATCGCGACGTTCCGGGGCGAGCGGCTCGACGACGTCATCGCGGATATCAACGCCACGGGCTACGGTCTGACCTTCGGGCTGCACACGAGGATCGATACGCGGGTCGACGAGGTCGCGCGCGCCGTCCGGGCGGGCAACGTCTACGTCAACCGCAACCAGATCGGCGCCGTGGTCGGCAGCCAGCCCTTCGGCGGCACGGGTCTGTCGGGAACAGGGCCCAAGGCGGGCGGTCCGGCCTATCTCCCGCGCTTCTGCCGGGAGCCGGAAGGACACGCGCCGGAGGTGGAGGGTACACCCGTCCCGACCGAAACGCTTGCCCGCAGAATCGCCGCGCTGTCCTCCCCGTCATCGACGGCACCGGCGCTCAGCCTCCCCGGCCCGACCGGCGAGACGAACCGCTATACGACCGCACCGCGCGGTTCGGTCGTCTGTCTCGGGCCCGGACGCGACGCGGCGCTCGAGCAGGCGGCGCAGGCGCGCGCGGCGGGATGTCCGGCGCTCGCCGTTGCGCCCGACCTCGCCGGAGCGGAGGGCGTCGACGGCACGATCGCGCCCGGGACGCTTGCCGCGCTGCCGGGCATCGCCGCCGTCGCCTACTGGGGCGGGGAGCCCACCGCCCGGGCGCTGCGACAGGCCCTCGCGGAGCGTGACGGCCCGATCCTGCCCCTGATCCGGGCGGCCGAACTCGCGCCCCATTGCATGACCGAGCGCCATCTCTGCGTCGATACCACCGCCTCGGGCGGCAACGCTTCGCTCCTCGCCCGGGCCGGCTGAGCGGCCCCCTCCTTCATCCTGGCAGGAAAACTCCGGGGG
>LJSY01000019.1:6766-68087 GCA_001314805.1 Rhodobacteraceae bacterium HLUCCO18 | reverse complement strand
CCAGCCCGACAACCGCAACAGCCATTACTGGTTCGCGCGCTACTGGGCCGATGCGCTGGCCGCACAGGGCGAGGATGCCGGGCTTGCCGCCCATTTCGCGCCGATCGCCAAGGCGCTGTCCGACAAGGAAGACGCGATCATGGCCGAGCTGATGGCGGATCGGGGCAAGCCGGTGGATCTGGGTGGCTACTACCTCACCGATCCGGTCAGGATCGCGACGATCATGCGGCCGTCCGAGACCTTCAACGCGATCATCGACGGGTGATACCCGTGCGCCGGGCGGAGGTGATCTTCGCCCGGAGCATTCTTGTCAAAGATCGAGGAACACGGTCTCGCCCTCACCCTGCAGGCGGATGTCGAACCGGTAATGCCCGGGCGCCGTGCGCCGCGCGATCAGCGTCGCGGCGCGCGGACGTTGCTCGATCCGGGACAGCAGCGGATCGGCGCTGTTGTCCTCGTCCTCGAAATAGATGCGCGTCTGCAGCCCGGTATTGATCCCGCGCCCCACGATCCAGAGCGAGACATGCGGCGCCTGCAGCCGCCCGTCGCGCAGCGCCACGCGCCCCGGTTTGACGGTGTGCAGTGTGAATTCCCCGCTGTCCGCGGCGGCGGCGAAGCGGCAGAAGCCCGTGACGTTCGGATCGGCGCCCTCCTGTCCGGGATAACGGCCGGTCGCATCGGCCTGCCAGCTTTCCAGCATCGCGTCGCGCAGGGTCCAGCCGGTGCCGTCGATGACCGAGCCCGTGATCGTGATCGCCTCGCCCCTCGCGCCCTCGCGGATCGGCGAAAGGCCCAGATCCTCCGGATAGACGCCGTCGACGCCCGCGAAACTGGGTATGCAGCCGATATGGACGTAAGGCCCCGCCGTCTGGCTGGGCGTTTCTTCTAGAAGAGCTAGCCGTTTCACCATCACATCCCCTCCGGACGGTTCTCGAACATGCTCTGCCGCCGCCCGCGCAGGACGATGTCGAAGCGATAGGCGAGGTAATCCATCCCCCGCGCGTTCTGCATGTCGAGCGGTGCGACCAGTCGCTCGATCTGACCCCGGTCCCTGATCGTGTGCACGATGGGACAACGCTCGATCAGGGGATCGCCCTCGAAATACATCTGCGTGATCAGTCGCTGGCCGAAGGCATGGCCGAAGACCGAGAAATGAACATGCATCGGCCGCCAGTCATTGGCGCGGTTGGGCCACGGATAGGCGCCGGGGCGGATCGTCATGAACTCGTAGCGCCCCTCGGCATCGGTCAGGGTCCGCCCGCAGCCGCCGAAATTCGGGTCGAGCGGGGCGAAATACGTATCCTTCACATGGCGATAGCGCCCGCCGGCATTGGCCTGCCAGATCTCGACCAGCGTCTCGGGCACGGGCCGCCCGGTTTCGTCGAGCACGCGGCCATGGAGGCGGATACGCTCCCCGATGGCCGCTTCGCCGGTGAAGTTCAGGATCAGGTTGTTGTCCAGGGGCCCGATCAGCGAATGACCGAAGCGAGGCCCGGTTTCCTCGGCGGGCGTGCTTTCCATCGACAGAAGCGGCAGGTCGGGCGCGCGCGTGACGGAGGTCTTGTAATCCTCGTCGCGGGGCACGGGGTGCAGCTCCCACCGCCGGGGCATCAGCGGGTCAGTCATCCGTCGTCTCCATCTCGGCAAAGGTCGCCTTGGCCAGCTTGATCGCATGGTTGGCGCGCGGCACGCCGGCATAGACGGCCACGTGCAGGAAGGCCTGCATCACGTCCTCCCTTGTCGCGCCCGTGCGGGCCGTGGCGCGGACATGCATCGGGATTTCCTCGAAATTCCCGGTCGCCGCCAGGATCGCGAGCGTCAGCATCGAGCGCTCCCGCCGGCTGATCGTGTCGTCGGACCAGAGCGTGCCCCAGGCCCCTTCGGTGATCATGCGCTGAAACGGCGCGTCGAAATCCGTCATGGTGGCCTCTGCGCGGTCCACATGCGCATCGCCCAGCACGGCGCGGCGTGTCTTGATGCCTTGGTCGTATCGGTCCATCGGATGCCTTTCAGTAGGGAAGCCCCACGTAATTCTCCGCCATGGCGGTCTGCGCGGCGGCATTCGTCCTGAGGAAATCGATCTCGGCGCGCTGCATGCGCCGGTCGAACCCCGTCTGGTCGGGAAAACGATGCATGAGCGAAGTGAACCACCACGAAAAGCGCTCGGCCTTCCACACGCGGCGGAGCGCGCGGTCCGAATAGGCGTCGAGCCCGCGCGTGGCGCCGGTCGCGTAGAACTCCCGCAGCCCCTCGAAAAGGTAATGCACGTCCGAGGCGGCGAGGTTCAGCCCCTTGGCCCCCGTGGGCGGCACGATATGGGCCGCGTCCCCGCACAGGAACAGCCGCCCCCAACGCATCGGCTCGGTCACGAAGGACCTGAGCGGGGCGATCGAGGTCTCGATCGAGGGACCCGTCACCAGCCGGTCTGCCTGATCGGAGGGGATGCGGCGCTTCAGCTCGTCCCAGAACCGGTCGTCGGTCCAGTCCTCGACACGTTCCTCCAGGCTGCACTGGATATAATACCGGCTGAGCCGCGGGTTGCGCATGGAACACAGCGCAAAGCCGCGCTCGGAACTGGCGTAGATCAGTTCCTCGTTCACGGGCGGCGTCTCGCTGAGAACACCGAGCCAGCCGAAGGGGTAGATCTTTTCGAAGTCGCGGCGGATGTGGCGGGGCATGCTGGCGCGGCTGACCCCGTGAAACCCGTCGCAACCGGCCACGACATCGCAGTCGATCCGCATCGGCGCGCCACCCACGCGAAAGGTGACATGGGGGGCGTCGCTGTCGGCCCCGTGGATCGCGACCTCCTCGGCCTCGAAATGCACCGGAGCGCCGGTCGCGTCCCGCGCGGCGTAAAGGTCGTGGGTCACCTCGGTCTGGCCGTAGACGGTGACCGCATGGCCCGTGGTGCCGGTGAAATCGACGCGAAACATCTCGTCGTCGAAGGAGATCAGCGCGCCGTCATGGCGGATGCCCTCGCGCTCCAGCCGGTCCGCGACGCCCGCCTCGCGCAGAAGCTCGACCAACCCGCGCTCCAGCACGCCCGCGCGGATGCGCGAGAGCACATGCGCGCGGGTGCGCTGTTCCAGGATCACGTTGTCGATGCCATGCCGCGACAGAAGCTGCCCGAGGAGCAGCCCCGAGGGACCGCCGCCTATGATCGCGACCTGCGTTTTCACGCGTCCGTTCGAAAGCCCGTTCATGCCGCCATCGCGCGGGCCCGCCACGGATGCGTCTGCCGCCTTGCCATGCCCGTCTCCTCCCCCGTCCGGACAGTCCATTTACGCCTCACTATACCGTGCCGGTCGGCCAAGGCGATGGCCAAGCGTCGATTGGCCCATGTCCGATGGCCGGTCACCTTGGGCATACCACCTTTACGCGCCCTCGCGCGTGGCGCAAAACCGGGGGTGCGGCGCAGACGGTCTGACGGAGGTTTCCTTGGCAAACCCGCTTTATGACACGCTTTTCGGGGCCCATGCGGACAGCAGCGCGCCCTTCCTGATGCTCCCCGACGGCTCGGTCCAGAGCTACGCGGCGTTCCTTGGCACCGCCGCGCGCCTCGCCCATGTGCTGACCGCACGCGGGCTGAGGCCCGGCGACCGGCTGGCCGCCCAGGTCCACAAGTCGCCCGAGGCGCTCGCGCTCTATGCGGCTTGCGTGCAGGCGGGCGTCATAGTCCTGCCGCTGAACACCGCCTACACGGTCGACGAGCTGACCTATTTCATCGAGAACAGCGGCGCGCGGATGGTGGTCTGCGACGGTGCCGCGTGCGAGACGCTCACCCCGGTGGCCGCGCGGCTCTCGGCCATGGTCGAGACGCTGGACGCGGACGGCTCCGGCAGTCTGACGGAGGCGGCGGGCGCCATGGAGGACACCTTTCCGACCGTGGCGCGCGAGATCGACGATCTTGCGGCCTTCCTTTACACGTCCGGCACCACGGGGCGGTCCAAGGGGGCGATGCTGACGCAGGGCAACCTTCTGTCGAACGCGCGGACCCTGACCGACTACTGGCGCTTCACCGCCGATGACGTGCTGTTGCACGCGCTGCCGATCTATCACACGCACGGGCTCTTCGTGGCCACCAACGTCACGCTTCTGGCGGGGGGCGCGATGGTCTTCCTGCCGAAATTCGACCTCGACGCGATGATCGCGCGGATGCCCGAGGCGACCGTGATGATGGGCGTTCCGACCTTCTACACGCGGCTTCTGGACGATCCGCGCATGACCCGCGATCTGGCGGGGCACATGCGGCTCTTCATCTCGGGCAGCGCGCCGCTTCTGGCGGAGACGCACGAGAGGTTCGAGGCGCGCACCGGCCACCGCATCCTCGAACGCTACGGGATGACCGAGACGAACATGAACACCTCCAACCCTTACGACGGCGAGCGGCGCGCGGGCACCGTGGGCTTTCCGCTGCCGGGGGTGGAGCTGAAGATCACCGACCCGGAAACCGGCGCGGCGCTGCCGCAGGGCGAGATCGGCCAGATCGAGGTGCGCGGGCCCAACGTCTTCAAGGGCTACTGGCAGATGCCGGACAAGACCGCCGCCGAGCTTCGCGCCGACGGCTTCTTCATCACCGGCGATCTGGGGCGCATCGATGCGGACGGCTACGTGCATATCGTCGGCCGCAACAAGGACCTGATCATCTCGGGCGGCTTCAACATCTATCCCAAGGAGATCGAGCTGATCCTCGACGACCAGCCCGGCGTGATGGAAAGCGCCGTGATCGGCGTGCCGCATCCCGATTTCGGCGAAACCGTGCTGGGCCTGATCGTGCCGGAACCGGGGGCCGAGCCCGACCTCGACGCCATCGCAGAGGCCGCCGCCGGGTCGTTGGCGCGGTTCAAGCGGCCGCGCAGACTTCTGCTGATCGATGCGCTTCCCCGCAACACCATGGGAAAGGTGCAGAAAAACACGCTGCGGGAACGGTATTCGGATCTTTTTGCACCGGGGCGGGCCTGAGGCTGCGTTACCCCGGATCGAGCGCCGCCAAGGCATGGTCTTTCGTCTCGTCCGGCGTGCCCGAAGCATCGACATGGACCCATCCGACCCGATCGGGCAGACGGTCGAGCTGCATCCGCACGACCGCCGCATCCGCATCCGATGCATCGCCCCGCCGCGCCTCGACCCGCGACACCAGCGTCTCCGCGCCGGCCGCGAGCCAGAGGCCGGTGAAGGCTGCGCCGCAGTCCCGGGCGGCCTTCTCGATGGCCTCTCTTTCCCCGGCGTTCAGATAGACCGCATCCGCGATCACGGCATGACCTGCGCTGAGCGCGATATGCGCGCGTCTGGCGATGCGGTCATAGACCTGCGCGCTGATCTCCGCCCGGTAGGCCGTGTGGGGCAGGGGCGTGTCGTCGCCGACGTCCAGCATCGCCTTGCGCTCTGTATCGCTGCGCAGAAGGACCGCACCGGGCGCCGGGCCGATCCCGGGCGCGAGCGCGCGCGCGAGCGTGGTCTTGCCCGTGCCCGACAGACCCCCGATCGCGATCAGGCGTGGCGCGCGAGGGGCAAGCGCGGCGCAGGCATCCGCGAGGTAGCGGCGGGCGTCGGCCAGCACAGCCGCGTCACCGCCGCGCGCGCGTGCCGTCTGCACCGCGACCATGGCGCTGATCGCCGCGCGGACACCGATGAACAGCGGCAGGACGCTCAGTCCGGCAAGGTCCGTTTCGGGCTCGGCGGCGCGCAGCCATGCGTTCATGACCGCGTTCGCGGCTTCATCCAGCCCGCGATGGCGCAGGTCCATCAGCAGGAACGCAAGGTCGTAGAGCACGTCGCAGGTGCCGAGTTCCTCGTCGAATTCCAGCGCATCGAAAGGCGTGGGCACGCCGCCCAAGAGCACGATGTTGCGCAGGTGCAAATCGCCATGGCAGCGGCGGACACGGGCCGCCCCTGTGCGCGCGTCGAGAAGCGCTGTCTCCCGGTGCAGGATCCGCCGCGCGCCTGCGAGGAAGGCCCGGATGTCCTCGCCCGAAAGCGCGTCTTCCATGCCAGAGAATTCGCGCTCCAGCTCGTCGAGGATCTGGCCGATCAGAACCGAGCCTGCCTTGTCCCCGCGGATTTCGGCCATCCCGTGATACCGCGCGACCGACCGGCCGAGCGCTTCGGCCAGAGGCAGGTCGAGCGCCCCGCGCGCCGCGACATGGGCCAGCTCGTTCTCGGTCGGAAAACGGGCCATCCGCAACACCCATTCCACGGGCGGTCCGGCCCCGGCGATCGCCAGAGAGCCATCGGGCTCGCGGGTGATGGCCACCACATCGCGGTAGATGCCGGGCGCAGTAGGCGTGTTGAGTTCCAGCTCGCGTTCGAGCGCTGCGTGCCGCTTCGCAAGGGTCGAGTAGTCGAGATAGTCGTAGCGGACCGCGCGCTTGATCTTGAGGGCCTCGTCGCCGGTGAGGAAGACATGGGCCGCGTGGGTTTCGATGACCTCGACGGCCTCGTCCGACACGTGAGACGCGGCATCCTTGAGAAAGGCGATGACCTCCGCCTGCGGGTCACGGGTCATGGGCAAATCGCCTCAGCGCGCGGACCGCGGCGGGTTTCGGCCGGGCAGGCCTTTCATCGCACGGGCCAATGGCGCTGCGAACGCCGCCCGGCTCAGGGCCCGGCCGCCTCCGCCTCGTCATCCATGATCCGCACGACCTCTTCATCGGAAACCTGGGGGAAATCAGCGTAATGCGCACCGACCGCGATGAAGGGATCGGGTTTCGCGAGGCAGATCACATCATCAACCTCCTGCGAAAGCAATGCCAGCGTGTCGGACGGCGCGACGGGCACGGCAAGGACCAGCCGGTGGGGCGCCTTGCGCCGGATCGCCTTGAGCGCCGCGCGCATCGTCGCCCCGGTGGCGATACCGTCGTCGACGACGATCGCGGTCCTGCCGGTGATCGCGGCCGAGGGCCTGTTCCCGACGTAAAGCACCTTGCGCCTCGCGATTTCCTCGAGCTGCGCCTGGGCGAGCCGGTCGATCTCGTCGGCGCCGATCCCGGCCCGGCGGATGACGTCCTCGTTGCGCACGATTTCGGGATGGTCGCCATCGACTACGGCGGCGGCGGCAAGCTCGGGCTGGCCGGGAAGGCCGATCTTGCGCACGATCACCAGATCGAGCGGCGCATCGAGCAGGCGGGCCACCTCGACGCCGATGGGCACGCCGCCGCGCGGCAGGGCGAGCACGACCGGGTCCGCATATTCCCGTTGCGAGATTTCCCGGGCAAGGTCCTGTCCCGCCTCGATGCGGTCGAGATAGATGCTCATGGCGGCTGTCTCCTGCGGTTCGTGGTGGCGGGCGGTTCGTGGTTGCGGGGTCGCGGGCGAAGCCCAGACGGACCGCCGCGACGGACTCAAGATACGGGCGACGGGCGGCGGTCGGCATTGCTCCGTGTTAAGCCGGTTGCGGCTGAAACGTGAGAGGCTTCGACCTCGCCGCACCAGAGACGAAACGGAGGCATCCATGGACCCGAAGACCATGCGGGAGACGTCGCAAGACCGGCCCGACCAGCCTGATCAGCCCGACCAGCCCGAGGAACCGCCGCCCGAAAAGCCGGTGGAGCGCCCCCCGGAGGTGCCCGAAGGACCGCAGGAGACGCCCGGCCGCCCCGACGAGACACCGCCCGACGCGCCGGGGGAGATGCCGCAGCCGCCCGACGAGATACCCGTTAGCCCCCCCGACGAGGTTTGAGCGGGCATGGGGTCCCGCCCATCCGACCGGGATCGTGGCGCGATGACTGGGCCCGCCAGGCCGCGCCTTGTCCTGACGTCCTGAAGGAGCCGCGACGTGCCGGACCGTGAAGATGCAAGACGGCGGATCGAGGAACTTCGCGAGGCCATCGACCGGCATGACCGGCTCTATTACGTCGAAAACGCGCCCGAGATTTCGGATGCGGAGTACGACAGGCTGTTCGCCGAACTCGAGGAACTGGAGGAAGAGCACCCCGACCTCGTGACCGACGCCTCGCCCACGCGGCGGGTCGGGGTCGACCCGGTCTCGGAGCTTGGCGAGGTGCGGCACGTTACGCCGATGCTCAGCCTGCAAGCGGTGCGCGGGAAAGACGGGATCGCGGCCTTTCTCGACCGGCTTGCCGACGAGACGGACCAAAAGGCTCCCGAGGTCGTGGCCGAGCCGAAATTCGACGGATTGTCGGTGGAGGTCGTCTACGAGGATGGCCGGTTCGCGCGCGGCTCGACCCGGGGCGACGGCGAGACGGGCGAGGACATCAGCCACACGATGCGCACCATTCGGGCGCTGCCGCTGCGTCTGGCGCGCTCCGATGAGCTGGAGGGCCAACTGGCCGTGCGGGGCGAGGCGAACTTGCCGAAATCGAGCTTTCAGGCGCTCAACAAGGCCCGGGTGGAACGGGGAGAGGACCCGTTCGCCAACCCGCGCAACGCCGCGGCCGGCGTGCTGCGCCGTCAGGACCCCGCCGAGGCCGGGCGCACGCGCCTTGCCGTCACCTTCTACGATGCGACCGGCATCGACACCGACGCGGCGCCGACCCAGTGGGACCTGCTCGACCGTCTGCGCGATATGGGCCTGCCGGTGATCGGGGAGCGCAAGCGATGCGCCTCCCTCGACGATGCCGCCTCGTTTCACGAGGCGCAGGAGGCGGCCCGCGACGCGCTCGATTTCGAGATCGACGGGATCGTGCTCAAGCTCGACGCGCGCGCGGACCGCGAGGCGCTGGGCGTGCGCAGCCGTTCGCCCCGTTGGGCCATCGCCTGGAAGTTTCCGCCGCACACCGAAGAAACCCGGATCGCCGATATCGTGGTCGGCGTCGGCCGCACCGGCGCGATGACGCCCGTGGCGCTGCTCGACCCGGTGGACGTGGGCGGCGTGACGGTGGCGCGCGCCACGCTGCACAATATCGAGGAGGTGCACCGCAAGGACCTCCGCGTGGGCGATACCGTCCGGATCGAGCGGGCGGGCGACGTGATCCCCGAGGTCGCCGAACGCGTGCCGCAGCCGGGCGTCGAGCGGTCCGATCCCTTCGAGATGCCGGACCAATGCCCCTCCTGCGGGGCCAAGGCGGAACGGCGCGGACCGCTGACCTATTGCCCCGCAGGCATCGCCTGTCCGGCGCAGCTGAAGGGGCGGCTGGTGCATTATGCCTCGCGCGAGGCGATGGATATCGAGGGGCTGGGAGAGCGGACCGCAAGGCAACTGGTCGAGCGCGGCCTCGTCGCGGATATCGCGGATCTCTATGACCTGTCGGCAGCGGATCTCGCAAAGCTCGACGGGTTCGCCGAAAAATCCGCCGAGACCCTTCACGACGCGATCCATGACCGGCGGGACGTGCCGCTCGACCGGTTCCTCGTGGCGCTCGGGATAAGGCATGTCGGGCGCGACGCGGCGTGGCGGCTCGCACAGGCCTTTGGGACGCTCGATGCGCTTCGGGCAGCCTCCGGGGCGGAGATCGAGGATATCGACGGGATCGGCGCGGAGACCGCCGAAAGCGTCGCCGCCTTCTTCGCTGAGGAGAAGAACGGCGAGGTGATCGACCGTCTGCTGGACGCTGGAGTGTCGCCCGAGCCCCCGGAGCGGACGGGCGACGCGCTCGAGGGCCGGACCTTCGTGCTGACGGGCGCGTTGGAAAACTGGACCCGGGAGGAAGCGACCGAGGAGATCGAACGCCGCGGCGGTCGCGTGACATCCAGCGTAAGCGGGCGGACCGATTACGTGGTGGCCGGGTCCGATCCCGGCTCGAAGCTCGACGATGCGCGCGAGGAAGGCGTCGAGGTGCTGGACGAGGACGCCTTCGCCAGGATGCTGAACTGAGGGAAAGGGGCGGGGATGCCGGTCCATAACAGCGAAATCGCGGCCATGTTCGACCATGTCGCCGACCTGCTGGAGGTGCAGGACGCCAACCCGTTCCGGGTCCGCGCCTATCGCAACGCCGCCGACACCATCCGCGACCAGAGCCGGTCGGTCGCGAGCATGGTGGAGGAGGGGGAGGACCTGTCCGAGCTTCCCGATATCGGGGAGGATCTGGCGGGCAAGATCGGCGAGATCGTCCGCACCGGCAACCTGCCGCTGCTCGACGAGCTGTCCGAGGACGTGCCCGAGGCCATCGTCGAGGCCACGCGCATTCCCGGCATCGGGCCGAAACGCGCGCGGGCGCTGTTCGAGGCGCTCGACCTCGGATCGATCGACGATCTGAAGACCGCCGCCAAGGAGGGCCGGATCGCGGATATCGAGGGGTTCGGGGACAAGACCGAGGCGAAGATCCTCGAGGAACTGGAGCGGGGCGACATCACCGAGCGCCGTTTCCGGCTTGATATCGCGGAGGATTTCGCCGAGCCGCTGGTGGCATGGATCCGCGAGATCGACGGCGTGGACCGCGCCGAGATCGCCGGCAGCTACCGCCGCCGGAAGGAGACCGTGGGCGATCTGGATATCCTCGCCGCCGGCGAGGATGGCGGCGCGATCATCGACCGTTTCACCGAATACGACGAGGTCGAGGAAGTGGTCTCGAAGGGCAAGACGCGCTCGACCGTGCGGCTGCGGTCCGGGTTGAACGTCGATCTGCGCGTCATCCCCGAGGCCAGCTGGGGCGCGGCCATGCATTACTTCACCGGCTCGAAGGCCCATAACATCGAAGGCCGCAGGCGGGCGCAGGACAGGGACCTGAAGCTCAACGAATACGGGATTTTCGACGGCGAGAAACGCGTCGCGGGCGCGAGCGAGGAAGAGGTCTACGACGCCATCGGCCTGCCCCTGATCCCGCCCGTGCTGCGCGAGAACCGGGGCGAGATCAAGGCGGCGGAGAAGGGCAATTTGCCCGACCTGATCACCCGCGACGACCTGAAGGGCGACCTGCACTCCCATACCGACGCCTCGGACGGTAAAAACACGCTTCGCGAAATGGCGCAGGCGGCGCAGGATCTGGGCTACGAATACCTGGCCATCACCGACCACTCCCGGAGCCAGACCCAGGCCGGCGGGTTGAGCGAGGAAGACCTCGAGGCGCAGATCGACGAGATCGCCGGTCTAAACGAGGATTTCGACGGCTTTCGCCTTCTGGCTGGCTGCGAGGTGGACATTCTCGACGACGGACGTCTCGATTTTCCCGACGAGTTGCTGGAAAAACTCGACCTTGTCGTCGCCTCCGTCCATTCGAAATTCGACCTCGACGAGGACGCGCAGACCAGGCGCATCATCCGCGCCATGGAAAACCCCTGCGTGCATATCATCGGCCACCCCACGGGGCGGCAGATCGGCCAGCGCCGGGCCTTCGACGTCGACATCGAACGTCTGGTGGATGCCGCGAAGGACACGGGCTGCGTACTGGAACTGAACGCCAATCCGATCCGGCTGGACCTCAAGGACGTGCATTGCCGCATGGCGGCCGAGGCCGGCGTGAAGATCGCCATCTCGACGGACGCCCATTCCACCGGGGGGCTGGGCAATATCCGTTATGGCGTGGACCAGGCGCGGCGCGGCTGGCTGTCGGCGGCGGACGTGGTCAATTCGCGAGGCTGGAGCGATCTGTCCCGGATGCTGCGGCGCTGAGGGACGAAAACCGCGTCAGCGCCGCGCCCGTGTGGACGTCACCTCGATCTCGAGCGCGTCATCGGCGTCGACGATCTCCACATTCGCCGATCCGTCCTCGCGCGCCCGGAACATAAGGCTGGCACGGCAGTCACCCACGGCAAGGCCGGTCACCTCGAGCCAGTCGAGACCGGCCGGCAGGACCGGATCGGCGATGCGTAGGCGCGAGGCCCGCGCGTCGATCCCGATGCCAAGGCAGGCGTTGAGGCACAGGAAGGCCGCGCCCGCCGCCCAGGCCTGCGGCGCGCAGGCGGAGGGGAAGGCGACGGGTTGCGCGGTTTCCTGGCGCGAGAGGCCGCACCACAGCTCGGGCAGCCGATGCTCGGGGAAATGGCAGCTCGCGTCGAAGAGTTCGGTCGTGATCTGCCGGGCAAGCGCGGTGTGGCCGCAGGCCGCCGCGCCGGCGGCGATCAGGCTGTTGTCATGGGGCCAGACGCTGCCGTTGTGATAGCCCATCGGATTGAACCGCGCGCCGTCAGTGGCGACAGTGCGAATGCCCCATCCCGACAGCATCCGGGCGTCTGTCAGCGTCGGGAAAAGCCGCGGGAGCCGATGCGGCAGGGCCGCGCCGAAAAACGGCAGATGGCCCGCGTTCGAGGTCGAGACGCGGACCGGCTGATCGTCAGCGTCAAGCGCGATGCAATAGGTGCCGAGGGTGTCGTCCCAATAGGCCGCGTCGATCTGCTCGACCAGCGTATCGGCGCGCTCGCGCAGCGCCTTGGCGTCGTCCTCCGTGTCGAAGGCCGCAAACAGCTCGGCCGCGGCGCGCAGGGCTGCGACGTAGTAGCCCTGCACCTCGACCAGCGCGACAGGGCTGACGCAGAGCGTGCCATCGGCATGGAAGACCGCGTCCTCGGAATCCTTCCAGCCCTGGTTCTTGAGGCCGGTCTCGGCGGAGCGCGCGTATTCGATGAACCCGTCGCCGTCGCGATCCCCGTAGACCGTGGCCCAGTCCATCGCGGCACGGATCGCGGGAAGCAGACGGTGCAGCCGGTCGCGGTCGCCCGTGCGCGTCCAGTAGGCATGGGCCAGCACGACAAAGAGCAGGGTCTGGTCGATGCCGCCGTAATAGTGGTGGAACGGCACCGCCCCGGTGCGCGCAAGCTCGCCGTTGCGGTGCTCGTGCAGGATCTTGCCGGGCTCCGCGTCGCAGAACGCGTCGACCTTCGTCGCCTGCGTTGCCGCAAGGAAGTCGAGCACACCCGCGGCGATCCCGGCGTCGAGCCAGAGCGTCTGCAGCGCCGCGATCAGGCCGTCACGGCCGAAAGGCACCGAGAACCACGGCACGCCCGCGTAAGGGTAGGGACCGGTCGGAAGATCGGCCGTCAGGATGGCGAGGTCCGAGGCCGAGCGCGACAGCCACGCTTCGAAGGACGGCCGGGAGGTTCTGATCCGCCTCAGCCGGTCGATCCGGTCGTTCATCCGCGCGGTGATGGCGGTCTTCGCCTCCGCGAAAGAGGGCGTGGGATGCGTCGGGTCCTGCCACCCGTGCCGTGCCCCGACATCCTCCGCGCCGGTGTCGGTCTCGCGCGCCTCCTCGGAGACATGGACGGTGCAGCTGATCTGGCGCCGCGCCTTTGGAGGCAGCGACAGCTCTACATGGGCACGCCCCGAGTCGAAACGGGGGGCGGGGTCGAGCCGGACCCGTGTCGACAGGGTCCTGCCGTCGGCTGTGGCATATCCAAAACGGATCTCGCTGCCCTCGAACGCGGTGGGCAGGGCGTCGCCGCGTTCGGTGGGTTCGGCGCCGCGTATCTCGAAGATGTCGCGAAAGTCCGCCCAGCACTCGATCACGATATCGAGCTCTGCGGTTTCCGTACCGTAGTTGCTGATCTCGATCTGGTCATAGAGCCCGTCCGACAGGAAACGCTCCCTGCGGATATGCAACTCGAAGTCCAGAAACTCGGTTCCCAGCCTGTCGGTAAGCCGGGAATTGGCCAGATCGCTGCGAAAGCCGGCATCATCGGGCCGCGCATCGTGGCCCAGTTCGATCAGGCCGGTGCCGTTGATCGACAGCGACAGGCGCGACAGGTAGCGCGTGTCGCGAAAGAAAAGCCCGTCCTTCGAGCGCGCCTCGGCGACGGTCGCGTCGCGCGCGTTGATCTCGCCGCTGGCCGGGAAGACGGCGAAGAGATCGCCATCCTTCAGCACGTGGAAATCGTGCCGCGTGTCCGGCCCGAACCGATTGGGGACGACCTCCTCGTTTGCCATTCAGCCCTCTTTGTCAGGCGCGCCCGTTTGCCGGTGGCGGGGCGCTCCATTCAGTCCTTGCAGGCCACCGGCGCCGGCCTGTCGCGGGGCGGGGACAGGGCGCGCCCGAGGCGCCGTGTCCCCGGAGCCGGATCACCACCTGTCAGCCGGCGTTGCACCTCCGCCGCCGCGTCGGGCCGGGCGCGCGCCGAGATCAGGCGCTCGTACAGGTCGAGATAGTCCTCCGCCATCCTGCCGCTGCTGAACCTCTGCTCGAAGCGCTTGCGGATCTGCATCCGGTCCAGACGCCCCACGTCCGAGATGGCCGACAGCGCCTCGTCGACGGACCCGACGATCCGCCCGGTCACGCCATCGTCGATCACCTCGGGCACCGAGCCGCAGGGATAGGCGATCACCGGCGTGCCGCAGGCCATCGCCTCGATCATCACCAGCCCGAAGGGTTCCGGCCAGCGGATCGGAAACACGAGCGCCCGCGCGCCGTTCAGGAACTCCGTCTTCTGCGCGTCGCCGATCTCACCGACATATTCGATCTGCCTTCCATCGACCTGCGGCTTGATCGCCTGCTCCCAGTAGGGCCTGTCGAAGGAGTTTATCCGCGCAGCGATCTTGAGCGGCAGTTTCGCGCGGCGGGCGATCTCGATGGCGGTGTCGATCCCCTTGTCTGGCGCGATCCGGCCAAGAAAGGCGAGATAGCCGCCATGTCCCTTGCCGGTCTCGCCGGGTCGGTGACGGAACAGGTCGAGCGGATATCCGTGATGGATCGTCGCCACCCAGTTCGCGTCGGGCAACTGGCGCCTCTGGGCCTGCGAGATCGAGACCATCGGGAATTCCCGGTACCTGCGGAAGAAATGCGGCAGCCCCACATGGTCGAGACGCGAATGGCAGGTGGTCACGGTCTTGTCGGCGAGATCCTCGAAGATCGGGAAATGCAGCAATTCGGTGTGGAAATGGAGGATGTCGAACCGGTTCGCCATGCGACGGACGCGGTCGAGCATCAGGATGGTGTCGGCGATGCCCTCGGTCAGCCGTTCGTCGGTCAGCAGGGAACGGTCCCGACAGACGACGAGATCCGCGTTCACCCGGCTTTCGCCATTGGCGAAGACCGTGACCTGGTGGCCCTTGGCGCTGAGCGCGTCGGCAAGGCTTGAAACGACCCGCTCGGTGCCGCCGTAGCGTCTTGGCGGCACGGCCTCCATGAGCGGCGCAATGAGTGCTACGCGCAATTCCTACACCCCCCTTGTGAGTTTGAATGCGATCATGAGCGACGAGCGTCGGACGAACGACGCGGCCCGGCATTAACCGGCGCTAATGCGCCCGAGGCGCGTTGCCCGATTATGGATGTCGCCGCTGCGGTGCCGGCTTGTCCCCCGGCTTGTCCCAATGCCCGGCAGCGGCGCGGCAGGTCCCGGTTCCCCGGCCTGCCGCTTTCCACACCCACCCATCGCAAACAGCGCAAACCGGAGGAAACAATGACCGATACCGAAGCGCAGACCCCGGCACGGACGGGACAGAGCGGCAAAGGTTCCACCGACGACGACAGGGCCCTGACGCCGTTCTGGATGCTCCGCAACGAGGTCGACGATCTGTTCGACGACTTCTTCAGGACCGGTTGGAGCGGCTGGCCCATGCATCGGCGCCGCGCGCGCGGCGCTGCGCCGCGCGGGCTGGACGTCGCCCCATCGCTCGGCATCCCTTCCCTTGACGTGATCGACAAGGAAAACGAGGTCAAACTCGTCGCCGACCTGCCCGGACTGTCCGAAGACGACATCGACGTTCAGGTCACCGACAGCATGCTGATCATCAGCGGCGAAAAGAAGGAAGTCCTCGAGGAGGGCGACGAGGACGGCGAGCGATATGTCTCGGAACGACGCTTTGGCAGTTTCGCGCGGCGCATCGCCTTGCCCGAAGGCATCGATCAGGACAAGATCGACGCCACGTTCCGCAACGGCGTGCTCACGGTGCGCCTGCCCAAGACGCCGGAGGCGCAGCACCCAGCCCGCAAGATCAAGGTGAAGGCGGGAACCTGAGGCGGCCTGACGGCCCGGTGTGCCCCAGGGCGCGCCGGGTCAGGTCCCGACCGCGTCGCAGTCAACAGGCGTATCCTCACAACGGATCGCCTCCAGTTCGGGCACGTCGACCGCGCACTCCGCCAGCGCCGCCCGCATCGCGCGGCGCAGCACCTCTTCGTGGGTGGGGTGGTAGGCGGGCATCCGCAACAGGTCCCGCAGGTCCTTGCCCTGTCCGATGGCATGGGCCAGCAGATGCGCCAGATGCTCGGCCTCGGGCGCCGCGATCGCCGCGCCAAGGATGCGCGCGCTGCTTTTCTCGGCATAGATGCGGATCGCGCCGCCCTGTCCGCGTTGCAGCATGGTGCGCCCGGCCTCGTCGAATGAGGCCTGTCCCGTGGCGATCTCGTCCGTGCGGTCCTGCAGCGTGTCCCACGTCGCCCCGACCAGCGCGATCTGCGGTTCGCAGAACACCATCCGCAGGGGCGTGCGGCGGTCGAAAACGGCGTCTTCGCCGCGCGCCGCGAAATACCCCGCGACACGGCCTTCGTCCGAGGCCTCGTGCAGCAGACCGGGACCGAGCCCCGCATCCCCCGCGAAATAGACCCGCGCACCCGGCGGGTTGAGCCGCCCCTCGGGCAGATCGGCCCGCCCGTCCTTCCGCAGAGTGACACCCGCCAGATCGAGCCCCAGACCGTCGATATTGGGCCGCCGTCCCATTGCGACGAGCAGCAGATCGACCTCCGTTTCGCCCTCCGTTTCATCGTTGGCCCATTGCATCGTGATGGCGTGTCCGACCTTTTCGACGAGCTCCGCCTCGGCGTTGACGATGGTCATCTCCGCCGAAAGCGCTTCGCGCAGGCGGGGCAGGAGCCCGGGGTCGGTCAGCCCGCCGATCGAGTGCGCGGGGTCGAAACCGGTGACCTCGACGCCGAGGCGGGCCAGCGCCTGCCCAAGCTCCAACCCGACGGGCCCGAGCCCGATCACGGCCATGCGGCGCGGCAGATGCCGCAGCTCGAAGATATCGTCCGAGGTCAGGAGTCGGGCCCCGAACCGCTCGCGCCACCCCGGCGGCACCACGGGGCGCGATCCGGTCGTGACGATCGTGGTCCGGGGACGGAACCACGCGTCACCAGCCCGCAGCACGGCACCGGTCTCGAATACCGGGGCATGCGCCACGAGATGCGTGTCGCGCCAGTCGGACATGCCGCCGAGGACTTCATCGACAAGGACGTCGCGCAATTTGCGTGTCTCCTGGAGCACCCGGCCCGAGTCGATCCGCAGTCCCGCGCCGCCCACGATCCCCAGCGCCTCGAAATCGTGCCTGCGGTGAAAGTCATGGGCCGATTGCAAAAGCGCCTTGGACGGCATGCACGCCACCCGCGCGCAACTGGTGCCATGGGGGCCGGGGTCGAATACCCGGTAGCTGTCAGTCACCTTCGCGACCTCGGAGCGTGCCGAGAGCCCGGCGGTGCCCGCGCCGATGATCGCGACGTCGATTTCCGTGGCGGGGCTTTCCGTTGCAGCGGGCGCGTCCGCGCTCATCGCCGGCTCGGTTTCGTCGCGGGATCGAATTCCATCGTGCCGATCCGGCGCACGGTGCTGGCCTGCGGACCGATGGCGCTTTCGCCGGTCTGCACGACAAGCTCGACGGGGTCGCGCGGCTGCAGATCGTCGAAACTGCCGTCGGTGACGCTGTTGCGGTGGAAATAGATCAGGCGGTTGTCGGTCGCGATGATCTGGCCGAAATCCTCGTCGTGGCGGATCTCGACGATCTTGCCCTGAAGCGGTCCGTCATGGGTCTTGACCTCACCCTTGATCTGGTCCTTCCAGCGTTTCAGCTCGGTCGCCATGGCGGCAAAGGCATCGCGGACGGCGACGCGCAGGTGTTCGTGTTCTGCCACGTCGTTCTGATCGTGGCGCACGACAAGCTCCTGTCCGGGCACGCGTACCTCGACCGTGACCTCGTAGAGATTGCCCTTGCGCTGGCTCTGGTGCGGCGCGCGGATATAGACATGGCAACTGGTGATCCCGTCGTAGAAGGTTTCCAGCTGCGCGGCCTTTTCGTGGACAAGGTCCTTGATCTCGTCGCTTGGCTCGACATGTCGGAACGCGATTTCGATGGGGGTCTGCATCTGACGTCTCTTTTCGCCTCTCGCTGTGGCTCGCAGGGGCAGGGAACTCCGGCTCCCTCCGACAACCAGCATGCCCGTCCCGGTCCCGGCCGCGCCTTAGCATGTGTTAAGGCGCGACGGCTTTCCGGTGGCTAACCGTCGGTAAAGCGCGCTGGCCGACCTGCGGAAACGCCGTCGGGTAGCGCTTCTGACCGGAAAGGAAAAACGTCCGTGAAACTGGATCATGGCACATGGGTCGTCGTCGCAGACGGCGAGAAATACCTGCTTCTTCACAACAAGGGCGACCGAGACTTCCTGCATCTCGAGGTGATCGACCAGGAAAACAGCCCCAACGCGCCCGCGCGGGAGCTTTCGACCGATCGGCCCGGCCGCCAGCACGACGCCAAGCGCGACCTCGGCGGCAGCGGCAATGTCGCGGCCTGGGGGACCAGCGCGATGGAAGAAACCGACTGGCATCGCGTCGAGGAGGCGCGCTTTGCCAAGCATGTCGCGGAAAAGCTGGGACAGCTGGCGGCCGCGGGGCGCTTCGACAGGCTCGTCGTGATTGCCGATCCCCGCTCGCTCGGAGAATTCCGCAGCGCCTGTGACGCGAGCCTCAAGGCCAGGATCGTCGCCGAGATCGACAAGGATCTCACGAACCTGCCGCTTGACAAGATGGAGGCGTCGATCACCGCCTATGGCGCTGACTGACCCTCGCGCTGTCCCTCGAGATCGCCGATCAGGTCCTGCATGAGCGCGATCTCGCGGCGCTGCGTGTCGATGATCTCGTCTGCCAGTTCGCGGACCCGCGGATCGGTGATCCGCGCGCGTTCGCTGGTCAGGATGGCGATGGAATGGTGCGGGATCATGGCCTGCATCCACGCCACGTCATCCACCATGCGCTGGCTGCGCAGCATGTAGACGGAACCCGCGAAGATCGCCGCCGCCCCGACGAAGATCGCTATGTTCACCGCGCGGCTGGAATACATCGACAGCATGTAGGCCAGCATGATGATCGCCATGCCCGCGCCCATGTAAAGCGCCATCCACGCGCGTGTCTGGCTCCAGTAGACGTGATCGAGGATGTAGGTGTTGAGATACATCATCCCGTACATGGCCACGGTCGAGGTCGCGATCATCGCCGCGAATCTGAGATAGCTCATGTCGGTTGCTCCCTGTTCGGCAGGCGGGCCATGCGCCACCCGACGGGCCGGTTGGCTCGGCAGGTTCGCCCGGCATGGTGGCCCGACGCGCCCCGTGCCCTTGCCCGTGCCCGCGCCCCGCGCCCGGCCCGCAAGGCCGGCGGGCGCGGGGCGCAAGGCAACGGACGGGTCACCCGCCTGCCGTGGATGTCTCGGGCCCTGTCCCGCCTCAGGTCGTGGCCTGATCGTCGAGCAGGAAGGTGATCTTGGCATTCACGCGGTAGCTCGTGATCTTCCCGTCGCTGACCGCGGCGTTCATTTCCTTGATGTAGACGGACTTGATGTTCCGCACGGACTCGGAGGCTTTCGTCACGGCCGCGGCCGCGGCAGCGTCGAAGCTGTCCGGGGATTCCGCGAGAACTTCGATAACCTTGAGCATCGACATGGTTGGTCTCCTTCCTTCGGTTCCTGCTGGCGAGGGGGGCCCCGGCGCAGCACGTGCCAACCTGAAGGAGCGGTGGGAGGCCTGCATTTACCTCGGTAAAGTCATGCCCGGCCCGGCTCGGCGGTCCTTGCGCCGCGCACCCAGGCGATCCAGGCCTGACCGAGCAGGAGCGGCAAGACGCTGGCGGCGGCCGCAAGCGCCAGAGCGGACTGTGCCGGCGGCTCCAGCTTGAGCAGCCCCGAAAGCCCCGGCAGCCACAGCGCGGAGGCGATCAGCGCAAGGCAGATCGTGATCGCACCCCAGACATAGCGGTTGCGCGACACGTCGTTCAGAATCGGCCCGGTCTTGGGGTCGCGCAGGTTGAAGACGTTCCACAGATGGCCCAGCGACAGCGTCAGGAAGGCCACGGTGACGGCCGCCCCGGTCTCCAGCTCCAGCCAGAAAAGCGCGAGGACGAACGCGCCGAGGATCGCCACCGTCAGGAACGCGCCCAGCATGGCGGTGTCCACCCAGCTCGCGCGGTTGACGATCGGCTCGTCCGGGTCGCGGGGCGGGTCCTCCAGAACGGCGTCGCTGCCGGGGCCGAGGCCAAGGGCGAGCGCGGGAAACACGCCCGTCACCACGTTGAGAAAGAGGATCTGCAAGGGCAGGAGCGGTGTCGGAAGACCCGCGCCCACGGCAAGGCCCACGACGAGCAACTGGCTGACATTGCACGACATTAGGTAGACGGCGAAATTGCGGATATTGCCGAAGATCACCCGGCCCTCGCGCATCGCCTCGAGGATCGTGGGAAAGCGATCGTCGCGCAGCACCATGCGGGCGGCTTCCTTGGCGACCTCGGTGCCGCGCTGGCCCATGGCGATGCCGATATCGGCCTTCTTGAGCGCCGGCGCATCGTTGACCCCGTCGCCCGTCATCGCCACGACATGCCCGGCCTTCTGAAAGAGTGTCACAAGCGTCAGCTTGGTTTCTGGCGACACGCGGGCGAAGACATCGGTGCGCATGATCTGCTCCAGCCGGTCCTCGTCCAACGCATCCACGTCGAGATCGGCCAGATCGGTGCCCTCCATCACCTTCAGTTCGCCGTCTCCGAGGCCGGCATGGCGGGCGATGGTCTGGGCCGTGTCGGCATGATCGCCGGTCAGCATGACCACCCGAACGCCGGCGGTCCGGCAGGATTGGATCGCCTCGGGAACATCGTCGCGCACAGGGTCGAGAAGGCAGACGAGGCCGATCAGATGCAGGTCGCCGTAGGGCTCCGCCCCGTCGTCGGAGACATGCTTCATCGCCAGCGCCAGCAGACGCAGACCGTCCTGTGCGGCCTCGGTGTTGCGGTCGAGCCAGCGTTGCCTTGCGTCCTCGTCCAGCGCCTCTGTCCCGCCGCCGCCGGTCAAGACCTCGGAGCAGACGTCGAGCACCGCCTCGGGTGCGCCCTTGACCGCCACGAGGTAGCGATCACCATCCTCGTGCACGGTGGCCATCATCTTGAGGTCGGGATCGAAGGCGTGCTCCCGCGTCTCTGGCAGGTCCGTGGCCAGGTCGTCGCGCCCGAGTTGGGCCTTTTGCGCGACGGACAGCAGCGCCACCTCCATCGGGTCGCCGGCGTGCTCGGTCGCGTCACCGTCCTCGTCACCGTCCTCGTCACCGTCCTTGTCACTGGCGCCTGTCTCGGCATTGGTGCAGAGCGCGCCCACCTTCAGCGCCCAGGCGAGGCGGTCGTCGTCTTCGGACGCCATCGGCTCGTCGCCCGCGCGGCGGAACAGATCGTCGGCATCCGTGTCCACCTCGATTTCGGCATCGTCGAGCAGGTAGCGCACGACCGTCATCCGGTTTTCCGTCAGCGTGCCGGTCTTGTCGGTCAGGATAACCGTGGTCGCGCCCAGCGTTTCGACGGAAGAAAGCTGCGTGATCAGCGCGTTGCGCGCGCTCATCCGCCACATCCCCCGCGCCAGGCTGAGCGTGGCGACGATGGGCAGTCCCTCGGGCACCGAGGCCACGGCCAGCGCGACACCGGTCTGGATCATCGCCGTGAGGTCCGAGCCGCGCAGCACGCCCGCGCCGATCGCAAGAGCCGCCAGCCCCACGGACAGCCAGACGAGACGATGCCCGAGATGGTCGAGCCGCTGCTCCAGCGGGGTCACGTCGGCCTCGGCGCTTTGGGCCAGGTCGCTGATGCGTCCGATCTCGGTGTCCATCGCGGTCGCCACGACAATGCCTGCGCCAGAGCCTTGCGTGATCGCCGTGCCCTTGAAGACCATGTTGGCGCGGTCGCCGACCTCCGTGTCCTCGTCGATGGCGTCGGTGGATTTCTCGACGGAGGTGGATTCCCCGGTCAGCACGGACTCGTCGACCTGCAGATTGGCCGTCTCGATCAGCCTGAGGTCCGCCGTGACGATGTCGCCCGCCTCCAGCACGACCAGATCGCCCGGCACGACATCCCGCGCGTCGATCACCTTGTCGCGACCGCCCCGGCGCACGCGGGTGCGCACGTCGGCGATCTTCATCAGCGCCTCCATCGACCGCGCCGCGCGCAGTTCGGTGAAAAAACCGATGGCGGCGTTGATTAACAGAAGCGCCACGATGGCGATGCCCTCGGCCAGTTCGCCGAAGGCAAAGGACAGGCCGGCCGCGAAGGCCAGCAGCCAGACGATCACGCTCTGGAACTGGTTGCCCAGAATGGCGAGCAGGCTCCGGCGCTTCTGCCGCTGCAGCGTGTTGGGGCCGTGCGACTTGAGACGCGACCGGGCTTCCTTGTCGGAGAGGCCGGTGTCGGCATCTGCGTCGAGGCGCGCGATCACGTCCTCGACGGGCAGCGCGAAGGGACATCTGACATCATGTTTCGCCACGCTTGCCTACCTCGTCGCCGGTTGTCCGATCACGGGCCGTCCGCGCCCCGGCGCGACCCCGGGCCGTCCGCGCCCTGGCGCGGCCCCGGGCATGGAGGCGGCGGGCATGGAGGCGGCGGGCATGGAGGCGGCGGGCATGCCTGTCTGCGTCACCCGTGCCTGACGGGACTGCGTTTGCATCAAGGGGTAGGGGTGTTCGCGGGATCGTTCAAGAGATGGCCGCCGGCTGTCGGGTGCAACCTGCCGAGACCGCAAGACCGACGGACGAACAGATCCGCCCGAGACCGCTGCGCGGGGTTCGGGCATTACGCGGCCGCCCCCGCTTCGGACAGCCAGTCGTCCGCCTCGGCCTCGCGGCTTGTCGGGAAGAATTGCATTTCGGCCTTCGCGAAGGGGGCCGCCAACGTCGTTCCCCAGTCTTCCAGATCGGTTTCGCCGATGACGGCGATGCGCCCGAAATCGCCACGGTGCCCGAGATCGAATCGCAGCTCGCGCCAGAGCGCGCCCATCTCCCATCCCCGGAAGTCCTCGAGCCGGAGCATCACCCGCAGCGGCCCTCGGGAAAGCTCCATGGCATGCTCGATCTCGGGGATGGCATGGTCGTAATCCCGGGCCGACAGCACGCCCGAGGCACGCACCACGATCCTGTCGCGGTCCCTGTCATGTTCGATCGTGATCATGCTTCGCCCCCCATCTCTCGGTGTCCGTTCAGGCCCAGGGCCAGCGCGATTTCCGAGGCGCCCAGGAACAGCAGGTCGATGCCCAGCAGGAGCCCGAGCGCCCAGGCCGCCGTTTGCGGCAGACCGACGGCCAGCACCACGCCCAGCACCAGCGACAGCGCGCCCGCGGCCGCAAGCCAGCCGCGCCCCCGGACCCCGAAAAGGCCCGGCGCGACCCGCCCCGCCGGTCGCATCCTCCAGGCGGCATAGAGCTTGAGGACGCCTCCGATCAGGAAATAGGTCGCCAGCACGGCGGTCAGCACCACGACGCCCTGCAACGGGTAGAGCAACAGCACCGCGCCGCCCGCCAGCGAGACCGTGCCGAAAAGCACCGTCCACCAGCGCGGCCCGACATCGCCGCCGAAGAGGCCGCGGACGATCTGCACCGCCCCGAGCACCGCCAGCATCGCCCCGAACAGAAGTTCCGCCGTCAGCGTCAGCACGAAGGGCGAGGCGATCCCGATGGCACCCAGCGCGATGCTCGCCAGCCCCGCGACCCACAGCCACAGCTTGAGGCGGCGGATCTCCTGCGGGGATGTATCGGGCATGTCCTGGCGGCTCATGGCATCCTCTGTCGTGACCCGCGTCCGTGGCTGGCGGTGCGGATGGGGGCAGGGCGCGCGGTCACGCGCCCCCGGCGCCGTCGCTCATGTTCTTGAGCATGAAGGTCGGCTCGCCCATGCGCTCGAGCAGCGACAACTGCTGCGCCAGCCAGTCCTTGTGGCCTTCCTCGTCCATCAGGATTTCCTCGAACAGCACCCGGGTGCCGATATCGCGATCCTCGTCGGCCGCCTTGGCGGCTTCGGCGTAGAAGGCGATGGCGCCCTTTTCCTCCTCCAGATCGGCGGCGAAGAGATCGCCCAGCGCCTCGGCCCGCTTGGGCGGCTTGGCGGCTTCGATCACGGGATCGCCCTGGAGATAGAGGATGCGGTCGATGAAGCGACCCGCATGGCCAAGCTCCTCGTTCATCTCTTCGCGCATTTTCTCGGCCAGCGCGTCGAGGCCCCAGTCCTCGATGACATGGGCGTGCAGCAGATACTGGTGGATCGCCGTCATCTCCATGGCCAGAGCCTTCTGAAGGTTCTCGACGCTGCGGGTCTGGTTGGTCATTTCAATCTCCTGTCTCGTTGTCGTTACTTATCGCCAAGGTCGCATCGTCCCAGGCACTGGCGAGGTCGGACCAGCCGGTCTGGACGCCGTCCATCAGGTCGCCCCATGCGGTGCCGGCGCCCTGCGACAGGGCGCCATAGGCCTCGCTCAGCCCGTTGCGCTGTTCGCGGAGCGCGCTGAGCGCGGCGGAGGTCCGTTCCTGCGTCGCCTCCGACATGCCGGCCCATTCCTCGCGCACGCGCGTCTCGGTTTCCTCGATCCGTTCGTCGAGCCGCGCCAGCGTCACCTCCATGCGCGCCAGCGCCTCGTCGCGCTGCTCGGCGGAGTAGTCGCCGATCGTGTCGAACGCGTCCGAGAACTCCGCCTGAACGTCATCGACGGTGGTCTCTTCGGCGGTCGTTTCGGTATCGGATTGCTGGGTCCATGCCGCGTTCGGAACCGCGACCGAGACCGCGCCGAGACATCCGGCGACAAGGACGGGCGCGATGCGCGGTCTTGCCTGTCTCGCCCCCATCAGCTGAACCTCTCGGTCGCCTTCTTCACCGCGTTGCCCAGGTCGTCCCAGGCCTTTTCCACGCCGGCCTTGAAGTCCTTCCAGGCGTCGCCGCTGGCGTCGTTGAGTTCCTCCAGCTTGGCTTGCGCGTCTTGCTGTTTTTCCTGCAACTCATCGATCTGCTTGTCGTACTCGATACGGGCGTCAGCGCTGGCTTCGGCCGCCTTGGCCTGCAGCTTGTCGATCTCGGCGCGCCATTGGTCGAGGCGCGCCTCGAGTTTCTGGCGGTAGGCGCTCTTTTCATCCATCGCGGTGTCTCCTTTGTCGTTTTCGGTGGCGATAACGGTCTTGCCTCTGGGAATGGCCATGGTCACACCGGCGTCGCGTGTTTCGATTTCGCGCTCTTGGCGAGCTTTTCGGCGCCCTTCTTGCCGGCTTCGACCTCGGCATCCGTCACGCGGGCGGCGCAGCGCGAACACAGCTCGACCCATTCCTGCATGTCCTGGGCCATCCGCCGGAGCGATCCTTGCTGCCATTCGGCCATGGCGCGCATCGCCGCTGTGGGGTCGGCGCCTCCGCCGCCCTCTCCGTTCAGCTTGTGCACCGCCTCCACCGCCTGCCGCGTGGCCTCGTGGCGGCGTTCGAACCAGGCTTTGGAAAACGCTTCGGTCTCTTCGAGAATCGCGTCCTGCGCCTTCCAGAACTGTTCCATCTGCGGCTCGTTCAGCGGGGCGGCCGCGAACAGGCCGCGCGTGCGCTCCATGAGGTCTTCGGTCACCAGGCCGCCGGTGGTCTTCGATTCGTTTGCCATGTCGTCCCTCCGGGGATTGCTCGGGCTCGGCGTCATTTGGGCCAGCCGGGAGGTGCCGCTGCATTAACCTCGGTAAAGCACGCGGACGGCACGGTTTCCGGAGAGGTGACCGCGTGTTTCATGGCTTTGTTTCCAAATGCGAAACGCTCATCGATGACCGGGGGGCAGGGCGCGCCGGGCGGCCGCGCCCCTGTTGTGCGCCTCCAAGCGGCGGCGAGACGAGCCACCCCACTTTTTGCAATAATTGTCACATGAAAGCTTTGTGTGTATGGTACCAGAGAACGGATGCGGCGCGCCACGGTCGGCAAAGGGTCGTCCTTCTGCCCGCCGCGTCGCGTTCTTCGTGATGCTGGGGGGTGGGTGACTTTTCCAGCAGATATTGGAACCTGGGAAGGCTTGCTGCCTTGTCCTTTCATCGGTGGTAAAGTGCGAACGGAGGACGCCATGCATCAGACGTCGGACTGCGCAGGTTTGTCGGAGAGGCACAGGCCCGTTGGCCTTGGGTTGGGTTCGGACGCCCATTCCGCGTTCTGTGCCCTGATCGACGGGCACCGGATGGAGCGGCGGGCGGGCACCATCATCACGCTGGAGGGCGAGGGCGAGGGCGACGGCAATGGCGACGGCACGGTCTACTTCGTCCTGTCCGGCTGGCTGATCTCGTCGAAATCCACGCTCGATGGCCACCGCCAGATCGTGGACGTCATGCTTCCCGGCGATTCGCGCGATCCGGGCTCGGCGGGCGGCGACATGAGCGCCATCGAGATCCAGGCCCTCACCGATACGACGCTGGCGGTCATCGAGGGACGCGACTGGACCCGGCTGCTCGACCAGCACCCCGATATCGGCCGGGCCGTCAATCGCGCCGGGAAGGCCGCGACCTGGCGCATGTGCGAGCGCATGCTGCGTCTGGGCAAGGGCAGCGCGGAAAGCATCATCGCCTTCACGCTCTGCGAGCTGTGCCTGAGGTCGACGGATCATGGCCTCATCGCGGGCCGAAAGTTCCACATCCCGATGACCCAGCAGCAGCTCGGCGATCTTTGCGGCCTGTCGGCGGTGCATGTCTGCCGCACACTCCGGCGGCTGGAGCGCAACGGGATTCTCACCGTCACCGATCACATGGACATCGTGGTCGATGATCTCGATATCCTGACCGAGATCGCCGAGATCGACCCCGACACGCTCCGTCAGGAGATCATTCCGGCCGCCTGAGCCCACCACGGAGCGGGCGCTGCACGCGTTTTTCGACGATCTCGCCAAGGGTCTGTCCGGCCAGTTCTTCCGAGGCGTTTTCGGCGATGTCGTCGACCGAGAAGACACCGAACAGGGCTCCCGACCGGTCCAGCACCAGCAGGTGGCGCACCTGTTCGTCACCCATGATCGCGGCGGCGTCGGTGACATCGTGATCGGCGAAACACGAGGCGGGGTTTCTGGTCATGACGTCGCCGACCGGCCGGGACCCCGCATCGTGTTTCTCGGGCAAGAGCCGAATGACGAGATCGCGGTCGGTCACGATCCCCACGGGACGGCCATCTGCGAGCACCGGCAGGGCCGCGACACCATCCCGGCGCATGATCGCCGCGGCCTCGCGCACCGTGCTCCAAGGTGTGAGCGCGGTCTTTTTCCATGACATGGCGCTTTTGACTTTCAACGTTCAGGCTCCTGTTACAGTTCGGACAACCCGTGTTCGGAAGCTTCATCGAGGCGCGGCGGGCGGTTGGCGGCCCGCGGTGCCCGTCGTTCTGCATCGGGCGCCATCTAGTGACGCGAACGCAGTCTCTGCATCCCGGCACCCGGTCGCGATAACCTTGGTAAAGGCGTCAGCGGCCGCGATGATCTAATCTGATATTCGGTATCGACCGCCACCGGGGGGAGCCATGGCGCGCAGCAGACTGGACCGCGATCTGGACCGCGCCTTACTGGACCAGGACCAGCGCCGAAGGGTCGAAGAAACGCTTGGCGACATGCCCCGCGACGCGCTGTCGGCCCTTGTGGGTTACGGGCTGCATGACAGCGACATCGCGCGGTACCACGGCCTGCCGAGACAGCTCGTGACCGAACTTCGGGAGCTTTGGCAAATTCCGCCCAACCCCTGACCGGCTCACGCCTCCGCCGAGACCCGTGTTCCCGTCTCACCGGCAACGAGGCCGGCCGCGTCGCCGAGCCTGCCGATCGCGGCCCAACGCCCGGCCCGACTTTCAGCGAAGCGTGCGGCGGCGGCGGCCTTGGGCCCCATGGACCCGTCGGGCAGGTCGAGCGCGTGCGCCTCCTGCGGTGTCAGATGGTCGATCCGCTCCGCGTCCTCGGTGCCGAAATCGCGTATTATGCCCTCCACATCGGTCAGCATCAAAAGCCCGTCGGCACCCAGCGCCTCGGCCAGCAGCGCGCTGGCGGCATCCTTGTCGATCACGGCCTCGACACCGGTCAGGCCGCCATCGGGCCGCGCCACGACCGGAATGCCGCCGCCGCCCGCGCAGATCACCACGGTGCCGTGGTCGAGAAGCTGACGGATCACCTTGAGATCGGGGATTTCCACCGGCGCGGGCGAGGCCACGACGCGACGCCAGCGATCGCCGTCCTGCGCGATGCTCCAGCCGTTGCGCTCTGCCATCTCGCGGGCCTCGGCCTCGTCATAGACCGGCCCCACGAATTTCGTGGGCGCGGCGAAGGCCGGGTCGTCGGGGTCCACCCGCACCTGCGTCAGAAGCGTCGCCACGGTACGGTCGTGGTCCAGCGCGTTTTCCAGTTCCTGTTCGATCAGGTAGCCGATCATGCCTTCCGTCTCGGCGCCGAGAATGTCGAGTGGATAGGCCTCGTCCGGCTTGTGCGCGAGCCCCTGCAGCGCCAGAAGCCCCACCTGCGGCCCGTTGCCATGGGTGATCACCAGATCATGCCCGTCGCGCAGGATGCGGGCGAGCGCGAGGGCCGCCGTGCGGGCGTTCTCACGCTGGTTTTTGGCGGTCAGCGCCTGACCCCGCCGCAAAAGCGCATTTCCCCCGAGGGCCGCCACGATCAGCATGGCTCAGGGCCCCATGGTCGCGACCAGCACGGCCTTGATCGTGTGCAGCCGGTTCTCCGCCTGGTCGAAGACGATGGAGGCCGCGCTTTCGAAGACCTCGTCGGTCACCTCCATCTCTGAGATGCCGAATTCCTTTTCCATCTGCGCGCCGATCTCGGTCTCGGCATTGTGGAAGGCGGGCAGGCAGTGGAGAAACCGGGTCCGGGGGTTGTCGGTGTTCAGCATCATGTCGGCAGTGACCTGATAAGGTTTCAGAAGCTCGATGCGTTCCTTCCAGACCTCCTTGGGCTCGCCCATCGACACCCAGACATCGGTGTAAAGGAAATCCGCGCCCAGCGTCGCCTCGGCCACGTCCTCGGTGATCAGGATGCGCGCGCCGGTCTCTTCGGCGATGGAGCGCGCCTCGGCCTCGATCAGCGTCTCGGGCCAGCACGAACGCGGCCCGCAGAGGCGCACGTCCATCCCCATCTTGGCCCCGCCGATCAGCAGGCTGTCGCCCATGTTGTTGCCGACGTCGCCGAGAAAGCAGAACGCGATGTCGCGCCATGGCTTTTCCGCGTGCTCCTGCATGGTGAGGAAATCGGCCAGTACCTGCGTGGGGTGAAATTCATCCGTCAGCCCGTTCCAGACCGGCACGCCGGCATGGGCGGCGAGCTCCTCGACGACGGTCTGGCCGAAGCCGCGATACTCGATCCCGTCGAACATGCGGCCCAGAACGCGGGCCGTGTCCTTGACGGTCTCCTTGCGTCCCAGATGTGAGCCCGAGGGCCCCAGATAGGTGACGTTCGCGCCCTGGTCATGGGCGGCCACCTCGAAGCCCGCGCGGGTGCGGGTGCTGTCCTTCTCGAAGATCAGCGCGATTTCCTTGCCCTTCAGCAGTTCCGTCTCGGTGCCCGCGTATTTCGCGGACTTCAGGTCGGCCGAGAGCTTCAAAAGAAACCCGATCTCGGCGGGGGTGAAATCCCGCAGGCTCAGGAAATGGCGGTTCTTCAGGTTGTAGGCCATTGGCGTCTCCTCATGCCGGGTCGCGGATGGTGGGGCAACTCATGCAGCGCCCGCCGCCGCGGCCGCGCCCAAGCTCCGCGCCCGGGGCCTCCAGCACCTCGATGCCTTCGGCGCGCAGCGCGGCGTTGGTGTCGTCGTTGCGGTCGTAGCCGATGACGAGGCCGGGCCGGATCGCCAGCATGTTGTTGCCGTCGTTCCACTGCTCGCGCGCCTCCTCGAACGCGTCCTCGCCGCCGGTGGGCACCACCGTCAGCGTCTTGAAGCCCATCGCCTTGGCCAGCACGTCGAAGAGCGGCCGGTCGATGCGGCGGATATCCAGCGGCGCGCGCCCCTCGCCGGGATGCAGGTCGTAGACGGCCATTTCGGCTGCGACATCGGTGAAGCTGGTGACCACCTCGCCGCCGCAGAAGGTGAAGACGGTGTCGAGATGCATCGCCGCGCGGTCCTTGGGCATCTGGCAGGCCAGCACGCGCGTCGCGCGGCCCTGATCGAACAGCGCCTCGGCCAGAAGCCCCACGCCCTGCGGCGAGGTGCGCTCGCCCATGCCCACGAGGACGAGGCCGTCTCCCACCGGCATCACGTCGCCGCCTTCCAGCGTGGCGAGGCCGTAATCCTGCGCAGGATCGCCCCAGAGCTCATCCACCTTGCCCGCGAATTTCGGGTGGAAGCGGTAGATCGCCGTGGTCAGCAGCGTCTCGGGCCGCCGCGCCTGCCAGAACATCGGGTTCAGCGTGACGCCGGAATAGACCCATGAGCTGTTGTCGCGGGTGAACAGCATGTTGGGCAGGGGCGGCAGGACGAAGCCGAGCCGCCCGAGATAGCTGCCGAACATGCCCGCGGGCTCGAAGGGCAGGTCGTCCACGGTCAGCCCGCCGATCAGGAAATCCGCAAGCTCCGCCCCCGGCAACGCGTCCATCCAGGCGCGCAGCTCCGTGAGCATGCCCACGCCGGTCTCCTGCGGGGTGATCCGGTGATCCAGCAGCCAGCCCCGCGCCTCGGGGATGTCGAGCGTCTCGCCCAGCAACACGCCGGTATCGAGCACCTCGACCCCCTCGTCGCGCATCAGCTGGGCAAAGACGTCATGGTCCTTCTGCGCCTGCTTGACCCAGAACACGTCGTCGAAGAGGAGATCCTCGCAATTAGCCGGCGTCAGCCTGCGATGGGCGCGGCCGGGGCGGCAGACGATGACCTGCCGGAGCTGCCCGGTTTCGGAATGAACGCCAAGGTCATGCCCGCTCATGCCGCGCCTCCCGTCAGCCATGCGCTTGCGGCCAGCGACCCCATGATGAAGACCGTCAGGATCAGCAGAAGCGGCCAGATGAACACGATCCAGCGGTCATACGGCACCCGCCCGATGGCCAGCCCCCCGATCACCACCGCGAAGGTCGGGTTGATCAGGTTCACCAGCCCGTTGGCCGATTGATAGGCCGTGACCACGAGGTCCCGCCCGACACCGGCGAAATCGGCCAGTGGTGCGAGGATCGGCATCGACAGCACCGCGAGACCCGATGAGGACGGCACGAAGAAGCTCATCCCCACCTCGATGCCGAACATTGAGGAGATGAAGGCCACGTTCGACAATTCGCCCAGGGTCTCGGCCGAGGCGTTCAGGATCGTGTCGGCGATCCGCCCGTTCTCCATCACCACGACGATGCCGCGCGCCAGCCCGATCACCAGCGCCACCCCCAGAAGATCGCGCGCCCCGTCGAGGAAGGCCCCGGTCAGGCGTTTCTCGCCCAGCCGCCCGATCACGCCGATCACGATGGCGGCCCCGAGAAACAGCGCGCCCATCCGCGCCATCCACCACCCCTGGCTGGAGACGCCCCAGATCATCGCCACGAAGGTCGCGGCGAAGAGCACGAGGATCACCTTCTGCGTGCCGCTGAGCGTATCGTCGGCCTCCTTCCCGCCATCGCCTTTCAGGAAATGGCGCTCGTGAGCCTTCCACTGACGGCGGACGACGGAGCGGTCCGGCTCGGCCTTCACGCGGGCGGCGTAGCGCATGACGTAGGCCACGCAGATCGCGAGCCCGCCGATCAGGATGACGAAGCGCAGGATGATGCCATCGGTGAAGGGGATCTGCGCCGCGTCCGATGCGATGATCGTGGCGAAGGGGTTGATAGTGGACCCCAGCACCCCGATGCCCGCGCCGATCAGGATGATCGCCACGCCGGTCACCGCGTCGTAGCCCGCGCGCAGCACGACCGGCAGAAGGATCGCGTAGAAGGCCAGCGTCTCCTCCGCCATGCCGTAGGTGGTGCCGCCCACCGCGAAGAGCGTCATCAGGATCGGGATCATCCAGATTTCGCGCCCCTCCATGGACCGCATCGCCGATCGCATGCCCGTGTCGATGGACCCTGTCGCGTTCACCACGCCTAGAAACCCGCCTAGAAGCAGCACGAACAGCGCCACGTCGATGGCGTTGGCGGCGTAGCTGTCGGGATCGTAGAAGCCGCCGATGGGCGCCATGAGCACGTCGATCGGGCCCTGCGGATTGGCCTCGACCGTCTCGTAGGTGTCAGGCACGGCGACCTCGCGGCCGACCTCCTCGTTCATCTCGCGCTCGTATTCGCCCGCAGGCACGATCCATGTCAACGCGGCCACGAAGATGATCAGCAGGAACAGGATCGTGTAGGCCGTGGGAAAGCGGGACTGCAGATCGGGATCATGGTCCGATCCGCCCGGGTCATCGTTGTCCGTGGAGGTGTCTTTGGATGCGTCCGACATCGTCTCTTCTCCGCTGTGACTTGCACGCGCCGGGGCAGGGTCCGACGCTGACAAGCTTTCCGGGACGGGAACGATGCGCATTTACCTGGGTTAATGTCCGCAGGCCCCGGCTCTATTCAAAGGAAGTCAACCATGCTCTAGTCGAAGACGAGAAGCCGGGACGAGCGTCGCGCGTCGCTGCCGGGCGGGTCCCGCCGCAGCGCCGGGAATTCGGAGAAAGGCCTTTCAATGGACCGGGGCAATGTCGGTCATATCATCGCGATCGAGGGCGGTGTCGTCGATATCCGCTTTCAGGACGGCGCCCTGCCATCCATCGCGTCGCGCCTGATGACGCTCACCGATCCCCAGATCACGATCGAGGTCGCATCGCTGCCCGGCAAGGGGATCGTGCGGGGACTGGTCCTGGACCCCAATCCGGAGTTGCGGCTTGGGCTGCGCGTCCGCGACACCGGAGCGCCGATCCGGGTTCCGGTGGGCGACGCGCTTCTGGGGCGGATGCTCAACATCTTCGGCGAGACCATCGATGGCGGCGAGCCTCTTGGCGACATGCGGCGTCAGTCGATCCTGCGCGATCCGGTGCCCCTGTCGAAACGCCGCGTCGACAGCACGCTGTTCGAGACGGGCATCAAGGCCATCGATCTGCTCAGCCCCATCGAGCGGGGCGGCAAGGCCGGGCTTTTCGGCGGCGCGGGCGTCGGCAAGACCGTCCTGATCACCGAGATGATTCACAACATGGTGGCCGAATACGATGGCGTGAGCCTCTTTTGCGGTATCGGCGAGCGCTGCCGCGAGGCAGAGGAACTGTACCGCGACATGCGCGAGGCGGGCGTTCTCGACAACACGGTGATGGTCTTCGGCCAGATGAACGAAAGCCCCGGCGTGCGCTTTCGGGTGGGCCACGCGGCGCTGACCATGGCGGAGTATTTCCGCGACGAGCGACGGCGCGACGTGCTGGTGTTGATCGACAACATCTTCCGTTTCGTGCAGGCGGGCTCCGAGGTGTCGGGGCTTCTGGGGCGCATCCCCAGCCGCGTCGGCTACCAGCCGACGCTGGGCACCGAGCTTGCCGATCTGGAGGAACGCATCTGTTCCACCGACCGCGGCGCCATGACCTCGATCCAGGCCGTCTACGTGCCGGCCGACGATTTCACCGACCCGGCGGCGACACACACGTTCTCGCACCTGTCGGCCTCCATCGTGCTGTCGCGCAAGAAGGCGTCGGAGGGGCTTTATCCGGCCATCGACCCGCTGCAATCCTTTTCCAAGCTCCTGACGCCCGGCGCGGTGAGCGAGCGGCACTACCGCATGGCCCGCGACGTGCGCAACACGCTGGCCGAATACGAGGACCTCAAGGACATCATCGCCATGCTGGGTCTGGAGGAGCTGTCCGAAAAGGACCGCGCCACCGTCCGGCAGGCGCGCCAGTTCGAACGGTTCCTGACGCAGCCGTTCTATTCGGTCGAGGCCATGAGCGGCACCGGGGGACGCTTCGTGCCGCTGGAGGACACGCTGTCGAGTTGCGAGCGCATCCTGTCGGGCGAATTCGCGGACCGGGACGAAGGCGATTTCTACATGATCGGAACCGTCGACGAGCTTGAGACGGAGGGGACGGCCGATGCGGCTTGAGGTGATCACGCCTGCCGATGTCTGCCTCGACGCCGAGGTTCTGAGGATCGTGGCCGAAGCGCCGGAAGGCTATTTCGGCATCCTGCCGGGTCACGGGGATTTCGTCACCGATCTGGTCCCCGGCATCCTCGTCTACGAATTGCAGGACGGCGTCGAACGCTTCGTCGCGCTCCATTCCGGGACGCTGGTGAAATGCGGGTCCCGCGTGCGCGCGGCGGTGCTGGGCGCGGTCGAGGGCGACGATCTGGGCTGGCTGCGCGAGAAGGTCGAAACCGAGTTTCGCCAGCAGGACGAGGACGAACGCGAGGCGCGCGACGCGCTGGCGCGGCTGGAGGCCAGCATGATCCGGCGGTTCCGCGAGCTTGAGGGGTTTAGCCAATGACCGAAGACGGCTCCGACGAGACCGACACGATCGCGCGCAAGGCGCGCCGGATGCAAGAGGCCCGCAGCCGCCGGTCGCGCAGCGCGTGGATGGGTCTTGGCATGTTCGGCATGGTGGGCTGGGCCATCGCGGTGCCCGTGGTGGGCGCGATCGCGCTGGGCATCTGGATCGACACCCGCTGGCCGGGAGAGATCTCGTGGACGCTCACCCTGCTCTTCGCGGGCTTCGTGCTGGGATGTCTGAACGCGTGGTACTGGATCCAGCGAGAGGGGCGGGGCGATGACTGAGGCCATCGGGATCGGCGCGGCTGCCGTCCGCCTTGCCGTGGCGCGCAGATGATGGCGGAGCTCTCCATATTGGCGGCGGGTTGCGCCGGCGGGGTGGCGTTCGGCCTGCTTTACCTCGCGCTCCTCAAGGCCGGGACGCGCGCGATCGCCGGTCCGCGGCCAGCGCTGGCCTTCACCGCACTTGCAGCTTTGCGCGCGATCCTCGTGGTCGGCGCGGTCTTGGGCGCGCTGGCGCTGGGCGCGGGGGCGGGGGCTCTGGTCGCGGGGCTGGCGGGGTTCGTCCTCGTGCGCGTGGCCGCGACGCGCCGCGCCCGCACATCCAATGTACGCGCATCCGGCGGGGGGCAGGCATGGAAATAAGCCCCGACGCATGGGTTCTCTACGAGTGGCGCGGCCTGCGACTGACGGCGACCGTGGTCTTCACATGGGCGGTGATGGCGCTGCTCGTCATCGGATCATGGGCCGTGACCGCGCGCATTTCCGAAGACGAGACCGTCTCGCGCTGGCAGGTGATGCTGGAGGTGATCGTCACACGCATCCGCGACCAGATCGACGAGGTCGGCGCCGAGACCCCGGAACGCTACCTGCCCTTCATCGGGACGCTCTTCCTGTTCATCGCGACGGCGAATCTTCTGACCATCGTGCCGGGCTACCAGCCGCCCACGGGCTCGCTGTCGACCACGGCGGCGCTGGCGATCTGCGTGCTGATCGCGGTGCCGCTCTTTTCCATCGCGCGCCGCGGTCTTGCGGGCTACCTCAGGACCTATATCCGCCCCACCCCCCTGATGCTCCCCTTCAACATCATCAGCGAGGCCTCGCGCACGCTCGCGCTGGCCATCCGGCTTTACGGCAACGTCATGAGCGGGACCGTGATCGTGGGCATCCTGATCAGCGTGGCTCCGTTCTTCTTCCCCGTCCTGCTGCAACTGCTCGGCCTGCTCACGGGCCTCGTGCAGGCCTACATCTTCGCGATCCTCGCGATGGTCTACATCGCCTCGGCAAGCCAGTCGCGCAAGGACGCCGACGGGGGCGCGAACACCGAAACAGCAAAGGGAGACTGACCATGGATCCAGCCACATGGATCGCCATCGCCTCGATCGTGACCGCCGGTCTGACGATTGCCATCGGCTCCATCGGGCCGGCGCTGGCCGAAGGGCGCGCCGCGGCACAGGCGCTGCAGGCGCTGGCCCAGCAGCCCGACGCCTCGGACACCATCACCCGGACGCTTTTCGTCAGCCTCGCGATGATCGAATCCACCGCCATCTACTGTTTCGTCGTCTCGATGATCCTGATCTTCGCCAATCCCTTCACCGATCTCGTGACCCAGACCGGGGGAGGCTGACCCTTGCAGATCGACTGGCTCACCGTCGCGGCGCAGATCGTCAACTTTCTCGTTCTCGTCTGGCTGCTGCAACGGTTCCTCTACAAGCCGATCACCAATGCCATGCGCCGCCGCGAGGAGCGGATCGAGGAGCGTCTGTCCGAGGCGAAATCGGCCCGGACCGAGGCCGAGGAAGAGGCCGAGGCGCTCAGGCGCAAGAAGGCCGAGCTCGAGGACAGCAAGGAGGAAATCCTGGACGCCGCCCGCGAAGAAGCCGACGCGTTGCGCGAGCGGCTGGAGACCGAGATCCGCGAGGAGACGGAGGAAAAGCGCGCCGCCTGGCGTGAGCATCTGGCCGAGGAGCGTGACGCCTTCGCGACGTCGCTCCGGCGGAAGGCCGGCAAGCAGGTGCTCGAGGTCACGGAACGCGTGCTGTCCGATTATGCCGACAGCGACACCGCGGACCGTGTCGTGGCGACATTCGCCAAGCGGCTGAAGGCGCTGGATGCCGAGACGCGAGAGAAGATGACGAGCGCCGCCGCCGAGGACGGCCAGACCGCCGTGGTCCACACCGGGTCGGCGCTGAGCGGCAGCGCCAAGGGCCGGATCACGCGGGCCATCCACGAGACGCTGTCCTCCGACATCGAGGTCGATTACCGCGAGGATGCCGAGATGGTGCTGGGCGTGCGGCTGACCATCGGCGACTACACCGCGGAATGGTCGGCCATGCGGTATCTCAAGCGACTGGAGACCGAACTGGGCGAGATCATCGACGCAGGCACCCATGCGGGCGGGAAAGGGGAGGATGAGGCCGCCGTCGATGACGAAAATGCCGGGGAGGGCGACGGCCGCGACACAAGGCGGGAGGATCACGAAACGGCATGACCGCGCCCGACGCCTTCCCCCAGGACATCTTCGCGCCGCTTTCCGAGGCGCTGTCGCGCATCTCGCCCGAGATCGACGCGGTCGAGACCGCGCGCATCCTTTCGGTGGGAAACGGCATCGCGCAGGTGGCGGGCTTCACCGACCTTCATGCCGACGAGTTGCTGCGGTTCGCCGATGGCACCATGGGGCTCGCTTGGAACATCAGGCCCGACAGGGTCGGGGTCGTGGTCCTGGGCGGCACCGGGGGGCTGCGGCCGGGCGAGCGTCTGAGGCGCACGGGGCGGATCGCCGATGTGCCGGTGGGCGAGGCCTTGCTTGGCCGGGTCGTCGATGCGCTGGGCCAGCCCATCGACGGCGGCGACAGGATCGATGCCGAGGATCGTCTGCCGGTGGAACGCCCGGCGCCGCCGATCATGCATCGCGACCCCGTCGAGGTGCCGCTGCAGACCGGCATCAAGGCGGTGGACGCGGCGATCCCGGTGGGCCGGGGCCAGCGCGAGCTGATCGTGGGCGACCGCCAGACCGGCAAGACCGCGATCGCCGTGGATGCGATCCTGAACCAGCACGACACCGGGGTGATCTCCGTCTATTGCGCCATCGGTCAGCGCGCCTCGGCCGTGGCCCGCGTCATCGACAACCTGCGAAAGGCGGGGGCGCTGGAGCGCACCATCGTCGTGGTCGCGGGCGGCGACGACGCGCCGGGGCTGCAATTCCTCGCGCCCTACGCTGCGACGACCATGGCCGAGCATTTCATGGGCCAGGGCCGCGACGTCCTGATCGTCTATGACGATCTCACGCGCCACGCCCGCGCCTATCGCGAGCTGTCGCTTCTGCTGCGCCGCCCGCCGGGGCGCGAGGCCTATCCGGGCGACATCTTCTACATCCATTCCCGGCTTCTGGAACGCGCCACCCATCTGCGCGAGGAACATGGCGGCGGGTCACTCACGGCGCTGCCGATCATCGAGACGCAGGCGCAGAACATCTCGGCCTTCATCCCGACGAACCTGATCTCGATCACCGACGGGCAGATCTATCTGTCGCCGGATCTTTTCGAGAAGGGGCATTTCCCCGCCATCGACATCGGCACCTCGGTCAGCCGCGTGGGCGGCAAGGCGCAGCTGCCCGCCTTCCGCGCCGTGGCGGGCAACCTGCGGCTGAGCTACTCGCAGTTCGAGGAACTGGAAAGCTTCGCCCGGTTCGGCACGCAGCTCGACCAGGAAACGCGGCGCAAGCTCACGCGCGGGCAGCGTGTCCGCGCCATGCTGACCCAGAAGGAACATGACCATTTCACCGTGCTCGAACAGATCGCGGTGCTGCTGGCGGCGACCGAGGGGCTTCTCGACGATCTGGACCCGGATGACATCGGGGAGGCCGAGAAGACCTTGCGCCGCATGGTACGGGACGATCTGCCGGACCTCGCCACCGATCTCGCCGCCGGCGAGCCGCTTTCGGACGAGCGCCGCGCGCGCCTGATCGAGGCGATGCGCGACGCGCTGGGGCAGGGGGCGCGCGATGGAGACGCTTGAGACGCTTTCGGAAATGCTGGAGACGACGGGCGACATCCAGTCCATCGTCCGCACGATGAAAGCGCTCTCGGCCGTCAGCATCCGCCAGTACGAGCAGGCCGAGGCCGCCATGTCGGGCTATGAGCAGACCATCGATCTGGGTCTGACGGCGCTGCTGACGACGCGTCGCGCGCAGGGCCTGCCGCTGCCCGCGACGGTGCGGCGCGAAAGCCCGCGCGAGGCGCTGATCGTGATCGGCTCCGACCGCGGGCTCTGCGGGCGCTACAACGAGATCGTCGCCCGGGAGGCCGAGGGACACCTGAGCGACCGGACCGCCGTTCTGTGCGTCATCGGTGCGCGCGCCGCGGCGCGACTTGAGGCCTCGGGACACGATGTGGACCGGCTGTTCCTGCAGCCCGGATCGGTGGGCGGGCTTCGACCGCTGGTGCAGTCCGTCACCGTCCAGATCGAACACTGGACCCGCGATCCCGGCGTGGGCCATGTCCGCGTGATCCACAACCGCCGCGAGGGCCGATCCCGCGCGGTGCCGGTCACGCGGGACCTCCTGCCGATCCCGGATGCGTATCTGAAGGGCCTCGTCCATGAGGGCTGGCCGGGGCCGGGGCTGCCCTTCTCCCGCGCCGATCCCGACCGGCTTTTGTCGTGGCTGGTGCGTCAGCGGCTGTTCGTGGTGCTGTACCGGGCTTTGGCCGAGGCGCTGGCCAGCGAACACGCGACCCGGCTGGCCGCGATGCAGAGTGCCGAGCGCAACATCGAGGAGCGCCGCGAGGATCTGAACGCCGCCTATCGCCGGAAGCGGCAGGAGACGATAACCCGCGAGCTTCTGGACGTGGTTTCGGGCTTCGAGGCCGTCAGCGCGTCCGATCCCGAGGGCTGAGCGCGGTCTCCGCCGGCCGTTCGACCAGATGGTCGCGGCGCAGAAGGACGGCCGTGGCGAGCGCCAGCGCGGCACTTGCAAGGAAGACCGGTGCCGCCCCGTGGGCATCTACCGCGACGCCCGCCGTCACCGGGCCGATGACGCTGCCTGTCGCCATGGCAAGCAGCGTCACCGTGAAGCCGAAGGAGGGCATCGCGGGATAGAGCCGCTCCGACCAGAAGGCCATGACCGCGCTGGCCATCATGACGAAGACGCCCTGCAGGCCGGCCGACAGGATCACACCCGCCCAGCTGCCGGGCATCAGCGCCACGAGCGCGGCCGACGCGGCCCCGGCCAGCAACACGGCCCGCAGCAGGATCGCAAGGCCCATGGCCCGTCGCAGCGCACCGGTCGAAAGCCCCGCAAGCCCGCAGAGCCCGTAGACGAGGAACACGAGCGCCGCCGTGTCCGCGCGGGCAATGCCCGGCACACCACCAGCCCGCGTCATCTGGTCGGCGGCGAAGGAGATGTAGATCGCCGACGTGGTGCCCAGCACGAAGGCCACGACCAACAGCGCCAGCGCCGGGGTCCGCAGCACCCTCTGCCACGGATCGGGATGACGGGCGGGGCCGGGGGCCTTCTCGACCTGTCGCAGGGCAGCCCGGTTCACGATCAGGGCAAGCCCGCCCGCGAGGGCGAAGATGGCCCAGCTGATCCGCCAGGACAGGTCCGATTGCGACACGGCGAAGGCCGCGATGGCCGCCGCCGCGATGCCGAGGCTGGTGCCCGTGCTGATGCGGGACAGCGCGCCGGGCCGCTCGTCGTCCGACACCTTGCGGTGCACGGCGTCGTTGAACGGGGTCCATGTGAACCCGGCGCTCGACGCGGCCACGAACACGCCTGTGGCAAGCATGACGACGTTGGTCGCCATCGCGACGATCCCCATCCCGACAGTCGCCGCCGTCAGCCCGACGACAACCGGCGCCTCGGGGCCGCGCCGCCCAAGAAGGGGCTGCGCCAGCAGAAGGCCGACGAGGAAGCCGAAGAACCCGATGCCCGAGATCACGCCGACGGCCGTGCTCGACATCGAGAAGGCCGCGCGGAATTCCGGCACGAAAAGCCCGAAACCCATGCGCGCCGGCCCGAAGGAAATGACCGTCGCCGTGAAACCGGCCGCCGAGAGGGTCTGCATGAAGGTCATGGCCCACCCCCGGTCAGCCGGTGCCCGCGTCCCCGGATCGCAACAGCCCGTCGGCATGGCGGGCCAGAACGATCTCCTCGTCGGTGGGGATCGCCATCGTGGCGACGCGCGCGTCGGCCGTCGACAGATCGCGCGCCCCGTTCCGGTTTGCCCCGGCGTCGATATCGACGCCGAGCCAGCCGAGACCTTCGCAGATGCGTTCGCGGATTTCGGGCACGTGTTCGCCCATGCCGCCCGTCATGACCAGCGCGTCGAGGCCGCCCAGCGCCGCCGTGAGCGAGCCTATCTCGCGCTGGCAGCGGTAGACGAAGAAATCGACCGCGCGGGCGGCATCCTCCTCGTCGCTGTCCAGAAGATCGCGCATCTCGCTGCTGATCCCCGACAGCCCCAGCAGGCCCGAGCGCTCGTAGAGCGTCTCGCGCAGATCGGCGGGCGCCATCCCACGCTCCTCGATCAGGTAGAGCACGATGCCGGAGTCGAGCGCGCCCGGCCTGCGCCCCATCGGCAGACCGTCGAGCGCGGTCATCCCCATCGTGGTGGCGACCGATTTGCCGTCCTTCAGCGCGCACATGCTGACCCCGTGGCCCAGATGCGCCACGACGACACGGCCGCTGGCAAGGTCCGGCGCGGTCCGTGCCAGTGCCTCGGCGACGTTTTCGAAGGACAGCCCATGAAAGCCGTAGCGCACGACGCCCGCCTCGGTCAGCGCCTTGGGCAGGGCGAAGATGCGGTCGTTGCGCGACAGGGTCCGGTGAAAGGCGGTGTCGAAACAGGCGATCTGCGGCACCTCCGGGAACCGTTCGGCCATGGCCCGGATGGCGGCGAGGTTGTGCGGCTGATGGCTGGGCGCAAGCGGCGACAGCGCCTCGAGATCGGCCAGCACGGCGGCGTCGGTGACGACCGGACCGCGATGATCCCGGCCACCATGGACGACGCGGTGCGACATGGCGGCGATCTGGTCTTCGTCGATCTCGTCCAGCAGTCGACGCAGCATCTCGGCGCGCGCGGCCTCCTGGGCCGTGCCCGGATCGTCGGGCGGATCGAGTGCGCGCACCTCGGTCTCGCCCGTCACCGCATCCTTGCGCTCCCATGTCATCCGCGCGGGAAGGTCGTAAAGGCTGAGCCGCAGCCTCGCCTCGGGATCGCCGCCGGTGCGCGCGAAGACCCCGCAGCGCAGGCTGGACGACCCGGAATTCAGCGTGACGATCAGGTTCCGCGACATGGCTCTAGCGCTGGAAGACGTAGGAGCCCGGTGCGTCCTCGATGGGCTGGAAGGGGGCCTTGTCCGTCCCCAGATCCGGCGGTGCCACCTTGTTTCCCGAACGCGCGTCGAGCCAGTCGACAAGGGACGGCCACCACGACCCGTCCTGGCGCTCGGCCGCCGCCATCCACGCATCGGGGGAGCTGAACTTGTCATCCTCTCCGGTTGTCCGGATGTGGAAGGTGCGCCCCTCGTGGCCCGGTTCGCTGACGATCCCGGCATTGTGCCCGCCATTGGTCAGCACGAAGGTCACCGGCGTGTCGGCCAGCAGGTGCAGCTTGTAGACCGATTGCCACGGCGCGACATGGTCCGAGGTGGTCGAGACGCAGAAGATCGGCACGTCGATATCGCCGACCGAGACGGGTCTGCCGCCCATCCGGTACTTGCCCTCGGCCAGTTCGTTGCCGAGGAAGATCTTGCGCAGGTACTCGCTGTGCATCTTGTAGGGCATGCGGGTGGCATCTGCGTTCCACGCCATCAAGTCGAACATGCCTTGCCGCTTGCCCATCAGGTAGTCGTGGATGTAGCGCGACCAGATCAGGTCGGCCGACCGCAGAAGCTGGAAGGCGCCGGCCATCTGCTTGGTGTCGAGATAGCCCTGGTCCCACATCATGTCCTCGAGAAAGGCGACCTCGCTTTCGCTGACGAAAAGCTGCAATTCGCCCGGTTCCTCGAAATCGGTCTGCGTGGCGAAGAACGTGAGCGAGGCGAGCCGGTCGTCGCCGTCGCGGGCCATCTGTGCGGCCTTGGCCGCCATCAGCGTGCCGCCGAGGCAATAGCCGACGCCATGCATCTTGCGGTCCGGCACGATCGCGCCCACGGCGTCCATCGCTTCGGCCACGGCCTCGAAATAATCCTCCATGCCCTTGTCGCGATCCTCGGCGGTGGGGTTGCGCCACGAGACCATGAAGACGGTGAAACCCTGCTCCACCAGGTACTTGACCAGCGAATTGTGCGGGCTGAGATCGAGAATGTAGTATTTCATGATCCAGGCCGGCACGATCAGGAGCGGCTCGGGCCGGACCTTTTTCGTCGCGGGCGCGTACTGGATCAGCTCCAGCAGGCGATTGCGGAACACGACCTTGCCGGGCGTCGTGGCCACGTCACGGCCGGGCAGGTAATCCTCGGTGCCGACCGGAAGCTTGCCCGAGATCGCGCGTTCCCAGTCCTCGAGGAAATTCTGGCAGCCCCGCACGAGGTTGGCGCCGCCTTCCTCCATCGTCGCCCGCGCGACCTCGGGATTGGTGGCGATGAAGTTCGAGGGCGACATCATGTCGAGCATCTGCCGCGTGACGAAGGACACGACCTGTTCCTCGCGGTGGCCGACCCCGTCGATGCCGCAGGCGGCGTTGTACCACCATTGCTGGCTCAGCAGGAAACTCTGGTAGATCATGTTGTAGGGCCAGCTCCCCCAGCCCTCGTGTTCGAACCGGTGGTCGTGGGGCAGGGGCTCGATGCAGGGCGCCGCGTCCGGGTCCCGGGCGACCTGACCCGCGTAGACGCCCAGACGCATCGCCTTGCGTGCGGCCTTTTCCATAAGTTGCACCTGCTTGCCGGGCGAGCCCAGCAAGTGAACCCACCAGTCGAAGAAGGTCGAGGACAGCCCATAGGGCGATACGCCCAGCGTGAAACGCGCCAGATGCGCGTTTGTGGCCCGGTCGAGGCTTTTGGTGGTGTAGCGATCCGGCGCCTCGATGGGGGAGGTATGGACGATCTCGGGCGGCTCGGCGTCGAGGCCGCTTTTCGCCTCCTCCGATCCGTGCGCCTCGTCCTTTTGGTGCTTCTCGTCGATCGTTTCGTCCTTCGTGTCGCGCATGGTGGTCCTCGGTCGTCGGATGGATGTGGGGGATGGACGTGGGGGATGGACGTGGGGGATGGATGTCGGGGGTGCGTGGCGGCGTCTAGCCCATCCGCAGCCCGCCATTGACGGGCAGGGTCGCCCCGGTGATGAAGCCCGCGTCGTCCGAGGCGAGAAACCGGACGCAGCGGCCGATTTCCCCGGGCTCGGCCAGCCGCGCGAGCGGGACGTCGTCGAGGATGTCCATCATGATCTCGTCGGGAACGGCCTCGACCATGGTGGTGTCGGCATAGCCCGGCGCGATCACGTTGACGGTGATCCCCTTGCCGGCGCATTCGCGGGCAAGCGCCCGGGTGAAGCCCTCGACGCCCGCCTTCGCGGCGCAGTAGTTGGTCTGTCCCGGCTGGCCCCGCGCGGCGTTCACCGAAGAGATGTTGACAATACGCCCGAAGCCGCGCTCGCGCATGCCGCAGATGACATGGCGGGTGACATTGAACATGGACCCCAGATCGACCCGAAGGACGGCCTCCCAATCGTCGCGGTCCATCTTGTGGAACATCCCGTCGCGGTTGACGCCGGCATTGTTCACGAGGATGTCCACCGGGCCGATGGCCTCCTCGACATCGGCGACGCCCTGCTTGCAGGCGTCGAAATCGCCGACATCCCATTCGAAGACCGGCATCCCGGTCTCCTTGCCGAAGGCCTCGGCCGTCTCGCCGCCGCCCAGATGGGAGACGGCGACGGTGGCGCCTGCCTCGGCCAGCGCGCGCGCGGCGGCCGCGCCGAGGCCCTGAACGCCTCCGGTGACGAGGGCGGTTCTGGTGTCGGATGGCATGAGCTATCCTTTCGTGTGGGTGGGTTCAGAGGGGCCTAGCCCCCGCGTTCCAGCAGCAGGGCGATGCCCTGTCCGCCACCGATACAGAGCGTCACGAGCCCCCGGTTCACGCCGTCGCGGGCCATGGAATGAAGCAACCGCGTGGTCAGGATCGCCCCCGTCGCCCCGATCGGATGGCCAAGCGCGATGGCGCCGCCGTCGACATTGACGATGTCCTCGGACAGGCCCAGCTCTTCGGTCAGCGCAATGGCGATGGCGGCGAAGGCCTCGTTGATCTCGGCGCGTTGGATATCGCCGATGGACCACCCCGCGCGGTCGAGCGCCTGGTAGACCGCCGGCACCGGGCCAAGGCCGAACATGCCGGGCTCGACCGCGCCGACACCGCTGGCCACCAGCCGTCCGGCGATGTCGAGCCCGTGGTCCCGGGCAAAGCCGCGCGAGGCCACGATCATGGCGGCCGCGGCGCTGTTGAGCCCCGGCGCGTTGCCCGCCGTGATGGTGCCGTCCTCGCGGAAGGCGGGTTTTAGCCTGGCCAGGCCCTCCGCCGTCGCGTCGGGGCGGTTGCCCTCGTCGGTTTCGAACGACGTCTCGCCGGATTCGCCCGGGACCGGCACCGGCACGATCTCACCCTCGAAATGGCCCGCCTCCTGTTCCGTTGCGAAGCGCTGTTGCGACCGCGCGGCCCATGCGTCCTGCGCCTTGCGGGTGATGTCGCGCGCATCGGCGAGGTCCTCGGTGTGCCAACCCGAATGTTCGTCCGAGAACGCGTCGTTCAGCCCGTCGCGCAGGGTGGCATCGTCAACCGTTCCCGGCCCCATGCGATAGCCCCAGCGCGCGCGATCCAGAAGGTAGGGACCCCGGTCCATGTTCTCCATCCCGCCCGCGATCATGCAGTGGGCATCGCCCAGCCGGACCTCCTGCGCCGCCGTCGCGATGGCCTGCGCGCCCGAGCCGCAGACGCGGTTGACGGTCATGGCCGGAACGCTTTTGGGCAGGCCACCGTGCAACGCGGCCTGCCGCGCGGGGTTCATGCCTGCGCCGGCGGTCACGACATGGCCCATCACCATGCCGTCGACCTCGGCGGGGTCGAGCCCGCTGCGCTCCAGCACCGCACGCAGCGCGACCGCGCCCAGTTCTGTCGCCGGCGTTGACTTCAGCGTACCGCCGAAGCGCCCGACGGGCATGCGCAGCGCGTGGCAAAGAACGACATCTGTATCAGCCATTGCAGCCTCCGGATGCGTCAGACCTCGGGGAGATCGGTTCTGTCGTCGCGCGATCCCTCAGGCTTGCCGCTGGGCGGCTCCCAGACGGGATCTTCGCGCTTGATCCAGCGCGAGATCGCATAGGCGGCGGGCCATGTGAGCAGGAACCCCACGACCACAGCCCCCCCGATGACGCGCCAGTCGTAGTAGCCCAGCGACAGGATCACGATGACGAAGCCGCCAACCAGGACGGACCCGGTTATGAGGGTCAGGACGATGCTCAGGCGGTCCATGGATCTCTCCTTTCGGTCCTTTTCGGTGGCGTTGCGTGCCGTGCCCGAAGCTGACGCGCCTCGCGTACAGCGGCATTAACGCGCGTTAACGACCTCGCGGGGCAGGCCGGGCTGTCTTGGGGCAGCAAGAAGGACGTGCCTGACATGACGAAAGATGCGACTGAAACGGACCGTCTCCCCGACCGGCTGATCGACCGCCACGGGACGCCGTTTTCCGCCGAACTCGGCCTCGACCTGACACGGAACACGCCCTCGGTCCTGTTCCGCTGGCTCTGCGCCGCCCTGCTGATGAGCGCGCGCATCTCCCATGACGCCGCGATGAAGGCGGCGCGCGCGCTGACCGATGCCGGGTGGACCACGGCCGAACACATGGCGGAAGCCAGTTGGGAGGAAAGGGTCGAGGTGCTCAACACTTCCGGCTACGCCCGCTTCGACGAAAGCACGGCCCGGATGCTGGGCGAGACCGCGCGTCTGCTGCTGGAGGACTATGACGGCGACCTGCGCAAGCTGCGCGCCGCGTCGGACCGCGACCCGGACCGCGAGCGAGAGGCGCTGAAGGCCTGCAAGGGGATCGGCGACGTGGGCGCCGACATCTTCTTTCGCGATCTGCAGACCGTCTGGTCCGAGCACTATCCCTTCATGGACGGCACCGCGCGGCGCGCTGCGCGGCGGCTGCAGTTGCCCGAAACGGCCGAGGCGCTGGCCGAACGGGTGGGCCGCGCCCGCTTCGTGCCGCTGGTGACGGCCCTGGTGCAGGCCGAACTGGACGGGATCGAACGCGCGGACCTGCTCGACCCCGCCGAAAGCGAGGCGCCATGACCGGGGCGGGTTTCGTCGTTCTCGCCACGCGCCGCCGCGCCGCGCCGCAGGACGGGCGCTTCGAGTACCGCGTGTGGCCGGCGCATGGGCATCCGGCGCTGTCGCGGCTGCAGCGCGCATGGCCGCTTGTCGCGGCCGAACGGCGCAGCGACATCTACCTGCTTCCGGCCACGCCCGGCCGCGCGCTGGTCAAGCTGCGCGATGGCGAGAGGCTCGAGATCAAGCGCCGCACCCATGACGTCGGCACGATCCAGCACTGGGAGATGCCGGTCTCGGCCCGCTTCCCGCTCGGGCGACGGCATCGGGCGGCGCTGGCCGAGGCGCTGAACCTGCCCGGCGGGTTCGACGTCGAAACGGGCCAGTCGCCCGCCCATCTTCTCGCCGCGCTGGGCGATGCGGTGCCGGCGGTGGCCGCACAGACCGTGCGGAAATCGAGGGTGCTGTTCGAACGCCGCGACTGCCGCGCCGAAATCACCCGCGTCGCCGCTGGCGGCTGGAGCCGGTTGAGCATCGCGTTGGAGGCCTGCGCGCTTCCGGCCATCGCCATGGCGCTCGACGATCTGCGCCTCGGCAGCCTTCCGAACCTGTCCTACGGCGCGGTTCTCGGGCCGCTTTTCGGCCCGTCCGCGCCATGGCCACGCCTGCTGATCCACGCCCGATCCGACGAAAGGAGACCCCAATGAAACGGCTCGACGGAAAGACCTGCATCGTCACCGGCGGTGCAAGCGGCATCGGCAAGGCCACCTGCCTGCGGCTGGCCGAGGAAGGCGCCCGCGTCGCGATCACCGATATCGACGACGATGACGGCCATACCCTGCGCGACGACATCCGCGCGACGGGAGGCACGGCCGAGTACTGGCATCTCGACGTGACCGACGAGACCGCGGTCGAACAGGTCTTTGGCGAGGTCGCCGACAAGCTTGGCGGGATCTACGTGTTGGTGAACAACGCCGGGATTTCCGGAGCCGACAAGCCGACCGACGAGATCACCTCCGAGGAATGGCGCAAGGTCATCGACGTCAACCTGAACGGCGTCTTCCATTGCACGAAGGCCGCCATCCCGCACATGCGCGACAAGGGCGGCGGCAGCATCGTCAACCTGTCGTCGATCTATGGCATCGTGGGCGCGCCGGATATCCCACCCTACCACGCCTCCAAGGGGGCGGTGCGCGTCATGAGCAAGACCGACGCGGTGCTTTACGCCAAGGAAGGCATCCGCGTGAACTCGGTGCATCCGGGGTTCATCTGGACGCCGCTTGTCGCGGCCATGGCCGAGGCCTCGGAGGATGGCGCGGAGGCCTTCCGCGCCCATCTCGACGGGTTGCACCCGGTTGGCCATGTGGGCGAGCCCGGAGACATCGCCGCAGGCATCGCCTATCTCGCCTCGGAGGATGCGAAATTCGTGACCGGGTCGGAACTGGTGATCGACGGCGGTTACACGGCGCGGTAGCGCCGCCGGCCTTACAGCCAGCCCAACGCGATCATGCCCGCGACCGCCAGAAGAAGGACACCGGAAACCGCCTCGGCCGGGGCTTCGAAATGGCGGCGTCCCATGGCGCCGAGGTGAAGCCCCGCCCATGCAAAGGTGGCCGAACACAGCATGATGACCGTCGCCGTCAGCAGCACCGGCACCCCGCCCAGCCCGAGGCCGAAGCCCACCACGAGATTGTCGACGCTCAGGCCCGCCGAAAGCGCGACGAGGCCGCGCCAGCTCGACAGCCACCGGGCGAGCTTCTCCGCATCGGCGGTCCTGCGTGTCGAGACCAGCAGGGTCCACAGACCAAGACCCGCGATCAGCGCCGGGCCGAGCCATTCGACCCGATCGGCGAGCTGGCCGGAGATGCGACGCCCGAGCGCGAGGCCGACAAGGGGAACCGAGAACTCGAAGACCGCGAAGACCAGAACGATACGCAAGCGCCGGTGGGACTGTCCGAGGGACCCGAGCGCGAGGCTCGTGGCGAAGTTGTTGGACCCGACAACGATGCCAAGGATCAGCAACTCGAGTACCACTCCGACGTCCTCCTGCGTTCAAACCCGGATCCTGTCCTAATGGATGCCGTCTGCAATTGCCACGGTGGGCCGAAGGCGTCTCGATCGGCGGAACGGCGCAGGCCGCACGCCGCACCTGACGCAGATCAGGGCATCGGATTCGGCGCGCCCATAGGCTGCGGCGATGGATCGTGCCGCCTCGCGATCCGGACGGGCTGTGGAGGCCCGAATACGTGTGGAGCAGAGAATGACGGATGAGACACAGACCCGGACCGGGAACGCGGAAAAGCCGTCCGCGCGGCCCTCGGAGGACCCGGGCGTGCCCGCCCTGCGTCCGGAGCCGGTTGCGCCCGCGCGCGCCCGGGCCCGTCGCTGGCCATGGGTCGCCGCGCTCGTGCTGGCTATCGCGGGCGCGGTCGTGCTTTATCTCCAACCGTGGTCGGAGGGGCCGGTTCCTGTCACGGTCGAGACCGTGGAACGGGGTCCGGTGACGCGGGTTCTGGCCGTGAACGGGCGCATCGCCGCGGTTCATTCCGTCGATATCCGCGCGCTTGTCGGTGGCACGCTCGGCGATCTTCCGGTCGCCGAGGGGGACACGGTCGACGAGGGCGACATGCTGGCCCGGATCGACTCCGCCGGGCAGCAGGCCGTCGTGCGGCAGGCGGTGGCCGGGCTCGACGCGGCACTGGTGGCCGAAGCGCGGGCGCGCGACGCGCTGGACCGCGCCGAGGCCCTGGGCGTGAACATCCCGCGCACCGAACGGGAGGCAGCGGAGCGCGCGCTCATGACCGCCCGGCAGGACGTCGCGCGCGCCACGGCGCAGGTGGATCAGGCACAGGTGCAGCTGGAAGACCACACGATGCGCGCGCCCATGGCGGGAACGGTCCTGTCGCTGAACGTGGAGCCGGGCCAGGCCATCGACCCGGCGACGGTGCTGATGACACTCGCCGATCTCGACCGGCTGATCGTCGAGACGGATGTGGACGAGGCCTATGCGACCCAGATCCGCGAGGGCCAGAGCGCGACCCTGCAGCTGTCGGGCGAGGCCGAGACGCGCGAGGGGCGTGTCGGCTTCGTCTCGCAGCGCGTCGATCCGGATACAGGCGGTCTGGCGGTGAAGCTGTCCTTTGACCAGCCGCTGCGCGCACCCGTCGGCCTGACCGTGACCACGAACATCGTGGTGGAGCGGCACGAAGACGCGATCACCGCGCCGCGGGCCGCCATCGCGGACGGTGCGGTCTATGTCGTGGTCGACGGCCTCGCGCTGCGCCGTCCCGTTTCCGTCATCGACTGGCCCGCCGAACGGCTGGTCGTGACCGAGGGTCTGGCCCCGGGCGACGTGCTGATCACCGACGCGGAGGGGCTGAGCGAAGGCCGGATGGTGAAAGTCGCGGTGCCCTGATGCTCTATGCGCTCAAGATCGCGACCCGTTACCTGACCGCCAGCAAGGCGCAGACCGCGCTTCTGGTGCTGGGCGTGGCGGTCGGGGTGTTCATCTTCATCTTCATGTCGGCGCTGATCGGCGGGTTGGCCGAGTTCATCGTGTCGCGCACCGTGGGCGACATCAGCCATGTCACGATCGAGGCGGAGGAGCGTGACCCGGCCGTCCTGATCACCGGCGAGGGCCATGTGCTGGCGGTGATCGAACCGGGCGGCAGCCGCACCGCCACCCTGTCGGAGGCAGAGGCGTTCCTGCCCCTGATGGCGTCCGTGCCGGGCGTCGTCGCCGTCTCGCCGCAGATCACGGGCGCGGGGTTCCTGACCCGCGGCGGGCAGGTCGCGCAGGTCAGTGTCAACGGGCTGGAGCCGGGGCGCGAATCCGCGATCGTGAACCTGCGCAGCTACATGGTCGAAGGCTCGGAACGGCTTGGCTCCGGCATCGTCGTGCTGGGTGAGTCGCTGGCCGAGGAGATGTCTCTGAGGCTTGGCCAGACGCTGCGGCTGCAATCCTCGGGCGGGGCCTCGGCCGTGCTGACGCTGGGGGGCATCTACGACACCGGCAACGGCACGATCGACGGCAGCAGCGTCTTCGTGAGCCTCGCCACCGCGCGCACGCTCTTCGCACTGCCGCAGGGTGTGACGCGCATCGAGATCAAGCTGTCCGACGTCAACGCCGCCGGTCCCATCGCCGAGAGGATCTCCGCGCTGACGGGTCTCGATGCCGTGCCATGGACAGATGGGGCCGAGCAGTTGATGGAAGCGCTCGATGCGCAGGCGCAGACCGGGTATTTCCTGAAAACCTTCGCGCTCATCACCATCGTGATCGGGGTGGCCTCGGCGCTTCTGCTGTCGACCTACCGCCGCCGCCCCGAGATCGGGATCATGCGCGCGATGGGCGCGGGGCGGGCTTTCGTGATCTTCGTCTTCGTGATGCAGGGCGCGCTTGTGGGCCTGCTGGGCGGGATGTCCGGCGCCGCGCTGGGCTATCTCGCGCTGTTGCCGTTCCCGCCGCGCGAGGCGTTCGAACCCGGCACCCTGCCCATTGACATCACCCAGGGCTCCTACGGGCTGGCCATCACGCTGACGGTGATCGGGGCGATCCTCGCCTCGATCCTGCCCGCGCGCTCGGCGGCACGGGTCGATCCGGTCACGGCGATCGGGCCATGACCGCGCTTCTGGACGTGACGGACCTGCACAAGACCTTCGGTTCCGGGGAGGCCGAGACCCGCGTGCTGCGCGGCCTGTCGCTGACGCTTGCCAAGGGCGAGATGGCGGCGCTTCTGGGGCCCTCCGGGTCGGGCAAGAGCACGCTTCTGACGATCCTCGGCACGCTGATGAAGCCGACATCCGGGCGCTACACCATGCTGGGCCGGGACCTCGCCTCCGCCGACGAGCGGGCGCTGACCGAGTTCCGCAACCGGCACATCGGCTTCGTCTTCCAGTTCCACAACCTGCTGCCCGACTTCACCGCGCTGGAGAACGTGATCTTCCCCACTGCCGTCCGCGAGGGGCGCGAGAGCGCGGAGGCCCGTGCGCGGGGGCGCGAGCTTCTGGTGCGGATGGGTCTGGCGGCGCGGATCGACTTCCCCACGGCCAAGCTGTCGGGCGGCCAGAAGCAGCGCGTGGCGGTGGCGCGCGCCCTGATGAACCGGCCCGAGCTGGTGCTGGCGGATGAGCCCACCGGCAATCTCGACCGCGAGTCCGCGATGCAGGTGATGGACCTGATCGCCGAGATCAACCGGGAGGAAGGCACGACCTTCCTGATCTCGACCCATGACGAGAAGATCGCGGACCTCTGTCGCCGGCAGATCGTGCTGGGGGACGGGGTGGTGACGGGCTGACCGATGGCGCGCAGGGGAGCGCGTCAGCCGCCGGCAAACTCCGAGACGGATCGCCAGGCGAGACCCGCCGCCGTCCATGTCAGAACGATCAGCACCAGCCAGTCGAAGACCTTCGGTTCGATGCGGCGCCCGAGCATGTTGCCGATCCACAGACCGGCTGCCACCGCCGGCAGGCCGATCACGCCGGTCAGCACCGTGTCGGCCCTCAGGATGCCGGTGAGGCCCAGCATCGGGATCTGCACTGCCGCGAATGTCAGGAACATGAGGCCGACCGACAGGATGAAGCGGTCCCGGCTCAGACCCTGGGCGTGAAAGTAGGTGATGCCGATCGGGCCGGCGATCCCGGTCGAGCCATGAAGCACGCCGGCGCCGAAGCCCACGGGCGCGGCACTTTTGCGGGCGGCGCCCTGCATGAGCTTCAGGCCGGGATTGGAGAGCCTCAGCACGACATATCCGATCAGCATCGTCGCCAGCCCGAGTTCGAGCCACGCTTCGGGAAGGGAAACGAGGATCAGGGTGCCGATGATCGTGCCAATGGCGCCGGAAATCAGATAGGGTACCAGCACGCCACCAGGGCCGGGGGCCTGCCGGAACTGCCAGACCTGCCACAGATTCGCGAGCGCGACGGGAACACTCACCATGGCCAGCGCGTTGGGCAGCCCGACGATGAGCGTGAGGCCGGGGATCGCGACCATCGGCAGACCGACACCCAGCAGACCCTTCACGATCCCGCCCGCCGTGAACAGCAGGAGGGCAATCAGGACGGTTCCGATCGTGATCATCCCGGCACCGCCAATGGAATGGTACAATTCACAGAAATAAGTAATACAATTCTGCACCTGCACAAAATGAAAACGTTGCTTTTCAGAGGCATGGGTTCTGGCGTCCGGAGTATTTTCTGCGGTTGCGAGGAAATTAAACCAATCAGAGCACTGAGAGCATCATATTGAATTAAAAAAATTTGACAATTAGGCTCCTTATTGTCACAGATGCTGCTGTAGGCGAGGGTTTGCTTTGGCTAGGCGCCGGCATCAGGGCGCGTCGCACAGGCCCTCCCACATCAGGGGAGGATAAAATGCACTTCACCAAAATCGCTTCAGCCGTGGCCGCCGCAAGCCTGTCGCTGTCGCCCGTCATGGCGCAGGACGCGTTGACCGAGGTCTCGATCGTCGTGTTCGGCTCGCCATCTCTGGGCGCGTTCCTGCCGCCCGTCATCGAGGCGCGGGGATTCGACGAGGCCCATGGCCTCGACATCACCTTCGAGGAGCGCACACCCGACGCCTACGCCACCCAGTTCAATTCCGGCGAGTTCCAGGTCGGCGGCAGCGCCGCCTTGCTGACCGTCGGTCTCGCCGAGTCGCGCGGTGTCGAGGCGGAATACCTCTTCAATGTGTTCGACTATTTCGGTGCTGTCGTGACGACCCGCGACGATGTCCAGACGCTCGCCGACCTCGAAGGCCGGGATCTGGCGGCCGCCACCGGAACCACGAACTACCAGATGTTCCGCTGGCTGGCGCAGCAGCAGGGCGTGGACCTGAGCGGCGTCAGCGCGATCAACACCGCGCCTCCGGGCCTCGTCGGCTACGCCATGGCCGACCGTGCCGCGGCCGTCCAGCTGTGGGAACCGGCCCTGACCTCGCTGAGCGCGCAGAACCCCGATATCCGGTCGCTGGATCTGAACATCCAGGGCGCCTGGACGGAGTTCGCGGGCTCCTCCAACATTCCCTATCTCGGGGTCGCCGCCCATAGCGACTGGACCGCGGAGAACCCGGACACCGTCGCCGCGCTTTACGCGGCCTACAGCGATGCGGCCGACTGGGTTCTTGCCAACCCTGCGGAAGCGGCGGCCATCATCGCCGGCGACGGCACGGATGAGGTGCGGGCGAATTACACCAATCTGATCGAGGACAATTCGCGTCTCGGGCTCAACGTGGTCTGGGCCGGCGACGTGGCGGACGAGATCCGCAGCGTCTACGCCGTGGGCGTCGATCTGGAATACCTGCCGGTCATGCCGAGCGATGCCACGATCCACAGCGGACACAGCCAGCAATGACCGACGTCAACCCGGAACGGCAGGTGTCTGCCGGCCGTGTTTTCGAAGCGGGGCGGCAGGCCTTCTGGCTTGCCGCCCCCTTCGTTCTCATCGCGCTGGCGTGGCAGGCGGCCTCGGCGTTCTTTCCGCCGTTCCTGTTCCCGTCGCTGATTGACGTCTTCGGCCGTGTTCTCGACATCCTCACCACGTGGTCGCAGTTCTCCAGCGTGCTGGCGACCGCCATGCGTATCCTCGGCGGTCTGGCCGGGGCCTTCGTGCTGGGCGCCATCTTCGGCCTGACGATCTACAATTTCCGCATCGCCGACCGCCTGTTGACCCCGACCCTGATCTTCTTTCAGGGCATCCCGGCGCTGTCCTGGGTGGTGTTCGCGATCATCTGGTTCCACGGCGTCGAGTTCCGCATCCTCTTCATCATGATCATGACGACGCTGCCGGCCTTCACGTTCCAGGTCGTGGGCGCGCTGCGGGGGATGAACAAGGATCTGGCGGAAATGGTGATGAGTTTCCGTCCCACGCGGAAGAAATACTTCACCGCGATGGTCCTGCCCTCCGTCCTGCCGGAAATCGTGACCGCGTGGAAGGTGAACCTCGGCAATGCAAGCCGCGTCGTCGTCGTGGCGGAACTGGTGGGCTCGTCGGGCGGCGTCGGCTTCGAGCTGTTGCAGCAGCAGCAGCTCTTCGACATGGCCGGCGCGCTGGCCTGGACGCTCCAGCTCGTGTTCTTCGTGCTGCTTTTCCAATGGATCCTGTCGCAGTTCGAGCGGATGGCGTTCCGCTACCGCGCCGTTTCGGAGCGCAGCTCATGACACTGGCAGGAAAGCCGTTGACCGGATCGGACGCCGCCTCGACCCGTCCCGAACGAGAGGTCGAAATCCGTTTCAGGAACGTCACCAAGACCTTCGGCGATCTGGTCGCCGTCAGGGATCTGAACCTCGATATCGGCAAGGGAGAACTGGTCGCGTTGCTGGGCAAGACCGGCTGCGGAAAATCGACCATGTTCAACATGATATCGGGCCTGATGGCGCCCGGCAGCGGCGAGGTGCAGGTGATGGGCAAAAGCCCGTTCCGCGACTTCGACTGGTTCCGCGGCAAGATGGCCATCGTGTTCCAGAACGACCGTTTGCTGCCGTGGCGGACCGCCGTGGACAATGTCGAGCTGGGGCTCGAGATGATGGGCCTCGGAAAGAGCGAGCGGCGCGAACGGGCGATGCACTGGCTGGAAAAGCTGGGCCTGAAGGGGCACGAGAACGACTATCCGCACGCGCTGTCCGGCGGCATGCGCCAGCGCGTGTCGATCTCGCGCGCCTTCGCCACGGACGCCGAGCTTCTGCTGTGCGACGAGCCGTTCTCGGCGCTGGACGAAATGACGTCGATGCGGCTGCGCAACGAGTTCGCCAGCCTCGTCCGGGAGAACCGCAAGACGGCCGTGTTCATCACCCATTCGATCGACGAGGCGTTCGATATCGGCGACCGGATCGTGGTACTGAAACGACCGGCCGAGATCGCGCTGGATCTCGACATGACGGGCGGCGTCGATCAGGCGGAAAGGGAGCGCATTCGGGCGACGATCCACCGTACACTGTCGGTCTGACGATGGGTCCCGGTGCCGATGATCCCGGTCACCCCGGACGGCGGGAAAGCGCGGTTCCGGCGGCAGCCGCGGCAGGGTGGCGGCGCGGCCCGACGACGGCGAATGAATATGCACAGAGTATCGTAACGGATAAATTCTGTTTGTTGCGTACTTCCTGAGTATACAGTAAACATCGATCAGACATCTTCCATCAGAATGCAGGTGCCCAGATGACGGCTGAAATCACGACAGACGTGACGATTGTTGGCGGCGGGATCGGCGGGCTGACGCTTGCGCTGTTCCTGCACCAGAACAACATCTCCTGCCGGGTCTACGAGGCGGTTCCCCAGATCAAGGCGATCGGCGCGGGTATCAACTTGCTGCCGCACGCGGTGAAGGAACTCGACAGCCTCGGGCTGCTCGAAGGGCTCGACCGGGTCGGCATCCGGACCAAGGACGCTTCCTATTTCAACCAGTACGGCCAGCATATCTATACCGAGGCCGCCGGCATCGACGCGGGCTACCACTGGCCGCAATTCTCGATCCACCGGGGTGACCTGCACGAGGTGCTTCTCGACGCGGTGATCGAGCGTCTCGGGCCGGAGTCGGTCGTCACCGGCTATCGCTGCACCGGCATCGAGCAGGACGACGACACCGTGACCGCGAATTTCGTGGATGGCGACGGCAACGCGCTCCCCCCTGTCACCTCCAGGATCACCGTGGGCGCGGATGGCATCAAGTCGGTCATCCGCAAGCAGTTCTACCCCGACGAGGGCGAGCCGCGCTATTCGGGCTACACGATCTGGCGCGGCGTGCTGCCCTACAAGCCCTTTCTCAGTGGCGCGAACACGATCCGCGCGGGCTGGATGCCGGTCGGCAAGATCATGGTCTACCCGATCCGCAACAACATCGACGACGAGGGCAACCAGCTGATGAACTGGGTCGTGACGCAGGAGCGTCCGCGCCCCAAGGTGCTCGACTGGAACAAGCCCGCGAAGATCGAGGATTTCTTCGAGCCCTTCCGCAACTGGCATTTCGACTGGCTGGACGTGCCCGACATGCTGCAGAAGACCGAGCGTCCGCTGATCTTCCCGATGGTCGACCGCGATCCGCTGCCGACCTGGACCTTCGGGCGTGCGACGCTTCTGGGGGACGCCGCGCATCCGATGTATCCGCGCGGGTCGAACGGGGCAGGGCAGTCGATCATCGACGCCCGCGTCATGACGCAGCGCTTCTGCGAGATGGGCGTGACGCCCGAAGCGTTGCAGGCCTATGACGTGGAACGCGTGAAGAAGACCGGGGAAGTGGTTCTGATGAACAGGAAAAATCCCCCCGACGCGATCCTGCGAGAAGTCTACGAGCGCACCGGCGGCAAGCGGTTCGAGAACATCGACGACGTCATCTCGAAGGACGAGTTGGACGAGATCGTGAATCGCTACCGCCGTGTCGCGGGCTTCCACCAGCAGCAGCTTGCGGCGGAGTGACCATGACATTGCCGGACATGAAACTGCCGGGGACGATCGTCCCACCGGTCACGCCGTTCACCGATGACCTGAAGGTGGATTACGACAAGCTCGCGGGCATCGTCGATTACGTCGTGGAAGACTGCGGCGCGTCCATGGTGGTCGCGGCGGGCGTCGAGGCGCAGGAATACCAGTACCTCGATTTCGAGGCCCGAAAGGAGCTTCTGGCCAAGACGATCGAGATGGTGGACGGGCGTGCGCCGGTGGTGGCCGGCATCTCGCACCCGTCCTTCCGCACCGCAATCGAGCTTGCGCATTTCGCCGAGGCGTCCGGCGCGTCGGTCGTCCAGTTGCTCGCGCCCAACCGGCCCACCGGCGGACACGCGAAACTGTCCGAGCATGTCGCGTATTACCAGGCCGTGCTGCGCGAGACGGGGCTGCCGATGATGCTTTACCTCAATGCGGGGCCGGGGGCGGACGTGTCCCTGCCCGCGACGGTGGAACTCGCCAGTCTCGACGGCATCGCCTATGTCAAGGAAAGCTCCCGCGATCTGGCGCGCGTCTCGCGTCTGGTCGAAGAAATCGAGCATGCGGGCCACGCCCGTTACTTCACCACGATGCAGATGTATCTCGCCACCCTGTCGCTCGGCGGGTCCGGGGTCACGCTTCCGGCGCCGGCGGCCTTGGTCGCGCGCAAGCTGACCGATGCCTTCGTGGCCGGCGACATCGCCGAGGCGCAGCGGCTGCAGCGGCAGTTCGCGGTCTGGCCCGCGCGCTGGATGCCCTTCGGTCTGGCGGCGGTGATGAAGGCGTCGCTCAATTATCTGGGTGTGCCCGCGGGCACGCCCTATCCGCCATATGAACCGGTCGACGGCGCGGCGTTGCAGAGCCTGCACGCCTATCTGGCCACGACCGACATGGTACAGAACAAGACCAGCGAGCAAAGGGAGGACACGCATGCTGACGGTCGCGAGGTTGTCGATAGCTGAGGCCAAGGTGCTGATCGAGGGCGCCGTGAAGAAATCCGACGAGATGGGCATCCCGATGTGCATTGCCGTCTGCGACGAAGCGGGGCACCTGATCGCCTTCGACCGCATGGACGGGGGCAAGATCTCGTCGATCTCGATTGCCATGGACAAGGCGTTCACGGCGGCCACCGCGCGCAAGCCGACCCAGGTCTACGGCCAGCTGTGCCAGCCGGGTCAGCCCACCTTCGGCATCCACATCACCAATGGCGGTCACTTCTCGATCATCGGCGGCGGCATGCCCGTCACCGTGGACGGCGTGATCGTGGGCGGCATTGGCATCAGTTCGGGCACCGCCGGAGAGGATGTCGAGGTGGCGGAGGCCGCGCTGGCCCATTTCCACGCCGAAACGGGCCTGACCGCATGATCGGCAAGACCATCCTCTTCTCGGAAATGCGGCCGGCGCCCGAATGGGAGGACCGTTTCAACACGTGGTATCACGAAGATCACATTCCGGTCCGCATGGTGCTGGAGGGCTGGGAAGGCGCGCAGCGCTACACCGCCGACGAGGACGAGGATTACCTCGTGATCTACGACCTGACCTCGACCGATGCCCTGAAGACGCCCGAATACGAGACGCTGAAGACCGACCCGAGCGACGAGACCAAGTGGATGCTCGCCAACGTGTCGAACTTCACGCGCTTCATCGGGACGGAGCTCGGCCGCGAGGGGGACCTCGACACCGCGATCACCGCGCCGCTGGTCTTCGCGAGCCTCTTCGACGTGCCGGCGGAGGACGAGGCGGAGTTCGACCAGTGGATGACCGAGGATCACGCGCCGCTTCTGATGGGATGCGATGACTGGCTGGCGATCCGGCGTTTCGCGCTGCCGGTGGCCGAGCCCGTGCGCTACACGCGTCTGACGCTCCACTACCTCGCCTCGCGCGACGCGCTGTCGTCTCCGGAACGGGCCGCCGCCCGGTCGACCGAGTTCAGGGACCGCATGACGCGCCATGCCTGGTTCGGGCAGGGGCGCTACCGCCTGTTCGAGGCCTTCGGCGATCGCTACCACTCGGTACTCGGCGCGGCCTGAACGCGGTCGGGAACTGGGTCATGGCCTTCGCGTGAGGCGTCCCTCGCGGGCGCCCACGCGTACCAACGATCTTGTGGTGGAAACGGCCACAATTGACTGTTTTGATACTTCCGGCATATGAAACGGCGATGGCACCCTGAGCCGCCACGCGGCCACGCCGGAGGAAGGTCGTTCATGGAACTTCGCCATCTGCGCTATTTCGTGGCGGTCGCCGAGGAAGAGCACATCACCCGCGCCGCGGTGCGGCTGGGGATGAAACAGCCGCCGCTCAGCCAGCAGATCAAGCAGCTCGAACAGGAAATCGGGGTCGAGCTGTTCGACCGGCGGCCCAAGCGGATCACGCTGAACGCGGCGGGCAAGGTCTTTCTGTCCGACGCCCGGCGCATCCTCGCCTCGGCCGAGGACGCGGTCGACCGGGTGCGCAAGTTCGATCTGGGGCAGGAGGGGACGCTTCTGATCGGGATGACCAGTTCGGCCTCGGTGCACCCGATCTGCATCTCGGTGATCGAGGAGTTTCGCATGGCCCAGCCGCTCGTCGCGCTGCAGATCGAGGAAGGCGCGAACCACGACCTTCTCCGGCTGCTGGAGGAGGAACGGCTGGACTTCGCCTTCGTCCGGTCCGAGGTGGACCGCTATCCGCTCGTGACCCGTACCACACTGGCCAAGGAACCCATGGTGGTCGCGATCCCCGGCAAGCACCCGCTGGCGCAGGGCGCGCCCGGGCCGCTGCGGCTGGCCGACCTCGCCGCGGTCGACTGGGTGATGTACCGGCAAAGCAACGGGGCGGGCATCTACGACACGCTGATCGAGGCCTGCGCGGCCCGCGGGTTCCGTCCGCGTGCGGTGGGGACGACCGAGCGCGTGATCTCGGCGATCAACATGGTGGCCACCGGGTTCGGGATCACGGTGGTTCCGCGCGCGGCGGAGGCCTTCCGCCTGCCCAACGTCGTCTATCGCGCGCTCGCCGATGACGACGATGTCACGGTTCCGCTCAACGTCGCCTTCCATCGGCATGTGACCAGCGTTCCGAGGCGGCGGTTTCTCAGCGTGTGCGACAGGAACTCCGACGGCGCCATGTCCGGCGCGGGGGCCGTCTAGAGAACCGTTGCCGCAGCTTGTCGCTGCGCTTCGAGCATCGCGGCGCGGCGCACGAAGACGCGGGCGCGCTCCGGATCGGCCGCGATGGCGCGCAGCTCGCGGAAGTTCGCCTGTCGGGCGGCCTCGTCGCGGGATTCCAGCCGTTTCTTGTTTTCGATGCTCTGGCGCTGCACGAAATCCGTGGCGATCGTGCGGCGTTGCTTGTCGTAGAGGTCGAGCAGCTCCTCGCTTTCGCCCGCGCAAACGCGCCCCAGCTTCTCGGCCAGGTTCACGCCGTCCTGTATCCCGCCGTTCAGGCCCATCCCGCCAATGGGGTTGTTGGCGTGCGAGGCGTCGCCGGCCAGAAGCACGCGGCCCTTGCGAAAGGTCTCCGCGACGCGCTGATGCACGGTGTAGAGCTTGCGGTGCACGATCTCGTAGGGGTCGGGCTTGGGAAAGAACTTCTGCATCTTGCCCTGCACCGCCTCGTCCGAAAGAAGCTCGGCCTCGCCCTTGTCGGGGTCGACGGGCAGCACGATGCGCCACAGGCCGGGGGGGCCGTCGTGCGCGACCTTGAAGCAGTTGGCCCATTCCTCGGGGTCCGACAGGTAGTTGCGGTAAGAGAACCCCCGGTGTTTCTCGAAGTCGAAAGGCGTGGTCAGGACCATGAACTGTTCGGGGAAGGTGAAGCCCTTGAAGGCGATCCCGGCGGCCTTGCGCACGGTGCTGCGCCCGCCATCCGAACCCACCAGCCACGACACGCGGTGCCGTTCCTCGGCATCGCCGGCGCGAACGGTGACATCGACGCCGGTCTCGTCCTGCGTGAAGCCCGTCACCTCTGCGCCGAGGCGCAGGGTGGCCAGCGGTTCCTCGGCCAGCCGCGCCAGCGCGATGCGCGAGATCTTGAACTGTTCGCACTGGACGACATAGGGAAACGCGGTCTCACCGGCGAGAACGCCGTGGTCGAACTCGGCGATCAGCTCGCCCGAGGCGCGGTCCCAGTGCTGGAACGTGGGGCAGACGAGACCTGCCTTGCGCACGTCCTCCTCCATCCCGTAGTCGGCCAGCAGCTCCAGCGTCGCGGGATGCACGGTCGCCGCGCGCGGGTCGTCGGGCAGTTCCTCGTAGCGCTCGAAGATGGTGACGGGCACGCCCGCCCGGGCAAGACCCAGACCGGTGATCAGGCCCACAGGCCCGCCGCCCGCGATGATGACACTGTCCTTCGTCATGCGCATCTTCCCCAACTGTCCCGCGCTCGCGTCGCGTCCTAGTCGAACCTTTGCACCAGCGCGCTCCGGGCGACGGTGACCGGGCGCGTGGTGGCCGGCGTGTTGCGGCTACGGCCGACG
>LJSY01000019.1:0-6757 GCA_001314805.1 Rhodobacteraceae bacterium HLUCCO18 | reverse complement strand
GGCACGCCGGCCGTGACCACGGCGCCCACGGCGGCCGGATCGCCGTTCGCGATGGCCGACAAAGCGGTGTCCCTGCTGCCGCCCAGCGGCGCGTCGAGGATGGCGATATCGGCGTCGCGCCCTTCCGCGAGGATGCCCGACGTGAGACCGTAGACGCGCGCGTTGTTGCCCGTCGCCGCGGCGATGGCCAGTTCCGGCGCGAGCCCGCCCAGCGCCGACAGATGCGTGATCGTGTACATCATGCCCAATGGCATGATCCCGCTGCCGGTCGGCGTGTCGGTCGCGATCATCACGCGGTCGAAGGCATCGAGCGCAAGCGCGCGGTCGAGGCACAGAAGTGCCGTGCGCAGGTTGCCCGCCGTGCAGATCTGCAGCGCGGCCCCGCTTTCGCGGATCACGCGCTCGAAATCGCCGTCCGGCATGGCGACGGGGCCGCCATTGACGTGGAACGAGACGTCGGGCGCCACCCCGATGACATGCGCGCCCCAGATCGGGGAGGAGCCGGGGATCGAGGCGCCGCCGGTATGCATGGTGGTGACGAAGCCCTCTGCCTTGGCCATGGCGATGTAGGGCGCGTAGTCCATCGGGTCGGCGAAGGCGCCGAAACCGGCCTTGGCCAGCCAGACGCCCTCGGCGGCCATCTCGGCGAAATCGCTTTCCCGCAGGCCCGGCTCGAGGATGACGGAGCCCGCGAAAACGCGCATCCCGCCCGGCCGGTAGTCGCGGAAACAGCGTTGCGCGGCAATGGCCAGCGCCTTGACGCCTGCGGGGTCCGAGGGGCGGCCGGGCGTGTGGACCTCCGAGGCGCTGATCGCCGTGGTCGTCCCGCCATGCAGGTAGCTTTCGAGAAAGCCCACCGTCTTCTGCCGGGGCGTGTAGTCGCCGAAGGTGATGTGCACATGGCTGTCGATGAAACCGGGGGCCGCGGTCGCGCCACCGGCGTCGATCACCACGTCGGCGGCGTCGATATCCAGATCGCCCGCCGCGCCGATGGCCGATATCCGGCCATCCTCGCAAAGGATCGCGTCGCCCTCGGCAAAGGGGGCGCGCCAGTCGCCGCTGACGATGGTCTCGAGATTGATGATTGCGGTCTTCATCGGTGCAGCCCCCTTCAGCGAAGCCCGTCGACGCCTTCGATCTCGCCTTCGGCGATGCCGCCCACGCGCGCGTTCAGGCGGCCGCGATTGGCATAGACGCAGATGATCGCGATCTCGTCGGGCAGGGGGGCGTCGGACAGGAACACCTCCATCCCGTCGTAGTGGGACCGGACATAAAGCGCGTCCTTGTGGGCCAGCGGGATCTGCACGACATCGCCCGGCGCGCCGCGCTTGGTGTAGGACGAGATCCACGCGATGCCGCCGCCGATCGCCTCGCGCATGACGTTGCCATAGACCGTGGTCAGCATGGCGACCGCGTGTTCCTGCTCACCGGCGAGGCCCACGACGCCGCCCTTGCCGTAGCTGACGGCCTGATGGGGCGCCATGGCTTCGACGGCGCGGGCGGTGATCTCGCGGCCCACGGCGGCGCTGGCCTCGGTCAGGTCCGAAAGATCCTCCCGGTAGGGCTGCCCGGCGAAGGGGTTCTTGACCACGGCCACCACGGCGACCTTGCGCAGGGGCGTGTCGGCGTCCCGGCCGGCCTCGGAGTGGATGTCCTCGATCTGGGTGAAGATCTTCCTGATCTGCATGTCGGTGGTCCTCCGCGATTTCCGTTCTGCCCGTGTCGCCGCTTCAGCGTTCCTCGCCGCCATTGATCTCGGCCTCGGCCCGGTCGCGCAGGGCGTTGCGGTCGATCTTGTTCGTCGAGGCCAGCGGCAGCTTGTCCATGAACCAGACACGGCGCGGGTGCTGGTAGGCGGGCGCGTTTTCCAGCACGTAGGCCTTGAGCGTCTGTTCACCGAGCGTCGATCCGGCGCGCCGCACGACGAAGGCCACGGGCTTGGTGCCCTTGATGGCGTCGGCGACCGGAACGACACAGGCCTGCATCACCTCGGGGTGGCTCTCGATCACATGCTCGACCTCGCCGGGAAAGATGTTCTCGGCGCCCGAGACGAACATGTCGTCATCGCGGCCCAGAAAGAAGTAGAACCCGTTCTCGTCCCGCCGGAACACGTCCCCGGTGCTGTAGAACCCGTCCTCGGTGATCGGTGACTTCACGTCGGGCCTGTTGTGGTAACCGGTCATGACGGCGGGGCTCTTGAGTTCCAGAACACCGCGTTCGGGCGCCTCGGGGCCGCGCAGGCGCACCTCGACCGCCGCGTGGGGGTAGCCCACCGACCCCGTCGGCGGCGTCAGCCCGTCGGGATGCGCGTCGAAGACCAGCGGTCCGCCCTCGGTCGTGCCGTAGGCGTTGATGACGCGCGCATTGGGCCAGAGGTCGCTGATCTGGGTGGCCAGCGCCTCGTTGACCGGCGCCGAGCCCATCCGCACGGTGCCCACCGAGGACAGGTCGCCCTGCGCCAGCGCCTCCTTTTCCTGAAGCATCATCGCGATCATCGGCGGCACGGCGGTCAGCCACGTCACCCCGAAGGTGCCGATCGCGTCGATGAAGGCCGTGGCCTCGAATTGCGGCAGCAGCACGCATTCGCCGCCCCCGGCGCAGACCAGCAGCGACAGCGCCAGCGCGTTCATGTGGTAGAGCGGCGCCGCGATCAGCACCCGCTCACCCTTCATCGGCGTCTGGATCATCCGCATCTCGGCGGTCCAGCGGTGCGAGCCGTGGGACAGGAGCACGCCCTTGGGGCGCCCGGTCGACCCGGAGGTGAACATCATGAAACCGGTCTCGGTCTCGGCGGGTGTCACGGGCGTGAACGGGCCGGGGTCCAGAAGGGCCTCGAACCCGTCGGGCCCCGCGTCGTCGAAGCCCGCGAAGGCCACGCCGGGCAGGGCGGTGCGGTCAAGCTCGGTTTCGCGCGCGGCGTCGAACAGGACCAGACGCGCGCCGGAATCGGCGACGACCTGTGTCGCGGTGGCGCGTGGCAGCTTCTGGTTGACCGGGGCGGGCACGATCCCGGCCCGCATCGCGCCCATGAAGGCGGCGACGTAGTCGACGCGGTTCGCCGAAAGGATGGCGATGCGTTCGCCCCGCGCCATGCCACGGGCAAGCAGGCCGCGCGCGACGGCGTTGCAGCGCGCGTCGAACTCCGCCAGCGTGGTGATCCGGGGCGTGGGGCCTGCGGCGGGCTCGATGAAGAGCGGCCGGTCGGGATCGCCCGACCGGTCGAGGAAATCGCCGAGGTTGAGGGACCCGGTCATGCGGTGGCCCTGCAATGCAGCGTCGTTTCGAGGTCCGGCAGGTCGAGCGTGACCTGACCCGGTGCCGTGGCGGTGGCCGCGATCCCCGCAGCGGCCACCCGATCGAGCACCCCCTCGAGCGCGTCGAAGACGATGCCCGTGGCGCGCATCCGGTCCCGTGGGCCGTCATGGATATGAATCTCGCAATCCTCCAGCACGACGCGGAGCGGCGAGGATCCGGCCTCGGCACCGCCCGCGACCGTGCCCTCGAAGGCCGTGGCGAAGCGCTCCGCCGTCGCCCGGGCGTCGGGGCTTTCGACCTCGATCCGCTCGATGGCGCGAAACCCGTTGGGATGGTTCAGCCATTCGGGCCGCCAGACCAGCTCCGGCGTCAGGTGATGGCAGAAATAGATGCGCCCGCCGCCGAAGAAGTCGGGTTTCAGCCGCACGGTGCGGAAAGACGCCTCGTGCTCCTGCCCGTCGATCGTCACCGGGCGGGAGAAATCCATCGGCGGCAGCGGATCGAACCCCGCAGCCCCCAGTCGTTCGAAGGTCGCGTCGGCGTCGGAGGTCTTGAGCACGATCCCGTTCAGGCCGCGTGGACTGTCCAGAACCTCCTGCCGCTGGCGCCCCTCGGGGGGGACGCCAACGATTTCCAGGTATGCGCCCGGGGTCATCATCAGGTGATTGACCGACCCCAGCGTATGGTAGCCACGCGGGGTCAGCAGAAAGCCGAGCGCGGAGAACAGCGCCTCACCCGCGTCGGTGTCGCGCAGGGCGTTGATGACGACATGGTCGAGGGCTGCCATCGCGTCTCCCTCAGGCCTTGGGCATGGCGTAGACGCCGCGCCCGCTGGCCAGAAGCCGTCCCTCGTCGTCGAAGATCTCGGCCTCGCAGACCGCGAGCGCCTTGCCCGCCTTCACCACACGGCCCTTGCAGGTCAGGTCGTGCTGCATCGCGGCGCGGTGGTAGTCGACGCGCATGTCGACCGTGGGCACGCCGCGTCCGGTTCTCGACACCAGCGCCCAGTCCGCCGTCAGGTCGACCAGCGTGGCCAGGATGCCGCCATGGGTATAGCCCGCATCGGCGTTCACCACCCATTCGGGGCGCCATGTGGCGGTGATGGTGATGGTGCCGTCGCCCACCTCCGGCACCTTGAGGCCGAGCCACTGGTGGAACGGGCCGCGCAGCAGCTTCGCCTCGACTTCGGCGGGGGTCATCGTTGTCTCCGACATGTCTTTTCCTTCCTCAGGGCGTGACCACGACCTTGCCCATGACCTCGCGGTCACGGATCAGGCGCAGGCCTTCGGCAGCTTCTTCCAGCGGAACGACCTTGTCGACCACGGGCTTGAGCGTTCCCTCCTGGATCATGTCCATGAGCGCCGACAGGTTGTCGTCGTAGAAGCTGTTCGACCCGATGATCTTGAGCTCGAAGCTCCAGATATATCGCAGGTCCTCCTTGGGGTCGTGGCCGGCGGTCGCGCCGCAGGTCAGGATCGAGCCGCCGCGCTTGACGCATTTCAGCGAGGGCACCCATGTGTCGCCGCCGGTGAAGTTGATCAGGACGTCCACGCCGCCCTCGTAGTTCCGGCGCTGCGGCTTGCCGAACTGGGCGATCGCCCATTTCGAGAAATCCTCCTCGCGGTAGTTCACCACGTGGTCGGCGCCGAGCTCCTTCAGGCGGTCGAGCTTGTCCTGGCTGCCGGCGCAGGCGATGACCTCGCAACCCATCTCCTTGGCGAGCATGACGCAGCCGGTGCCGACGCCGCCCGAGGCGCCGAGGACCAGCACCTTGTCGCCCTTCTTGATGGTCTTGTGAGTCACCAGCATTCGGTGCGCGGTGCCGTAGGCCACCGGCAGCGAGGCCGCGTCGACATAGCTCACGTCCGACGGCATGCGGATGAGCTGACCGGCGGAGACGACGCAGTATTCGGCCATGCCGCCATCCAGCATCTCGCCCATCAGGCCGACCCCGGGGCAGAGCGGATTGACCAGCACGCGGTCGCCCGTCGACCAGCCGTCGACGCCATCGCCGATCTCGACGATCTCGCCCGCCATGTCGAGGCCGATGATGACCGGCATCGGCACCTTGATGCCCGGCATGCCCTTCACGGTGAACACGTCGTGGTAGTTGAACGAGGATGCGCCGACCCGGATGACCACATGGCCGGGTTTCACCTTGGGACGCGGATAATCGGGCACGACGCTCAACTGGTCGAGATCGCCGTGCTCGCGCAGGACAAGGGCCTTCATGGTTTTGGACATGGTCTCTCTTTTCGTTTCAGGTTTGGTTTCGTGAAAATGCCGCGCCGCGCCGCGCCGGGCAGGGGTCATGGTGGCCTGAGTTTCCCCGACCGGCCCGCAGGCGCAAGCGGATCGGAGGGGGCCGGGCATGCCATGGACGGCCCAGCCCTGTCCTGACTGCCGGGCTTGCCGGTTTTGCCGAGTGAAGTGCCGGGACTGTCCACCGTGGATCTCTTCGATTTCAGACCGTCATGCCGTCGCGGCCATGGGGTCGCCGATGATGCTTCCCCGTTCCGCCCGATGCGGTAGGGTTTTTCCTTGCCCCGGCATTCATGCGGCGTCCATCCGTTTCGGGCGAAAGATCGCGCAGGCGCGGTCGACCTCGTAGGAGGAGAGCAGCAGGGGCGCGCGCTCCGCCACGTCGAGGACCGCGTCGATGGCGAGACCGGCTTCCTCGTCGGTCAGCAGGTAGGACAGGTTCATCCGCACGAAGCCCGGCTTTTCGGTCTCGTGCCCGGACAGGATCGCGCCGCGCATACGCTCGGACGCTTCGCGGTCGATCCCGAGAAGGTCGTGGACGTAGGGTCCGGCACAGGCGCACCCGCCGCGCACCTGCACGCCGTGAAGATCGCTCAGCAGGCGGGTGACGAACTGGTGGTGCACGAGGCGCCCGTCATTGTCGCGGATGCGGAACGCGAGGATCGGCAGGCTGTCGCCCCCGGGCTGGCCCAGAAGCTCGATCCGCGGCTCGGCCGCGAAGGCCGCAAGCGCCCGGTCGCGCAGGGAAGCGCCGCGCGCGGCGATGCGTTCGAGCCCCGCGGCCTCCTTGATCAGGAAGGCCAGCGCCGTGCGGATGTCGCCGATCACGTTGGGCGTGCCCGCTTCCTCGCGCGCCTCGAGGCAATCGCTGTAGTCATGCCCGTCCGGCGACACGAATTTCACCGTCCCGCCGCCGGGCAGGCTGGGCCGCTCCGTCACCACCGCGTCGTGGCGCACGATCAGCACGCCGGAACTGGCCGGACCGCCGACGAACTTGTGCGGCGACAGGACGATGGCGTCGATCTCCGCGCCTTCGGCCGGGTCCATCGCGATGGGCATGTAGGGGCCACCCGCGGCATAGTCCCAGACCGACTTCGCCCCTGCCGCGCGCAGCCTCCGCGTCACGGCGGCGACATCGGTGCGCGCGCCCGTGACATTCGACGCGGCCGAGAAGGCGCCGACGACCAGCCGCCCGGCGGCGCCGGCGAGCGCCTTGTCCAGCGCGGCGAGGTCCGGCCCG
>LJSY01000021.1 GCA_001314805.1 Rhodobacteraceae bacterium HLUCCO18 | reverse complement strand
GGCCGCGCGCCCCTACTCGGCCCGCGCCTCGGCCCGCGTCTTGCCGCTTGCATTCGTCGCCAGGGTCGCCGCCATCAGCCCGTCGAGATCGCCGTCGAGCACGCCACCGGTGTCCGAGGTCTCGTAGTTCGTCCGCAGGTCCTTCACCATCTGGTAGGGCTGCAGAACATAGGACCGGATCTGGTTGCCCCACCCGGCCTCGCCCTTGGCCTCATGCGCCTCCTGGATGGACGCCGTGCGCTTTTCCAGTTCCATCTGGTAAAGTCGCGATTTCAGCGCCTTCATGGCGATGTCGCGGTTCTGATGCTGCGATTTCTCGGAACTCGTCACCACGATGCCGGTCGGCAGGTGGGTGATCCGAACGGCGGAATCGGTCGTGTTCACATGCTGGCCGCCCGCACCGCTCGACCGGTAGGTGTCGATCCGGATCTCCGAGGGGTTCACCTCGATCTCGATATTGTCGTCCACGACCGGATAGACCCAGACGGACGAAAACGACGTGTGCCGGCGTGCGGCGCTGTCATAGGGGCTGATCCGAACCAGACGGTGCACGCCCGATTCCGACTTCAGCCAGCCATAGGCGTTGTGGCCCGAGATCTTGTAGACAGCCGACTTGATCCCCGCCTCTTCGCCGTAGCTCACCGATTGCAGTTCCACCTCGTAGCCGCGTTTCTCGGCCCAGCGGGTGTACATGCGTGCCAGCATACCGGCCCAGTCGCAGCTTTCGGTGCCGCCCGCGCCCGCGTTGATCTCGAGGAACGTGTCGTTGGCGTCCGCTTCGCCGTCGAGCAGCGCCTCGAGTTCCTTGGCTGCGGCCGTCTTCGCCAGATCCGCCAGCGCCGCCTCGGCCTCGGCCACGACCTCCGTGTCGCCTTCCGCCTCCCCCAACTCGATCAGTTCGGAATTGTCCCGCAGCCCCGACCTGATCGCCTCGTAGGTGCCGATCTGATCGACCAGAAGCTGCCGGTCGCGCATCAGTTTCTGCGCGCGCTCGGGATCGTTCCAGAGGTCGGGGTCCTCCACCCGCGCGTTGAATTCCTCCAGCCGGTGCTGCACCGTCTCGAGGCCCATGCGCTGGCCCAGAAGGTCCAGCGACTTGCGAATTTTCTCGATATGGCCCTGGGTTTCGGCGCGCATGGTCCTGCCTTCTCGCTCGCGGTTCCGCATGAGATAGACAATACTGCCGGGGCCCTCAAGGTGGCGCGACCGCGCCGCAGGGATGCGATCAGTAAAGTCCGCCCGCGCTGAGCGTGCCGAATCCGGTTCCGGTGGGCACCCGCGCGGTGCCACCGCCCGAGGTGGTGACGGTCGTATCCTCGCGCGGAGCCGACGCAGCCCCCGGCTGGATCGTCTCCGCGTCCGCGTCTCCGCCCCCTCCACGCCCGAACAACGGCAGGTCAGAGCCCATGCCCCAGCCGCCGTCGATCACCGACAACAGCCCCTCGAAGGGCGCCTCGCCCTCGCGGAACAGCTCGTAGACGACATGCTCGCCCGCACTGCCCGACGGCAGGCGCTGGCCCGAATAGCGGTCGATCGGGTAGAACACCCCGCCGGGCGGCACCGCGAAGGGTGCGCCGCCGTACTCCTGAACCGCCGCGCGCATGAACTCGGCGAAGACAGGCCCGCACATGCCGCCGCCCGAGGCGCGGCTGCCGAGGCTGCGAGGCTGGTCGTAGCCGATGTAGCATCCGGCCACGATGGTCGATGAAAAGCCCACGAACCACACGTCGCGGGCGTCGTTCGTGGTGCCGGTCTTGCCCGCCAGCGCCGCGGGGATCAGCGCGCCGCCGACAGTTGCGGCCGCCGTGCCGCGCTGCACCACGCCCTGCATCATCGACGTGACCTGGTAGGCCGTGACCGGGTCGATCACCCGTTCCCGGTTCGACACGATGCGCGGCCCCATGCCGGGGTCGAGCGAGGCAAGCTCGCAATCGGGACAGAGCCGCTGGTCGTGGCGGTAGACGGTGCTCCCGTAGCGGTCCTGGATGCGGTCGACCAGCGTCGGTTCGACCTGCTCGCCGCCATTGGCGAACATCGCATAGGCCGCGACCATGCGGAAAAGCGTCGTCTCCTGGCTGCCCAGCGAATTGGCGAGGAACGGCTGCATGTCGTCATAGACGCCGAAGCGCTCGGCATAGCGGGCAACGGTCTCCATGCCGACGTCCTGGGACAGCCGAACGGTCATCAGGTTCCGCGACCGTTCGATACCGGTCCTCAGCGGTGCGGGGCCGTAGAACCGGTTCGACGCGTTGCTGGGCCTCCAGATCCCCTCGGGCGTCTCCAGCTCGATGGGCGCGTCGATGACGATCGTGTTGGGCCCGTAGCCGGAATCGAGCGCCGCGGCGTAGACCAGCGGCTTGAAGGCCGATCCCGGCTGCCGCGTGGCCTGCGTGGCGCGGTTGAAGCTGGACTGCTGGTAGGAAAAACCGCCCTGCATCGCCAGAACGCGGCCGGTATTGACGTCCATCGCCATGAAGCCGCCCTGCACCTCTGGCACCTGCCGGAGGGTCCAGCGCATGAAGGACCCGTCGCTGTCGCGTGTCATGGCGCGCACATGGACCACGTCGCCGACGCTCAGCAGATCACCAGCGACGCGGGCCTGAGACCCCGCGTTCCCGTCCTCGTCCACGGGCCGGGCCCATGTGACATCCTCGGCCGGGATGAAATGGCCGTCCTCGTCCTCGGCCACGTCCTCGATCCCGATGCGCGCGGAACTCTCGCCGACCTCGAGCACCACGGCGGCGTGCCAGCCGTCGATGTCGCGCGGGATCTCGGCCTCGGCCAGCGCCTCGCGCCAGGCCTCCTCGCCGCCATCCAGAAGCGCGGGATCGATCCGGTCGACCGGCCCGCGCCAGCGGCCCTGATCGCGGTCGAAGTCTTCCAGCGCGCGGCGGAGCGCGCGCGCGGCCACGCGCTGCAGGTCCTCGTCCATCGAGGCGCGCACGGCATAACCGCCGGTAAAGAAATCGTCCTCGCCGTATTGCGCCGAGAACTGGCGGCGGATCTCGTCGGTGAAGTAGTTCCGCGGCGGCTGGGTGGAGCGGTAGGGCTCGATATGCCCGCCCTGCACGGTCTCGAGCGGGGCTGCAGAGGCGCGCTGAAGCTCCGCCTCGTCGATATAGCCGTTTTCGTACATCTCGCGCAGCACGTAGTTGCGGCGGCTGATCGCCCGGTCGTAGTCGCGCACGGGGTGGAAGTTCGACGGCGCCTGCGGGAGCGCCGCAAGATAGGCCGCCTGTTCCAGTGTCAGGTCCTCGAGCGGCGCGTTGAAATAGGTCTGCGCGGCCGCCGCCACCCCGTAGGAGTTCTGGCCGAGAAAGATCTCGTTGAGATAAAGTTCGAGAATACGCTCCTTCGACAGCGTCCCTTCGATCCGGGCCGCGAGGATGATCTCGCGCACCTTGCGCTCGATGGTCCGGCTTCCGTCGAGGAGGAAGTTCTTCATCACCTGCTGCGTGATCGTCGAGGCGCCGCGCACGGACTGGCCGCGGGTCTGCACCGCCTCCACGAAGGCGGCGGCGATGGCGCGCGGGTCATAGCCCGGATGTTCCCAGAAATTCCGGTCCTCCGCCGAGATGAAGGCATTGGCCACCATGTCCGGGATTTCCGCGCTGGCGACGAAGAGGCGGCGCTCCGTGGCGAACTCGTCGACCACGACGCCCTCGCGCGAATAGATACGGCTGATCGTGGGCGGCGCGTAGTTCGAAAGGGTGTCGTGGTCGGGAAGATCGTGGCTGTAGAGGTACAGCAATCCACCCACCCCCAGGGCGGCGAAGACCAGCCCCAGCGTGATGGCGCTGAACGTGGCGCCGAAAATCCCAAGAACGAAACGGATCATACCGAAATACCTTATGCTGCCGTCAGGCCACCTGCCATGCGCCTGCGCGCCTCCGCCCCATCCCGGTCTGCCGCCGGGTCTGTGGCCTTATACGCCGACAGGCACAATGGGTCAAAACATGGCGTGATCGACACGAGGCGGCTTTTCGCGCAATCGTGAACGGTGCAGGCTGAGCCATGGACACCGAAGACCCCGAACGCCCCGGTCCCGAGGCGATCCTGCCGGCCTACGAGCGGGAAGCCCCCGGTTGGGCGCGCGACCGCAACCGAACGCTCTGGGAAGCGCCTGCCCTCGAGGCCGCCGTGGACGCCCGCCCGCCGGGGCTGACGGTTCTCGACCTCGGTTGCGGCTCCGGGGAGCCGATCGCGGCCTGGTTCGTTCAACGGGGCGACCGCGTGACCGGGGTCGACGGCGCGGCGGCGATGATCGCGGAGTTCCGCGCCCGCGTTCCGAGGGGCGAGGCGATCCGCGCAGATATGCGCGGCCTGTCGCTGGGGCGGCGCTTCGACGTGATCGTGGCGTTCAATTCCTTCTTTTACCTCTGTCCCGCCGATCAGCGCGCGATGTTTCCCGTCTTTGCCGCACATGCCGCGCAGGAGGCGACGCTTCTCTTCACGACCGGCCCGGCGGCGAGCGAGGCCTGGGGCCGCGTGGGCGTGTCGGACGTCTATCATGCGTCACTCGATCCCGGGGACTACCGGACGCTGTTGGCGGAAAACGGCTTCGACGTGGTCTGGTTTCGGCCCGAGGACGCCGAACTGACGGGCCATTCGGTCTGGCTGGCGCGGTATCGCCACGCGCCTTGAGGCTACTGCCGCAGGAGCGCGGCGCGCATCGCGTCGTCCTCTGTCCATCGCAAAAGGCCCTCCACCAGCGCCGCCTGCATCGCGGCCCGCCAGTCCGGGTCGAGGATGTTCTCCAGATCGCCCCGGTCCGACATGAAGCCGATCTCCAGCAGGACCGAGGGGATGTCGGCCGCCCTGAGCACGGTAAACCCCGCCTCCCCGCGCGGACGGCGGTGCAGGCGCAGACCGTCCTCTTCGATGGCCGCCACCAGCCCGTCGGCCAGCGCATCGGCCCGAGGCGCGGTTTCGACGCGCGCGAGGTCCATCAGGACGTCGGCCACCACGTCGTCGGAGGTCGAAAGATCGATCCCCTGCAGCATGTCCGCGCGGTCATGCTGTTCGGCAAGCGCCGCACTGGCCGCGTCCGAGGCGGTCTCGGACAGGGTGTAGAGCGTCGCGCCCTGCGCCCGCCCCGCGGCCAGCGCGTCGGCATGGATCGAAATCAGGGCGTCCGCCGCCGCCGCGCGGGCGATCGTGACCCGCGTCGGCAGGGGCACGAAAACATCCGCCTCGCGCGTCAACACAACCTCGACGCGGCCCGTGCGCCGCAGCGCCTCGGCCAGTTCCCGCGCGAAGGTCAGGACCAGATCGGCCTCGGTATGCTCGCCGCGCACCGCGCCCGGATCGATACCGCCATGGCCCGGATCGAGCACGATGACCGGCCGCCCGTCCGGCGCCACTGCGGTTTCGACCGACCGGGGTGCAAGCCCCGAGGCCACGCCGTCGGGCAGTCCGGCGACGCGGGCGAAAGCCTCCGCCGTCGCCGGTTCCAGCGACAGGCGCACACTGGCCTGCCCCGAGGCCGCGTCGGTTTCCATCGCGGCGATGCCGGGCAGCATCGGCGCGTCAAGCGTCAGGACCATGCGCGACCAACCCGGCTCGAAGGCGGCACCCACGTCGATGCCGGCCACGCCGGGCAGTTCCGCGAGCGCCCATGGCACCCCGTCCCAGAGGACTTCGCGGAAATCCACCACCACCCGCCACGGCGCGTCGAGCGCGTAGACCCGGAAGGGCACCGGCTGGCTGAGACCGAGGCGCAGGATCACCTCGTCACCCCGCGCCTCGGCCCCGGTCTCGGACGGCACGACGCGGGCGAGCGCGCCGAAGGACTGCGCTGCGGACGACGCCGCTGACAGGACGAGAAAGAGGGCCGCACAGGCGGCGGTCAGAAGATGGACTGCTCGGCGCACGGGCTCATCCCGGATCGGTTTCGTTGACGAAGCCCTAGCAGACCGCGCGGCGTCTCCCAAGCGCGGGATGCGCGGGCTCAGCCGCGCGCGAAAAACCGCGTCAGGCGCGCCACGCCCTCCTCGATTTCCGCCGTGCCGCGCGCGTAGGAAAACCGCAGCGTCCGGTGGCCGCGCGCCTTGTCGAAGTCGAGACCCGGCGTGACGGCGACACCCGCCTCGTCAAGGATCTGCCGGGACAGCGCCCGGCTGTCGTCGGTCAGGTGGCCCACATCCGCGTAGACATAGAACGCGCCGTCCGCAGGCGCCGTGTTCGTCAGGCCCGCTTCCTTCAGGCCTGCCAGTAAAATCTCACGATTCCGGGTATATGTGACGCGATGTTCATCCAGCTCCGCGCGCCCCTCGGGGCTAAGCGCGCCAAGCGCCGCGACCTGGCTCGCATGGGCGGGGCAGATGAACATGTTCTGCGCCAGACGTTCGACGCTGCGGACGTGATCGGGCGGAACGACCATCCAGCCGAGCCGCCATCCCGTCATCGAGAAATACTTGGAGAAGGAGTTGATCACGTAGACCTCGTCCGTGACCTCCAGCGCGCTGACCGCTCGGCCCTCGTATTGCAGGCCATGATAGATCTCGTCGGAGATGAGCGATATGCGCTTCGCCTCGCAAGCATCTGACAGATCTTGCAGTTCAGCGCGGCCGAGCATCGTGCCGGTGGGGTTCGCGGGGCTGGCCACGATCAGCCCCGCCAGATCGTCGGTCAGTTGCCGCGCCACCGGCTGAAACCGCGTTTCGGCCTCGGTCACCAGACCCACGGGTCGAAGGCTCAGCGCCGTCAGGATCTGGCGATAGGACGGGTAGCAGGGCTCCCCCAATGCCACCTTCTCGCCCGCGTCGAAGAGCGCGGTGAAGGCCAGCAGGAAGCCGCCCGATGCGCCCGAGGTCAGCACGACGCGCGCGGGGTCGAGGTCGAGATCGTACCACTCGCCGTAAAGCGCCGCGATCTCGGCGCGCAGGTCCGGCCGGCCGAGCGCCACGGTGTAGCCCAGCGGCCCGCGCTCCATCTCCTGCCGCAGCCGGGCGCGCGCGGCCTCCGGCGCGCCGCTGCCGGGCTGGCCCACCTCCATGTGGACGATGTCGCGGCCCGCCTCCTCGGCGACGCGGGCGGCCTCCATCACGTCCATCACGATAAAGGGATCGACCTCGGATCGGGTTGAATGCCGCATGCTTCACTCCGTATTCTGCGAAAAATCGCGAGGGGCGGGCTTTTGTCAAACCAGCCGGGAAGAGGATCGTCAATGCCGGGTCGGATGCCGATCATCGGGCGCGCGATCGCGCTGGCGGTCCTGCTGGCCTGCGCACCCGTGGTCGCGCTGGCGCAGTCGATCATCCGCGACGCCGAGATCGAGCGCGCCCTGCAGGAGCTTGCGGCTCCCGTCTTTCGCGTGGCCGGCTTGCCGCAGAGCACGCGCGTGATCATCATCAACGATGGCTCCATGAACGCCTTCGTGGCCGACGCGCGGCACATCTTCGTCCATTCGGGCCTGCTGTTGCGGCTCGACAGTCCCGACCAGTTGCAGGCCGTGCTGGCCCATGAGGCGGCGCATATTGCCAACGGGCACCTGACCGCTCGTCCCGCCGCGGCGGCTTCGGCCCAGACGGCGGCGCGCATGGGGCTGTTGCTGGCGCTGGCCGCGGGCGCGGCCTCTGGCGAAGGCGGCGCAGCGATCGGCCTTGCCGCCGGTGGCATGAGTTCGGCGCAGCGCAGCCTGATGGCCCACACCCGCGCCGAGGAGGCGAGCGCCGACCAGTCGGCCCTGCGCTACATGGTGTCGGCGGGTATCGACCCGGAGGCGATGCTCGAGGTCCTCGACCTCTTCCGCGGGCAGGAGGCCCTGTCGGTCGGCCGGCAGGACCCCTACGTCCGGTCCCACCCGCTGACGCGCGACCGCTACCGCACCGTGCAGGCCTTCCTCGCGACCCGGGGGACCGACGCTGAGCCATCGGCCGCCAGCGCATACTGGTACGCCCGGCTCAACGCCAAGCTTTCGGCCTTCCTGCGCAATCCCTCGTGGACGCTGCGCCGCGTGGACCGAAACGATACCGGCGAGATCGCGACGCTGAGCCGGGCCATCGCCCATCACCGCACGCCGGATGCCGACCGCGCGCTGGCAGAGGTGGGACGCCTGCTGCAGATGCGGCCGGGCGATCCGTTCTACCAGGAGCTTCAGGGCCAGATCCTGTTCGAAAGCCGTCGCTTCGACGCCGCCATTGCCGCCTATGGCCGCGCGGTGGAGCTTGCCCCGCGCGAGCCGCTGATCCTCGCGGGGTATGGCCGGGCATTGCTGGCGCCGGACAGCGCCGCGAGCAATGCCCGCGCGCTCGATGTTCTCAGCCGGGCGCAGGCCCGCGACCCGTTCGACCCTCGCATGCTGCGCGACCTGGCGCTGGCCCATGCACGCGCCGGCCAGCCGGGAATGGCCGCGACGGTCACCGCGGAACGCTACGCGGTTCTTGGACGGATGGAGGATGCCGCCGCGCTCGCCAACCGCGCCGTCGGTCTGCTGCCGCAAGGATCACCCGGCTGGATTCGCGCACAGGATGTGCTACGCGTGGCCGAAGCCGCCCAACGACGGAGATGAGCGCATGAAATTCCTCGCCCCATTGGCCCTTGCCGGCCTGATGGCCGCAACACCCGCCAAGGCGGACCTGACCGATCTCGACGATGCGGAACGTGACGCCTTCCGCGCCGAGGTGCGGGCCTACCTGCTCGACAATCCCGAGGTCCTGATGGAGGCGATCGGCGTCCTCGAACAGCGCCAGGCCGCCGCCGACGCGGAGCGGGACGAGATGGGCATCGCCGCCAATGACGACGCGCTTTTCAACTCGGCCTTCGACTGGGTCGGCGGCAATCCCGAGGGCGACGTGGTGCTGGTGGAATTCATGGACTACCGCTGCGGCTACTGCCGGCGGGCGCATCCCGAGGTGGCTGACCTGGTCGAACTCGACGGCAACATCCGCTACGTCGTCAAGGAATTCCCGATCCTCGGCGAACAGTCGGTTCTGGCCTCGCAGTTCGCGATCGCCACACGTATCGTCAACGGCGACGATGCCTATGCGCAGATGAACGACGCGCTCATGACCATGCGCGGCGATGTGACCGAGGCCTCGCTTGCCGCCACCGCGGACGACCTGGGCCTCGACTCGGGGCCGATCCTCGACGCCATGGGCGATCCGCTGGTGGCGCAGACGATCTCCTACAACCGCGACCTCGCCCAGCGGCTGCAGATTTCCGGCACGCCCACCTTCGTCTTCGGGGATCAGCTGGTGCGGGGCTACGTCCCGCTCGATGCGATGCTCGAGATCGTGGACACGGTGCGCATGGACACGAACTGAGCCATCGCCGCATCGGAAACGAAGAAGGCGCCCGGGGAAACGTGACCCCCGGGCGCCTTTTTTCGTTCCGTCAGCCGATGGACCACCAGCCGCGTTTCTTGGGCTTTGTGTCGCCTCCGTCGGCCGTCACCGGCTCTCGCTCGGGCTCCGCCGTTGCCACGGGCTCGGGCTCGGGCTCCGGCTCGGGCTCCGGTGCGGTGTCAGGCTCCGGTTCGGGCGCAGGCTCCGGCTCTGCAACGGACTCCATCTCGGCGGGTTCCGCCTCGGGCGCCGGTTCCTCGACCATGTCGGGAGCCTCGTCGGAGGCAGCATCCGCGAGCGCCTCGGCCACGGACGGCTCGGCGGCCGCGTCTGCCTCTTCTGCTGCGTCGGAGCCTTCCGTCTCGTCGCCCTCGGCCCGGGTGGGCTTTCGCCCACGGCCACCGCGCCGGCCACGGCGCTTCTTGCGGGGCTGATCCTCGCCCTCGCCACCGTCATCGCTGCCTGCTGCGCCGGACGCCTCCGCATCGGCGGTCTCCGCCTCGTCGGTTTCGTCATCCTCGGAGCCGTTCTCCTGGTCCGAACCGTCCTGCGCGTCCTCGCCCTCGCCGGCCTTGCGCCGTCCGCGTCCGCCCCGCCTGCGGCGACGCTTCTTCCGGGGCTGGTCGTCCTCTTCGGGCAATTCGGGCGTTTCCACGACCTCGGCCTCTTCGACCGGCGTCTCCTCCTCGACATCGTCCATCAGGGAGGCATCCATCGACGAGACGGGCGCTGCGGCCACGACGCGTCGCGTGGCGGTCTTGAAGCGCTCGATCTTGAAATCGGGCGAGACCATGTGCGCGTCGGCCTCGATACGGATCGACAGGCCGGTGCGCGCCTCGATCGCCTCGATATAGTCGCGCTTGTTGTTGATCAGGAAATTCACGATCCCGACCGGCGCGGTCAGCAGCACCTCCCGCGCGCGGCCACGGGTGCCTTCCTCTTCCAGCTGGCGCAGGATCGACAGGCCGAGACTGTCATCCGACCGCAGAAGCCCGGTGCCGTGGCAATGGGAACAGGGCTGCGTCGTGGCCTCGAGCATGCCCGGGCGCAGACGCTGGCGGCTCATCTCCATCAGGCCGAAGGTCGAGATGCGGCCCACCTGGATACGGGCCCGGTCGGTCTTGAGCTTGTCCTTCAGTCGCTTTTCGACGGCGACGTTGTTGCGCCGCTCGTCCATGTCGATGAAGTCGATCACGATCAGGCCCGCAAGGTCGCGCAGGCGCAACTGACGCGCGACCTCCTCGGCGGCCTCGAGGTTGGTCTTGGTCGCCGTCTCCTCGATCGAGCCTTCCTTGGTGGCCCGGCCGGAGTTCACGTCGATGGCCACGAGCGCCTCGGTCACGCCGATCACGATGTAGCCGCCCGATCTGAGCTGGACAACCGGGTTGAACATGTCGGCCAGATAGCCTTCGACCTTGTACCTGGCGAAGATCGGCATCGGGTCGGCATAGTGCTTCACGTTCTTGGCGTGGGACGGCATGATCATCTTCATGAAGTCCTTGGCCCGGCGGTAGCCCGCCTCGCCCTCGACCAGCACCTCGTCGATGTCGCGGTTGTAGAGGTCGCGGATCGTGCGGTGGATCAGGTCGCCTTCCTGGTAGATCAGCGCGGGCGCGACCGATTTCAGCGTCAGTTCGCGCACCTGTTCCCACTGGCGTTGCAGGTATTCGTAATCGCGCTTGATCTCGGTCTTCGTGCGCTGGCTGCCGGCGGTCCGGATGATGAGCCCCGCCCCCTGCGGCACGTCGAGCGACTGCGCGATTTCCTTGAGCTTCTTGCGGTCGGCGGCGTTGGTGATCTTGCGGCTGATCCCGCCGCCGCGCGCGGTGTTGGGCATCAGCACGCAGTACCGGCCCGCGAGGCTGAGATAGGTCGTGAGCGCCGCGCCCTTGTTGCCGCGTTCCTCCTTGACCACCTGCACCAGCATGATCTGGCGGACCTTCACGACCTCCTGGATCTTGTATTTGCGCGGCCGCGGCTTGCGCACCGGTCGGATGTCCTCCTCGGTGTCGTCATCGGCCACGGTTTCGGCACCGGGCGCGCCGTCATCGCCGTCGTCGCCGGGATCCTCGTCACCCGCTCCGTCATCTTCGTCCCGGGACATGTCATCCCGAGCGTCGGACGCATCGGCGGCGGAGGTCTCGTCAGAACGCGCATCCGCGTCATCGGCGTCGGTCAGCGCCTCGTCCTGCCCGTTGTCGTCCGACGCGTCATCGTCGTGAGGCGCGTCCAGATCGACCACGTCCATTCCTGCGGGCGTGCCCCGTGTCACCGAGTCCGTATCGGCCGCCTCGGCCTTCGTTTCATTGGGCTTGCGCCGACGGGTGCGGCGGCGCTTGGGCTTGGCCTCCTCGTCGGCCTCGGCGGCCATCGCCTCGGCATACTCGCGTTCCTCGGCCAGCAGCGCCTCACGGTCCGCGACGGGGATCTGGTAATAATCGGGGTGGATTTCGGAAAAGGCGAGAAAGCCGTGGCGGTTGCCGCCGTAATCTATGAAGGCAGCCTGCAACGAGGGTTCGACCCGCGTCACCTTTGCCAGATAGATGTTTCCCGCCAGTTGCCGCTTGCTCAGCGACTCGAAATCGAACTCCTCGACCTTGGTTCCGTCAACCACGACAACCCGGGTCTCCTCCGGGTGCGTGGCATCGATAAGCATCTTCTTTGCCATGATGTCCTTGCCCGCGAACCGCGCGGAGCCACCGAACCCTGCCGGTCGGGCATGGGTCGGGTCGAGCGGTTGCGATCGTTGAATAGCACGCTGCGTGACGGCCGGCACGGGGCAAGGTCTGCGCGGGGGGGTGCCCCGTCACATCTCGCCTCGACTGCCCATGGCCCAAGCATCGTGTCTGTCTCCGGCCACGGATGAACAAGCATCGGCGGCCCAACTTGCCCCCAAGGGGGCGGTTCAGGGTGGACCGGACGCGTTTCGCGTCCCGACATCCGAGTGACCTGCAGCCCCTGTCGCGGCGATACTGGCGCGGCGATCCGTCTGAGTGCAGAGAAACTGATCGAACCGGCGGAAACGCCGGTTACGTCACATTAAGGGGCGCGGACGCGAAATGGCAATGGCAATTCGCATCACCTCCCGCGCCAGAGCGGTCTCAAGGGGCGGAAAACGCGCGTTTTCCGGCAGGAAAAACCCGGGTTTGTCCTGCCGTCCTCCGTGGGGAAAACGGCAGCGGGCTCAGAGGTAATCCCCCCGGCTCAACCCGTATTTCGCCATCTTCTCGTTCAGGGTCCGCCGCGGCAGGCACAGCTCGTCCATCACCGCCGAGATCGATCCCTTGTGGCGGCGCATCGTGTTGTCGATGAGCATCCGCTCGAAGGCTTCCACGTATTCCTTGAGCGGCTTGCCCTCGGTCGAGATGGTCGGCCCCGTCGCCTCGTTGTCGGCCATCAGAAGCGACGTGATCGAGCCCGACCCGCGCCGGTTCTGCAAGACCGCGCGCTCGGCGATGTTGACCAGCTGCCGCACGTTGCCCGGCCATGGCGCCTGCAGAAGCTGCGCGGCCTCCTGCGCGGTGACCTGCGGCGCGTCGCAGCCGTATTCCTCGGCGAAGGTCTCGGACATGCGGTTGAACAGCGTCAGGATATCCTCGCCACGGGCGCGCAGCGGCGGGCAGATGATCGTCATGGCCGAGAGACGGAAGAACAGGTCGGGGCGCAGGCTGTCCTCCAGCGTCTTGCCGGCGGTGTGTTCGTTGCAGATCGCGATGATGCGGGTCTGGGGCGGCGTCTCCTGCTCGTTGATGAAGGTCAGCAGGCGGGCCTGGATCGCGTTCGGCAGCGCCTCGATATCCTCGAGGCAGAGCGTGCCGCCACGCGCCTCCTCCACCAGGGGCAGCGCGTCGCCCGGATCGGGGCCGAAGAGCTTTTCGGACAACTGCTGCTCGGCCCAGGCGGAGCACGAGAGCGTGATGAACTTCTTTGTCGCGCGCGGCCCCACGGCATGGAGCGCGTGCGCCACCAGCGTCTTGCCCGTCCCCGTCTCGCCGTCGATCAGCACGTGGCTGTCGGCCTGACCAAGGTCGAGGATGTCCTCGCGCAGCCGCTCCATCTCGGGCGAGGAGCCGATGAGCTTCTTCATGACCGCCTTGCCGTCGGCAAGCTCCCGCCTGAGCGCCCGGTTGTCGAGCGTCATGCGCCGCTGCTGGCTGGCCTTCTTGGCAAGCTCCGTCATCTTGTCGGGGTTGAAGGGCTTTTCGAGGAAGTCGAAAGCGCCGATGCGCATCGCGTCCACCGCCATCGGAACGTCGCCATGGCCGGTGATCATGATCACCGGCAGCCCGCTGTCCTGCGCCATCAGGCGCTTGAGGAACGTGACGCCATCCATCCCCGGCATCTTCACGTCGGTGATCACGACACCGGGAAAATCGGCACCGATCCCCTTCAGGGCCTCCTCGGCCGAGGGGTAGGTCTCGGTCTCGAAGCCCGAGAGCGCCAGCCACTGGCTGATCGACTGGCGCATGTCCTGTTCGTCATCCACGATCGCAATCTTCATCGCGGCATCCCTTTCGTCGTCATCATTCCGCCGCCTGCCCGCCGCCGGAAAGATCGGCGGCGGGCAGGTCGGCCCTGTCCGCCAGAAGCGGCAGCCGGATCTCGAAGACCGCGCCGCCCGTGTCGGGGTTGCGCGCGGTCAGACGTCCCCCGAGGTCGGACACGATCCCTGACGAAATGGCAAGCCCCAGCCCGACACCCTCTCCCGGTTTCTTGGTGGTGTAGAACGGCTCGAAGAGCGTCTCGAGATCCTCGATGCCCGTCCCGTTGTCGCGCACCGAAAGCACTGCCTCGTCGCCTTCCGCGATCAGCAGATCGATCTCGCGGCGCTCGTTGTCCTTCATCGCGTCGAGCGCGTTGCGCAGGAGGTTGATGATGACCTGCTCCAGCCGCAGCCGGTCGGCCAGAACCATGACCGGGCGGCGCGGCAGATTCAGCGTGATCTCCACGCGCATGGACCTCACTTGAGGCTCCATCATCGTGATCGCGCCCTTCAGCGCGTCCCGCAAATCCACGGGTTCGAAGGCATCGCCGCCCTTCCGGGCGTAGGACTTGAGCTGCCGCGTGATCGCACCCATCCGCTCGATCAGATCGTCTATCCGCTGAAACGAGGACCCGGCCTCGGCGAAACGGCGCCGGTCGAGCAGAAGCCGCGCCCCGGCGAGGTAGGTCTTCATCGCCGCGAGCGGCTGGTTCAGCTCATGGCTGACCGCGGCCGACATCTCGCCCAGCGCCGCGAGTTTCTGGCTCTGCGCGAGGCTCTGCTCCGCCTGCTGGAGGTTCTTTTCGGCCTTCTGACGCTCGGCGATTTCCCGCTGCAGGCGGGCGTTGAGACGGCGAAGCTCTGCCGATTCCCGCTGGAACATCGCCGACTGGATGCGGGCGCGGCGACTCAGGACGTAGAATCCCCCCGCCAGCAAAAGCGCGAATCCCATGATCTGGAGCGCCAGAACCCCGTTCACCCGCTCCCGCACCGAGGCATAGGCGGTGTGGCTGACGATGCGCCAGCCGCGGAACGGGATGCGCGCCTCCAGCCGGATCGTCTCGGCCCCGAAGAACAACGCGCCCTGATCCCCGAACGCCCAGTTGCCGGTGGCCTCGATCGCGCGCTCGATGGCCGAGGGTGCGGGTTCGAGGTCCAGCGCCTCCTCCTCGGTCCGGCCACGCCAGCGCGGCTCGGTCGACAGGATGATCTCGCCTTCGGAACTGGTCAGGAACACGGCCTCGGTCGTGCCGCGCCAACGATCGACGATGCGGCCCAGATCGACCTCCACGAGGATCACGCCAAGCAGGTCGTTGCCGACCTCTATCCGCCGCGAAAACGTGAAATCGAAGCGGCCGGTCTCCGGCTCGTTTGTGGTGAAGACGGTGTCGGCGGCCCGCAGCGCCTCAAGGAAGAAGGGGTCCGAGGAACGCAATTCGGATATCAGCTGCCGGTCGGTGGCGGCCACGACGCGCCCCTCGCGGTTCAGCAGGATCAGCGAGGCCGCGCCGATTTCCTCCACATAGGAGATCAGCCGCTGCGAGGTGGCCGAGAAATCGTTCTGCTCGAGCGAGCGGATCAGGACCGGATCGCGCGACAGCAGAAGCGGCACCACCGAATGACGCTGAAGCTCCGACATGACCGACCCGGAATAGAGCGCGAGACGCAGCTCGGACCGGTTGCGGGTGCTCTCTGTGAAACGGTCCGTGAGCCAGATGTTGGAAATCCAGATCACCAGCACCGCGATGCCCAGAAAGAGCACCATGGCGATCCGCAGCAGCCAGGTGCGCCGCAGGGCGGGCTCTGCCCGTCCGTTCGGCCGGCTCCCGGTGGAGGCCCCTGTGATATCGCTCGCGCTCATGTCCGGAGACTATGCCTCCGCCCCTCGCCGCTCAAGCCTCGCGGGGCAGGACGAGTCACGCCGCAACCAGCGCCTCGGACAGCGACGTGAACAACGTTGCGCCATCGCTGCCGCCCTGCGCCGGATCGACGACCCGTTCGGGATGCGGCATCAGGCCAAGCACGCGCCGGTTCTCCGACAGGATGCCCGCGATATCCGCCGTCGCCCCGTTCGGGTTGCCGACATAGGTGAAGGCGATCCGGTCCTCACCCTCCAGCCGCGCGAGACCCTCGGCGTCGATCTGGTAGTTGCCGTCATGGTGGGCGATGGGAAAGACCACGTCCTGCCCCGGCTTGTAGCCGCCGGTGAAGGCGCAGTCGGTCGTCGCCACCCGCAACCCCTGCATGCGGCAGACGAACTTCAGCCCCGCATTGCGCATCAGCGCGCCCGGCAGAAGCCGCGTCTCGCACAGGACCTGAAAGCCGTTGCAGATGCCCAGGACATGGCCGCCCTTGCCCGCGAACCCAGCCACAGCCCGCATGATCGGCGATTGCGCCGCGATGGCCCCGCAGCGCAGGTAATCGCCATAGGAAAACCCACCCGGCACGCCAACGATGTCGACGCCCCGGGGCAGTTCGGTCTCCTTGTGCCAGACCATCTCGGTCTCGAAGCCCGCCGCGCGGAAGGCCACGGCGAGGTCGCGGTCGCAGTTGGAGCCGGGAAAAACGAGTATGGCGGCTTTCATGGGGTCGGATCCTCCGGGGTCGTTTCGCGCTCAGGCGGCGAAATCGGTGATGACGGCGATGCCGGGCGGGGCCGGCGCGTCGAAACGGGCAAGCTCGGCCGAAGCGTCCGACAGAGCCACGCGCCGCGCGATCATCGGCGCGAGGTCGAGGCGCGTGGCCGCAAGGAAATCGAGCAGCGAAGGGTAGCGATGGGCGGGCATACCCCGCGTACCATAAACGGCAAGCTGCCCGCCATAGACCGCGTCCCATGGCAGCGTCATCCGGGCGTGGTCGCCGGCGGGCATGCCCACCTGCACCATGCGGCCGAGCTTCCTGAGCGAACCGAGCGCGTTGGCGGTCGTCACGGGCAGGCCCAGCGCCTCGACCGCCACATGCACGCCGCCGCCCGTGGCCTCCCGCATGGCATCCGCCGCCTGCGCGTCCGAGGCGTCGATCACGGCCTCCGCACCCAGCGCGCGCGCCTGATCGAGCTTTTCGACCACCACGTCGGCCAGCGCCACCCGCGCGCCCATGGCCCGGCCCAGCATCAGCGCCGCCATCCCCACGCCGCCGCCGCCCCAGATGCCCAGCCATTCGCCGGGTTTCAGGGCCGCGCGCCCGGTCAGCGCATGCCACGCCGTCGTCACGCGGCAGCCCAGGGCCGCCGCAAGGGCCGGGTCCATGCCCTCGGGCAGGCGCGTGAGATTGGCGTCGGCATGGGCCACGGCCACGCGTTCGGCGAACGCCCCGTCGCAGGTGAAGCCCGGCAGAACCTGCGACGCACAGATGGTCTGGTTCCCGGCCCGGCAATCGCCGCAGCCCCCGCAGGCGAGGATGAAGGGCGCGATCACCCGGTCGCCCACGCGCCAGCCTCGCACCTCGGGGCCGGCCGCGACGACGATGCCGCAATATTCGTGGCCCGGCACATGGGGCAGCGCCACCGGATCGGCACCGGTCCAGACGTGCCAGTCCGAGCGGCAGATCCCGCAGGCCAGAACCTCGAGAACCACGCCGTCCCTCGGACAATCGGGCTCGGGCACGGTGCCGATCTCGAGGGCCGCGCGCCAGCCCGTCAGCCGGGCGGCCCGCATCAGCCGATCTCCACCCGGTAGCTTTCGATCACGGTGTTGGCCAGCAGCTTCTCGCACATCTCGGTCACCTGCGCTTCGGTCGTGCCGGGCGCGAGGTCGAGCTCGATCACCTTGCCCTGGCGCACATCCTCGACCCCGTCGAAGCCCAGCGCGCCCAGCGCCGATTTCACGGCCGCCCCCTGCGGGTCCAGCACGCCCTGTTTCAGCATCACGGTCACGGTTGCTTTCATGTTCGTCTCCAGGGCGACCCACCCTTCATCTTTCCGAAAATACGCAAACCCGACCTCTGACCTAGTTGATGAGCGTGGGCTTGGTCACCCCCGTCGGGCCCTGCGGCATCACGCCGAGACGTCGTGCGACCTCCGTATAGGCATCCGCGAGGTCGCCGAGGTCGCGGCGGAACACGTCCTTGTCGAGCTTCTTGCCCGTCTCCATGTCCCACAGCCGGCACGAATCGGGGCTGATCTCGTCGGCCACGATCAGCCGCATGTAATCGCCGTCCCAGATCCGTCCGATCTCGATCTTGAAATCCACCAGCCGGATGCCGACGCCGAGAAACAGGCCCGACAGGAAGTCGTTGACCCTGAGTGCGAGGCTGACCATGTCGTCGAGATCCTGCTGCGTGGCCCATCCGAAGGCGAGGATATGCTCCTCGGATACCAGCGGGTCGCCCAGATCGTCGTTCTTGAAGTAGAACTCCACGATCGGCCGCGGCAGGGCCGTGCCCTCCTCGATGCCGAGCCGCTTGGAGATGGAGCCCGCCGCCACGTTGCGCACCACCACTTCCAGCGGGATGATCTCGACCGCGCGGATCAGCTGCTCACGCATGTTGATGCGGCGGATGAAATGGGTCGGAACGCCGACGTGATTCAGGCCGGTCATGAAGAATTCGCTCAACCGGTTGTTGAGCACGCCCTTGCCCTCGATCGTGGCGCGCTTCTCGGCGTTGAACGCGGTCGCGTCATCCTTGAAATACTGCACCAAAGTGCCGGGTTCGGGGCCTTCATACAGGATCTTGGCCTTGCCCTCGTAGACCTTCTTGCGGCGTGCCATGCGTGCTCCGGAAACAGGGACCTCCGCGCGCCGTTGCGCCGCGGTCGGGGTGCGAGCGGCTATAGGCCAAAGCGCGCTGTGTCGCAAGGCGCGCCGTCGATCGCGCCTTGCGGCGCCCCTCTCCGCGGGCCTAGACTTTGCCCCGACCGGCAGACAGTCCAGAGCGGAGACCCCGATGACAACCTTCGACGATCGCGAAAACGCCTTCGAGAACAAGTTCGCCCATGACCAGGAGATGCAGTTCCGGGCCGAGGCGCGGCGCAACAAGCTCATGGGCCTCTGGGTCGCCGACATTCTTGGCAAGACCGGCGAAGACGCGGCCGAATACGCCAAGGAGGTCGTGAAGGCCGATTTCGAGGAGGCCGGCCACGAGGACGTCATGCGCAAGGTGCTGGGCGATCTCGACGGCCGCGTGGCCGAGGCCGAGGTGCGCAAGAAATACGACGAGCTACTCGCCGTGGCGAAGGTGCAGCTGATGGACGAGACCTGAGCGCGGGATAGCGCGACACGCGCTGCGGGCCTGCGCCGGGCGCCCTTTTGGCGCCGGCTTTGACGTGTTCATTCCGTTGCGCCAGATCAATGCGTGGTCCGGCTTTTCGGCGCAGCCTCACATCCGGGTCGGAAGGGAGGACACGATGCCGGATTTCGTGATCAAGGATGTGGCGGAAACCCCGTATATCTACAGCGAACGGACAACCGGCACATCGCCGGAAGAAATCTCTCAGGCGATGGGGGCCGCCTTTGGAGAGGTCTTTGCCTTTGCCGCAGAAAAGGGCATCACGCCCGCGGGCCCGCCGCTCTCGGTGTACCACGATTTCTCCATGGGCGAGACGATGCGCTTCCGCGCCGGCATCGTCATCACCCCGGAGCATCTTGGTCTCGCCGAGGGCAGTATCGGGGACGACACCTTGCCGGCAGGCCGCGTCGTGAGTTTCGTGCATGAGGGCAGCTACGCCACGCTGCGCGACGACTATGACCTGCTGATGCGGCACGTCGCGGAGGAAGGCCTGAGCCTGAAGCCGCCGAGCTGGGAGCTTTACCTCAACGATCCCGACGTCGTGGCGGAGGCAGAGCTGCGGACCGAATGCTGCACCTATCTCGGGTAAACGGGGGCCGCGGGCCGACAGGGTCGCCAGCCCGGTAGGCCCATCAATGCACGACACTCAAGAAAAACATGAGCAACTTGCATTTGCGTCAAGTCGCGGCCCGTGGCATGCCGCGCGCAGGATGAAACCCGGAGCCCGCGCCCATGTCAGACAAACTTTCCACGCTTCTCGCAGAGCGTGACTGGATCCTCGCCGACGGGGCGACGGGCACGACGCTCTTCAACATGGGTCTGCAGTCGGGCGACGCGCCCGAGCTGTGGAACGTGGACCATCCCGACCGCATTGCCACGCTCTACCGAGGCGCGGTGGACGCGGGGTCGGACCTGTTCCTGACCAATTCCTTCGGAGGCACCGCCGCGCGGCTCAAGCTGCACGACGCCCAAGATCGGGTGTTCGAGCTCAACCGCCTCGCCGCCGAAATCGGGCGCGAGGTCGCCGATGCCCAGACGCGCACGGTGATCGTGGCGGGCTCCATGGGCCCCACGGGTGAGATCATGGCGCCGATGGGGGCGCTGACCCACGAGCGCGCCGTGGAGATGTTCCACGAACAGGCCGAGGGGCTGAAGGCGGGCGGCGCCGATGTGCTCTGGGTCGAGACGATCTCGGCGCATGAGGAATACGAGGCCGCAGCCGAGGCCGCGCGCCTCGCCGGTATGCCATGGTGCGGCACCATGAGCTTCGACACCGCCGGCCGCACGATGATGGGTTTCACCTCGGCCGATCTGTCGGCGCTGGTGGAAAAGCTCGACCCGCCGCCCCTCGCCTATGGCGCCAATTGCGGCGTGGGCGCCTCGGACCTGTTGCGCACCGTGCTGGGCTTCCGCGCGGCGGGCTCGGAACGGCCCATCATCGCCAAGGGCAACGCGGGCATCCCGAAATACGTGGACGGGCACATCCATTACGACGGCACGCCCGAGCTGATGGCGCGTTACGCCGTGCTGGCGCGCGATGCAGGCGCGCGGATCATCGGCGGATGTTGCGGCACGCAGCCCGAACACCTGCGCCACATGCGTGCCGCGCTGGAGGAAACGCCGCGCGGGGACGCCCCCACGCTCGAAGTCATCGCGGCCGAACTGGGCGGGTTCTCCTCGGGATCGGACGGCACCGAGGACGGCGGCGGCCCCACGCGCGAACGTCGCGGACGGCGGCGCGTCCGGAGCTGATGGCCCGGCCTCCGCGTCCGGTCTCAGGCGGCGGGTTTGCGCGCCACGAAATCGATCAGACCCGACTGGCCGGAATGGCCGCTCCCTTCCTCGATCACTGCGTCGTAATCGGCCTCATGCAGCACCTCCCAGCCCGCGAAGGCCTCCCGCAGCATGGGCAGGGTATACATGTTCTCGGCATGGGGCGGGCCGCCGGTGCCGTAGTCGACCTGCCGCGGCGCATAGCCGTGCAGCAGCAGGAGACCGCCCGGGGCGAGGCCTTCGCGGAAGCGCGCGAAGGTCGCCGCGCGCGCCTCGGGGCCCTGGAACTGGATGAAGATCGCGACGATGGCGTCGACAGGCTGCGTCCAGTCCCAGTCCTCGATGCCGGAGAGGTTGAACGCCACATCGACGCCCGCCTCGGCGGCAAGAGTGCGGGCCTTGGCCACGGCATTGGGGCTGAGGTCGAAGGCGCGCACGTCATGGCCGAGGGTCGCGAGATAGACGGAATTGCGGCCCTCGCCATCGGCGACGCTGAGAACGCGGGCGCCATCGGGGATGCGCGTGGCCTCGCGCGACAGGAACGCGGCGGGGTGCTTTCCGAACAGGTAGCCCTCGCGGGCGTAACGCGCGTCCCAGTTCATCCCGGCCTCCGTTCTTGCGATCCGAGGGCGACCCTAGACCGGAACGGACCGTCAGAACAGCGACAGTTGATCGCCCGGGCGCGGCGGCGGCGCAAAAAGATCGGAACGCAGGTCGGGAAGATCAACTTCGAGCCCCAAGGCCCTGACCGCACGGCCGAATCGCTTCTGCAGAAGCTCGGCCCAAAGCCCCTCGCCGGTCATGCGCTTGCCCCATTCGGGGTCGTAGTCGCGCCCGCCATGCATGTCGCGGATCTTGGACATGACGCGTCCCTGCCGCGCCGGATAATGTTCCGCCAGCCATGCCTGCCAGAGCTCCGACACCTCCAGCGGCAGGCGCAGGGGGATCATGCTCGCCGCCACCGCGCCGGCGTCGCGCGCGGCGGTCAGGATCGCCTCGAGCTCATGGTCGGTGAGCCCCGGAACGATCGGCGAGACCATGACCCGCACCGGACAGCCCGCCCGGCTCAGCCGTTCGATGGCGCGCAGACGCCGCGCGGGCGACGGACAGCGCGGCTCCATCCGGCGCGCCAGATCCGCGTCGAGCGTCGTGACCGACAGGCCCACCCGCGACAGCCCCGCCTGCCCCATCTCGCCCAGGATATCGGCATCGCGTTCCACCAGCGTGCCCTTGGTCGTCACGGTCACCGGATGACGGAAAGCATGCAGCACCTCCAGAACGCCACGCATGATGCGCCGCTCCGCCTCGATCGGCTGGTAGGGGTCGGTATTTGTGCCGATGGCGATCGTGGCCGGCACGTAACGCGGTTTGCGCAGCTCCGCCTCCAGCACCGCGGCGATACCGGGGCGCGCGATCAGTTGCGTTTCGAAATCGAGCCCCGGCGACAGCCCCAGCCACGCATGGCTCGGCCGCGCGAAACAGTAGATGCAGCCATGCTCGCACCCCCGGTAGGGATTGATCGACCGGTCGAAGCCGATATCTGGCGAGCGGTTGCGCGTGATCGCCGAACGGGGGCGTTCGTCCGTCACTTCGGTGCGCAGCGGCGGCAGATCCTCCGCCGGATCCCATCCATCCGGCTCCGCCACGCGGTCGTGACGCTCGAACCGCCCTGCCCTGTTCGACAGCGCCGCCCGCGCCCTTGGCGCCCTGGACCAACCGAGGTGAGAGATCGACATGCCCAAAGCTAGAACGAAATAAGAACATCGGCAAGCGTTGGTCGCGCCACGGAGGTCCGATGTCGCAAAAACGCAATGCCGGAAGACCCAATGAGATTAGGAAGTCAAAAACGGCGAAAGCCGCATCACAAGGAGACGCGCCCATGTCCGAGGAAGAAGACGACATCGTCCTCTCGGAGCTCGACGACGAAGAACTGGTCAGCCAGATGTTCGACGACCTCTACGACGGTATGAAGGAAGAGATCGAGGAAGGCGTCAACATCCTGCTCGAACGCGGCTGGACGCCCTATGACATCCTCACGAAGGCGCTTGTCGGCGGCATGACCATCGTCGGCAACGATTTCCGTGACGGCATCCTCTTCGTGCCCGAGGTGCTGATGGCCGCCAACGCGATGAAGGGCGGCATGGCGATCCTCAAGCCGCTTCTGGTCGAGACCGGCGCGCCGCGCATCGGCAAGATGGTGATCGGCACCGTGAAGGGCGACATCCACGACATCGGCAAGAACCTCGTGTCGATGATGATGGAGGGCGCGGGCTTCGAGGTGGTCGATCTTGGCATCAACAACGCCGTGGATGCCTATCTCGAAGCGCTGGAGGCCGAAGGACCCGATATTCTCGGCATGTCGGCGCTGCTAACGACGACGATGCCCTACATGAAGGTCGTCATCGACACGCTCAAGGAAAAGGGCATCCGCGACGACTACATCGTTCTGGTGGGCGGTGCGCCCCTGAACGAGGAATTCGGCCGCGCCATCGGTGCGGACGCCTATTGCCGGGATGCCGCCGTCGCGGTGGAAACCGCCAAGGAATTCGTCCTGCGCAAGCACAACCAGATGGCCGCGCGGGCCTGAGACCCAGGGCGGCGACGGCGGTGACCGTCAGGTCATGGTCGTCCCGCCGCCCTGACGGCGCCGCGCCCCCTTGCGTCCGGGCAGCGCAGAGCGTTTGGTCTGGCCCATGACGATCTATGCCATCGGCGACATTCACGGACATCTCGACAAGCTGCGCGGCGCGCATGACCTGGTCGAAGCCGACCGCGCCCGCGAAGGAACGCGGGAGGCGCCGCTGGTGCATCTGGGCGACCTGGTGGACCGTGGGCCGGACAGCGCGGGCGTGGTGGGCCATCTGCTCGATCTCGCGCTGCAGGACCCTTCGGTCGTCGTGCTGAAGGGCAACCACGATTCGATGTTCCTGGAATTCCTCGGGAACCGCCCCGGCCGCTGGTCCGAAAGCCGCTACCTGCATCCCGGTATCGGCGGACGCGCGACACTCGCCTCCTACGGCCTGCCCGCGATCGGATCGGCCCGCGCGCTGCACGACAAGGCGCAGGACGCAGTGCCGGAAGACCACCGCGCGTTCCTCGACGCGCTGCCCCTTCACCATCGCGCGGGCGAATGCCTCTTCGTTCATGCGGGCATCCAGCCGGGCATTCCCGTCGAGGACCAGACCCCCGCCGACCTGATGTGGATCCGCGACGTGTTTCTTTTCGACACGCGCGAGCACGGGGCGTTGGTCGTGCACGGTCACACGCCCGTCTCCACGGTCGAGCATCACGGCAACCGGCTGGCCATCGACACCGGCGCGGGCTGGGACGGCCCGATCTCGGCGGTGGTGATCGAGGGGCGCGAGGCGTGGCTTCTGACCCCCTCGGGCCGGCAGCCGGTCGCGAGGCTCGGCTGATCGGCGCCCGCGATCTGGGTCTCGTGCTCCTGGTCGTGCTGGCCTGGGGGTCGAATTTCAGCGCGATGAAGATCGGGCTGGAGGAACTGCCCCCGATCCTCTTCGTCGCCCTGCGTTTCGCCATCCTGGTCCCGCTCATCGTGTTCTTTCCACGCCCGGCGGGCTGGCTGCCGATCCTCGCCATCGGCTCCTTCATCAACACCGGCCAATTCGCGTTTCTCTTCAGCGCGATGGAGGCCGACGTGACGGCGGGCCTGGCCTCGCTCATCATGCAAAGCCAGGCGCCGATCACCATCGTTCTGGCCGCCCTCGTCTTTGGCGAACGGGTTCGGCTCCTGCAGGGGATGGGGGTCGCGCTGGCCTGCGCGGGCCTCGCGCTTTTCGGACTGGCCGGCGGCGGGAACGTGACGCCGCTGGGCCTCGCGCTGGTGCTGACCGGCGCGCTGTCCTGGGCCTGCGGCAACCTCGTGCTGCGCAGGCTTGGCGGCGTGAACATGACCGCGCTCTTCATCTGGGCCAGCCTCGTACCACCCCTGCCGATGCTGGCGCTCTCGCTGGCCACCGAAGGCACGGCCCCATGGGCGACCGTCGCCGCGCTCTCTCTGCAGGGCTGGCTCGCGGTGACATATGTGGCCTTCGTCTCGACGGTGCTGGGCTTCTCGATCTGGGGCGTGCTTCTGTCGCGCCACCCGGCCGCCACCATCACGCCCTTCGCGCTCCTGATCCCCGTGGTGGGCCTCAGCGTGGCTGCCATCGTGCTGCGCGAGACGGTGACGACGGGCGAGGCGATCGCGGCGCTGGTGGTGCTTGCAGGGCTGGCCCTGTCGGTTCTGGGCGGAAGACGACGACGGCAATGACGCAACCGGGCCTGTGCACGACGGGAAGTCGGGGCCATATTGGGCATGTGTCAGGAGGCGGATGATGGACCGGATCGACGACCAGGGGCTTGTGACCGAAGGCCTGCAGGCGGCAGGCCAGGGGCGCATCCTGCTGATTGCCTGCGGCGCGCTGGCGCGCGAGGTTCTTGCACTGAGGGACATGAACGGCTGGTCGCACATGGACCTGCAATGCCTGCCCGCGATCCTGCACAACCACCCCGAAAAGATCCCCGACGCCGTGGAACGCGCCGTGACCGAGGCGGGCGACGCCTATGACCGGGTCTTCGTGCTCTATGCCGATTGTGGAACGGGGGGGCTTCTACAGGCGCGCTGCGCGGCACTCGGGGTCGAGATGCTGCAAGGCCCCCATTGCTACAGCTTCTTCGAAGGCAATGCCGCCTTCGCCGCGCGCGACGAGATGACGGCCTTCTACCTCACCGATTTCCTCGTCCGGCAGTTCGACGCCTTCGTGACGAAACCCCTCGGCCTCGACCGCCACCCCGAGCTGCGCGACATGTATTTCGGCAATTACGAAACACTGGTCTACCAGGCCCAGACCGACGACCCCGAGCTGACCGAAAAGGCCCGCGCCTGCGCCGACTTCCTCGGCCTCGCCTTCGAGCGGCGCTTCACCGGCTACGGGGATCTGGAAGCTGCGCTGACGCAGTTCTGAACCGCCTAGGCCTCCGCGGCCCATGACAGGCCGTGCTCAGGGCAGAGGGGGCTGTCTGCCCCCTCTGCACTCCCCTGAGCGTTTTCAGCCAGGATGAAGACCGGGAACCGCCCCGCCCCTTCATCCTGGCGAAAAACTCCCGCCGGAGGCGCCAGCGCCGGGGTGGGGCTTCCGGCCCCGCCTCGGCGCTTCCTACTTTTCGATGCGACGAGGTCGGCGCATCCCCTCAGTGATTGTCGCGCGGCAGGACCTTCGCGATGCGCTGATAGGCCGTTGCAAGCTCCAGACACCCGCCATCGGCCAGTTGGCCCACATGCGTCCGGTAGATCTCCTGCCACGGCGTCTGGTGGTCCAGCTCCGGCGGCATCCAGTCCCTGCGCCGCGCCGCCCACTCCGCGTCGTCGACCAGCGCATCGAGCCGCGCCGCCTTTAGGTCGAGCCGCACCGGATCGCCCGTCCGCAGAAGCGCGAGCCCCCCGCCCACCACCGCCTCGGGCGAGGCGTTCAGGATCGAGGGGCTTTCCGACGTCCCCGACTGGCGCCCGTCGCCGACGGTCGGCAGATGGGTCACGCCCGCGCGGATCAGGTCGTCGGGCGGCTGCATGTTCACCACCTCGGCCGAGCCGGGATAGCCGACGCAGCCCACGTTGCGGATGAAGAGGAAGCTTCTCTCGTCGATGCCGAGCGCCGGGTCGTTGACACGCGCGTGATAATCCTCGGGGCCTTCGAAGACCACGGCGCGCCCCTCGCAGATGTCATCCTCGAGGAAGCGCGTGCGGAACTCCGACGAGATGACGGAGGTCTTCATCAAGGCGCTGTCGAAGAGATTTCCGGACAGCACGAGAAACCCCGCCTCCGCGCGCAACGGGTCGTCGAAGGGCCGGATCACATCCCTGTCCTTGGTGCCCGCGCCGCCGATGGCCTCCTGCATCGGCTGTCCCGTCGCCGTCATCACGCCGCCGTCGAGCTGCCCCGCCGCCAGAAGCTCTCCCATCACGGCAGGGACCCCGCCCGCGCGGAAGAAGCTTTCGCCCAGGTATTCCCCCGCCGGCTGCAGGTTCACCAGAAGCGGCAGGTCATGGCCATGGGTCTGCCAGTCCGTGACGTCGAGCGCCACGCCCACATGCCGCGCGATCGCCTGCAGATGCGGCGGCGCGTTGGTGGAGCCGCCGATCGCCGTGTTGACCTTGATCGCGTTCAGGAAGGCCGCGCGGGTCAGGATGTCGGAGGGCTTCAGGTCCTCCTCCACCATGCCCACGATGCGCCGCCCCGTGAGATACGCCATCTCCATGCGTTCGCGGAACGGCGCCGGGATCGCGGCCGCCCCCGGCAGCGCCATCCCCAGCGCCTCGGCCAGCGCGTTCATGGTCGAAGCCGTGCCCATCGTGTTGCAATGCCCCAGCGACGGCGAGGAGGCGCAGGCAAGCTCCATGAACTCCTCGTAGCCGATCTCGCCCCGGGCGAGCATGCGCCGCCCCTCCCAGATCGTGGTGCCCGAGCCCGCGCGCCTGCCCTTGTACCAGCCGTCGAGCATCGGCCCGCCGTTGAGCGCCAGCGCGGGCAGATCGACCGTCGCGGCCCCCATGAGCATCGCGGGCGTGGTCTTGTCGCAACCCGTGGTCAGCACCACCCCGTCGATGGGATATCCGTGCAGCACCTCGACAAGGCTCAGGTATTGCAGGTTCCGGTCGAGCGCGGCGGTGGGCCTTTTGCCCGTCTCCTGGATCGGGTGGACGGGAAACTCCATGGGGATGCCGCCCGCGTCGCGGATACCGGCCTTGATCCGGTCCATCAGGAAGACATGGATCTTGTTGCACGGCACAAGGTCCGAGCCCGTTTGCGCGATGCCGATGATCGGACGCTCGGCCTGAAGCTCGGCCTGCGTGAAGCTCTGGTTCTGGTAGCGCTCGAGGTAAAGCGCCGTCATGCCCGGGTTGTTGGGATTGTCGAACCATTCCTGGCTGCGGTAGCGGCGATTGGCGCGGGTGTCTCTGGACATTGCAACGGGGCCTTTCGTGGGGCGCGGCCCGTGCCTCTCCGGCCGACCGCACGGGGCCGACCAAACAGGATTTCGCGGCAGGTCTCAAGGGCGCGGAAATCACACGATTTCCGGCACGTTTTCCCTTGGAAAACGGCCCCACGCGTTTCCCGACGCCCGCAGGCGTTGAGCCAGATCAATCCGCGCCCGTGCGAAATCTGCGACATGGGCAACCGGAGGTGACCGCAATGGTGCAGTTCGTGTTCCGCACCGAGGACCTGCGCAAGACCTACGACACCGGCGGGGTGCAGGTCCATGCGCTGGCCGGCGTAGACCTCGAGCTTTACGCGGGCGAGCTTGCGGTGCTGCTCGGCGCGTCGGGCTCGGGGAAATCGACCCTTCTGAACATCCTCGGCGGGCTCGACCATGCCAGCGCCGGGCGCGTGTGGTTTCGCGACCTGGAACTCACCGACCTCGGCGACCGGGCGCTGACGCGCTACCGTCGCGATCACGTGGGTTTCGTCTTCCAGTTCTACAATCTCGTCCCCTCGCTGAGCGCGCGCGAGAACGTGCAGCTCGTCACCGACGTGGCCCCCGACCCGATGCCGCCCGCCGAGGCGCTGGAGATGGTCGGGCTGAGCCACCGCGTCGACCATTTCCCGGCCGAGCTTTCGGGGGGCGAGCAGCAGCGCGTCGCCATCGCGCGGGCCATCGCGAAACGGCCCGAGGTTCTGCTCTGCGACGAGCCCACGGGCGCGCTCGACAGCAAGACCGGCGTGCAGGTGCTCGAGGTGCTCAAGGAGATCAACGACACGCTTGGCACCTCCACGGTCGTGATCACCCATAACGCGGGTATCCGGGCCATGGCGCATCGTGTCATCTTCTTCGCCGATGGCGGCATCGAGGGCGTCGAGGTCAACGAGACCCGCGTCGCCCCGCATGAAATCTCGTGGTGACAGCGGATGCAGGCGCTCGACAAGAAACTCATGCGCGATTTCGGCAGGCTCTGGGTTCAGGGGCTGGCCATCGCCGTGGTGCTGGCCTGCGGCGTCGCGATCCTGCTGACCGCTTTCGGAATGAACGCGGCCCTGACCGACACGCGCGACGCCTATTACGAGCGCAACAGGTTCGCGGATATCTTCACCGACACAAGCCGCGCGCCGCTGACGCTTCTGCCCGACATCCTGGAGATCTCGGGCGTCTATGCCGCCGAGCCGCGCGTGCAAGGATCGGCCATCCTCGATCTGCCGGACCGGGTGGAGGTGGCGATGGGCCAGATCCTGTCCTGGCCGGCCAGCAACGACCCGCTTCTGAACGTGCCGGTGCTGCGGACCGGGACCTATCCGCTTGATGGCGACGACGTGATGGTGACCACCGCCTTCGCCGAGGCCAACGGCTTTGACGTGGGCGACGTGTTCCATGCCAATATCAACGGCCAGCGTCGCGCGCTGACGATCACCGGCACGGCGATGAGCCCGGAGTTCATCTACACGATCGGTCCCGGCGCGCTGATGCCCGACAACGAGGGCTACGGCATATTGTGGATGACCGAGGCCAGCGTCGCGGCCAGCTTCGACATGGAGGGCGCGTTCAATCACCTGTCGCTCGCGATCAGCGCCGACGCGGTGCCGGAAACGGTGATGGAGGCGCTCGACACGCTGCTAGACCCCTATGGCGGGCTTGGCGCCTATGACCGGTCAAGCCAGGTCTCGGACAGTTTCGTGAGCGCCGAGATCGAGCAGTTGCAGGGCATGGCGATGGTCGTCCCGCCGATCTTCTTCGCCATCTCCGCCTTCCTCGTGGGCATGGTCATGAGCCGGATCGTGGCGCTTGACCGGTCCGAGATCGGGCTGCTGAAGGCATTGGGCTATTCCGATGTCGAGGTCTGCCTGCACTACCTGCTGCTCGCCGCGATGATCGCGGTCCTCGGCGTGGCGATCGGATGGGGCCTCGGCACGATCCTCGCGCGCACGATGGCGTGGCAATACGCGCGGTTCTTCGATTTCCCCTACCTGATCTTTCGCGTGCCGACATGGGTTTACGCGATCTCCGGGCTCGCGGCGCTGCTGACGACGATGCTGGGGGCGGCGCGCGCGGCGCTCATGGCCGCACGTCTTGCGCCTGCCGTGGCGATGCAGCCGCCCGCCCCGCCGATGTTCCGCCGCACCGCGATCGACCGGCTGATGGCGGCGCTGCGGCTGCGCCAGACCACGATCATGGTGCTGCGCAGCCTGATCCGCTGGCCCGTCCGCAGTTTCCTGACGGCGGCGGGGCTGGGGGCCGCGACCTCCTCGATCATCGCGGCGGGGTCCATGAACGGCTCGCTCAACCACATCATCGACCTCGCGTTCAACCAGTCCTACCGGGGTGACGCGATGATCCTCTTTTCCCAGGACATGCCGCGCGATGCGCTGCCCGAGATCGCGCGCCTGCCCGGCGTGATCCAGGTGGAACCGCAACAGTTCCATGCCGCCACGCTGCGCAACGGCCCGCGCGAAAAGCGCGTCTCGCTCGAGGCGCGCCCGCCCGACGCCACGCTGAGCCGGGTGATCGGCGCCGACGGGTCGGCCATCACGGCCCCGCCCGGCGGTATCCTTCTGTCCGAACGGCTTGCCGAGGATCTGGAGCTGGGCGTGGGCGACAGGGTCGAGGTGGAGTTCATGACCGGCCTGCGCGAGACCCACGCGCTGACCGTCACCGGCCTCGTGGAACAGTATCTCGGCCTTGGCGCCTATGCCGATATCGACTTTCTCGACCGGCAGTTCCGGCGCGCGCCGCAGATGTCGGTGGTCAATGTCCTGATCGACCCCGATGGGCTGCCTGACCTGCACGCGGCCCTGCAGGACACGCCGGCGCTGTCGGGGCTGATCATGATGACGGAGAACCGGCGCGCCTTCGAGGACACGATCAGCCAGAACATCGTCGTGGTGAACGGGGTTTATGCCGCGATCGCCATCCTGATCACGATCGGCGTGGCCTATAACGGCGCGCGCATCCAGATGAGCGAACGCGCCCGCGAACTGGCGAGCCTGCGCATCCTCGGCTTCAGCCGGGCCGAGGTGTCCTCGGTGCTGGTGGGCGAGATGATGCTCCTTGCCATCCTCGCTCAGCCGCTGGGCTGGGTGCTGGGCGCGTGGATCGCCGTTGCCCTGTCGAACAGCTTTTCGTCCGATCTCTACGCGATCCCGCTGGTGCTGGAGCCCGAGATCTTCGCGCGCGCCAGCCTTGTCGTGCTGGCCACGAGCCTCGCCTCGGTTCTGCTGGTTCGGCGCCGGATCGACCGGATGAATCTGGTGGCCGTCATGAAAACGAGGGAGTGAGGTCAATGGTTTGGAACACACGGACCGTGGGTCTGGCGCTGGCCGGCGTCGCGCTGATCGGGGGGCTTTCCTACGTGGCCTTTCGCGACGATCCGGTGCCGGTGGACCTTGTGACGGTGGAGCGTGGCCCCCTGCGCGTGACCATAGACGCCGACGGCCAGACACGCATCCGCGATATCTACGAAGTGGCCAGCCCCATCGCCGGCACGGCGCGCCGCGCGCCCGTTTCCGTGGGCGACCCCGTGGTGGCGGGAGAGACCGTGGTCGCGCGTGTCGAGCCGCTCAGCCCCTCGCTTCTGGACGCGCGCAGCCGGGCGCAGGCCGAGGCAAGCGAGGCCGAGGCGCGCGCCGCCCTCGACGTGGCGCGCTCCGAGATGCGCCGCGCCGAGGAGGAAGAGGCCTTTGCCCGCCTCCAGTTCGACCGCACACAGACGCTCATGGACCGCGGCGTCACGACGGTCACCCAAATGGAAACCGCGACCCAGAGCCTTGCCGTGGCCGAAGCGGCCGTGGCCGCGGCGCAGTCGCGCGTCGCCATGTCCGAAGGCTCGCTGGAACGCGCCGAGGCCGCCCTTGTCCGGCCTGGCGGCAGTGCCTCGGCGACGGAGGATTGCTGTGTCGAGCTGCGCGCGCCCAGCGACGGGGTCGTGCTGTCCATCGCGACCATCTCCGAGCATCCCGTGCAGGCCGGCGCGCCGCTGGTGACCGTGGGCGACCCGGCGGACCTCGAGATCGTGTCCGACCTTCTGTCCTCGGATGCCGTGCGCATCGGTCCGGGAACACGCGCCATGGTCGAACGCTGGGGCGGGCCCGATCCGCTTCAGGCCGTGCTGACCCGGATCGAACCGGCGGCGGTGACGCGGGTCTCGGCGCTGGGTATCGAGGAACAGCGCGTGGATGCGATCTTCGAGATCGAGACCCCGCCCGGGGAAAGGCCGGGGCTGGGCCATGGCTTCGCGGTGTTCCTGCGGATCGTGGAATGGGAAAGCGACGACGCACTTCAGGTGCCGCTGGGCGCGCTGTTCCGGCGGGGTGAGGATTGGGCGGTGTTCGTCGCCGAGGACGGCGTGGCGCGCGAGCGCATCGTCGCGCTGGGCGAGCGCGCCGCGCGACGGGCGCAGATCCTCGACGGGCTGGAGGAAGGCGACCGCATCGTCACCCATCCCGGCGACACGGTCACCGACGGGGTTACGATCGTTGATCGCGACGCGATGTAGGGCCGGGATGAGGCCGGGACAGGACGACCCGTCGAAAGGTCCTCGTCCTCAGATCAGCGGCAGCGCCCGGACGACGAGCTCGTCGACATCGCCACCGTGACCGGCGGCCACGTAGCTCTTGAGCTCCGACCGCATCTCCGGACCCCAGAAGTCCTTGAGATGCGCCGCCACGCGCTCGGCCTGGTCCGTTCCCGGCTGGCTGGCGAAGAAGGTGGCGATCTGGTTGGCCATGCGCACGAGTTTCTCAGGCGACATCGCTTTCGCTCTCCATGATCCTGCGGGGGTGACAGAAAACCTCGACCCGCCCGGCGCGGGCGAAGGCGGCCAGCGTGAGGCCTGCCTGCTCGGCCAGCCGCAGCGCGTGCGCGGTGGGCGCCGAGACCGAGACGATGGTTCCCACCCCCGCCATCGCGGCCTTCTGGACGATGTCCACGGAAACGCGGCTGGTCATGACGAAGGCGCCGCCGGTCGCCGAGATCCCATCCCGCGCAAGCGCCCCGATCAGCTTGTCGAGCGCGTTGTGCCGGCCGACATCCTCCCGCGCGTGGGTGATCCCCTGCCCCGGCTGCAGGAAGCCCGCCGCGTGGACCGCGCGCGTCAGGTCGTGCATCGGCTGATGGGCGCGCAAGCCGTCGCCCGCCCCCGCGATCTCGGCCACGTCGAAATCTGCGCCATCCGGCACCTCGGGCAAGGGGCGCATCGCCTGCGCGAGGCTGTCGATGCCGCAAAGGCCGCAACCCACCGGCCCCAGCATCGCGCGGCGACGCTCGCCAAGCGCCTCGGCGCGCGCGTCGTCCAGCCAGAGCCGCGCCTCGATCCCTCCCTCGATCTCGAGCGCCTCGACGCTCTCGATCTCGGCGAGGCTTTCGACGATCCCCTCGCTCAGCGCGAAGCCCGTCGCGAAATCCTCGATGTCCGCCGGGCTCGCCATCATCACCGCCTGGGTAGAACCGTTCACGGTGATCGCGACCGGCGTCTCCTCGGGAAGCGCGCGCGTGATCTCCCGCCGCTCCGCACCCAGATGGGCCAGCCCCCGGGCGCCGGTAGCCACCCGCGCGATATCCGGCCGCGCCTTCATTCCGCCGCCGGAAGCACCCGCCGCGCGCGTTCCGCCTGCGCGGCGTAGTCCTTCTGCCAGTCCGTGGGCCCGTTCGAGAGCGACACCTGCACCGCCGTCACCTTGTATTCCGGGCAGTTGGTGGCCCAGTCGGAATAGTCCGTGGTGATGACATTGGCCTGCGTACCGGGATGGTGGAAGGTGGTGTAGACCACGCCCGGGCTCACGCGGTCGGTCAGCGTCGCGCGCAGCGCCGTCTCGCCCGAACGCGAGGCGAGCCTGACCCAGTCGCCCTCCTTGATGCCGCGCAGCTCCGCATCATGGGGATGGACCTCCAGCACGTCCTCCTGGTGCCAGACGGTATTGGCCGTGCGCCGCGTCTGGGCGCCCACGTTGTACTGGCTGAGGATGCGCCCCGTCGTCAGCAACAGCGGAAAACGCGGGCCGGTGCGCTCATCCGTGGCCACGTATTCGGTGATCATCAGACGGCCCTTGCCACGCACGAACCCGTCCACATGCATGATGGGCGAACCCTCGGGCGTCGCCTCGTTGCAGGGCCACTGGACGGAGCCGACGTCTTCCAGAAGATCGTAGGTCACGCCCGCGAAGGAGGGTGTCGTCGCCGCGATCTCCTCCATGATCTGGGCAGGATGGGTGTAGTGCCAATCGGCCCCCATCGCGCGGGCGAGCATCTGGGTGATCTCCCAGTCGGCATAGCCGTTCCTTGGCGCCATCACCTTGCGCACGCGGTTGATCCGCCGCTCGGCATTGGTGAAGGTCCCGTCCTTTTCGAGGAAGGTGGAACCCGGCAGGAAGACATGCGCGTAATTCGCGGTCTCGTTCAGGAAGAGGTCATGGACGATGACGCACTCCATCGCCGCAAGGCCGGCGGCCACATGCTTCGTATCGGGATCCGATTGCAGGATATCCTCACCCTGGCAGTAGAGCCCCTTGAACTGGCCTGCCACGGCGGCATCCAGCATGTTGGGAATGCGCAGGCCCGGTTCCGGGTCGATCTCCACGCCCCAGGCGTTCTCGAAGATCGCGCGCACATCGGCGTTCTTCACGTGGCGATAGCCCGGCAGCTCATGGGGAAAGCTCCCCATGTCGCAGGAGCCCTGCACGTTGTTCTGGCCACGAAGCGGGTTCACCCCCACCCCGTCGCGTCCGATATTGCCGGTCAGCATGGCGAGGTTGGCGATACCCATCACGGTGGTGGAGCCCTGGGAATGCTCCGTCACGCCAAGCCCGTAGTAGATCGCGCCATTTCCGCCGGTCGCATAGAGGCGCGCTGCGGCGCGAAGCTCCTCCGCCGGAACGCCGGTCTGCATCTCCGTCATCTCGGGGGAATGGCGCAGGTCCGAGACGAACTCGGCGTATTCCTCGAACTCGTCCCAGTCGCAACGGTCCCGGATGAACGCCTCGTCATAAAGCTTTTCGGTCACGATCACATGGGCCAGCGCCGTGACGACAGCCACGTTCGTGCCGGGCCGAAGCGGCAGGTGATGGGCGGCCTCCACATGCGCCGATTTCACCAGGTCGATCCGGCGCGGGTCGATCACGATCAGCTTCGCGCCCTCCCGCAGGCGTTTCTTGAGCCGCGAGGCGAAGACCGGGTGGCCGTCCGTGGGATTCGCACCGATCACCACGACCACGTCGGCGGCCATCACGCTGTCGAAATCCTGCGTGCCCGCGGAGGTGCCAAAGGTCTGGCCCAGCCCGTAGCCCGTGGGCGAATGGCAGACCCGCGCGCAGGTGTCCGTGTTGTTGTTGCCGAACACCGCGCGCGTCAGCTTCTGAACGAGATAGGTTTCCTCGTTGGTGCAGCGGCTCGAGGTGATGACGCCCACTGACTTGCGCCCGTGACGCTCCTGGATGCGCTTCAGGCGGCCGGCGGCAAAGCTCAGCGCCTCCTCCCAGCTGACCTCGCGCCACGGTTCGTCGATCGTCTCGCGGATCATCGGGTTCAGGATGCGCTCGGCATGGTTGGCATAGCCCCAGGCGAAACGGCCCTTTACGCAGGAATGGCCCCGGTTCGCCTTGCCGTGCTTGTAGGGAACCATGCGCACCAGCTCGTCGCCGTTGAGTTCCGCCTTGAAGGAACAGCCCACGCCGCAATAGGCGCAGGTGGTCACGACCGAACGCGTGGGCGTGCCAAGCTCGATCACCGATTTCTCCTGCAGCGTCGCGGTCGGGCAGGCCTGCACGCAGGCGCCGCAGCTCACGCAATCCGACGACAGGAAATCGTCGCCCGGCCCGCCCGCGCTGACACGGCTGTCGAAGCCGCGGCCTTCGATCGTCAGCGCGAAGGTGCCCTGCACCTCCTCGCAGGCGCGCACGCAGCGGCTGCAGACGATGCATTTCGACGGGTCATAGGTGAAATAGGGGTTGGACGTGTCCTTGGGCAGCCATTCGGGATTGGCCTCGCCCGATGTGTCGCGCGCCGCGAAATGATTGGCGAGCGGCGCTTCGGGCGGCGCCTCGTAACGCACGTCGCGCAGGCCCACGACACCGGCCATGTCCTGCAGCTCGCAATCGCCATTGGCGGCACAGGTCAGGCAGTCGAGCGGGTGGTCGGAAATATAAAGCTCCATCACGCCCTTGCGGACCTTCTTCACCTTCTCGGCCTGGGTATGAACCACCATCCCCTCGGCCACCGGTGTGGTGCAGGAGGCCGGCGTGCCGCGCCGCCCCTCGATCTCGACGACGCAAAGCCGACAGGAGCCGAAGGCCTCCACGCTGTCGGTGGCGCAGAGCTTCGGCACCTGGATGCCGGCCTCGGCGGCCGCGCGCATCACAGAGGTGCCCTCGGGCACGGTCACCTCGATGCCGTCGATGCTGAGCGTGACGGGCGCGCCGACCTTCGCGGGCGTGCCCATATCGCGGTCATCGGTGGGAATGACGAAATCTCTCATCTTGCCGAACCCTGCTTCTTCATTCTGGCAGAAAACCTCTGGGGGAGCGCGAGGGGGCAAAGCCCCCTCGCCCGGGTCGGCGCCGAAGGCGTCGAAACCGGCTGGCCGCTCACTCCGCCGCCTCCCGCGCGCAGGCGAATTCCTCGGGGAACTGGCGCAGCGCGCTCATCACCGGATAAGGCGTGAAGCCCCCCAGCGCGCAGAGCGATCCGTCCTTCATCGTGTCGCAAAGATCGACCAGAAGCTCCGTCGCCGCGCCGTCGCCGGCCCGGATCCGGTCGAGCGTCTCGACGCCACGCACCGCGCCAATGCGGCAGGGCGTGCATTTTCCGCAGCTCTCGATGGCGCAGAACTCCATCGCGAAGCGCGCGAGGCCTAGCATGTCGGCGGTGTCGTCGAAGACCACCACGCCCGCGTGCCCGATCAGCCCGCCCGCCCCGTCGAATTCCTCGTAACCCAGCGTGGTGTCGAATTTCGCGGTCCCGAAATAGGCGCCGAGCGGCCCGCCCACCTGCACCGCCTTCACCGGGCGCCCGCTCGCGGTTCCGCCGCAGACATCCTCGACCAGTTCCCCCAGCGGCATGCCGAAGGCCGTCTCGAAAAGCCCGCCATGTTTCACGTTGCCTGCGATCTGGAACGGCATGGTCCCGCGCGACCGGCCTTGCCCGAAGGCCGCGTAGTGCGCCGCGCCCTTCTCGAAGATCACCGGCACGGTGGCGAGCGAAATGACGTTGTTGACCACGGTCGGGCGGCCGAGGAACCCCTCAAGCGCGGGCAGCGGCGGTTTCGCCCGCACCACGCCACGCTTGCCCTCCAGCGAATTCAGAAGCGAGGTTTCCTCGCCGCAGACATAGGCGCCCGCGCCCACGCGGATTTCCATGTCGAAGCGGCGGCCCGAGCCCAGGACATCGCCCAGAACACCGGCGTCGCGCGCGATCTCGACGGCGCGCTCCATCACCTCGATGGCATCGGGGTATTCCGAGCGCAGATAGACATAGCCCTGCTCCGCCCCCGTCCCGAGGCCTGCGATGGCCATCCCCTCGATCAGCGTGAAGGGATCCCCCTCCATCAGCATCCGGTCGGCGAAGGTGCCGCTGTCCCCCTCGTCGGCGTTGCAGACGATGTATTTGCGGGGGCCGGGTGCGGTGCGCACCGTCTCCCACTTGATGCCGGTGGGGAAGCCCGCGCCGCCGCGTCCGCGCAGACCGCTCTCCCTGACCTCCGCGACGATGGCGGCAGGGTCCATCCCGAGCGCGCGGCGCAGCCCGACAAACCCGCCATGGGCCTCGTAATCGGCAAGGCTCAGCGGGTCGATCCGCCCCACGCGGGCGAATGTCAGGCGGTGCTGGCGGGCGAAGAACGGGATCTCCTCCACCGGACCGAGGCCTTCGAGCGTTCCGTCGAAAAGCGCCGCCGCATCCGTGGACGCGAAAGGGCCGTAGCCGTGGCGCACGCCGCCCTGCTCCACCTCGACCAGCGGTTCCAGCCAGATCATGCCGCGCGTGCCGGTGCGGACGATCTCGACCGAGACGCCCCGCGCCCCGGCCTCGGCCTCAAGCGCGCGCACGACATCCTCGGCACCCAGCGCCTTGGCGGCGGCATCGCGGGGAACGTAGATCTTCATGGCGCGACCTCCGCCACCAGCGCCTCGGCGCGGACCCGGCCGCGCAGGGCGCCGTCGACCATCGCCGCGGGCCCGCAGGCGCAGAGCCCGAGGCAATAGACCGGCTCCACCGTCACGCGGCCGTCGGGCGTGGTCTCGCCCCAGCCCAGGCCCAGCATGTCCAGCACGCGCTCCGAAAGCGCCTCGGCGCCGACGGCCTGACAGGCCTCGGAGCGGCAGATCTTGACCACGTGGCGCCCGGCGGGCGCGGTGCGGAAATCGTGATAGAAACTGATGACGCCGTGAAGCTCCGCCCGCGTGATGTTGAGCGCGGCGCAGATCGGCGCGTGAGAGGCCGAAGGCACATGGCCGAACGCCTCCTGCAACGCGTGCAAGATCGGCAGAAGCGGACCCTCGCGCCCCGAATGGAGCGCGAGGATCGCTTCGACCTCACCGAGGTCGGGGTCTGCATGCGTGTCTGGCGGCAGGGTCTGGCTGGCAGGCATCTGCTTGCTCCGGTCGTCGTCTGCGCGGAAACCTGCGGGAAACTTCATCGCCAATCAATATCGCAGTTCCGTTGATTGATAGAGATATCGAATGAAACGGGGGCGACGTTTCGCACCTCTCAAGCGACGGATTCGACGGATTTGGCGAGCTTTCTGGCCTGCGAAAGCAGCGCCTCGAGCACCGGCGTGTGCGGTTCGCGATGCGGCGCGATCAGGCCGACGGTATGTACCGCCGTCTGGTCTTCCATCGGACGCACGCACAGATCCGGTGCGGCGGCCAGAACCTCGGCCATGTCGGAGGGCAGGATCGTCAGCCAGTCGCCCTCCCGCACATGGGCGGCCAGCACGAGGGTGGAGTTGCTTTCGACCTGCGCATCCGGCGTGACGCCCGCGGCCATGAAGTTCTGGTTGATGATGCGCCGGTTCTGCATGTCCGGCGTCAGAAGGCAGAGCCGCCGCCCCTCCAGCGCGCCCCAGGCCACGCGTTCGTGTCCCGCCATGTCGCTGTCGGCGCGGCAGACCAGCACGTAGCGTTCGCGGTAGATCGGCACGGTCACGACCCGGCCGAGCGGTTCGTTGTCCAGATAGGACAGGCCCGCGTCGATATCGAGGTTCTCCATCATCGCGAGGATCTCGGCCGATGTCCGCGACAGGATCGAGAAGCGCACGTTGGGATGCGCCTCGGCGAACCGCGCCGACAGCGTCGCGGCCCAGGTCAGCGCGGTGGGGATCACCGCCATCCGGATATGCCCCGAAAGACCGTGACGCGCGGCGCGCATTTCCTCGCGGAAGGTGCGGGCGTCCGACACGAGGCTGCGCGCCCAGACCAGCGCGCGCTGACCCTCCGGCGTCAGCCCGCCATAGCGATGGCCGCGGAAGATCAGCTTCACGCCGAGGCTTTCCTCCAGCTGGCGGATGCCCGTCGAGAGCGTCGGCTGGGTGATGCCGAGGCTTTCGGCGGCGCGGCCGAAATGCTCTTCCTTCGCCACCGCGAGGAACATTTCGAGTTTCGAGATCATGACCCGTTCTTGCGATGATCGCAGCCGATTTCAATTGAAAAATTCAATCGAGCCCCGCCCGGTTTCCCCTCCACCCGTTTGACCCGTGTCAAGGCAAGCGCCCCCGGAGCGCTTCAGGGTCGTTGCAACTGCATTGGATTTTTGTTCCGGGAGACAGACCGATGACCGAACAGGGGAAGATCATGACCAGCGACAGCCTCATCTGGCTCGAAGACCTGCGGCGCGAGGATGTGGCCAAGGTGGGGGGCAAGAACTCCTCTTTGGGCGAGATGATCTCGACCCTCGCCGCGCAGGGGATCAAGGTGCCCGGAGGCTTTGCCACCACTTCGGACGCCTACCGCGCTTTCATCGAGGCCAACGACCTGCAAAGCGTGATCCGCGAAAAGATGGAGGCGCTCGACGAGCATCGCATCACGCTGCAGGAGGCCGGATCGTCGATCCGCAAGGCCTTCGAGGCCGGTGAGTTTCCCGAGCAGATCGCCGCCGATATCCGCGAGGCCTACGCCCAGATGTCCGCCCGCGCGGATCAGGAGGAACTGTCGGTCGCTGTCCGGTCCTCGGCCACCGCCGAGGATCTGCCCGACGCCAGCTTCGCCGGCCAGCAGGAAACGTTCCTGAACGTCGTGGGCGCCAAGGCGCTGATGGCCGCCTGCCGGCGCTGCTATGCCTCGCTTTTCACCGACCGGGCGATCACCTATCGCAACCTCAACGGCTTCGATCACCTCGAGGTGGCGCTGTCGATCGGGGTGCAGCAGATGGTGCGCTCCGACATGTCGTCCTCGGGCGTGATGTTCTCCATCGACACCGAGACGGGCTTCGACAAGTTCGTTCTGATCACCGGGGCCTGGGGCCTTGGCGAGAATGTCGTGCAGGGCGCGGTCGATCCCGACGAGTTCCAGGTGTTCAAGCCGTTCCTCGACAACCCGGATCTGTCGCCCATCGTGGCGCGCGACCTCGGCGCGAAGGAGGTCAAGATGATCTACGGCGCGCCCGGCGAGGCGATGACGCGCAACGTGCCCACCTCGAAGAAGGAGCGCGGACAGTTCACCCTGACCGATGCCGAGGTGCTGGAGCTGGCGCGGATGGCCAAGACCATCGAGGACCATTACGGCCTGCCGATGGACATGGAATGGGCCAAGGACGGCATCACGGGCGAGCTTTTCATCGTGCAGGCCCGGCCCGAAACGGTGCAGTCCCGCAAGAGCAGCCATGTCCTGCAATCCTACACCGTCACGCCCGCCGGTCCCGAGGTCCTGAGCGGTCTGCCGGTGGGCGGTGCTGCCGCGACGGGGCGCGCCTGCCTGATCCAGACGGCTGCCGATATCGACAAGTTCGTCGACGGCTCGATCCTTGTCACCTCGATCACGGACCCCGACTGGGTGCCGATCATGAAACGCGCGGCGGCCATCGTCACGGACCATGGCGGCCGCACGTCGCACGCGGCCATCGTCAGCCGGGAGCTGGGCCTGCCCGCCATCGTGGGCACCGGCACGGCGACGCACGATCTGCATGACGGGCAGGATCTGACCGTGGACTGCACCGACAGCCGGGGCATCATCTACGAGGGCATCGGCGAGATCACCACCGAGGACGTGAGCCTCGACGACATCCCCGAAACGAAGACCAAGGTCATGCTGAACGTGGCCGATCCGGGATCGACGACGCGCTGGTGGCGTCTGCCCGCCGATGGCGTGGGGCTGGCGCGGATGGAATTCCTCGTCTCCAACGTCATCCGGGCGCATCCTCTGGCGCTGTTGAACTACGACGACCTGCCCGAGGACGACACGAAAGAGGCCATCGCCAAGCTGACGCGCGGCTTCGACAACAAGTCGGACTATTTCGTCGACACGCTCGCGCGCGGCCTCGGCCGGATCGCGGCGGTCTGGTATCCCAACCCCGTGATCGTGCGCCTGTCGGACTTCAAGTCGAACGAATACGCCGAGCTTCTGGGGGGCAAGCGGTACGAGCCGGACGAGGAAAACCCGATGATCGGCCTGCGCGGCGCGGCGCGGTATTACTCCGATTTCTACCGCGACGCCTTCGCGCTGGAATGCAAGGCGTTGAAATATCTGCGCGAGGAGATGGGCTTCGACAACATCACCATCATGGTGCCCTTCTGCCGCTCACCCGAGGAGGCCGACCGCGTCATCGAGGTGATGGCCGAGCACGGGCTGGAGCGCGGCAAGAACGGCCTGCAACTCTATGTCATGACCGAGATCCCCTCGAACGTGATCCGGGCCGAGGAATTCGCCGAACGCTTCGACGGATTCTCCATCGGTTCCAACGACCTGACCCAGCTGACGCTGGGCATCGACCGCGACAGCGGGGAATTGTCGGACCTCTTCCAGGAACGCGACCCGGCGGTTCTGTGGATGATCGAACAGGCCATCGCCAAGGCGCGCGAAACGGGCTCCAAGATCGGGCTTTGCGGTCAGGCGCCGTCGAACGATCCGGAATTCGCGCGGCTTCTGGTCAAGGCGGGTATCCATTCCATCTCGGTCACGCCCGACAGCTTCCTCGACGTGAAGCGGAACGTCGCGGCGGCGGAGGCGGACGACACCTAGTCCAGGGGCGCGGGGCCGGTCCTGCGCCCCGAGGACCGGCCCACGGTCCTTTCATTGTCAATGCAAGTAGTTTGACCTGAATCATTTTCCCGCCCGCCACTGACCCGCACAGTGACGGCGGGAGGATGGACGATGACACAGGATGGCGAGACGACGCTGACCGGTGCCGCTGCCGCAGGGCAGACCGGCGCGCGGGCGGCGCATCCGGAGGGATCGGGCGAGGCCTGGACCGAGGCGCGGCGCCTGATCGACGGCTGGAAGGGGGGCGTCAACATCGCCCATGAGGCGCTGGACCGGCACGTGGCCGCGGGCCATGGCGGCGATCTCGCGATCCGCTGGCTCGGCAAGTCGGGCGAACGGCGCGATCTGAGCTATGCCGACCTCACGGCGGAGGCCAGCCGCTTCGCCAACGTGCTGATGGACCACGGACTGCGGCCCGGCGAGAGTGTCTTCGCGATGGCCGGCCGCGTGCCCGAGCTTTATGCCGCGGCGCTCGGCACGCTGAAGGCCGGGATGATCTTCACGCCGCTTTTCTCCGCCTTCGGGCCGGAACCCGTGCGCACGCGCATGGAGATCGGCGGCGCCAATGTGCTTGTCACGACCGAAAGCATCTATCGCCGCAAGATCGCGTCCTGGGCGGGCGAGATCCCGACGCTCAAGCTGATCCTGATCCTTGGCGATGCGGCGCCCGAGGGCTGCGTCGCGCTGGGTCCGGCGATGGCCGCCGCCCCGCCCGAGTTCGAGACCGTGGCCACCGGACCCGACGACCCCGCGCTCATCCACTTCACCTCGGGCACGACCGGCAAGCCCAAGGGCGCGGTCCATGTCCACAAAGCCGTGCTTTATCACGCCTATTCGGGGCGCAAGGCGCTGGGGCTGGAGCCGGGCGTGAAGTACTGGTGCACCGCCGATCCGGGCTGGGTCACGGGCACCTCCTACGGGATCATCGCGCCCTTGGTGAACCGTGTCACGATGCTGATCGACGAGGCGGAATTCGACCTCGACCGATGGTATTCCACCGTTCAGGACGAAAGGGTCGAGGTCTGGTATTCCGCCCCCACCGCGATCCGCATGATGATGCGCGAAGGCGCCGAGGCCGCCGCGCCCTACGACTTCTCGTCGCTGCAGTTCCTCGCCAGCGTCGGCGAGCCGCTGAACCCCGAGGCCGTGGTCTGGAGCGAGAAGGTCTTCGGCCAGCCCTTTCACGACAACTGGTGGCAGACCGAAACCGGCGGCATCATGATCGCCAACCGGCCGGGCATGACGGTCAAGCCGGGGTCCATGGGCCAGCCGCTGCCGGGCATCGAGGCAGGCATCGTCGAAAGCGAGGACGGAACCCTGCGCGAACTGCCCCCGGGCGAGATCGGGGAGCTTGCGCTGCGCCCCGGCTGGCCGTCGATGATGCGCGCCTACCTGCATGAACAGGCGCGCTACGACAAGTGTTTCGTGGACGGCTGGTACCTGTCGGGCGACCTCGCGATGCGCGACGCGGACGGCTATTTCTGGTTCGTGGGCCGCGCCGACGACCTGATCAAGACGTCGGGCCACCTGATCGGCCCCTTCGAGGTCGAAAGCGCGCTGATCGAGCATGACGCGGTGGCCGAGGCGGGCGTGATCGGCGTGCCGCACGAGACCGCGGGCGAGATCGTGAAGGCCTATGTCACGCTGAACCCCGGCGTCACACCGTCCGACGATCTCGAACGCGACATTCGCGGCCATGCCCGCAAGAGGCTCGGCCCCGCCGTCGCCCCCCGCGAGGTCGTGTTCCGCAAGACGCTGCCCAAGACCCGCTCGGGCAAGATCATGCGCCGCCTGCTCAAGGCGCGCGAGCTTGGCCTGCCCGAAGGTGACATTTCCACGCTGGAGACCGACGAGACATGAGTGTTATCGACAAACCCCGCCTCGACCGGGCGCACGTGCTCGACCTCTTGGCCCACATGATCCGCATCCGCCGCTTCGAGGACAAATGCGCCGAGCTTTATACCCAGCAGAAGATCCGCGGCTTCCTGCATCTCTATGACGGGGAGGAGGCGATCGCGGCGGGCGTCATCCCCGTGCTGAAGGACACCGACCGGATCGTCGCCACCTATCGCGAGCATGGCCATGCGCTGGCGCGCGGGGTGCCGATGGCGTCGGTCATGGCCGAGATGTACGGCAAGGCCAATGGCTGTTCCGGCGGGCGCGGCGGGTCGATGCACATCTTCGACGCCGGGACGAATTTCTACGGCGGCAATGCCATCGTGGGCGGCGGCCTGCCGCTGGCGGGCGGCCTCGGGCTGGCCGACCGGATGCGCGGCGAGGCCAATGTCACCGCCTGCTTCTTCGGCGAGGGCGCGGTGGCCGAGGGCGAGTTCCACGAGACGATGAACCTTGCCGAGCTCTGGGATCTTCCGGTGCTGTTCGTCTGCGAGAACAACCTCTACGCCATGGGCTCGGCCATCGCACGGACGGAATCGCAGACCGACATCTTCGAGAAGGCCGCCGCCTACGGCATCGAGGCCGAGCGCGTCGACGGCATGGACGTGGTCGCCATGGAGGCCGCCGCGCGCCGCGCCATCGGCCGCATCCGCGAAACCGGGCGGCCGCATTTCTTCGAATGCGCCACCTACCGGTTCCGCGCGCATTCCATGTTCGACGCGCAGCTCTACCGCGACAAGGACGAGGTGGCGGAATGGCGCGGCAAGGGCCCCATCGTCCGCTTCCAGGGCTGGCTTCTGGAGAACGGCCTGATCCACCAGTCCGACGTGGACGAAATCGAGACGCGCGTCGCCGCCGAGATCGCGGAGGCCGTGGACGCCGCCGAGGCGGGCGCGTGGGAGCCGGTCGATACCCTGACGCATCACGTGCTTGGCCCGCAACCCGAGCCGCCCACGCCCGCCGAGCCCAGCGGCAAGATGGTGGAGACGACCTATCGCGAGGCGGTCAAACAGGCGATCCGCGACGCGATGGAGCGGGACGACCGCGTGTTCCTGATGGGCGAGGATGTCGGCGCCTATGGCGGCTGCTACGCGGTATCGAAGGGTCTGATGGACCAATTCGGCGAGGACCGCATCCGCGACACGCCGCTCAGCGAGTCGGGCTTCACCGGCGCGGGCATCGGTGCTGCGGCGGCCGGGCTGCGGCCCATCGTGGAGCTGATGACGGTCAATTTCAGCCTGCTGGCGCTCGACCAGATCATGAACACGGCCGCCACGATCCGGCACATGTCGGGCGGGCAGTTCGGCGTGCCGCTGGTGATCCGCATGGCCACCGGCGCGGGCAAGCAGCTTGCCGCGCAGCATTCCCACAGCCTCGAGGGCTGGTATGCGCATATCCCCGGCCTCAAGGTGCTGGCGCCCGCGACGCTGGAGGATGCGCGCGGGATGCTCTGGACGGCGCTTCAGGACCCCGACCCGGTGCTGATCTTCGAGAACGTCATGCTTTACAACATGAGCGGGCAGATCGACGAGACTGCGGGACCGGTCGACATCACCAAGGCCGCGGTCCGGCGCGAGGGCAAGGACCTGAGCCTCATCACCTATGGCGGCTCGCTCTTCAAGACGCTGGAGGCGGCCGAGGAACTGGCGAAGGACGGGATCGAGGCCGAGGTGATCGACCTGCGCACGCTGCGCCCGCTGGATGACGAGACGATCCTTGCCTCCGTGGGAAAGACGCGGCGCGCGGTGATCGTGGACGAGGGCTGGCGCACGGGCTCGCTTTCCGCCGAGATCATGGCGCGGATCATGGAGGGCGGGTTCTGGTCGCTTGACGGCCCCGTGTCCCGCGTCTGCTCCGAGGAGGTGCCGATCCCCTACCCCGCGCATCTGGAACAGGCGTCGATCCCGCAGGTGGACCGGATCGTCGCCGCCGCCCGCGCGCAGATGGGCCGCTGAGATGGGCGTCTTCGTGATGCCGTCGCTCGGCGCGGACATGGAGGTTGGCAAGCTGGTCGAATGGCTGGTGAAACCCGGTGACAGCGTCCATCGCGGCGACGTGGTCGCCGTGGTCGAGACCCAGAAGGGCGCGATCGAGATCGAGATCTTCCAGGACGGCGTGGTGCATGACCTGCTGGCCGATCTCGGCCGGGAGCTTCCGGTCGGCGCACCGCTGGCCACGGTGGTGGCCGAGGGCGAGGCGGTGCCAGAGACGGCCGAGACGACCACACCCGAAGCCCCCGCCCCGGCGACCGAGCCGGAACCGGAGCCCGCACATGCGGAACCAGCAGCCACGGCGCCGGCATCGCCGCCGCCCGCTGCGCCACCCGCCGCCGACGGTGCGCTGCGCGTCTCGCCAGCCGCGCGGCAACTGGCCGCCGAGAAAGGCGTCGACCTCTCCGCGCTCAAGGGCAGCGGCCCCGGCGGCGCGATCGTGCTCTCCGACGTGGAGGATGCGACGGCCGGGAAACCCGCGAAGAAGACCTCCCCCATGGAGGAGATGCACAAGGCCATCGCCGCCGCGATGACGCGGTCCAAGCGGACGATCCCGCATTTCTACCTGACCGAGACCATCGATATCGACGACGCAATCGGCTTTCTCGATACCCACAACGAGACCGCCCCGCCGGACGAACGCTTCCTTCTGGGCGCGGTGCTCGTGCGCGCGACCGCCCTCGCGGCCGCGAAGGTCAAGGAGCTGAACGGCCACTATCTCGACGACAAGGGCTTCGTGCCGTCCGATATGGTGAACCCCGGCGTCGCCATCGCGCTGCGGGGCGGCGGGCTGGTGGCGCCCGCGCTGATGGATGCCGGCGCCATGAGCCTCGCCGAGACCATGGCGGGCATGCGCGATCTGGTGACCCGCGCGCGCGCCGGACGGCTGCGCGGCTCGGAGATGACGCAAGGCACGATCACGGTCTCGAGCCTCGGCGAGACGGGGGCCGAGGCCATGAGCGGCGTGATCTTTCCGCCGCAGGTGGCGCTCGTGGGCATCGGCGCGCCCAAGCTGCGGCCCTGGGTCGTGGACGGCGCGGTCGTGCCCCGCCGCGTCCTGACCGTGACCGTCTCGGCCGACCACCGCGTCAGCGACGGCCGCCAGGTCGCCCGTTTCATCGCCGAATTCGCCAGATCCGTTCAGACACCGGAGGAGCCATGACCAGCACCGACATCCGCGCCGTTTACCTTGAGGAACTCCTGCGCGTCGCGCCCGATCTGGACGCGGACAGCATCGGCGATGACGACCATATCCAGGACGATCTCGAGCTCGACTCGATGGATGTCCTGAACCTCGTGGCGGCGCTGCACGAGAGGCTTGGCGTGGACATTCCCGAAAAGGACTATCCCGAGATCGCCACGCCGGGCCGGGCGGTGGGATACCTGTCGAAGGCGGCCTGAGCCCCGCCCTTCGCGCGTCCCCGTTGCCGACCGCCTTGCGATCCGGCCGCAAATCCCTATGCTGCGCCGCGGAAATCCGTGAAGGGGCAGGTCCGCGACGGCACATTGCGACGCGCCCGGTTCATTTCCAGAAGGACAATTCGCATCGCTGCGCAGGCTCCGCGACAAGCGGTCGCCGGGGAAGGATATCCGATGTTTTCTCTGCACGCCTATCGCGATGAATGGCTGCGCAACGTCCGGGGCGACCTGCTGGCCGGTCTGGTGGTGGCGCTGGCGCTGATCCCCGAGGCCATCGCGTTTTCGATCATCGCGGGCGTTGACCCGAAGGTTGGGCTTTACGCCAGTTTCTCGATCGCCGTCATCACCGCCATCACCGGGGGACGGCCCGGCATGATCTCGGCCGCGACGGCGGCGACGGCGGTTCTGATGGTGACACTGGTGCGCGACCACGGGCTGCAATACCTGCTTGCCGCCACCGTGCTGGCGGGGCTTCTGCAGATCGGCGCGGGCGTGCTGCGGCTGGGTTTCGTCATGCGCTACGTGTCGAAATCGGTGATGACCGGCTTCGTCAACGCGCTGGCGATCCTGATCTTCATGGCTCAGCTGCCCGAACTGGATCCGAGGGACGTGACGTGGCTGACCTATGTCCTTGTCGCAGCCGGGCTTGCGATCATCTATCTCTTCCCGCTCCTGACCACGGCGATTCCCTCGCCGCTGGTCACCATCGTCGTCCTGACGGCGCTGGTCTTCGCCCTGGGGCTCGACGTGCGCACCGTGGGCGACATGGGCGCCCTGCCCGACACGCTGCCGGTGTTCCTGATCCCCGACATCCCGCTCAATCTCGAGACGCTGGCGATCATCTTCCCCTATTCCGTCGCGGTCGCCGTCGTGGGCCTTCTCGAAAGCCTGATGACGCAGAACATCGTCGACGACCTGACCGACACGAAGTCGAACCGCAACCAGGAATGCGTGGGCCAGGGTCTGGCCAACACCGCCACGGGCTTCATCGGCGGCATGGCGGGCTGCGCGATGATCGGCCAGTCCATCATCAACGTGAAATCCGGCGGGCGCGGGCGGCTGTCGTGTTTCGTGGCGGGCGTGTTCCTCCTGATCCTCGTGGTGGGTCTTGGCGATCTGGTCAGCATCATTCCCATGCCAGCCCTGGTGGCGATCATGATCATGGTCTCGATCGGCACGTTCTCATGGTCCTCGATCAAGAACCTCGCCGTACACCCGCGCTCCTCCTCCATCGTGATGATCGCGACGGTGGTGACCGTGGTCTACACCCACAACCTCGCCATCGGCGTGCTGGTGGGCGTGCTTTTGTCGGGGATCTTCTTCGCCGGCAAGATCGCGCAGCTCTTCACCGTCCGCACCGAGATCAGCCCCGATGGACGGGTACGCACCTATCACGTCGAAGGTCAGCTCTTTTACGGATCGGTCGAGGATTTCATGGATGCCTTCGACTTCAGGGAGGCCGCCGAACGCGTCGTGATCGATGTAAGCCGCGCGCATATCTGGGATATCAGCTCGGTACAGGCGCTGGACATGGCGATCCTGAAATTCCGCCGCGACGGGGCCGAGGTCGAGGTCGTGGGCATGAACGAGGCGACCGAAACGCTGGTCGACCGGCTTGCCGTCCACGACAAGCCCGGCGCCATGGACAAGCTGATGGACCATTGAGGGGGATCCGACCATGACCGACAAGATCATCGCGCTGGTGGACGGCTCCATCTATTCCGAAAGCGTCTGCCATCACGCAGCGTGGATCGCGCAGCGCACGCAGGCGCCGGTCGAACTGATCCACGTTCTGGGCCGGCGCGAGGCGCCCGGCAAGACCGACCTTTCCGGCACGATCCGGCTGGGCGCGCGCTCGCAACTGATGGAGGAGCTGGCCGAGCTCGACGCGCAACGCGCCAAGCTTGTCAGCCACCGGGGCCGCGCGATCCTGGAGGATGCGCGCGCCATCGTGGATCAGGACGGCGTGACCGACATCACCACGCGGCTACGCCATGGCGACGTGGTCGAGGCCATCGGCGAGGTCGAGGCCGAGGCCCGCGTCATCGTCCTGGGCAAGCGTGGCGAGGCGGCTGATTTCGCCAAGGGGCATCTGGGCTCGAACCTCGAACGGATCGTGCGCGCGGCGCATCGGCCCGTCTTCGTCGCCGCCCGCGCCTTCCGGCCCATCGACAGCGTGCTGGTGGCCTATGATGGCGGCGCCTCCGCCATGAAGGCCGTGGACCACATCGCGCGCAGCCCGCTGTTCCAGGGGCTCGCCGTCACCGTGGTGACCGTGGGCAGCGAGACGCCCGCGATCCGCAAGGGCCTCGAAGACGCCAAGGCGCTCCTGAAAGCCGCGGGGATCGCGGCCGAGACGCGCATCGTGCCGGGGCAGCCCGAGACCGAACTGGGCAAGATGGTGGACGCGGAAGGCTTCGGCATGGTGGTCATGGGCGCTTATGGCCACAGCCGCATCCGCAGCCTTGTCATCGGTTCGACAACGACCGAGATGGTGCGGTCCTGCAAGGTGCCCGTGGTCCTGATGCGCTGAGGCGCGGCGGGCGGATCAGATGAACCACCGCGCGACGGCAAGCGCCCCGCGCTTCCAAGGGACGCGGTGGGTCACGCCTGTCTCGGTCGAGATGCGCGCGCGGTTTTCGAGATACCACTCGAAGTTGCGGATCAGCGCCTCCTCGTTCGAATAGCGCGGCGCGTAGCCCAGGACCTCCCTTGCCCTGTCGATCCCGACATAGCTGTCGGTCCCGGCGGTCTCGTAGATCCATTTGTAGAGCGGCGAGAGGTGCGCGGCCTCCAGCGCGCGCAGGGCCCAGATCGCGGGCGCCTCCGGCAGGGCGATGACGCGCTTGCCGAAACCCGCCCGGTCCAGCACCGCCTGAAAGCTCTGCCGCAGCGACCCGAACCGTTCCGCGCCGATGTTGAAGACGGAGTTTGCGCGCGCGGGATCGGCGAAGGCGCTGGCCGTGACGGCGTCGCACAGATCCTCCACGTCGAGCAGCTGGTAGCGGTTGTTCCCCTTCCCCAACACCGGGAAGTTGTGGCCCGTCGCGGCGAAATCGTAGAGCAGTTCGAACGCGCCCAACCGCTCGGGGCCGACGAAGCTTTTCGGCCGCAGGACCGGCACCACCAGCCCCATGTCGCGGTATTCGGCGCAGACCGCCTCGGCCTCGACCTTCGACGTGCCATAGGGGCCGACACCGGTCAGCGGATCGTCCTCCAGAAGCGGGTGATGGTCGGGGATGCCGTAGACCGCGGTCGAGGAGATATGGATGAAGCGCCCGGTCCCGCGCTGCCGGGCCGCCTCGAGCATCATCCGCGTGCCATCGACATTGGTGGAGTGGATTTCCGTCGGATCGGCCAGCGGAAGGGCCGCGGCGCAATGCACGACGATGTCGATATCGGCGAAGGCGCGGTCATGGAGCGACGCGTCCCGGATGTCGCCCCGCAGCTCGTCGATGCGCGCGGCCTCGGGATAGGCGAAAGGCGCGGTGTCGTAGCTGCGGACGGAATGTCCCCGGTCCAGCAGGTGGCGCACGAGGTTGATCCCCATGAACCCCGCCCCGCCGGTCACGAGGAAGCGCTTGCTTTCCGCTTGTCCGGTCACGTCCGGATCTGGCGGTGCGGCCGATCCCTCCCGCCCGGTCATGACGAAGCGCCTTCGTCGCCGGTCCCCGCACGCCGGCGCACCGCATCGATCACCGACCGCCGCACGTCGGGGGGCTGTTCCTCCAGCGCCTCGGTCAGGTGGCGCAGGTCGCGCCGGACCCGGTGCAGGTGATCCAGCAGCGTCAGCACCGTGGGCAGCGCGTCGTTGGGCAGCGCCATGTCCTTGCGCAGCTCGCACAGCAGATGCACCCGCGCGATATCGACCTCGTCGAAGACCGGTCCCGCCTCGCCCGTGAGCGGCCGCACCCAACCTTCGCGCACCCAGAGCCGCAATTCACGGAGCGTGACGCGCTCCACCCGGGCGACGACATCCTTTTCACCGAGGCTCATGTCATCCTCCTGAGATCAGCGCGCGGATCGAAACTCGAGGTCTCGCGCCAGCGTTCCGCCAGGTCGCGCATCTCGTCATCGATCGTCCTGGGCAGCACGATCTTCAACCGCACCATCTGGTCGCCGGCGGTCTTGCCGCGCGTGATGCCCTTGCCCTTGAGGCGCAGCCGCTGGCCAGAGGACGCGCCCTTGGGGATCGTCATCGAAACGGGGCCGTGCACTGTCGGCACGTCCACCTTCGTGCCCAGCACCGCCTCGTCGAAGGTGATCGGCAGTTCCATCTCGATATCGTCACCATCGCGGGCAAAGACCGGGTGCGGCCTGACCGAGATCGTCACCAGCGCGTCGCCCGGCGGACCCTCGCCATACCCCGGCCCGCCCTTGCCCCGCAGCCGGAGCGTCTGGCCATCCCGCACGCCTGCGGGCACCGTCAGTTCGATCGGCTTGCCGTCGGGCATGGTCACGGCGCGTTTCGCCCCCCGGGCGGCGTCCATGAACTCGACCTCGAGGTGATAGCGCATGTCGGGTCCGCGGGCATGAAACTCTCGCGACCCCGCGCCGGCCCCGGCGCGCCGACCGAAGAGCTCCGAGAAGAGGTCCGAGAGGTCTTCCTCACCACCGGCCCCGAAACCGCCCGCGAAGCCCTCCGGTCCGGGGCCTGCATCGTAGCGCCGACCCTGATCCTGCCCGGCATACTGGTGGTAATACTGGCGCTGCGGCCGTTCCTGCCCCGACGCGTCGATCTCGCCCGCGTCGAACCGGCGACGTTTCTCGGGATCGCGCAACAGGTCATGGGCCGAAGACACCGCCTGGAACTCCGCCTGCTTGCCGGGATCGTCGGGGTGCAGATCGGGGTGCAGGGATTTCGCGAGCTTCCTGTAGGCCTTCCTTATCTCGTCCTGGGAGGCGTCCCTGGACACGCCCAGGATCTTGTAGGGGTCGTCGTTCATGTCAGGCATCTCGGGCCTTCACGCGCCAACGCTTGAGCCGAGCCAGCCGACGATATCCTTCGCCGGCGTCGCCCCGGCACGGCGGCCGATCTCGCGCCCGCCGCGAAACGCCACCAGAAGCGGGATGCCGCGAATGGCGTAGCGGTTCCCGGCCTCGGGGAAGGCTTCGGTGTCGAGCTTGGCGAAACGGGCGCGGCCCTTGAGCTCGCGCGCCGCCTTGGCGAATTCGGGCGCCATCATGCGGCAGGGCCCACACCATGCCGCCCAGAAATCCACCACAAGCGGCAGATCGTCGAGCTTCTCGGCCTTCTTCAGCACGTCGAGCGACACCTCGACAGGCCTGTCGGAAATCAAATGCGCGCCGCATGTGCCGCATTTCGGACCCGAGTCCAGCCGGTTCTCCGGCACCCGGTTCGCCTGACCGCAGGCCAGACAGGCAAGCTTGATACTCATCGGTGACCCTCCTCGCTCGTATCCGCGGCGCGTCGGCACCTGCAAACGGGCCGCGCGTGTCCGAATCCGAAGGCTATCAGGTCAACACGGCAACGGGATTGCGTTCGATCAAGTCGGCACGGCATTCGGCCGGCCAGCGGGCCGCGCCTGTGCCGATCCTCGCCCTCGTGCGACCGGCCCCGGCCCCGGAAGGCCCGCGACACGAAGCTCGGGAAGGCCCGCCCGGCCTCGTCGAGCGGACACAAGGACCAGCGGAAAACGACATCTGGTCGCAAGTGGGAGAGCAGCATCGGGCAAACCCGGTTGACTGGTCCCCGTACATCTGGGGAAGCCTCATGCACGAGCGCCGTATACCCGAGTGGCTTCGCCATGCGCCCGCGCCGAGTGTGCGCGGCTTCGCCGTGCTGGCGGGAACCGAAGCGATCGCCAGAGGCATCCTGATTTCCGTCTTTCCGGTCGTGATCTACAACGCGCTGAAAGACGCGCGCCTGGTGTCGGAAGTCTATTTCGTGATCGGCGCGATTTCCCTGCTGATCGGCCTGCTTGTCCCCTACCTGATCCGGTTCGTCCCAAGGCGTTGGGTCTACGTCTTCGGCTCGGTCCTGTTCGTCGGCGGCGCAGTGGTGACGATCCTCGAGACGCCCGTGGCGGTGATCACGGGGCTTGCGCTGATCACCTTCGCCGTCGTCATCACCTTCGTGTGCTTCAACGCCTATGTCCTCGACCACGTGGCCAGGATCGAACTTGGACGCTTCGAGACCTCCCGGCTGTTCTACAGCGCGATGGGGTGGACGGTCGGTCCGGCGCTGGGAACGTTCCTCTACGCGTGGTGGCGGCCCGCGCCGTTCCTGATCGCGGCATTCGCGGCATTCGCGATGCTGGTCATCTTCCTGGTGATGCGCCTCGGAAACGGAAAGCTCATCACCAGGAGCAGCGCGCCACCGGCCAATCCTTTCGCCTATTGCCAGAGGTTCGTCGCGCAACCGCGCCTCGTCACCGGATGGATATTCGCCGTCGTCAGGTCCTGCGGCTGGTGGGTCTACGTCGTGTATCTGCCGATTTATGCCGTGCAGAACGGGCTTGGCAGCCAGCTTGGCGGGATCGCGCTTTCGATATCGAACGGCGCCCTTTTCCTGACCCCGCTGATGCTCCGTTACATGCAGCGGAATTCGGTGCGCACGGCTGTCAGAACGGGCTTTCTGATGTCGGGGCTGCTGTTCCTTCTGGCCGGCGCTCCGACCGGCACGCCTCTTGTCCCGGTGATTCTCCTGATGACGGGCTCCCTGTTCCTCATCCTGCTGGACGTCTCGGCGGGCCTGCCTTTTCTGCTCGCCGTCAAACCATCCGAGCGCACCGAAATGTCCGCGATCTACGCCACGTTCCGCGATGTCTCCGGAATCGTGACGCCCGGCGCCGCATGGCTGGTGCTTCTCGTCGCGCCGCTTTCCGGCGTGTTCGCGGCCGGAGGCGTCGGTCTGCTCTGCACATGGGTCCTGACGCGCAAGCTGCACCCGCGACTGGGCAAGGCGCGCATTGCCGTCGAGCGACGTAGCGGGGACAGTGCCAAGGCCGTGCACACCGTCGCCGCTCTGCCGCAAATCACCCAGTAGCGCTCCCAGCCATGTCGGTGGCCCAAAACCGGCCACGGCGATGAAACACGTCGGGAACGGGGAGACGCCCCGGCCGCGGGGTTCACGCCCACTCCGCCTCTGCAGGCAACACCCGCCGTTGCGGGTGGCAAAAATTCGTATCAACAGGTTGTTGCATGTCGGGAATGGTGCGCCTAGAGGGAGAAAGTTTGAACTCTCTCTTCGACGTACTTCAAGAGTGGGAAGCCCATCTCGCATCTATTGATCTGAACGATCTCAGGTGCGCTGATGATGACATTGCGACCTGATTTCAACAAGATAGCCGGTAGCGGCAAGAAAAAGCGGGAAGCGCCGTTTTCTCTGCGGCTGACGTTTGAAGAGCGGGCGCGGCTGGAGGCTGCCGCGAACGGCGTTCCGCTCGGGGCCTATATCAAGGCCGTGCTGTTTGAGGGCGACCTGTCGCAGGTGCGCCGCCGCAATACCAGGCCGGTGGAAGACCACAAGGCTCTGGGCCGCGTGCTGGCTTCACTCGGTCAGTCACGCCTGTCCAACAACCTGAACCAGCTCGCCCGCGCTGTGAACACCGGCTCGCTGCCGGTCACCCCCGAAACTGAAAACGAACTAAAAAACGCTTGCCGCGAAGTGATGGCGCTTCGCGGTGAGTTGCTGCGCGCGCTCGGCAGGGACGGAGGGCCGTCATGATCCTGAAGGGCAATGAGCGCGGGAACGGGCGCGAGCTGGCCAATCATCTCATGAAGGGCCGGGAAAACGAACATATCGAGCTTCACGACCTGCGCGGCTTCGCCGCCGATGACTTGCATGGGGCGATGCAGGAAAGCGAGGCCATCGCCAAGGGCACGCGCTGCAAGAACTACCTGTTCTCGCTGAGCCTGAACCCGCCCCAGAACGAAAGCGTCCGCGCTGAAGTGTTCGAGGCGGCCATAGGCCGGATCGAGGGCGAGCTTGGTCTTGAGGGCCAGCCGCGCGCCATTGTCTTCCACGAAAAGGAAGGCCGCAGGCACGCCCACGCCGTCTGGAGCCGGATCGACGGCGAAGAGATGAAGGCGATCAACCTGCCGCATTACAAACGCGCGCTGAACGGTATCGCCCGCGAGCTCTACCGCGAACATGGCTGGGAGATGCCAAAAGGCTTTAAGGACCGGGGCGCGCGTGATCCGCGCGGCTTCACGCTGGAGGAATGGCAGCAAGCCCGGCGCACGCGGCAAGACCCGAAGGCCCTGAAAGAAATGTTCCGTTCCTGTTGGGATTCCTCTGATAATCGCCAGGCTTTTGAGAGTGCTCTCAAGGAACGGGGCTACATCCTCGCCAGAGGCGACCGGCGCGGCTATGTCGCGGTGGACTGGCGGGGCGAAGTCTATTCCTTGTCTCGGGCCACCGGCGCGAAGACCAAGGCAATGCAAGCCCGTCTCGGCGATCCCGGCAAGCTGAAATCGACCGATCAGGCCAAGGCTTACATCGGCGAGCGGATGACGCCCAAGCTCAAAGTCTGGGCGAAAGAGGCCGAAGCGCTCGCCGAGAAACAGAACCTCGCCGCGAAATTCCAGCGTGACCAGATGGTGCAGCGCCACCGTCACCTGCGCGCCCAGCTCCGCCAGCAACAAGAGCAGCGCTGGCTGGCCGAAGAGCGGAGGCGCGCTGAGCGAACGCCGAAGGGCATTCGCGGCCTCTGGGGCTGGGTTACCGGCAAGAACAGGAAGATCAGGCAGGAAAACGAAGCCGACATGGCGCGTGCGCAGCAGCGTGACCGAAACGAAAAGCACGAGATCATCCAGCGCCAGCTTTCCGAACGCCGGACACTGCAACGACAGATCACAGCCGCGAAGGAAAAGCAGCAGCGCTCCATCGAGGCGCTGAACCGTGATGTCGCGCGGGCCATGGAACTGCGCCGCGTGCCGGACAGGAATCCGCAGCCGCAGCCCGAACGCCGCGCAGAGCGCGAGCGCCCGCGTCACCGTGGGATTGAGCCAAATTAACGAAAGGAGACCGCCATGAGATATACACTCATGTTAAATCTTGATGAAAACCACGCCCGCCTTTTGGACGAGCTCCGGGAGCATTTCCGGCTGTCGGCAGAGGATACGGCGCGATTTGCCATCCGCCTGACGCATGCCCGCTTCAGGCAGAAGCCCGATGTGCTGGTGCCGGAGTTCAGGCCGAAAGCGAAGAAGCCGGAGGCTGACCTGCCGGACGATCCCTCGCCAATGTGAGGATGCAAAACATGGGACCAGAAGAATTGAACGACGTCGAAGACGAATGGGTCGTCCGGATGTCTGTCCGTGCGTGGCGCATGGCCACGGAACTGGAAGCCAACTGCGACCGGTGCGGGCTAGACTTCCATATGCAGGCCGGAGTCCTGTTTCTGGCGGCCAAAGGCACGGAAGAGGAACAACTCTGGAGAGAAATCTGGAGGTACGTTGAGGCCCGCACTTGTGCGGGCTGGAGCGACCGGTTCCTTGTTGCTATTGACGTGGACTGACGGAGCAGGCCTGCTGCAAACACTCAGACTTGCGAGATCAGGATAGAAAATGCCGATACTACCGGTCGAACGTCTTCCATCTGGTGATGCCGGACGTATGCTCGTTCATCTTAATATCGGCTACCGCAAAGGCATAGATCGCTACGAGATTGCGTGGATCATCAACGAAGAGAACTAAAAGAAGGAGCGCGTTCTATTTCTCGGACATGACAGAAAAGACGCAATCTTCATGCCTTACGACATCCGGAAAGCCCTCGGTGTTGAAACGGATGACAAGCTGAACTTCAAAATTGAGAAGGTCGGTCTCTGGGGAAAGCTTTGCTGGTATCTTGACACTCGCGATCCCGCCGTTCACGTCCCCGCCTGGCTGGCTGTATTCGCACTTGCACTCGGCGTTATCGGGACCATCTTCGGTTTGATATCGCTGTGGTGTTGATGGGCTGCGGCCGTGCAGTGAAAACCGCGCACGGCTGAGCTTTAATGCATTTACCCGATCAGCAAATCCTGCTCGGACTTACCGTTTTCGATGGCTTCCTTGAACCAGGCCGGTTGGCGTCCGCGCCCGCTCCAGATGAGAGACGGGTTTTCGGGGTGGGCGTATTTAGGCGGCGCGCTCTTTGGCTTTTTCCGGCTTGTGCCGGTCAATTCGGCAAGTGAATAGCCGTACTTGCTTACTGCTGCTTCTGCGGCGGCCAAGGCTTCTTTCCGCTGCCGTTCCTCAAAGCCTTTGATGGCTTTACCGGTATCCTTCTCCAGTTTCTTAAGCTCATCGAGAGACATCTTGCTCAGATCGATCTTGGCCATGAGTTTCGCGATCCTTTTTTTGGTTCGCGAATCCACTAGCGCAATCTTCTGGGGTGCGCAATCGGCTGCCTCTCGCGCGCCAGCATCAGCGGCGCGCTCTTATGGAGCGGAGATGGTAGAGGGCGCTTATGCGCCCTCTTTTCCGTTTTCGGCCCGGTCTGCATCTTCCAGCGGCTGGCGCAGGACGATGCGGCCATTGATCGGGCAGGTTTCGAGCTGGATCGTGTAGCCGTGGCCGTCCTTGTGGCTCCAGGCCGCCCCGACCTTGTTCCAGAAGGATTTCTCGCCCTTCTGCACCACGTGCCAGGCCAGAAAATCCGGTGCCTTGGCGGCGGTATTGGCTGAACCCGTTTCGTTATTGCGTCCCATGTCTGATCTCCTTTGGTTGGGGTTTCGCTTCATGCCGGTCCGATCAGGCCGGACGGATAAGGACGCCGGTCAGGTTCAACACGGGTGAGCAGCGAATAGCGCGAACTGGCGCGGGCAGGACATTGACGGGGGGCCGCGTTCGGCCAGGAACTTAGGCATTCACGAAAGAAGCGAGATCCCGATCAAAGCAGCTCAGTGATGAGGGTCACGCCAGAGACGGCTGATCTGCCGATCGACAAGGGTGCCAGCGGGTATTTTCCGGTGCTGCCGCACCCGTCCGGTGCCCTTGAAGAAGGGCAATTCCGTCGTCGCACGACAAGGCGGAGGCCAAGGGAAACAAGGGGCAAGCCCTGCTTCACATCCGTTGCGCCCGAAAGAGGTGTTCCGACCATCGCTAATCGTGCCGCCAGCCGGGGCCAGAAAGGCCCGGACGGTTTTCGGGTCAAAACCGGAAAAAATGGAGGCACCCCATGTCCCCGATCTTCAACTCGGCCGCTCTTGGTGGCTTGTCCGACCACGCCTTGAGGCATCTGCGTTCGATTCTGCTGGAATCCCTGGCATCAAGCCGCTTCACACCAGCCGAGCGTCTGGTCATGCAAGCCGCGTTGGAGCGCGTAGAAGCAATCCTGCGCCGCAGGCTCGCACCAAAACCGCCAAGCGGTTCTTCCCCGTCGCCGTGACGGGGCTCTCGCGCCCGCCTCTCCGGCGGGCGCAAAATTTTGTTTCTACCCTAGAACAAGGTGAGTTGCGCGCCGCTCCAGCCGGCGCGCTTCGCGTCATGCTCCAGCCAAGCTGTGACAAACGCGACTGCGCCGCCGTGGCTCTCAACCGTGCCGTAGGGCATGAAGTGCGAGCGGTAGCCGGTTTCGGTGACGGGCAGCGGCGTTCGCGGCTCCGTCATGAGTTCGACATGCTCCACCATGCCGAACTTCTGGGACGTGAAAGTGATCTTAATCTCGATGCCGCGCCATACTATCGTGTGCTTTTCCATTGGTTTTGCCTCCTTTTGAGGGAGCCGCCGCTTACGCGGCGACTCCTTCTGCTTGGGGCTGCTGATCGTGTTTGGTCTGGAGGCTGTGCAGGTAATCTGCGGCGCGCTGCGCGTGCGCTGCGGCGCTGAAGATCGCCCGCTTATCTTCGCTCAGGACCTTCAGCCAGCTTTGGATATAGGCTGCATGATCGCTGCCCGGCTCGGGCGTCAGCTCCAGATCGGCGCACAAGAATGCCGCGCCAAGTTCTGCGACCAGTTCCTCTCTGGCGTAGCCTTCATCGCCCCAGCGCTTGCGCCCGAATTCGCGGTCAAGGCGGCTCTTGTGCTTCGTCCAGTGGGTCAGTTCATGCGCCAGCGTGGCGTAGTAGCTTTCCGGGCTACGGAAGCTCTCGAAAAACGGCATCTGCACATGATCGCTGCCGCCGTTATAGTGGGCGCTGTTCCCGCCGTGGCGAATGTCCGCGCCTGTTGCGGCAAAGAACCCTTCTGCATGATCGATGCGCTGCGACGGATCGATGATCGGTTCAGGCTTGGTGTAGAAATGTTCGGGCAGTCCTTCCACCTGCTCGACGTTGAAAACGGTGTACTGTTTCAGGAACGGTATCTTGCGCTCGTTCTCGCTGCCGTCGTCCTGTTCCTCGGCCTTGGTGATGGTGCTGGCGTAGACAACGGTTTCGCCGCGCTCGCCCTTGCGCACATGCGCGCCGAATTCCTTGGCCTGTTTGAACGTCATCCAGAACGGGGAGAGATATCCCGCCTCTTGAGTTGCGCCCCAAAGCATCAGGACGTTTATCCCGCTGTAGGGCATGCCATTGTGCCGCAGGGGCTTGGTGATCCGTCCGTCCATGTTTCCGGCGCTCCATGGCTTCAGCCATGTGAGCTGCCCTTGCTCCAGATCGGCAATAATCTTGTCGGTGACTTTCTGATAAATGTCTTTTTTCATTGGCTTTTTCTCCTTGCTTAGCCGGTTGCGCATGCAACCGGACTAGGCCCGCGCCAATGAGCGGGGGGAGGACCGTCAAGACCCACGCGGCGTGAGGGGGATCACCCGTCCTGCACAAGCGAAGCGCGGAAGGATGGGGATACGCGCCGCGTGCGCCCCAAAGGGCGTTTAAGGTCTTGACGGAGGACGGGGCCGCAGGCCCCAAACAAAAAAGAAAAGGTGTCAGCCCCTCAGGGCTGGCCAATGATGCGCAAGGGATGGACGCCGGATGGACGAGACCGCCACCGGCGGGCTCGGTTCACGACAGCCCGGTCCGCCCGCAACCAAGGGCGGATGCGCCCACAGCAAAACCAATATTCATGAGAATTTTCTATGAGAACTGTTTTTCACATGCTAGAATCGGATTTCAGGGAGATGGACTCTCAGAACCCCGTTAACACTTAAGTTTCCGCGTTTTGGATGAATTGCTACAGACCGCATGCAAAACTGTCATAAGTGGCTTATGATTTTAGCGGGCAGCGTTCCATCGTGCCGCAGCAAACTTTTCCTTCCTTTCTCAGATCGTCAATAATTTCCGATTCCATACGTTGCCGCTCATGTTCATGCAAAACCAATTCCTCGATAGTTGTTCTATTCGGGCACTCGGCCCGCAAGATCGGCTTATGAAGCCGATTGCATCCTGAAAGGCAAGAGGGAGTCCTGCACGACTCTTTACGCAAGAGTTTATGTTTCCACGTGCAACCTCGTGGACAGGGCGAGCGCGCATTCAAGACGCGGTCGCGCTGCCTGGATATGCGTGGCAAGGGTTTGGCCAGCCACCCTTTGCCGCGAAACATCGCAAGCCACAGATCGTCCTTCCATCCCAAAGGCTCGGCCAGAGCTTCCATGGCGACCTGAACATGCGCCGCTTCGCCGTGGCTCAGGCCGGAACCTAGCGGCCAAATGCCTCGTCTTTGTGCATAGAGCTGGTTGCTGAGGTAAATTCCTAGGTAAGACCACCATGTCTTGGCGGCCTCTGAGTCCTCCAGCGGATATTCGGAACGGAAGAAAACGCAGAATGTGCTGTCAGAATTGATGTGGCGTTCGAGACAAAACTCAGGAAGTTGGCGCTTATCCTGCACCTCTTTGACAGCAACGCCACCATGCTTTGAAGCCTCAAGCGTCAGCCAGAACCCGCCCGAGTTCAGCCCACGGGCGCCAGGCGGCGAGACTAACACGGTCGCCGCCACCTGTTCCTTGTCCTCGATACTCGCCCAATGCGGAACGGTCTGGAGTAGTTGGTTGAGTCCGCTCATTCGGGCTTGAAATGTGCCCGAGGCTGAGGGGACTGGCTAGGAACGTGCGCTCTGGCGTAATTCGGGCTGGAAACCTGCGCCGGAACAACCGACAGGCAGACGGCCACATCGTCATAGTCCATACTGGCGGCATATCCGTCCTTATCCAGCAGGTCTTCTAGCGCCACAGGAGCAACGCGCAGGGCGCGATGGCCAAGTTTGACGCCGTTGTCCTTGCATTCGCGCTGCATCTGCTCCGAGAGCGTGGTTGCGATGCTGGATGCCGCACGCACGGACCGATCCCCGCGGATACCGATCCGGGAAATCGGGGTCGGCCCTAGCTCCAGACCGATGGCCAGTCCCAGACTATTTAGGTTGCCAAGAACGAGCTTGCACAGACCGAATGACGAATGAAGACCGCCAGCACACTGCACTGCCGAGGATACAGTTTTGCGTTCATCGGTCTCGGTGCGGGTTCCTTCGGCGATGAGTGCATGGATGCAGTCTCCGATGAACCTGACTTTCCGACCGCCGAAATCCTTCTCCACCACGTTCTGGAACTCTTGCCGGATCACGTGAAGCGCGCGGACTGCTTCACGAATTCCTCCAGACGCGACAGCTTTATCGATGTAATCGGTGTACCCGGAGAGGTCGGCATACATTGAGACCAAGGGCATGCGGATCGAGCGGCTTGGCGAAAGCTCAGCATAATCGATCTCGCGGAGCGGCGGCTCCCTGTGAGAGAAGCTGAAGCTAGGGTCGGTGAAGTTCGGAAACTCACCACGCCGGATTTCATCTTTCCAGTTGGCCACCAAATCCTGCGTGTAAGCCTGGCGATCCTGAACGCCGAACACCAGATGCCCGCCTGCGTCCTGGCGCGCTGCATTCACGGCAATATCGGTCTCGGAGAGGCCCACAAATTCGCTGATTACACCGAACTCTTGGAGGTTGAGAAGCGCCCGCACGCGGTCAGAAACAAAGACGCCTGGCTCTTTGCCGAAGGCCAGTTTCGCGGCGTGATTGGCAGCGCTGCCAAGGAACATGGGTTCCTGTTCGCAGCCCGTTCCGTTGTTGATGGCGACGCAAGTGCCCACGTCGATGCCGATTCGAAATTCTGCGGTGAACTCGCTCTTGGCAAGCTCGCGGTTCGCCGCGTCGGCAACCCGCTTGAAGTCATCAACGAAAGCGAGGGCCTCAGCTACAGTGTCGCGGCTGACACCCTGCTTTCCGCGCTCCAGCACAACGGCGTGAACGCGGCCGCTATGGAAATCCACGCGCTGCGCTGCGGATGCCTCGATCGCCCGGTCAGCCGCGCTGTAGTAGAGGTGCAAGAGCCGCATGGCGCGTTCGTGCGAGGCTTCCGTCTCGCGGCCTTCCTCAAGGCGAAAGTCGTCATAGTTGGTGATCGCGATGTAGATTTGCACGGTGTCAACCACCACGGCCTTGCCCCTTGGCAAGCTGAACAGCGGCGGCGTGGTGGGCTGATCTCTCGCTGCACGGATCGCCATGTCGGCCTCATACAGACGCTTGTAATCTTCAAAACGCTGAACGTCGAAATCCGGAGCCTCCCCCTTCAGCTTGTTGATGCGCGCAAGCGCTGTTGCTTCGTTCCAGGCCATCTTGGTCTACCTTTCTGCGTCACCGGATGACCCGCCGCGCCGATTCTAGTTTTTAATGTACTCCTATATTTTAGGACTATTACAGCATTTGTCAATATGCTAGTCTTTCGGAGGGAGGACAAGGCCACCATGAAGCACGAGACCATCAAGCCAAGCCAACGAAAACGCTATGAATTTATTGAGTTCCAGCTCATGTGGGAGGGTACGGTCGGACGGAAGCTTCTCAAAGATAAGTTCGAAATCTCCCTACAGCAAGCAACGCTGGACCTCACTTCCTACCTCGACTTGGTGCCGAAGAACATGGCGTACGATCCGCGCCAGAGAACATACGTAGCTCGGTCCAACTTTCGCCCGGCCTTCGTCGAAGGAGAGGCGGCAGAGTACCTTCAACACTTGGAGATGCTGCATCACGGCTACCGCGCCGCTGATGAAATATGGCCTGCAAGTGTCCCTCAATTCGACGCGGTGGTGGCCTCTTCGCGCAAGATCGATCCCGTTACCCTGAAGACTGTGCTCCGGGCAATTCGTGATCGCCACTGCGTAGAGGTCATGTATGATTCTTTAAGTTCAGAGTCGGATTCTCCCCGTCGCCTATACCCGCATGCGATTGCCAGCGATGGCCACCGCTGGCACATGCGGGCTTTCGACGGGGACAAGAACCGCCATTCAGACTTTGTACTTTCGCGCATTGAAAAAATTGCGACCAAGAAAGGTAACGATCAAGAGCCTCCAAGAGACGAAGAGTGGTCGAATATCGTAGATTTACGCTTGCAGTCTGATCCAGCTCTCAGTGATAGGCAGCGCGAACGTCTGGAGATTGAATATAACATGAGCAGCGGAGAGCTCTTGCTAAAAGTGCGCCAAGCGATGCTGTTTTACTACCTGCGCTTTTATGGATTTAACCCTCACGAAACTGAAGAAGGCATGATCCGCAACAAGAGTAGCTTTTCACTCTGTATCAAAAATCTGGAAGAAGTAGACGAATGTATTGGTCGGCGAAGCTAAAGAAAATTATTGGGCGGGAAAATGAAGCCAAACTGCCTGGGCTGTTCTCCGGGGACAGCGCGGCTGACCTTGTCAGGCAAACGCTTCGTGAGAACCGGGCAATTCGAGGCAACTTGTCCATTTTGGACGGATTAATAAATCATGGCGAGGTTGTGTTTTTTCGCAAGGGCGACTGCTTGATACATGAAGGCGGTCAGGACAATGATGTATATTTCCTTCTGTCCGGTGAGGTGGATATCGTTTTCCGGCGCCAGCTTGGTTCAAAGCGCGTTGCTCCGAACCAAGTCGGCGAGATGGCAGCGATCGAGCTCGGAAGAAAAAGATCGGCAAGCGTATACGCACTGACAGATGAAGTCGCCGCCCTTAAAGTTCCGGGACACGAGTTCAACCGCATTTGGACAGACAACCCAGAATTTCAACAAAACCTCCAAATAGAGATGACAGCGCGCCATCGCGAACGAATTGCTGCTGGAGAAGTTGCGAGACGTAATAATTCCTTTGCATGGTTCATGATTTCTGCTGGAGTGGGATTGGCATCGTGTCTCATAACATGGCTACTTCTTGTCCCGGCCTCTTGGACTCTTGATGCCCGCCTGGCAGCAACCGCCATGACTGGTTTTGGGTCGTTCGTGTTGATGCTTCTTCATAACCCAGCTTTCTTTTGGAGGCGATGCTTTGGGCTCGTCTTGTTTGCAATGGTGGGAGTCTTTGCACTTGCTCAGTTTGTTTCTGTGGAGGCAGAGCAAGGATTTGCCAGCCTAAAGGTGGCAATTCATTCGGGCGAAACCGAAAGTGACTGGAAGCAGACTCTTATCAATCAAGCAGCTTTCGTCCTCACTTTGATTATTTGTGCATGGATGGATCGTCGTAAGCGCAACGTCGACCCCCTCCTGCCATTTTTGAGCTGATCCGGCCATTCTGCGCGCAGGTGCGTGGCGGAGGTGTTTGATTTGGAGAGAGACGGC
>LJSY01000018.1 GCA_001314805.1 Rhodobacteraceae bacterium HLUCCO18 | reverse complement strand
CCAGCGCGTCCAGCCCAGCACCGACGCCCAGACCCGCGCGGCCCGGGCCGCTTCAGCCACCCGAACGGCCCTGCAGCCGCACGCGCAATCGCTTGATCCGGCGGGGGTCGGCCTCCACCACCTCGAATTCCGGGCCGTCTGGATGGGGGATCACCTCGCCGCGCGCCGGAACATGGCCGGCCAGCATGAAGACCAGCCCGCCCAGGGTGTCGATCTCTTCCTCGTCGATCTCGTCATGATGGGTCAGCGGCATGCCGATCTCGGCCTCGAACTCCTCCAGCGGCGCGCGGGCCTCGGCCATGTAGACGCCGGGCTTTTCCTGGTGCCAGGGGGTATCCTCGGCGGTGTCGTGTTCGTCCTCGATCTCGCCCACCACCTGTTCCAGCAGGTCCTCGATCGTGACCAGCCCGTCGGTGCCGCCATATTCGTCGATCACCAGCGCCATGTGGATCCGCTCGGCCTGCATCTTTTGCAGGAGCACGCCCAGCGGCATCGACGGCGGCACATAGATCAGCGGCCGGATCAGGGCGGACAGGTCGAACGCCGCCTCGTCGCCGTTGAAACCATGGATCAGGGCCACGTCCTTGAGGTTGACGAAGCCCAGCGGCGTATCCAGCGTGCCGTCGAAGACCGGCAACCGGGTGAACCCGCTGTCGCGGAACACCTGCACCAACGCCTCCTGGTCGATCCCGACCGGCACGGCGGAAATCTCGGCCGTGGGGATCATCACGTCTTCGACCCGCAGCCGGCGCAGGTTGACCATGCCGGGCATCGGCGCCTCCGCAGCGGGGGCCACTCCGTTCACGGGATCAAGCGTATCCGAAGGAGACAGGGCATCGACGATACGGCTGAAAAAGCCGCGTTCACTGGCAGGTTGCTGAGGATCACCCGGCGCGCCACGCGCCGCGTTAGAAGACCCCTCGGGGGTATCGCCCATCGTTTCTCTCTCACTGGCGGGCGCTGGATCGGGGCGGCCCCCCGCCAGCGCGGCAGGAGGCTCGCGTGGATGTTCAGGCAGCCATGAAGGGGCGCATCCAGCACCGCCTGCGGCAGGATCAGCCCATAGGCCACGACCACGCCCACATCGGCCCCCAGCGCCGCGAACTCGGCCTGCGCTTCGGGCGATTTCAGGCTCACCGGGTGGCGCACCGGCAGGCCCAGCGCCTCTGCGCGTCTCTGCACCGGGCTGGGGCGGTCCTTCTTGCCGCGCCCGGCGGGCCGGGGCGGCTGGCAATAGACGCAGGCGATCTGGTGGCCCGCTTCGACCAGCGCGTCGAGAACGGGGACGGAAAAATCGGGCGTGCCCATGAAGACGATGCGCATCAGGACCCCTTGCGCGCGCGGCGCAGCAGCATGTCGCGCTTCGTCCTGGACAGGCGGTCGGCGTAGATCATGCCGTTCAGGTGGTCGATCTGGTGCTGGACCGAGGTGGCCCAGAGATCCTCGAAGGTCTGCCGCGTGCGCATGCCGTGATGGTCGGTGAACGTCACGATGACGGGATTGGGACGGGTGATCCTGGCACTCACGCCGGGGAGGTTGGGGCTCCCCTCCTCCCAGTCGAAGGTGCCGGGCCCGGCCGCCATGATCTCGGGATCGGCCATGCGCACGGCGCGGCCCCGCTCGGTGCTGCAATCGACGACGGCCAGACGCAGCATGACGCCGATCTGCGGCGCGGCGAGGCCGACGCCCGGCATCGCCTCCATCGTGTCGATCATGTCGTCCCAGATCGCGCGGATCTCGTCGGTGACCTTGCCGACCGGCTCGGCCGGGGTGCGCAGCCGTTTGTCCGGCCATGGCACGAAGGGCCTAACCGGCATAATCCGCCTCCAGCGCGCGGCGCGCCTCGGAGGAAACCCGGTCGAAGGTCACGATCCCGTCGAGATGGTCCTGTTCGTGCTGCGCGCAGATGGCGGCCGCGCCATCGAGCCGCTGCTCGTGCAGCACGCCCTCGGGCGTGGTCCAGCGCAGGACGATCCAGGGCGACCTCGGCACCTCGGCCGTCACCCCGGGTATGGACAGGCACGCCTCGGGGCCCGCGACCGTCTCGGCGGCATGGGCGATGATGGAAGGGTTCACGCAAATGAAGGGGTCTGGCGCGCCGTCCTTCCAAGCGACATCCATGACGAACAGCCGGATCGCATGGCCGATCTGCGGCGCGGCGAGGCCACGGCCGGGCGCGGCATACATCGTCTCGAGCATGTCGGCAGCGAGCCCTGCAACCGCCTGCGGGTCCGCCACGGGCGCGCAGGGCCGCGACAGGATCGGGTCCGGCCAGCGCCGGATCGGCAGGCCGCTCACGCGCCCTCGCGCTCTCTCGCGCGTTCCTTCTTCAGCTTGACCATCTTGCGGGTGATCAGCTGCCGTTTCAGGGCCGTCAGGTAGTCGATGAAGAGCTTGCCGTTCAGGTGGTCGATCTCGTGCTGCACGCAGGTCGCCCAGAGCCCGTCGAAGGTTTCCTCCGCCGGGTTCCCGTCGCGATCCATCCAGCGCACGGTGACCTCTGCGGGGCGCGTGACATCGGCATAGATCTCGGGGATCGACAGGCAGCCTTCCTCGTAGACCGATGTCTCGTCGGAGCTTGCGACAACCTCGGGGTTGAACATGGCAAGCGGACGGGGCGCCGCGCCCTCCTCCTTCACGCAGTCCAGAACGATCAGCCGCTGCGACACGCCGATCTGCGGCGCGGCCAGACCGATGCCCGGCGCGTCGTACATCGTCTCGAGCATGTCGTCGGCCAGACGGCGAAGATCGTCGCTCAGGTCGGGAACCGGATCGGCCAGTTTCTTGAGCCGCGGATCGGGGTGAATGAGGATCGGCAATTTCATGACAAGGGATTTAGCGGCCCCGCCCCGGTGCCGCAAGGCGCGGGCGGGGCGCGGCGTGCGAAACGCGGCACCGGGCCCCTTGCGGTCGGTGGCGGAACGGCTAGGGTCACCTGCGCCGGGAACAACCTAACTGGATGACCATGTTTGACGAAATCGTCGATCGCCGCGGAACCCATTGCTACAAGTGGGACCGCCTTCAAGACGCATGTGGCGTGGACCCCGATGAGGGCATCGCCATGTGGGTGGCCGACTCGGATTTCCGCAATGCGCCGCCGATCCTCGAGGCGCTGCAGGGCATGGTCGACCATGGCGTGTTCGGCTACGGCTACGACGACGCGGGTTTTCGCGACGCGATCTGCTGGTGGCAATCCACACATCACGGATGGCAAGTCGATCCCGACTGGATCATCCCGACGCAGGGCCTCGGTCATGCCATCGGCATGATCCTAGACACCTACACCGGGCTGGGCGACGGCGTCTGTTTCTTCACGCCGGTCTATCACGAATTCCGCGGAAAGACCGAGAAGGGAGAGCGTCGGCCGGTCGAGATCCCCATGGCGCGGGACGGCGACCGTTACGTGCTGGATTTCGACGCAGCCGAGGCCGCGATGGACCCATCCGTGAAGGTCCTGATCTTCTGCGCGCCGCAGAACCCCTCGGGCCGCGTCTGGACCGGGGAGGAGATGCGCGCCGTGGCCGAGTTCGCGGCGCGTCATGACCTGATCGTGGTGTCGGACGAGATCCATTCCGATCTGATCTATCCCGGTGCGAAACATGTCCCCATGGCCAAGGCCGCGCCGGAGCATGCGGACCGCATCATCACGATCAACGCGGCGTCCAAGACCTTCGGCATACCCGGCCTTCGCACGGGCTATGCGATCATCGAGGATCCGGACCTGCGCGCGGCCTATCAGCGGCGGATGCGCATGACCGAATACAGCCCCGCAACGCCCGGGATCGCGGCCACCAAGGCCGCCTATTCCCCCGAAGGCGCGGAATGGGTGAAGGATCTCGTGGTCTATCTCGACGGCAACCGGAAAGTGTTCGACGCGGGCATCAACGCCATTCCCGGCCTCTGGTCCATGCCGCTCGAGTCCACATTCCTCGCGTGGGTGGATTTCTCCGGCACCGGCATGTCGCGCGATGAGGTCATGCACCGTGTCCGCGACGTGGCCAAGATCGGCGTCAACCTCGGCCCCGCTTTCGGCCCGGGCGGCGAGACGTTCAACCGCTTCAACTTCGCCATGCGCCGCGCGCTCGTCGAAGAGGCCGTCGCCCGGTTGCAGGACGCATTTTCCGACCTTCAGTAGGGGTCAGGGCAGCGCGGCGGCAAGCTCCGCCTCCGCACCGTGTCCGAGGATCCAGCCCTCGGCCGCGTCGCCCTGTGACAGAAGCGCCGCAAGACGCCCCGGCGCCAGCCGCGACAGGGTATGGGCGAGGATGCGCACCTGCGCGCGGTCGGGGATCTCGCCGTCGCGCGTGCGGGCGCTGATCGCAGCGGCCATCAGCCCTGGATAGCACTCGGCAAGAACAACCGGCGTCTCCGGCGCCTCGAATGGCGCAACCGAAATCGCGCCGCCATAGCGCTGCCGCAACTTCTCCAGCCGCGCGATCCCCAGCAGCGCCTGTGATCCCACGGACCCCGCGCCCATCAGTTGAAAGCACGGCTTGGCCCTTGGGACCAGCGTCTCGATCCGCCGCCGCTCCGCGAAGGGGAAGTCGTCGTATCGCGGCTTGCGGAAGGGCAATCCGGGGATGTCGGCACCGACCGGATGGCCCCAGAATGGCCCCTCATCCGCGAAACCACGATTGAACTGCGCCGCGACGGCGAAACGGTTGTTGCCGTTGCGGTCGTCGTCTTCGATCTGGCGCGCCAGAACGGCCCACAAGGCCAGCGGGTCGTCCTCGCCGGTGACGGAACGGGCGAACCCGCGCGGATAGGCGAAGGGGAAATCGCAGGCCACGAGGATGCGGCGGCCGGCCCTGATCTCGCCGTCGATCAGGCCCGACAGGCTGCGCATCGCCTGCGACCGGGTCCGCTGGTAGAGCGTCGCCAAATGACGGTCGCGGCAGATACCCAGAAAGATCGCGTCCTTGCTGGGCCGCGCCGGCGACGGCACGGAGCGCGCCGACCAGTCGGCCACGACGATCGTGTCGAAACCGCTCACCGCAGCAGCCGCGCTTCGGCCTGCCGCAGATCCTCGGCCGTGTTGACGTTCAGAAACGCGGAGGCGTCGTCGAACATGACCGCCTCCGCAGCGATGGAGGCGGTCCAGTCCCGCACCTTGCGCGCGCCCCCGTCGAGCGCCTCCAGCAGCGAGGGTTGCAGATCGACGGACCACAGCCCGGTCGTGGCGTGCAGGCCGTCCGCCGTTGCGGCGATGGCGGCGCGCGCTCCCGATGCCGACAGGCGCTGCACGAGGTCGAAGGGCAGGAACGGCGTGTCGACGGAGACGGTCAGGACCCGCGCCTCCCCGTTTCGGGCGGCCCAGTCCATCGCGGCGTGGATACCGCCCAACGGCCCCCGCCCCGGCACCTCGTCGGGAAGGACCGGCAACCCGAACTCATCAAGCGCCGGATCCGGCGTGGCGTTGATGGCCATGCCCGCCACCTGCGGCGCAAGCCGGTCGATCACATGCGCGATCAGGGGACGTTCGCCCAGCACCACGAAGGCCTTTCGCCCGCCGATGCGTCGGCCCGCCCCTCCGGCGAGGATCACGCAGGCGGGGCGCGCGGCGTCGGTTGTCATGCGGCCTGCTCCACGATGGGCGCTCTCCCCCTGCTTCAGCGATGCTGATCCGCACGATGACGGCACATGATTTGCATCCGGTCGCGGCCCGGTCTAACCCGACGCCTGACGCGGTGAAAGGCCCCTTCCCATGACCCAAGCCATCAGCCCGAGGCAGGCGTTCCGGCACGGCGCACGCGACGCGGCGCCCTTCACGATCGTGGTGGTGCCGTTCTCGGTGCTTTTCGGCGTGGTCGGCACCGAGGCGGGGCTGAACCTTGCGCAGGTGATGGGCTTTTCGATCGGCGTCATCGCGGGCGCATCGCAATTCGCCGCCCTGCAACTGATGTCCGAGAACGCGCCCACGCTGATCGTCGTGGCCTCGGCGCTGGCGGTCAACCTGCGCATGGCGATGTATTCCGCCGCGCTGTCGCCGCATCTGGGGCCCGCGTCGCTGGGCGCGCGGGCGCTGGTGGCCTACATGAACGTTGATCAGACCTACGCCCTGTCGGTGCAGCGTTACGAGGCCGCGCCGCCGCTCTCGACCCGGGCCAAGGTCGCGTTCTTCTTCGGCACCAGCCTTCCCATCGTGCCGCTCTGGTATGCCGGAACGCTCCTTGGCGCGCTGGCGGGAACGGCGATCCCGGCGTCATGGGGGCTCGATTTCGTCGTGCCGCTCACCTTCCTCGCGATCATCGCGCCGGCGCTTCGAACGCGCGCCCATGTGGGCGCGGCGCTGGCATCGGTGGTGGCGGCGCTGTCGCTGGCATGCGTGCCGTGGAACCTCGGGCTTCTGGTGGCCGGCGTGACGGGCATGATCGTCGGCGCGGAGATCGAGCGCCGCACGACACCGCCCGGCGCCGCCCCCCGGAGACCGGCGTGATGAGCTATACCGATGCGCAGATCTGGGGCATCATCGCGCTTCTGGGCGTCGGCACCTTCCTGATCCGGTTCTCCTTTCTCGGTCTGGTGGGCGACCGGGAGCTGCCGGAATGGCTGCTGCGGCACCTGCGCTACACGGCGGTGGCGATCCTGCCCGCGATGGTCGCGCCCCTGATCCTGTGGCCGGAGGCCAATGACGGCGATCCGGATCCGGCGCGTCTTGCCGCGGCGGCGGTGACGATCGGGGTCGGGATCGTCCTGAAAAACCCGATCCTCGGTATCGTGGCCGGGTTCGGCACCTTCATGGGCCTCGGTGCCCTGCTCTGACACTAGACCGGAAGCGCTGTCGTCCTGCACACGGTCTTGAGCGCGAAGCTCGACGTCATCTGCGCGATATGCGGAAGCCGCGCGAGATGCCTGCGATGGATCTGCGCAAAATCCTCGGAATCGCGCGCGACCACCTTCAGAAGATAATCCGCCGTGCCCGCCATCAGGTGGCATTCCAGCACGTCGGGCACGCGGGCCACGGCGAGTTCGAAGGCGTTCAGCACCTCCTCGCTCTGGCCCGACAGGCGGATCTCGACGAAGACGGTGGCCACACGCCCGACCGCGCGCGCATCCACAAGTGCCACGTAATCGCGGATCACGCCCGCGGCCTCGAGCCGCTGCACGCGGCGGTGGCAGGCCGAGGGCGAGAGGTTCACCCGCTCGCTGAGCTCGGCATGGGTCATGCGGCCCTGCCGCTGAAGGCAGCGCAGGATGGCGCGATCCATGTCGTCGAGCTGCGGTTGTTCAGAACGAATTCCCATTTCAATCTCGGTTTGTCGGAGAAATTCTCGAAGTCTTCGCAAGTTTCGCGATAAAGATCAAAACAATCTCTGCCAAAAGGGCGCATCCTGACGGCGGAAGAGGACAGGGAGGAACGACCATGAAGATCGGCTGCCCGAAGGAAATCAAGCCACAGGAATTCCGCGTGGGCCTGACGCCGGCCGCTGCGCGCGAAGCCGTGTCGCACGGACACCATGTCCTGATCGAGACCGGCGCGGGCCACGGCGCTGGCTTTGAGGATGCGGATTACGTCGCCGCAGGGGCCGAGATCGCGGCAAACGCGGCGCAGGTCTTCGCGAATGCTGACATGATCGTGAAGGTGAAGGAGCCGCAAGCCCCGGAACGGGCGCAGCTTCGCGCGGGGCAGGTCCTGTTCACCTACCTGCATCTCGCCCCGGACCCGGACCAGACGCGCGACCTGCTGGACAGCGGTGTGACCGCCATCGCCTATGAAACCGTGACCGACGCGCTGGGGGGCCTGCCGCTTCTCGCGCCGATGTCGGAGGTGGCCGGACGCCTCGCGCCACAGGTGGGCGCCTGGGCGCTTCAGAAGGCCAATGGCGGGCGCGGCGTGCTGATGGGCGGCGTGCCCGGTGTCGGTCCGGCAGAGGTCGTCGTCATCGGCGGGGGTGTCGTCGGCACGCAGGCCGCGCGCATCGCGTCGGGCATGGGGGCGGATGTGACCGTGCTCGACCGGTCGCTGCCGCGCCTGCGGTATCTCGACGAGGTCTATCGCGGGGCGTTCAAGACCCGCTACGCCAGCGCAGATGCCACGGCGCAGCTGATCCGGACGGCGGATCTCGTGATCGGGGCGGTGCTGATCCCCGGTGCCGCCGCGCCGAAGCTCGTCACCCGCGCGCAGCTGTCCACCATGAAGCCCGGCGCCGTCATCGTGGATGTCGCCATCGATCAGGGCGGGTGTTTCGAGACCTCGCGCGCCACGACCCACGAGGATCCGATCTACGAGGTCGATGGCGTCGTGCATTACTGCGTGGCCAACATGCCGGGCGCGGTTGCGCGAAGCTCCACCATCGCGCTGGGCAACGCGACAATGCCCTTCATGATCGCGCTGGCCGACAAGGGATGGCGCGCGGCGATGCAGCAGGACGCGCATCTGCTGGCGGGACTGAACACCCATGAGGGCAGGCTCACGAACTATGCGGTCGGCAAGGCGCTGGGCATCGACGTGGTGTCGCCGGCTCTCGTCGCGAAGGCCTGAGGGGGCCGGAAAACGCGCGTTTTCCGTAACGGATTTCTCGAGAAATCCGCGTTTTCCGTTTCGGAAAACGCCCCCCTGCGCTTGCCGGATCAGGCCTTCTTGAGCGCGTCGCGGATCTCAAGAAGGACCTCGAGCTCGGTCGGGCCCTTCTGCTCTTCCTCCTTCGCCTCGACACGTGCCTCTTTCCTCTCGGAGGCTTCCTTGATCCGGTTGACCATCTTGACCAGCAAGAACACCACGAAGGCAACGATCAGGAAATTGATGATCGCCATGATGAAGTTGCCCACCGCGAAGACGGGCGCACCGGCCTCCTGCGCCACGGCCAGCGATGAATAGGTCTCGCCGTCGAGCGAATAGAACCAGCCGGAGAAATCGATCCCCCCGGTGAACAGCGCGATGATCGGGTTGATCAGATCCCCCACGAGCGATGTGACGATCGCCGTGAAGGCCGCGCCGATGATGATGCCCACGGCCATGTCCATGACATTGCCGCGCGCGATGAAATCCCTGAACTCATTGATCATTAGCCGTCCCACTTTCCTTTACAGTCACAACGACAGCCCTGCGCATGCGCGTCAGGGACCGGCCGCGGGGAAACAGAAACCCAGCCTCACGCGACGTTCAAGGCAGCTTGGCCAGCGGAGGGCGATTTGACGGGAAATGGTGGCCGGATCACCAACCTTTCCGGAGGCCGATCGCGGTTGGCCCTACGACGGCAGGACGCCGGTCAGCGTGTAGCGCAGGATATCGACGACCTGCCCGGGGTCCTCGGCCACGGCGAGCGACGCGGCGTGGACTTCCTTCAGGGCGTGCTGATGCTCGGGCATGGACAGAACGATGACCGGCTTGCCAAGGGCTGCGGCATAGCCCGCGTCGAAGGCCGCGTTCCACTGCTTGTACTTCTCGCCGAAGCGGACGACGACGATATCGGCGGTCTCGATCCCGTGGCGGGTGCGGATCGCGTTGACCTTCGCGCCCTTGTGGTCGTGCCAGAACTTGCTTTCCTCGGCGCCGAGGATCGCCACGCCGCAATCGTCGCTGGCGGCGTGATCGGTGACCGGGCTCGCGAATGTCACGTCGAGCCCCTCGGAGCCCTCGACGATCCGCTCCCGCCAGTCGGTGTGGATCTCTCCCGACAAGTAGACCTTGAGCGTCATCCGTGTTCCTCCTTCGCCTTTGAATTGCCGTCCCTCAGCCGCGCAGCACGCCGCCGGTGGCCTTGTTGACCTTCTCCACGATCTTCGCCGCGACCGCGTCGATCTCGTCCTCTGTCAGCGTCCGGTCGGTGGGCTGCATGTGCACGGTCAGGGCGATCGACTTCTTGCCCTCCCCGAGGCTGCCGCCGATGAACTCGTCGAACACCCGCACATCCGCGATCAGGGACTTGTCCGCCCCCTGCGCGGCATTGACCAGCGCGCCCGCCTCGACCCCGGCATCGACGACGAAGGCGAAGTCGCGGTCGACCGACTGGAACTCCGGCAGGGTCACGGCGCCGCGGCTGGCGCTCTTGTCCTTGGGCGTCGGGATCTCGGCGGGGAAGAGCGTGAAGGCCATTGCCGGACCCTTCACATCCATCGCCGCGAGCACGCGGGGGTGAAGCTCTCCGAAGACGCCGAGCACCTTCTTGGGGCCGAGGCAGATCATCCCGTGCCGTCCGGGATGCCACCAGTCGGGCGCGCCCCGCAGGATCTGCGTCTTGGCGGGAGCGCCCATCGCGGCCAGAATGGCCTCGGCATCGGCCTTGACGTCGAACACGTCCACGGGCCGCCGTGCGCCATGGGGATCGCGCGGGCCGGACTGGCCGACCAGAAGGCCCACGGCCTGCAGATGCTGCTCCGTCGGTTCGCCGCCGTGGAAGGCATGGCCCACCTCGAAAAGCGCGAGGTCCATCATGCCGCGCGCCTGGTTGCGCGCCGCGGCCTGCAACAGACCGGGCAGAAGCGCGGGGCGCATATGGCTCATCTCGGAGGAGATCGGGTTTTCAAGGCGCGTCGCCTCCCCGCCGCCGCCGAAAAGCGCCGCCGCGGCCGCGTCGATGAAGCTGTAGGTCACGCATTCGTTGTAGCCCAGCGCCGCCGTGGTCCGCCGGGCCGCGCGTTCGCGCAACTGGCCCGCCGTCAACACCGGTGCGGGCACGCCGGGGCGGGGCCTGCGCATCGGCTTCGGCTCCAGCTTGGTGAGCGAGGCCATGCGTGCGACCTCTTCCACGAGGTCCGGCTCCCCCTGCACGTCGCGGCGCCAGGACGGCACCCAAACCTCCAGCACGTCGCCGGTTCCCGTGGCCGAAAAGCCCAGCGCGGTCAGGATGCGCACCTGCTCCTCGCGGGGGATCTCCATTCCGACGAGGCTGATCACCCGCTTGGTATCCAGCGGATAGCTTCGCGCCGTTTTCAGCGGTGCGCCCGCCTCCACGATCTCGGAGGGCTCGCCGCCGCAAAGCTCCAGCACCATGGCCGTCGCGGCCTCCAGCCCCGGCAGGGTATATTCCGGGTCCACGCCCCGCTCGAAGCGATAGCGCGCGTCGGAATTGATCTTGAGGTCGCGGCCCGTATAGGCGGTGTGGATCGGGTCCCAATACGCGCTTTCCAGAAAGACGTTCACGGTCTCTTCCGTCACGCCCGAAGCCTCGCCGCCCATGATGCCGGCGATGCTTTCGACGCCGGTTTCATCGGAAATCAGCGTGTGGCCGGGCGCGAAGGTGTAGGTCTTCTCGTCCAGCGCCTCCAGCGTCTCGCCGCCCTTGGCGCGATGCACGCGGACGGTTCCGTGCACCTTGTCGGCATCGAAGACATGCAGGGGCCGATTCATGTCGTAGGTGAGGAAATTGGTGATATCGACCAGCGCCGAAATGGGCCGGAGCCCGATCGCGCGCAGCCGGTCCTGCAACCAGTCGGGGGAGGGCCCGTTCGTCACGCCCCGGATCAGGCGGCCCGCGAAATGCGGCGCCACGTCCAGCGTGTCCTTGGCGATCTCGACCTTCACCGGGCAGGGGAAGCTACCCTTCACCGGCTCCGGCGCGTGCGGCTTGAGCGTGCCAAGCCCCCGCGCCGCCAGGTCGCGGGCGATGCCGCGCACACCCAGCGCGTCCTGCCGGTTCGGCGTGATGGCGATCTCGATCACCGGGTCGACCTTGGAGGGGTCGTTTTCGGCCAGCCAGTCGGTGAAGCTCTGGCCCACCTCGCCCGAGGGCAGTTCAATGATGCCGGAATGCTCGTCGGAAAGCTCCATCTCGCGCTCCGAGGCCATCATGCCGAAGCTTTCGATGCCGCGGATCTTGCCCACGCCGATGGTGGTGTCGATGCCGGGAACGTAGACGCCCGGTTTGGCCACGACGACCGTGATCCCCTCCCGCGTGTTGGGCGCGCCGCAGATGATCTGCTTGACGCCCTCGTCGGTCTCCACCTGGCAGACGCGCAGGCGGTCGGCATCGGGATGCTGCTCGGCGCTGAGGACGCGGCCGATGGTGAAGTCGCGCAGCCGCGCGCCGCGATCCTCGACCTCCTCGACCTCGAGGCCCAGATCGGTCAGCGTCTCGACGATCTCCTCGACGGAGGCGTCGGTCTCCAGGTGATCCTTCAGCCAGGACAGGGTGAATTTCATCGCTTCAGGCTCCGTCGCGGGGTTCAGCGCGTTCTAGCGTCTCTGCGCGCGGTGTCCACCCGGGGAAAGGGGGGGCGGGGCGACAGCCGGGTGGTGGCGGGGCTTGTCCCGCCGCGCCCCACCAACCCCAAAGCGCAAGCCGGGCGAGCGCCTGCCCGTGGGATGGCGCAGCTACGATTGTTCGGGGCACTTTATGGCAGCCAAGTCATTGCGACGAAGGATCGGAGCACCCGGCCGCCAAAGCGCCAGCCCGCCGGGACGGGCAGGCGCTCGCCCGGCGCCGTTGGCGCTATTCGGGCGGGTTACCTTATCTCGTGTTGCTCATGTTGTTGCCGATTTCACTCAACGCTTCACCCCTTGCATTCAAGCTGTCCAAGTAGCCATTAATTTCCTCGGAACACGCGGCACTTACCTCACCCTGCAAAAACCACACTTCCTGCCAGACTTTTTCGCGCCCGTGACTTGTACCGAAGGCATATGAAATCGGACCGACAAAGACTGCGGTCAGCAAGATCAATAGATAAGGCGAAGTCATCTCATCACCCTCACATCCCCGCGTGAACCGTCGGCACCTCCAGCGCGCTGAACCCATAGTGCCGCAGCCAGCGCAGATCGCTGTCGAAAAACGCCCGCAAATCGGGAATCCCGTATTTCAGCATCCCGATCCGGTCGATGCCCATGCCGAAGGCGAAGCCCTGCCATTGCGACGGATCCACCCCCGCCGCCTCAAGAACCTTCGGATGCACCATGCCCGAGCCCAGCACCTCGAGCCAGTCGTCGCCCTCGCCCACCTTCACGGTGCCGCCTTCCCACGAACACTGGATGTCGACCTCGGCCGAAGGCTCCGTGAACGGGAAGTGCGAGGCGCGGAAGCGGGTCTTCACCTTGGTGCCGAAATAGGCCGAGAAGAACTCCTCAAGCGTCCATTTCAGGTTCGCCATGGAGATGTCGCGGTCGATGGCCAGCCCCTCGACCTGGTGGAACATGGGCGTATGGGTCTGGTCGTAATCGGCGCGGTAGACGCGGCCCGGGGCGATCACGCGGCAAGGGGCGCCATGGGCCTCCATGTGGCGGATCTGCACCGGGCTGGTGTGGGTGCGCAACACGTGCGGCGGACGATCGTCGCCCTCGGCGCGGTGCATGTAGAACGTGTCCATCTCGGCCCGCGCGGGGTGGTGGCCGGGGATGTTCAGCGCGTCGAAATTGTACCAGTCGGTCTCGATCTGCGGCCCCTCGGCGACAGTGAAACCCATGTCGGCGAAGATGGCCGTTACTTCCTCGGTGACCTGGGACACGGGATGGATCGTGCCCACGCGGCGATGGCGCGCGGGAAGCGTGACGTCGAGCCACTCGGCCCGCAGACGCTCATCGAGCGCGGCATCGGCAAGTGCTGCCTTCTTCGCGGCGATGGCGGAGTTCACCTCGTCCTTCAGCGCGTTGAGCGCGGGCCCCGCGACCTGGCGTTCCTCGGGGGTCATGCGGCCCAGCTCGCGCATCCTCAGGCTGATGTCGCCCTTCTTGCCGAGGGCGGCGACGCGAAGCTCCTCCAGCATGGCCTCGTCGCTAGCGGCACCGATCCGGCCCAGCCAGTCCGATTTCAGCGCGTCCAAGTCGTCCATCGGTGCCGTGTCCCGTCAAACAGAAAAACCGCGCCTCTCCTAACATGGAGGGGCGCGATTGCAAGATGGACAGGGGGGCGGTCAGTGGCGGCGGCGGTCGGCGGCCGCGCGCCCGGCATCCAGCCCCATGAGAAACGCCTGCGCCATTCCCGCGCCCGCCATCGCGGACGCTGACGGAACGACGGCCGGAGTCTCGGCGACGCTCCTGCGGGCGCGGCGCACGGGCGCCCGGATGAACGCGGCGACGGCGAAAAGGATCAGGCCAAGCCCGACATACCCCGCGCCGATGATCAGCGCGACCTCGGCAGGTGGCAGCGCGGTGGCCAGCGCGAACCACGCCGCGACAGTGAGAAAGCCGAGACCGACGATCAGAAAAAGCGCCCCGACGCCCGAAAAGGCGGCGGAGCGGATGGCGATGTCGACCCTGCGGGAGAGACGTTCGAACATGGGCGTCCGCTCAACGACCGGTCAACGACGGGCCGTCAGAAGCCCCACGAGGAAGCCGACGCCGGCTGCGACGCCGATCGCGGTCCCGGGGTGATCACGGACGTAATCCGTCGCCTGCGAAGCCCGACGCTCGGCCTCTGCGCGGGCGTTTTCGGCCGTGTGCCGCGCGGCGCTCTTTACCTCTTCGGCACGCGCTTGCAGGCGGTCGCGGGCCTCGTCGCCCTTGCCACGGGCATAATCGCTCACAGCTTCGCTGAGCGAGGCGAGGTCGGCCTTCACGCTCTCGAGTTGCGCGGCGATATCCGAGGTGTCGCTTGCGCCATTTCCGCTGGCGGTTCCTTTTGCGGCAGCCATTTCAGTCCTCCGTCGATAATGATCTCCGGGGCCTAAACGAACCGGCGCACGAAAAGTTCCGTCGATGCTTCAGGACGCGCGTCGCGGCCTCATGCCGCTGCGTGAAGGCATTCGTCGAGGCTGCGGGCCAGTTCCGGGCGTTCCAAGACGAAAAACCCCCGCCGGACCATCGCCCGGCGGGGGTTTGAAGTCTGACCGTGGCGCAATCTCAGAGCGCGGCCTTGGCCTGTGCGACAATGGCGCCGAACGCGTCAGGCTCATGGATCGCGAGATCGGCCAGAACCTTGCGGTCCACTTCGATGCCGGCCTTGGCCAGACCGTTGATGAAGCGCGAATAGGTCAGGTTCTCGTCATGGGACCGGACAGCGGCGTTGATCCGCTGGATCCAGAGCGCGCGGAACTGGCGCTTGCGGGCCTTGCGGTCGCGGGTCGCGTACTGGTTCGCCTTGTCGACGGCCTGCGTCGCGGTGCGGAAGCTGCGCGACCGCGCGCCGTAATAGCCTTTGGCCGCGTCAAGAACCTTCTTGTGGCGGCGATGGGTGACGGTTCCACCTTTGGTGCGGGACATGGTGCGGCCTCCTCAGCGGTCGTAGGGCATGTAGGACTTGACGATCTTCTGATCAGGCTCGCTCAGCACCGCGGTGCCGCGCGCGCTGCGGATGAACTTGTTCGTCCGCTTGATCATCCCGTGCCGCTTGCCGGCCTGCGCCGCCATCACCTTGCCGGTGCCGGTCACCTTGAAGCGCTTCTTGGCGCTCGACTTGGTCTTCATCTTCGGCATTTCCGTCTCCTGGTCTCGAGGGTCGGTTCAGGCGCGACTCGGCATGCCGTTCTGGCCGGCCGCACCGTGGAGCGGGTCGCATACCGCCATTGGCGGGGCGTGACAAGTTCTCAATTCAGGATGCGGGCCGCCACGAGGATGAAGGCCTCCGGGATATCCATCGGGGACAAGCCGTCGGGAAGCTGCAGATGCACGAAGACCAGAAGGCCCAGCCCGATCAACAGCGAGACCAGCGCCATCACCGGCCATGTGCGCGTGGCCCAGCCCGCGACGATGGAAGAAAGCGCGAAGCCGGTCACGACCGTTCCGATGACGATGAGGATGTCTGCGCCGATGTTCATGGGCCGAGCCTATGCGATCCAGTGCCCGCGGCAAGCCCGGATCATTCGGGATCGGTGGCGTAGATCAGACGCTCGGCACAGGGAGCCACGCGCAGGATGTTCGTCGAGCCCTGCACGTTGAAGGGCACACCGGCCACGACGATGATCTGATCCTCCTCGGAGGCGTAGCCGCTCGACCGGGCCGCGCGCGCGGCCGAGACCACCGCGCCCTTGAAGCGGCTCTGCTCCTCGGTCATGAAACACGCGATCCCCCAGGTCAGGCACATGCGCCGGGCCACGCCCACCAGCGGTGTCAGCGCGAGGATCGGCACGTTCGGACGTTCGCGCGCCACCAGTGCGGCGGTCTTGCCCGACTGCGTGAAACAGCAGATCGCCTTGATATCCACCGTCTCCGCGATCTCGCGCGAGGCCGCGACGATCGCATCGGCGGTGCTATTGCGCTGCACCACGCGGGAGGCCTGCATGATGTCGCGGTAATTCGGGTCGCTTTCGACTTCGACGGCGACATTGTGCATCGTGGTCACGGCATCGATCGGGTAGGCGCCGGCGGCCGATTCCGCGCTGAGCATCACCGCGTCAGCGCCTTCATAAAGGGCGGTGGCCACGTCCGAGACCTCGGCACGGGTGGGCATCGGGCTTTCGATCATGCTTTCCAGCATCTGCGTGGCGACGATCACCGGCTTGGCCACGGTCCGGCACTTTCGCACGAGGCGCTTCTGGATCGGCGGGACGGCGTGCACGGGCAATTCGACGCCCAGATCGCCGCGGGCAACCATGATCCCGTCGGAAGTGGCGAGGATCTCGTCGAAGGCCTGCACCGCGGCGGGTTTCTCGATCTTGGACAGGATCGCGGCGCGCCCCCTGGAGAGCACCCGCGCCTCCTCCACGTCGGCGGCGCGCTGAACGAAGCTGAGCGCAAGCCAGTCGACGCCGAGCTGGCAGACGAATTCGAGGTCCTTGCGGTCCTTTTCGGACAGCGCGGCCAGCGGAAGCACCACGTCAGGCACGTTCACGCCCTTCCGGTTCGAGATCGGACCACCCGCGACGACGGTGCACTCGGCGAAGTCGGGGCCGCAGCCATCGACGCGAAGCCGCACCTTGCCGTCATTGACCAGCAGCCGCGAACCGGGTTCGAGCGCGGCGAAGATTTCCTTGTGGGGCAGCTGGACGCGGCGCGCATCGCCGGGCGTCGGGTCGAGATCGAAGCGGAAGGATGCGCCGGTCTCGAGGTCGTAGCCCTCGCCATTGGCGAAGGTGCCGCAGCGCAGCTTGGGCCCCTGCAGGTCGGCGAGGATCGCGATGGGGCGGCCCACATCCTTCTCGACCTGCCGGATCGCGGCGTGGCGGGCGCGGATCTCGTCATGACCGCCATGGCTCATGTTGAGGCGGAAGACGTCGGCCCCCGCCTCGTAGAGCTTGCGGATCATGTCGTAGCCTTCCGACGACGGCCCGAGGGTGGCGACGATCTTGACATGTCTTGCGCGTTTCATTGCGGGCCGTTCCCTCTCCGTACTGGCGTCCTGTGCACGGCGCCGGCCGGTGGGCCGGGGGGCGATGTTACCGCTCACATCCGTGCTGTCGCCGTCTTGGCGCATTCGTCGCATCAGGACAACCGGAGAGAGCGCCCTTGCGGCACTTTGCATTCGCCGGCCCATCGCCTATTCCCGGCTCTGGACCACGCAAGGGTGACAGGGCGATGACGGCCTCCCAGCAATCGGCCCCCTACCATGTCGAGGGCGCGAACAGGCCCGCGCGCTGGGTGATCACCTGCGATCACGCCTCGAACCGGGTGCCCGAAGACGTGGGCGGCGGGGATCTCGGGTTGCCGCCAGAGGACATGGAGCGCCACATCGCCTATGACGTCGGCGCCGCCGGCGTCGCGCGCGCTCTGGCCGAAGCGCTCGACGCGCCGGTGATCCTGTCGGATTTCTCGCGCCTCGTGATCGACCCGAACCGGGGCGAGGATGACCCGACACTGCTGATGAAGGTCTATGACGGGTCGATCATCCCCGCCAACCGCCATGCCGACGCCGTGGAGGTCGAGCGGCGTCTGGCGCGCTATCACCGCCCCTATCACCGCGCGATCGAGGCGCTGATCGCCGCGCGGGAAAACCCCGTGCTGGTGGCCATCCATTCCTTCACGCCGCAATTCCTGGGCCGCCCGCCGAGGCCGTGGCATGTGGGCGTGCTCTATGCCGCCGACACGCGCCTCGCCCTGCCGCTTCTCGCGCGGCTCAACGCCGAGCCGGACCTGTGCGTGGGCGACAACCAGCCCTATTCGGGCCATCTGCCCGGCGATGCGCTGGACCGGCACGGGGTGCAGACGGGCCTGCCCCATGTGCTGGTTGAGGTCCGCAACGACCTGATCGGGACGGAAGACGCACAGACCGCGTGGGGCAGAAGGCTTGCGCCGATGCTTGACGCGGCGCTGCGGATTGCCGAGGTCTGAGACGATGGCAACGGAGGACATCGCGATGGACGAACAGACGAAGACCGAGCTCGAGGCCGCCGCGTTCCGCAGGCTGCTCGCGCATTTGGACGACCGCAAGGACGTGCAGAACATCGACATGATGAACCTGACGGGCTTCTGCCGGAACTGCCTGAGCCGCTGGTACCAGGAAGCCGCCGCCGAGAAGGGTATCGAGATGGACAAGGAGGCCGCGCGCGAAGTGGTCTACGGTATGCCCTATGCCAAGTGGAAAGAGAAATTCCAGGCCGAGGCGAGCGCGGAGCAGCAGGCCGCCTTCGAGAAATCGAATCCCGGGCACTGAGCGGACGGCACAGACCGCCCGCATCGCGGACGGACCCGCAGCGCACCGCTCAGGCGGCGGCCTCGGCCGAGGCACGGCGCAGGAAGGCGGGTTTGCCCGGTTCGCTCAGCGATGGCTCATGCGCATAGCCGCCGGTGTCGAAGGCGCGAAGCTCATCCGGGTCGGTCAGCCGGTTCTCGACGATGAAACGCGCCATCGCGCCGCGTGCCTTCTTGGCGAAGAAGCTGACGATGCGCGGGCCTTCGGGCTTGTCCTCGAGGAAGACCGGCGTGACCACCTGCAGGTCCAGCGCCCCGGCATCGACGGCCGAGAAATACTCCACCGAGGCGCAGTTGACCAAGGTGCCCGTGCCTAGCGCGCGCGCCTCTTCGTTGAGCGCATCCGCCAGCCGTTGCCCCCACCAGTCATAAAGCGAGCGGCCCTTTTCGGTCCTCAGTCGGCTGCCCATCTCGAGCCGATAGGCCTCGATCGCGTCGAGCGGGCGGAGGAGGCCGTAAAGACCGGACAGGATGCGCAGATGACCCTGCGCATAGCGCAGCGCGTCCTCGTCCAGCGTATCGGCCTCAAGCCCCGCATAGGTGTCGCCCGCAAAGGCGAAGGCGGCCGGGCGGCGGTCGGACCGGTCCTCACCGAACCGCGCGAAACGTTCCGCGTTCAGCCCGGCGAGATCACGGGAGATGCCCATGAGTTTCATCAACTCGTCCACCGACAGCTCGCGCGCGACGGAGGCCAGTGCGTCCGCGTCATCCTGAAAGCGCGGCTCGGTCATCGCGGCGTCGCGGTTGGACCAGTCGAGCCGTTTGGCCGGGGAAATCACGGTCAGCATATGATGCGCCTCCTGGTTTGGTGTCGGGGGTTGGGATGGACCTAGCCCGCCGCGCGCAGAACGTCCAGAAACGCCTCGGCAAAGCGGTCGGCGCGGCGTTCGCCCAGCAGTTTCTCGACGGTTTCGCGGTCGGTCGGGCGAAGATCGGCCAGTTTGGCAAGTTGCGACGAGGAACAGGAGAGCGGTTTGTCGAGACCGCTGTCGCCGCGCGCCAGATCGGCCTGCACCGACAGGAGCCGGTCATATAGGACGCCGGCCTCGCGGCCCGCGAGCTTGCGGCGCGCGGGATGGGACGGGGCCTCGGCCTCGCCGGTGACGATTTCGAGGAAGGCCGCGCCGTAGCGTTCGAGCTTGGTTGCGCCAACGCCCGAGATGCGCGCCATCTCGTCGAGCGACTGGGGTTTCGTCTCGGCCATCTCGATCAGCGTGCGGTCGGTGAAGATGACATAGGCGGGCACGCGGGCGGTCTCGGCCAGCGCGCGGCGCTTGGCCTTGAGCGCCGAGAGAAGCGGCGCGTCCTCCTCCGACACCAGCGCCTTGGCGGCGGGGCGACGTCCGCCCCTGGCCAGCGTGTCCTTCCTGAGCGTGATGCCCGCCTCCCCGCGCAGGATGGGGCGCGCGGCCTCGGTCAGGCGCAGCGCCCCGTGGCGGGCGGGATCGGGGCGCACGAGGTCATGGCCCATCATCTGGCGGAACACCGCCTGCCATCCCTTGCGGTCGAACTCGGTGCCCACGCCGAAGGTCGGCAGGCGGTCATGACCCCGGTCGATGACCTTGTCGGTCCCGGTTCCCGTCAGGACATCTATCAGATGGCCCGCCCCGAACCATTCGCCGGTGCGCAGAATGGCGCTGAGCGCCTTCTGCACGGCGGTGGAGGCGTCGAAGGTCTCGGGCGCCCTGGCGCAGAGATCGCAATTGCCGCAGGGTTCCGCCGTCTCCCCGAAATAGCCGAGAAGCTTCTGGCGACGGCAGGAGATCGCCTCGGCCAGTCCCAGAAGCGCGTTCAGTCGGGCATGGTCGGCGGCCTTGCGTTCCGGGGGCGCGAGCCCCTCGTCGATCTGGCTGCGGCGAAAGCGGATATCGTCGGGACCGTAGAGCGTCAGCGTGTCCGCGGGCGCACCGTCCCGGCCCGCGCGGCCGATCTCCTGATAATAGGCCTCGATCGACTTGGGCAGGTCGGCCTGCGCCACCCAGCGGATATCGGGCTTGTCCACGCCCATGCCGAAGGCGACGGTGGCCACGACGATCAGCCCGTCCTCGGTGGCGAAGCGGTGTTCGACATGGCGGCGGTCGTCGGCCTCCATCCCGCCGTGATAGGCGCAGGCACTATGGCCGTCGTCGCACAGCGCGCGCGCCAGCGTCTCGGTCTTGGCGCGCGTGCCGCAATAGACGATGCCCGATTGACCGCGACGCGCGGCGGCGTAGCTGAGGATCTGGCTCCGCGGCTGGTTCTTGACCTCGAAGGCGAGGCTGAGATTGGGGCGGTCGAAGCCGCGCAGAAACACCTCGGGCGCCGCGCCGTCGAAAAGCCGCGCGACGATCTCGTCGCGGGTTTCGGCGTCGGCAGTGGCGGTGAAGGCGGCAAGCGGGACGCCCAGCGTACGCCTCAGCGCCCCGATCTTGAGGTAATCGGGCCGGAAATCATGGCCCCACTGGCTGACGCAATGCGCCTCGTCCACGGCGATCAGGCTGACGCCGGCGCGGTTGAGCATCCGCTCGGTGCCGGAGGACGCAAGCCGTTCGGGCGCGATGTAAAGAAGCTTCAGCCGCCGCTCCTCAAGCGCCTGCCAGACGGCGTCGGTTTCCTCTGGCGTGTTGCCGGAGGTGAGCGCGCCCGCCTCGACACCCGCCTCCCGCAGCCCGCGAACCTGATCCCGCATCAGCGCGATCAGGGGCGAGATGACCACGGTCACGCCGTCGCGCATGATCGCGGGCAGCTGGAAACAGAGGGACTTGCCGCCGCCCGTCGGCATGATGGCCAGCACGTTGCGACCCGCCGCCACGGCGTCCACGATGTCCGCCTGTCCGGGCCTGAACCCGTCGAAGCCGAAAACGGAAGAAAGGAGCGCGGAGGCGTCCGGGCGGGTCTCCAGCATGGGGGCAGCCTGTTGGGTTCTTGGTTTATGCTCGATTGACCGTGAGGGTCCCATATTGAGGTTTCGTTAACAAGACCCCCCAGATGTCGATCTGCCCTGCAACGGGGCCCGTAACGGGGCCCGCCACGGGGAAAGAGACGTCGCTTTCCCCTGATGGTCGGCGCGATGGCCGTCCAGGGTCCGTATCGGGCCCCGGTGGGTCCGATTTCAGCAAGTATCTCCTTACGAGGGGGACGGCCGTCCATCGTGGCGGTCGTCTTCCGCGTCGCCAAGGATCGGGCCGAAGCCCTCGCGCGGGCTTGCGCAGGGTTCGGCCACGATGCCGCCGAAACGCGCGGCGCTGACGCGGACCGGGCGGCCGTCGAGAAGCCCGAGAAAGCCCAGCGCCTCGTGAAACCTCTCCTCCCCCGCCCGCCGCCAGGCGAAGCCGCCCGAGATCGTGGTGTTGCCGAACTCCAGTTGGTAGCCGTCGGCGTCGGTGATCCTGTCGCGGCAGAGCGCGCAGATATACCAGGGGTGGCGCGCCATGGCCGGAAGCGGCGCGCCGCAAGCCGGACAATGGTGCGAGACCCTCGTCATCCGGCAGGGCCGGGCGTGGTTTCTCCGCGGCCCGGGGTCATGGCGCCCGCAGCAGGCTGATGCTGGTGGACCCGTAGCGCCGTTCATCGAGCGTCTCGAAACCCGGCGGCGGGAGCGGCGCGGCCTCCTCCTCCCAGACGATTGTCGCGCCGGGCGCGATCCAGCCGCCCTCGCCGGCCGAGGCGAGCGCCCTTTCGCCCAGACCCATGCCATAGGGCGGATCGAGGAAGACAAGCGTGAAGGCCGCGCCCCGGTTCTCGCCGAGCTGCGTGGCGTCGCGGCGGAACACCTTGGTCACGCCCTGCCCCGAACAGCGGCCGATATTGTCCCGCAGAAGCGCCCGCGCCGCGCCGCCATTGTCAACGAAGGTCGCATGCACCGCCCCCCGCGACAGCGCTTCGAGCCCCAGCGCCCCGGTCCCCGCGAACAGGTCCAGCACCCGCGCGCCGGTCACCAGATCGCCCCAGCGCCCATTGGTCAGAAGGTTGAACAGGCTTTCACGCACACGGTCGGTGGTGGGCCGCAGATGGGCCGCGGGATCGCCCTGGCCCAGATCGGCAAGGACCCTGCCCCGCCAGCGTCCGCCCACGATCCTCAAGCGGCCCTCATGCGCGCAACAGCGCCTTGAGGTCGGCCTCGGGGTCCGCCACGGCATCCCGCGCCGGCGACTTGCCCGCCTCGATCAGGCGCTTGCCCACCATGTAGGCGCGCGGATCGTTCATCGCGTCCACCGACACCAGCGTGTCGCCCGCGTAGTACCAGTGCGACCGCGCATCGCCTGCGTCGCGCACCATGACATCGGTGTATCCGGTGTTGAGCCCCGCGATCTGCAGTTTCACATCGTACTGGTCCGACCAGAACCACGGATGCGGCACGTAGTCCTCGCCGTGGCCCAGGATGTTCCTCGCCACGGCCTCGGCCTGGTCGATGGCGTTCTGCACGCTTTCCAGCCGGATGCGCTCGCCGCGATAGGGGAAGCTCGCGCAATCGCCCGCGGACCAGATCGCGGGATCGCTGGTGCGGCCCAGCGCGTCCACGGCGATGCCGTTGTCGATGGTCAGCCCGGCGGCCTCGGCCAGGGCACTGGCGGGGGTGATGCCGATGCCCGCGATCACGAGGTCGAACGGATGCTCGGACCCGTCCGAGAATACAGCGCCTGCCACATGCCCGTCCGCTTCGGTCAGGGTCGTCAGGCCGACGCCCTCCAGCACGGTCACGCCCTTGCCTTCGTGCAAGGCACGGAACCACGCGGAGGTCTCGGGACAGGCCACGCGCGCAAGGATGCGATCGGCCATCTCGATCAGGGTGACGTCGAGCCCCTTCTTGCGGCAGACGGCGGCGGCCTCAAGCCCGATATAGCCGCCGCCCACGATCAGGGCGCGGCGGCCCTCTGCGATCTCGGGGGCCATCTCGTCGACATCCTTGAGCGTGCGCACCACATGAACGCCGCCAAGCTCGCCACCTATGCGTCCGGGCAGGCGCCGGGGCACGGAGCCCGTGGTCAGGACAAGCGCGTCATAGGGGATAGCGCGGCCCGAAGCGATCACCTTGCGGTCGGCGCGGTCGATCGCCTGCACGGTGGTATCCAGCATCAGCGCGATCCCGTTCTCGGCGTAGTAGCTCTCCGGCCGCAGATACAGGCGCTCCAGAGCCATCTCGCCCAGCAGATAGGCCTTGGACAGGGGCGGGCGCTGGTAGGGCGGGGCGTGTTCCTCGCCGATCAGCGTGATCGCGCCGGTGAAGCCCTCGCTCCGCAGCTTCGCGACACAGGACGCGCCGGCCTGCCCCGCGCCCACGACTACAATCCTCTCCATCGCCCTCACCTTTCGCGTTGGCCGCCCGTCTTTCGCGTTGGCCCTTCGTCGCGCGGAACCTATATGGCCAGCGAACGGATACACAAGCGAGGGAGATCCCAACAGATGACCATTTCCGTCGGCGACACGCTGCCCGATGCCACGCTCCTGATCTTCGGTGCCGAAGGGCCCGAGCCGGTGAAGATGAGCGACAAGGCCAGGGGCCGCAAGGTCGTGATCTTCGGCCTGCCCGGCGCCTACACGCGCACCTGCAGCGCGGCGCATGTGCCCAGCTTCATCCGCACCAAGGCCGATTTCGACGCCAGCGGGGTGGACGAGATCATCTGTGTTTCGGTCAACGATCCCTTCGTCATGGCCGCCTGGGCCAAGGACACCGGCGCCGAAGCGGCGGGTCTGACCTTTCTCGGGGATGCGGGCGCCGAGTTCACCAAGGCCATCGGCATGAACTGGACGGCGGAACCGGCGGGATTCTACGACCGTTCGCGCCGCTACGCGCTCTATGCCGAGGACGGCGTCGTCAAGGTTCTGAACGTCGAGGACGGGCCCGGCGCCTGCGAAATCTCGGCCGGAGAGACGCTGCTTGCGGCCATCGGTGGCAAGCCCTCGATCGCAGCCTCCTGACCGACCGCCGAGGCGCGGGGCACACGCCCGCGCCTCAGCTGGCCGCCATGCGGTCCATCTTGGAGGCCAGCGCCACGTCCAGATTGGACAGGCCGTCCACGTCATGGGTGGTCAGAGTCACATCCACCGTCTTGTAGACGTTGAACCATTCCGGGTGGTGGTTCATGTGCTCGGCCACCATCGCGATGCGGGTCATCCAGCCGAAAGCGGCGTTGAAGTCGGAGAACACGAAGCGCTTGGTGATCGCGTCCCTGTCCTCGACGACCGTCCAGCCGTGATCGGCGAGCGCGACCAGCGCCTTGTCCCGATCCTCACCCTCCAGCTTGTGCGCCTCGATCATTCCTGTTCCTCCACGTCTGCCTTCCTGAACGGCCCCCACGACGTGAGGACCTCGATCTCCTGGTCGACGGCTTCCCGCTCGGCCTCGAGATACTGCGCGATGGCCTCGGCAAAGCCCGCGTCGCGCACCCAATGCAGCGAGTGGGTCGTGACCGGAAGGTACCCGCGCGCCAGCTTGTGCTGGCCCTGCGCACCCGCCTCGACCCGGCCCATGCCATGGGCGATCGCGAAATCGATCGCCTGATAGTAGCACAGTTCGAAATGCAGGCAGGGGTGATCCTCGATACAGCCCCAGTAGCGGCCATAGAGCGTGTCGCGCCCGATGAAGTTCAGCGCGCCCGCCACCGGCCGGCCGTCGCGTTCGGCCAGAACCAGCAGCATGTCGTCGCGCAGCACCTCCTGCGCCGTGTCGAAGAAGGCCCGCGTGAGATAGGGCATCCCCCATTTCCGCGCGCCGGTGTCCTGGTAGAAGACCCAGAACGCGTCCCAGTGGTCGGGCCGGATCGCGTCGCCGGTATAGGCCACGATTTCGCCGCCGAAGCTCTGGGCGCGCTCCCGCTCCTTGCGAATGTTCTTGCGCTTGCGCGAACTCAGCGCCTGCAGGAAGCCTTCGAAATCCGCGTAGCCGTCGTTGAACCAGTGGAACTGCTGGCTCGACCGGCGCATCAGGCCCATCGCCGCGCCGTCGCGCGCCTCGCCCTCGGTGCAGAAGGTGACGTGCAGCGACGACAGCGCATTGTCGCTGGCGAGTTGCACGGCCCCCTGCACCAGCGCGGCGCGCCCCGTCTCCTCCCAGCCCGGTTTGGTCAGGAACCGCCGGCCGGTCGCCGGCGTAAAGGGCACGGCCATCTGCAGCTTGGGGTAATAGCGCCCGCCCGCGCGTTCATAGGCATGGGCCCAGTTGTGGTCGAAGATGTATTCGCCCTGGCTATGCCCCTTGGCGTAAAGGGGCGCGCAGGCGATCACCTCGCCGTTGCAGCGCGCCACCACGTGACGTGGCTGCCAGCCGGTCCCGGTGCCGACAGAGCGCGAGGTTTCCAGCGCGCTGAGGAAACGATGGGTTGTGAAGGGGTCGTTCGGCCGCCCGCCATCCGCCGCCTCGGGACAGGCGCAGGCATCCCATTCGGCCGCCTCGATCTGGTGCAGACCGGTCAGAACCTCGATGTCGATCTGTGCGCTGCCGTCCACGGAGGCCTCCGGCTACCCTGCCAAGTGTGGATTGACACCAGAGATGGGGCGCGCGCGGGCGCGGTCAATCCCGGGGCGGCCCGGGACCGTCAGTCCGGGATCGGCGGCAGATATCCCTCGAAGGTGATGTTGTCGGCCACGCGCCGCGCCTCGGATTCGATCTGGGGCGTGGTGACCGTCCAGCACAGGATCGGCGTGCCGTTGGCCTTGAGCTCCGCGACGCGCGGGCTGCCCAGATCGGTCCACTCATGGCTGATGAAGCTTGCGCCGACCCGACCGAAATCCGCGATCGACCGCAGCTGCGTGCAGGTCTCGGACGTGATCTGCGGCCATTTCGACGGGATGAAGGCGCAGGACACGAGGCCGCGCGGCACATCCGGGGCATGCCGGCGCATGGCGGCCGTGCAATGCGGATTGAAACTCATGACCGCAACGGGCCCCGCATAGCCCGCAAGGTCTTCGGCCACCGCCCGCTCGAGCCGGTCATCGCCCGCGACCATCGCGCCCGACTGGTCCTTGATCTCGACCAGAAGCGGGACCTGCCCGCCGACAAGCTCCAGAATGTCGGTCAGAAGCGGAATGCGGTCCTCGCTGCCTTTCAGCGTCAGGTCGGACAGCTCCCGGGCCGTTCGGGTCGCAACCGGACCCGTGGCATGGGTCAGCCGCTCAAGCGTGTAATCGTGAAACACGACCGCGCGCCCGTCCGCCGACAGTTGCACGTCGATCTCGATGCCGTAGCCCGCGCGAACGGCGCGCTGCACCGCCGTGCGGCTGTTCTCGGGGATGCCATGCGCCAGATCGTGCAGCGCACGATGCGCGATCGGGGCGGACAGGAATTCGGGCGGGAGGGTCATGGCGCGTTCACGGTCTGATCTGGAACACGCCTTCGATCTCCACCGCCACACCGAAGGGCAGGGACGCAGCACTCACGGCGGAGCGGCTGTGCCGCCCGGCATCGCCCAGCGCCTCGACGAGGAAGTCCGACGCGCCGTTGATGACCTTGGGCTGGTCGCCGAAATCGCCGGTGGAATTGACGAACCCGGTCAACTTCACGACACGCACCAGCCGGTCGAGATCGCCGCCACAGGCCGCCTTGACCTGCGCCAGAAGGCTGATCGCACAGGACCGTGCCGCCGCCGCGCCGGCCTCGACATCCATGTCCGCGCCCAGCTTGCCGGTGACGAAGGCGCCGTCCGCCATCGACACCTGGCCGGAGATGTAGACGATATCGCCCACGGTGACATGGGGCACGTAATTCGCCGCCGGCGCCGGTGCGTCCGGCAGGCTGACACCAAGCTCCGCGAGCCGTTTCTCGATCTGTCCGCCCATCGTCGCGGTCCTCCCCCAAGTCGTGATTTCCCGGCGCCGATCGGCCGGTGCGCGGCAAGGCTAGCGCCGCCCGCGTGAAAGGGGAAGAGACCCTTTGGCCGCGACGGTCGCCGCGTTCTGCACCCGCCCGCGCCGCGGCACTGCGGCCACCTTGGCCGTTTCCGCCACATCGACAGGACGTGGTCGCAGCGTGTCGACCAAAGGGGAGAACGGGCCTTTCCGATCGGCCTGCCACGGACTAGGCTACGCGAATTCGTCTGACCGTTTCGGGAAAGCTGCCTTTGCAACTCGCAAGATTTCTGTCGCACCCGGCCCATGCCGGTGACCGTGCCATCGATCGGTCTGCCCGCGCCATTTTCCGCCTTTTCGCAACGTGTGGCCTGCTCGCCATGGCGTCCTGCGGTCCCGCGACGCTGCCGCCCGGCGACTCCATCGATGACGCGAGCGAGTTTCAGAACCGCGCTATGCACCGGTTCAACCTGTCGCTCGACCGGGCGCTCGTGGGGCCCGCAGCAGATGCCTACGGCACCGTTGTGCCCACACCGCTGCGCCGGGGCGTGACCAATTTCGCCTCCAACCTGAACCAGCCCGGATACGTCCTGAACGACCTGCTCCAACTGCGGGTCGGCGACGCGGCGCAGAACACGCTGCGTTTCGCGATCAACTCGACCATCGGCATCGGCGGCCTTCTCGATCCGGCCACGGCGATCGGCCTGCCCGCCGCCGAGACCGATTTCGGCGAGACGATGCATGTCTACGGGCTGGGCGAAGGCGATTACCATGTCCTGCCGGTCTTCGGGCCGTCCACGACGCGCGATTCCGTAGGCCTCGTCGTGGATTTCGCGCTCAATCCGCTGCGCCACGTGGTGGAGCCTCCGGAAACCGGGTATCTGGCGGGGACGCGCGTGCTCGCCCGCTTCGGCGACCGGCACGACTTCGCCGGCTCGATCGAGGACGTGCTCTACCGGTCCGAGGACAGCTACACGGCGCTGCGTTCCCTCTACCTGCAGAACCGCCGTTTCGAGCTGCGCGGCGACGATGCGGATTATTTCGACCCGTATTCGGACGAAGCGGTGGCCTCCGACCCCACGGGCGAGGCACTCTCCGATCCGTATTCGGACCCCTATTTCGACCCCTACAGCCAGTGACCCCGATGCCGGCTGGCCCGGGGGCTCAGACGACAGGACCGGCCAGACATGACACGACCCCACTCCCGCTCACGCACCGGCCATGACAAGGCGGCGCAGGCCGTAGTTTCCCGCCGCGTGGCGATGTTCACCCTGGGCACGGCCGCGCTCGCCTGCGGCCTGCCGTTGCGGGCCACCGCGCAAAGCCCGGACGCCGCCGCAGCGCTGGTCAGCCGCGCCGTTGGCGATGTGCTCGGCATCATCAACTCCGGCCGCAGCGAAAGCGCCATGCTGCGGGAGTTCGAACGCATCTTCCGCGACTACGCCGATGTTCCGATCATCGCGCAATCCGTCGTCGGGCCGCAATGGCGCGGCGCCAGCGACGCGGACCGGCGCGCCTTCATCGCCGCGTTCCAGAGCTACATGGCGCGGAAATACGGACGACGGTTCCGTGAGTTCATCGGCGGCGAGATCACGGTGACGGGCACGCGGCAGGTGCGAAATTTCGTCGAGGTCATCTCGACCGTGCGCGTGACGGGAACAGCACCTTTCGAGGTGCGTTGGCTGGTCTCCGACGGCTCGGGCCAGACCCGGTTCTTCAACATGATCATCGAGGGCGTGAACCTGATGATCACGGAGCGCTCGGAAATCGGTGCCATGCTCGACGCCCGCGGCGGCGATCTCGGGCGCCTTGCCGCCGACCTGAGATCCATGGGCTGAAAAAGCGCGCAACCCGGCCCCTTCATCCTGGAAGAAAACCTCCGGGGGAGGCCGAAGGCCGGGGGCAGAGCCCCCTGCCCGCCCGGCCAGCCGGTACGACGATTTCAGTTCTGGCCGAAGATGCTGCCCAGAACGTCCATCAGCAGGCTTTCCACCGGATCGGGCTCACGCCCTCCGACCTGCTGGCCACCGGGAAGGTATTCGATCACCTGAGGCGGGCGCGCCTCCTGCGCGGGGTCGATCATCGGCAGGGGCCGGGGCGGCAGGTCCTCGTGAATGCGCGCCATCGTCTGGCGCCAGATCTCGGCCGGCAGTCCGCCGCCGGTGACGCCCGACAGCGGCGTATTGTCGTCATACCCCATCCAGACGCCGGCCACGTAATCCGCCGTGAAGCCGACGAACCACGCGTCGCGCGCGGCCTGCGTGGTGCCGGTCTTGCCGGCGACCTCGCGCCCGGGCAGGGCGGCGCGCTGCGCGGTGCCCGTGGCGACGGCACGATGCATCATGTACGTCAGCTGTTGCGCCGCATTCTCCGAGATCACCCGGTCGCGCAGACCCGTCCGCTGTTCCAGAAGCGGGCGGTCGTCGCCCACGATCCGTACCTCCTGCAACCCGTAGGGCCGCACGGCGGAGCCGCCGTTGAGAATGCCGGAATAGGCCCCCGTCATCTCAAGCAAGGTCGATTCCGAGGCCCCCAGCGCAAGCGCCGGACCGTCCGCGAGGTCGCTTTCGATCCCGAATTCCGAGGCAACGGTGCGCACGAGGTCGCGGCCCACCGTTTCGGACAGGCGCACCGCCGGGATGTTCAGCGACCGGGCCAACGCCTCGGTCAGAGTCACTTCGCCATAGAACTCATCGGAAAAGTTCGAGGGCGAATAGGGACCCGAGCCCGGCACGTCGATGGTCAGCGGCGCGTCGAGTATCATGTCGTCGAACCGCGAACCGAGATCGAGCGCCGTGGCATATACGAAGGGCTTGAAGGCCGATCCAGTTTGCCGCATCGCCTGCGTCGCTCGGTTGAACCGGCCCGCGCCCTGCGTATCGCGTCCGCCCACCATGGCGCGGACGGCGCCGTCGGCGCTCATCACCACGATGGCGGCCTGCGCCTCCGAACTCTCGCGCACCTGGTTGGCGAAAACCTCGTCCAGCGCGGCTTCGGCCGCGGCCTGCATGGCCGGGTCGAAGGTGGTGCGGATGATGACATCCTCGGTGGTGTCGCTGGTCAGGAAATCCGGCCCCTCGGCCATGATCCAGTCGGCGAAATAGCCGCCGACATTCTGGTCGGCGGCCTCCGACAGGGTCGCGGGGTTCTCGATGGCGGCCGCGGCCTCGGCTTCGGTGAGGTAACCCTCCCGCGCCATCATGCTCACGACGGTGGCCGCCCTGCGCTGCGCGCGTTCGAGGTTCCGGGTCGGCGCGTAATAGGACGGCGCCACCAGCAAGCCCCCCAGCATCGCGGCCTGCGCGGGCCCGACCTCGGTCGCTGACACACCGAAATAGCGCTGCGCGGCCCCTTCGAAGCCGCGCGCCCCGGCTCCCAGATAGGCACGGTTGAGATAGATCGTGAGGATCTCGTCCTTGGAATACCGCAGCTCCATCGCGAAAGCGAAGGGCATTTCCTGTATCTTCCGCCAGAGCGTCGTGCGGCGGCAGTCCTGCTCATAGGCGGTTTCCGTGTCCCAGATCTCGGGATCGTAGGGCACACCGAGGCACATGAGCTTGGCGACCTGCTGGGTGATGGTCGATCCGCCATGGCCTTCCAGCGGGCCGCGCCCCTCGCGCAGGTTGATGCGGATGGCGCCCGCGATGCCGCGCGGGCTGACGCCGAGATGGCGGTAGAAGCGCCGGTCCTCGGTCGCCACCACGGCGTTGACGAGATGCGGACTGGCCGTGTCGGGGTCGATCACGCCGCCGAACTGGTCGCCGCGCCAGGCAAAGACGTTGCCGTCCCGGTCGAGCATCGTGACCGAGCCGCGCGAGCGGGTGTCGACGGCGGCCGAGACCTCGGGAAGCTGCGTGTAGTAATAACCGGTCGCCATCGCGATGATCAGGATGACGGCGACACCGCCGCGCCATGTCAGGCCCCAGAGGACGCGCAGGACGAAGCCGAACGCCGCCGCGATCCAACCGACCGGCCCGCGCGGCCGCTTTCGCGCCGGTGCGCGGCTGCGCCGCACCGCCGTCGTGCCGGATGCCTTGGACGACGCAACTGCTTTCGGTTTCGCTGCACGGGGCGTGCGCCGGTCCGCAACCAGCGTTCGCTTACCGCGGGGGGGCGGTCTGCGCCCCTGACCTGAACCACTCATCACGATCGCCCATTTCCGGCGCCTTGCGGGCCTGCCTCGTTTTGCCGGAACATAGGCATTATCGAGTCGATTGTGGAGTGCGGAAGCCCTTACCGCGAGTATATGATTTGCTCAAAAAACGGGCATTTGCCAAATTTTGCGCAAAATTTTTGCAATCTTCCGGCTGAGGCCTTTTTGAAAGGCGCCGGTTCGTTGCCCTTCACCGGTCCAACGCCTGACTTGAGCAGCGTGACGTTCCCCCCCGGCCTTTGCCTTTCTGCCGGGAGTGGGGTGGGGACACCAGCAACCGGAAGGGTGACACACGTGAAACTCATCATCGCAGCAATCAAGCCGTTCAAGCTTGAGGAGGTGCGCGAAGCGCTCACCTCCATTGGCGTGCGCGGCATGATGGTGACCGAGATCAAGGGCTTTGGCTCGCAGTCCGGTCACACCGAAATCTACCGTGGCGCCGAGTACGCCGTGAATTTCGTGCCGAAAGTGAAACTCGAAATCGTCGTGGCGGACGGCATGGCCGACCAGGTGGTCGAAACCATCCAGACCACCGCCAAGACCGACAAGATCGGTGACGGCAAAATCTTCGTTCTCGATGTCGGAAGCGCCGTGCGCGTCCGGACGGGCGAGACCAACGACGACGCGCTCTGACGCGCGGCTTTCCACGAAAAGGATCAATCCGTCATGAACAAGACATATCTCCTTCCCCTGGCAGCCGTGGCGACAGCCGCGCTTCTGCCCACGATGGGCTTCGCCCAGGAGGCCGAGGCGCCGCCTGCGGTCAGCGAAGAACTCGTCTGGATGTTCAACAGCCTGCTGTTCCTGATCGGCGGCTTCCTGGTGTTCTTCATGGCCGCGGGCTTCGCGATGCTCGAAGGCGGGCTCGTGCGGTCCAAGAACGTCACCATGCAGATGACCAAGAACGTCGGCCTCTTTTCGCTTGCTGCGATCATGTACTGGCTGGTCGGCTACAACCTGATGTACCCGCTGGGCGACTGGGCCATCGAAGGCTACTTCTCGGGTCTCTTCCCGTCCTGGGGCGTGCTGGAGCCCGTCTATCTGAACGACATGGGCCTCGAAGCCGCCGATGACGCGGGCTACGCCTCGACCGGGTCAGACTTCATCTTCCAGCTGATGTTCTGCGCCGCCACGGCGTCGATCGTGTCGGGTGCGCTTGCCGAACGGATCAAGCTCTGGCCTTTCCTGATCTTCGTGATCGTGCTCACGGGCTTCATCTACCCGCTCACGGCCTCCTGGCAGTGGGGCGGCGGCTGGCTGTCCGAAGCGGGCTTCTCGGACTTCGCAGGCTCGACGGTCGTTCACGCCTGTGGTGCGGCGGCAGCGCTTGCCGGTGCCATCGTCCTCGGCCCGCGTCTGGGCAAGTACAAGGACGGCAAGGTCAACCCGATGCCGGGCTCCAACCTTGCCCTTGCCACGCTCGGCATGTTCATCCTGTGGCTCGGCTGGTTCGGCTTCAACGGCGGTTCGCAGCTGGCCATGGGCTCGGCGGCCGATATCGCCGACGTCAGCCGCATCTTCTCCAACACCAACATGGCCGCGGCCGCCGGCGCCGTCTCGGCGCTGATCCTGACGCAGCTCTTCTACGGCAAGGTCGACCTGACCATGGTGCTGAACGGCGCCCTGGCCGGCCTCGTGTCGATCACGGCAGAGCCGCTGGCGCCGTCGCTGGGCCTGGCGCTCATCATCGGCGCCATCGGCGGCCTGATCGTGGTCCTGACGGTTCCGATGCTCGACAAGCTGAAGATCGACGACGTCGTCGGCGCCATCCCGGTTCACGGCTTCGCCGGTATCTGGGGCACGCTGGCGGTGGTCCTGACCGGTGGCTACCACGGCGAGGCGGCGCTCGGCACGCAGATCCTGGGCATGGTCGCCATCATCGGCACCACCTTCGTGCTGTCGCTGATCGTCTGGTTCATCCTCAAGGCCGTCATGGGCATCCGGGTCTCCGAAGAAGCGGAACTCGAGGGTCTCGACGTGTCCGAACTGGGGATGGAAGCCTATCCGGACTTCACCAAGGGCTGAACGTCACGCTTGCAGCGCGGCCCGGATCCTCCCCCGGGCCCGCACTCCAGAAAGGGGCGCCCCCATCCGGGCGCCCCTTTTGCGTTGTCCGGCGCGTGTTCAGAAACGGTTCATCGGTATCTTGAGGTAGCTGTGGCCGTCATCCTCGGGCGCGGGCGCACGACCCGCGCGCAGGTTCATCTGCAGCGCGTGCAGCATGCGGTCCGGCAGGGGAAGCGTCGCGTCCCGCTCATCGCGCAGGCGGATGAAGTCCTCCTTGCTGGTGCCGCCACCGATATGCGCGTTGTCCCGCGCCTGTTCGGCCACCGTGGATTCCCAAGCCGGCCCGTCGCGGCCGGACGCCCCGTAATCGTGGCCGATGAACAGCCTCGTGTCGCCGGGCAGGTCGAGGATCGCCATGAGGCTGTCGTAAAGGTCCGAGGCCGTCCCGCCGGGGAAATCGGCCCGCGACGTCCCAACGTCGGGCTGCATGAAGGTGTCGTGGACGAAGGCCGCGTCCTGCCCGACGATGTAGCTGATCGACCCGAGCGTGTGGCCGGGCGACAGCAGGACGCGAACGTCGAGGTTGCCGATGGAAAACGTGTCGCCGTCGGCGAAGAGGTGGTCGAAATCGGCCGCCGGATCGAACGCATCGGGGAGGTTGTAGTAGCCACGCCAGAGATCGGCGATCTGGTGCACCTTCTCGCCGATCGCGTTCGGGGCGCCGGTGTGCTGCTTCAGCCACGACGAGGCCATGACGTGATCGGCATGGGGATGGGTGTCGAGGACCCACTCGATCGTGTAGCCCGCGCGCTGCGCCAGGTCGAGGATGTGCTCCGCGCTGTCTGTGCGGGTGCGCGCGGCCTCGGGGTCGAAATCGAGCACCACGTCGATCAGCGCGGCCTTTTTCGTCTCCGGGCAGGCCACGATATACTGGATTGAACCGGTGTCCCTGTCGTAAATGCCCGTGACCTCCGGGGAGCTGGGTCCCGTGGACGGGCTGACGCTGCTGATCGGGTCCTTGGCAGGCATGGTGTCCCTCCTTTTTGGTGTACAACGTCAACCGAACGCAGAGACCGGCGCACGGGTTCCGCCATGAAGAAAGGGCGCCCCTGCGACGGAGACGCCCCGTTCATGATACCGGCAAGCCGCTGATGGGTCAGACGGCTTCTTCGATCCACTTCTGAAGCGCTGCCTTGGGGGCCGCGCCGACCTTGTTGGACACGACCTCGCCGCCCTTGAACATGAACAGCGCCGGGATGCCGCGCACGCCCAGCTGCATGGGCGCGTTCGGGTTCTCGTCCACGTTGACCTTCACGATCTTCACGCGGCCGTCGTATTCCGCCGAAAGCTCCTCCAGCGCGGGGCCGATCTGCTTGCAGGGGCCGCACCACTCTGCCCAGAAGTCGACGACGACGGGAATGTCGGACTGGCGCACTTCGGCGTCGAACGTGGCGTCGGTAACGGATACGGTTGCCATCTCGCTGGCCCTCCTCAGGGGTAACTGTCGGGGTCAGAACCTATGGACCCCCCCAGACCTCGTCAAGGCGGCGCGGATCACGGTGCCGCGCGGCCCAGCGCCTCCATCACGAGCGTGTCGGGAAGTTCCATGAGCGTCGCCGTTCGCGACCACAGGATCGCCGTGGCGATCTCGCGCCCGGGATAGATGGCGCGCAGCATCTCGGCATAGGCCCCCATCTGGCGCAACAGCCCCTCGGGCACGTCCTCGGGCCGGACCGGCACCTCCGCGTTGGTCTTGAAATCGACGGCCAGCACGCGCCCTTGCCCGACGATCAGCCGGTCGATCGTGCCCAGCACCGTGCCGCCCAGCACCGGGCTGTCGGCATGAAGCGCGACCTCGGCCAGCGTGCCGGGCGCGAAGACATGGGCAAGGTGGGGCGCGGTGAGGACGCGTTCCGCCTCGGCATGGACCTCGGCCAGCTCGGGGTCGGAAACGTCCGGTGCCTCGAGCGCGGCGATCCGGGGGGCCGCATCGCGCCAGCCCGGCGGGGGCACGTTTGGCAGATGCTCCAGCATCAGGTGGACCAGCCGCCCGCGACGGAGCGCACCGCGCCCCAGCGCGGCCTCCGGGACGCCGGGCAGAACCTTGTCGCCGCCAAGGTCCGAGGGGCTCAGCGCCGGCGTGTCGCGCAGCACGGGGGCCGCCGGTTGCGTGGCCCATTCGGGCAGCGCCGCCGCGTGTTCCTCGGAGGCAGGGCGTTGCGCGGATGGCCCGGCATGGGCAAAGGTGCCGCTCTGCAGCCTCAGTCCCTCGCCCTCCAGCCCCGGCACGTGGAGCGGTTCGGCCCCCAGATCCTGAAGGCCGGCCTCGACCGCGCCGTACCATGTCGCCGCTCGCTTCCCGGGATCGTCGGTCAGGTTGCCGGCGGCGGCGACGATCAGCCAGCTTTCGGCGCGGGTCAGCGCCACGTAGAGCAGCCGGTTGCGCTCGGCCCGGTCGCGGTCGTCGGCCGCGTCCAGCGCGGCACGCACGGGGTCCGCCGCCTCCGCGCGCGAGGTCGGCCAGTAGACGGGCCCGTCGCCGTCGCGGACAAGCCGCGCGCCACGCCCCCCGCCCCTCGCGACGCCGGTGTCGGGCAGGATGACGACGGGCGCCTCCAGCCCCTTCGCGCCATGCACGGTCATCACACGGATCTGGCCCTTCGCCTGCGCGAGGTCGCGCTTCACCGTGACTTCGCCGGCTTCCAGCCAGCCGATGAAGCCGGTGAGGCTCGGAACCTCCATGCGCTCATAGGCCAGCGCCTGAGACAGCATCGCGTCGATCCCGTCCTCGGCCTCGCCGCCGAGCCGCGCGATCAGGCGGCGACGGGCATCGTGGCGGACCAGCGCCCGTTCGAGCAGGTCGTAGGGCCGCTTGAACTCCGCCTCGTTGCGCAGATCGCGCAGCATGGCGTGGGTTTCGGTCCAGTCGACACGCTCCTCCGCGCGGTTGCGGAGCGCCTCCCAGAGGTAGCCTTTCCGGCCGTGGGACAGGCGGAACAGGTCATCCTCGCTCCAGCCACCGATCGGCGAACGGAGCACTTCGGCAAGCGAAAGGCTGTCCTCCGGCGTGGCGAGGAACCGCATCAGCGACAGGAGGTCCTGCGCCGCCAAAGGCGCGGTCAGCGCGCTGCGGTCGACACCGGCGATGGGCAGCCCGCGCGCCTTGAGCGCCGCGATGATCTGCCGGAAAAGCGGGGACCGGCTGCGCACGAGGATCAGGATGTCGCCCGCCTCCACCGGGCGCCGGCTCTTGTCGGTCACGATCTCCGGGCGGTCGTCATGGAGCATGACGTGCAGGCGGTCGGCCAGCGTCTTGGCCAGCACGGCATAGTGGTGATCGACCCCCAACAGGTCCTGCGGATCGCACCAGGCGAGGTCCTCGCCCCCCGGGGCGGGCGGCACCACGGGCCAGAGGTCCACGCGCCCCGGCCGCTCCGCGAAAAACGCCTTGTGCTCCAGATTCCCGCCGACCTGCGTAGGCCGTTCCGGCCCGCAGACCGTGTCCACGAGATCGAGGATCGGCCGCGCGGAGCGGAAGGAATAGAGCAGGTCGGCCGCCTGCAACGGCAGGCCCGCGCCCTTCAGCCGGTCGTCGAAATGATCGCGCATCCGGTCGAAGCCTTCCGGATCGGCGCCCTGGAAGGAATAGATCGACTGTTTCTTGTCCCCCACGACGAAGATCGTCCGGTTCACGTCCGTCCGCGCGCCCTCGCCGGCCGCGAAATCCTCGGCCAGCCGCTTGACGATGTCCCATTGCGCGGGGCTGGTGTCCTGCGCCTCGTCCACGAGGATGTGATCGATGCCGCCGTCGAGCCGGAACAACACCCATTGCGCGATATCCGGCGCGCGGAGCAGCTGCCGCGTGCGCCCGATCAGGTCGTCGAAATCGAGCCAGCCGCGTTCGGTCTTGGCGGCGGCATAGGCGGGCAGGAAGGCCGTGGCGAAGACATGGAGCGCGTGGGTCTTGCGCGCGTTCAGAAGACCGGTGCGCAGGGGGCGCGCTTCCGCGAGGCGGCAAGCGAAATCCTCCAGCGCATCGATATCGTCACCCATGGCCGCCAGTACGCCCTTGTTGCCGAGGATCTGCTTCCTCGGTGCGTTAGGAGCCGTTTTCGCATCCGGCGCCGCGAGAAAGGAGGCTTCCAACCCGGCGATGTCATCCAGCGATGGCGTGTCCCAGTTGAAATCGGCAAGGACGCGGCAGGCAGTCTTGTGCATCGAGTAGTCGGGATTCAGGCCGGGAAGCAGCTTTGTGCAAAGGTCCGCCTCGCCACCGGTAAGCGTCCGGGCGATCAGGTTTTCCTCCGTCAGCCCCGGATCGATCCCAATCGCCGCGCAGACACCGTCCCAGTTCAGCGGCGGGGCGAAAGCCTCCGCCTTGCCGGCGACGTCGCGGGCAAGCTTCATGATGCCGTCCTCGTCGCCGAGATAGGGCACGACCGCGTCGATGGCGCTGCTGCGGGCGGGGTCCTCGGCCATCTCGTCCAGAAGGTCCGCAATCAGGCGTCCCTGCACGCGTTCGTCGATCTCGGTGAAGCCCGGGCTGACGCCGGCCTCCAGCGGAAAGCGGCGCAGGACGGAGGCGCAGAAGGAGTGGATCGTCTGGATCTTGAGCCCGCCCGGCGTCTCGATGGCGCGCGCGAACAGCGTGCGCGCTCGCGACAGAAGATCCGGCGTCAGCCGCTCGGCCGGGACCCCCACATCGGCGAGCGCGCTCCGCAGATCATCCTCGGGCGTCATCGCCCATTTGCCCAAGCGCCCGAACAGGCGGTTCTGCATCTCCATCGCGGCGGCCTTGGTGTAGGTCAGGCACAGGATGCGCTCCGGCGGCACCTCATCCAGAAGCAGCCGCGCGACGCGATCCGTCAGCACCCGCGTCTTGCCGCTCCCGGCATTGGCCGATAGCCATGTGGAGACGTCGGGCGCGGCCGCCGCGACCTGGGCGCGTGTGGCGTCGTTCATCGTCCCGGTCATGGCGCGTGATCCCCGACTGGCTGGCGCAGGGGGGTCTCGGTCTCGTCCCATTCGCCATAGCGGGCGAGCTGGTCGTAATCGCCCGCAAAGCGCGTGGTCTTGACCGCGCGGCGCGACGGGAAACCGGTCTCCGGGTCGAGGAAATGGGCCAGAAGCTGGCGGAACTCGGCCTTCAGCGTTTCGATCTGGTCGCGGGTCGGGTCATGGGCCACGACCACGGGGCTCGCGCCCAGCCCGATATAGGTGATGCGCGCGGTCTCCAGCGGCCCCGCCTCGCCGAAGGCCCCGTCGGCGGCCATCGCGGCCTCGAGCCAGAGCTGCTTGGCAAAGCTCCGCTCCTCCTTCTGGGTGGGGGGCTTGCCGGACTTGTAATCGTAGATCGCGATGCGCCCGTCGGACAGCAAGTCGATCCGGTCGGCCTTGCCCACCAGCGTCACGGCGCGGGCATGGGGCAAGCCGGGCACGGTCCAGCGGCCCTTGGCCTCGCGGAGCCATGGCGCGGCGAAGGCGCGGCGTTCGCCTTCGGTCCGCAGGAACCACGGCACCACCCGCGCAAGCCGCGCATGCCAGAGCCGTCGCGCCGCGGGCCACGGCGCCTGTTCGGCAAGCACGTGGTCGGCGAGGCCGAGAAGCACGCCCTCCGCCCCCTCCGGCAGCGCATCGGGGAAGGCCGCCGTGAACCGGTCGAGGATCTCGTGTAACGCGGACCCCCGAAGTGCTGCATCCGGCTGCGGGCGGAGCGGGTCGAGCGGGCGCAACCCGAGGACGCGGCGTGCGTAGACCTTGTACGGGTCGCGCACGAGGTCCTCCACATCGGTGACGCTGATCTCCGTGGGCCGGGCTGCGGCGGGCGGCGCGGGGGCCGGGCGCGGCGCGGGCGTGGCGGCCTCAGCGGGGCGCATCAGCGCCTCGGCCATCACGACCCAGCGGTCGCCCCGCGCCTTCATGTCGGCAAGAGCCTGCTCGGACTCCGCGCTCGCCCCGCTCAACAGGTTGGTCAGGCGGTTCAGCCAGCGCGAGGGCACGGTATCCGTCTCGGCGTCGCGCCGCGCGCGGCATAGCCAGACCTCGGGCGCGGCGACAGCCTGCTGGAAGTCATGCGCCGAGAGGCCGATCACCCGGTCGGGCAGGCGCAGGCCCGCCGCATCGCGCAGCGACCGGTTCAACCACGGATCCGGGCCGGGCGCGGCGGGCCAGATGCCGTCATTGAGACCCGCGAGGATCAGAAGCTCCGCCCCCTGCACACGCGCCTCCAGCGTGCCCCAGATCTGGATCAGCGCATGCGGGCGCAGGACGGAACGCGCCTCGCGGTCGGCGGCGAGCGCGGTGAAGAAATCGGCGTAGTCCCGCGCCGACATGGGCCCGCCGACCGATGCCTCGGATATCAGGTCGTCGATCAGCGTGCGCGCCGCTGCGCCCGCATCCTTCTCGTAAAGGGCGCCCGACCCCGCCAGCCCCGGCCCGACCGCAAGCGCCTCGGCCATCGCGACATGAGCCGTGACGCGCGCCTCGAAGGAGAGCGGACCCGGTGCGCGCGGCCCGAGAAGCGTCGCGGCCACCCAGTCCGCCCAGGCCGCCGCGTTGTCGCGGTCCGCCGCCGAGACCGTGGCGGCCCAGGCGTTCAGATCGGCGGGCGTTGGACTGGCGACCTTGCCGCGCAACGCCTTCAGCTCGAACTCGCGGGCAAACCGCAGGTGATCGCCGCGATCCGCGCCGCTATGGCAGAGCGGATGGGACAAGAGCGCCACCAGCGCCTCGGAGGTGAGCGGGCCGGTCAGCGCCTCGGCCACCATCCGCAGGAACCGCCCCGGCGCGGTCAGGCCCAGCGGTTCGCCGGCGCTGTCATCGGGGGTGATGTTCCAGCGGTCCAGCGCGGCCGCGACCTGCCGTGTGAGGTTTCGGTCGGGGCTTACCAGCGCGGCGCGGGTGCCCTTCTCGGCGGCTTCGCGAAGGCCCAAAGCGATCGCCGTGGCCTCGGTCTGCGGGTTCGGCGCCTCCAGGTAGGTGACAGTCCGCAGCGCCTCGGACAGGCCCTTGAGCCGCGGCCCCTCCTCGCGCCACTGGTCGGTGACCGGCGCCGGCCGCAGCGCCAGCGAGACAAGCCGGTTCCGCGCGGCGCTGGCGGGCGTGAAGGACGGGGCCCAGTCGGGAATGGCGGCGGGCGACAGACCGGCCGCGCCGGCCACGCGGGCCAACCGGTATTGCGGATGATCCTCACCGCCCAGACCGGGCCTGCGCCGCCCCTCGGTCAGCTGCGCCCAGACCTCTGCGGGCATGTCCCGGTCGAGCCCCGGCAGGATCACCGCCCCCTGCGGCAGGCGCGACACCGCGTCCATGAGCCGTGCCGTCGCCCCGCGCGATCCGGTGGAGCCCGCGATCACGACGGGATGATCGGGCGGCGCGTCCGCCCATTGCCGCGTCAACCGGTCGACGAGACGCGCCTGACGCGCCTCGGACGTCAGGGCGGCGTCCGCGCCGAAGAAGTCCTCGACCACGCCAAGCACCGCCTGACTGCGCGCCCAGTGGCCCGATTGCGCGCCCATGTCGAGCCCCGCGATCGCCTCGGGCGTGACCCGTTCCTCGAACATCTCGCCCATGAGGTCGGCAAGGCTGTCGGCCAGCGGGTAGATGGCGGAGCGCGGCGCAAGCTCCGGGTCGCGGTCGATCAGCCGCCGCACCAGATCGGCCAGTTTCAGGCGCAGCCTGAGCGGCGGCATCGCGGGCTCCAGACCGGCGAGATCGGAGGCCTCGGACAGGCCCGCCACGGTCCTGAGGCGCGGCAGGAACCCCGGCCCGCGCGCGAGATAAAGCGACTGAAGCCGCCGCAGCATGCGCGCGTTGGCGACAAGGATCTCGACCTGCGCGATGGCCTCGGGCGGCTGCCCGGAAAGACGGTCGTCCAGCCCCTCGATCAGCGCGGCGCAGAAATCCACGCCCAGTGGCGTTGCGTAAAGGCGCGGCGCGCCCCCGGCTTCCGGTTCAAAGAGCTGCGTCATGGCCCACCATCGCCTCCGCCGCCGCGATGCCTTCGGGGTGGCCCACATCGGCCCAGCGCCGGTCATGCACATGGCCGAACAGCCGCCTCTCCGCCATCATGGCGTTCCATGTCTCGACCAGCGAAAACGCGCGCTCGGGATGGGCCGCGATCCGGTCGGTCGTGATGATCTGCGCGCCCACGTAGACAAGCCCCCCGGGCCCCTTGTCCCAAACGAGACGTCCGGTGTCATCGCGAGAGAAATCCCCGCCACCCTGCCGCCCGATGGCCGCGTCCCGGCGGACCAGCGCCAGAAGCGCGTCCATTCGCGCCGCGTCCCACGCGCGGGCGAGCGCATCCAGCGGGGAGGGGTCGCACCAGACCGCATCCGCGTTCAGGGTAAAGAACGGCCCGTCGCCCAGAACCCCGAGCGCGTTCTTCACCGCCCCGCCGCTGTCGAGGATGTCGGGGGTCTCATGAAGGAACTGCACGTCGTTCGCGTGAACCGTCAGCCACGCGTGCAGCGCCTCGGCCCGGTAGTGGCCGTTGACGGCGATGGGGCCGGCGCCGGCCTGCCGCGCCGCGTCCAGCGCGTGGGCGATGAGCGGCCGGCCCGCCACCTCGATCAGCGCCTTGGGCCTGTCGTTCGTCAGGGGCGCCATCCGGGTCCCGAAACCGGCGGCAAGGATCAGGCAGGGAAAGCTCACGCCGCCTCCGCCTGCCAATGGGCCGTCCGGTCGAGCAGTTCGGCCACCAGCGGGCGCAGCCGGCGCAACTCCGGGTGGCCGGCGCTGCGCAGCAAGAGGGTGCGGGTGCGCGGCAGGAACCGGGCATAGGCCGGACGCCCCAGTTCCGTGGCCAGCCGCCGGAAGATGCCGAGGATGCGCAGGTTGCGTTGCAGCGAGAGCAGATCGACCCGGCGGGACATGTCCGCCTCGCTCAGGCCACGCGCGGCGGCATGGGCGCGGATCAGGTCGTCGCGCCATGCCTCGGGCACGGTCCGGCGCGGATCGTCCACGAGCGAGGCGAGGTCGTAGCCTTCGGGCAGGACCAGCGCATCCTGGAAATCCAGAAGGCCGATGCGCAGCGGTCCCGTGCGGTCGGGCCGCCAGATGAGGTTGTCGCCATGCACGTCGCGCAGCGACACGGAACGCTTGTCCCGGATCGCGCCGAGATGCTCCTCCAGCACGTCGCGCGTCTCCTGCGCCAGCGCCTCCGATCCGGGCAGGAGCGAAAAGGTCAGGTCGACCATCGCGGCCATGCCTGTCGCGTCCGGCCCCGTCATCCAGTCCGGGCCGGGTTCCTCCGCCAGTCGCAGCAGGACGGACAGGACGGCGCCGTAGGCTTCCCGCGCGTCGGGCGCGCCCCGGTCGAGCAGCGCCGACAGCGGCACCTCCCCGAGATCCTCCAGCAGCAGAAGACCCGCCGCGGGCTCCGCAGCCAGCTCCGTCGGCGCGGCGAGGCCGAGCCCGCGCAGCCAGTCCGCCACGCGCCGGAACGCCGCGAACTGGCGGGCGGCGGCGTCCGAGGTCGCGACAGGCGCCTGCATCAGGATCGCCGTGGCGCCATCGGCCCGGTGCAGGCGGAGATAGCTGCGGTCGGAGGCGTCGGAGGGGATGGGCGCCACACGCGCCCCCGCCCAGCCCACGCCGTCGAGGAAGGCGGCTTCGCGCGTCATTGGTCCACTCCCGCCGGCCATGCGGCGAGCACGCGGCGCACGGCCGGCCCCTCGGCTTTCGACCAGAGCGCGATCAGGCGCGCATCGTCGTCGTCCGGCTCGGCCTCGAAGCGCAGGATCACCGCCGCCTCCGGCCAGTCCGGCGCAAGGCGTTCGGGCCATTCGATCAGGCAGCGCGCGGTCACCATCGCCTCGTCCAGCCCCAGTTCCAGGCTCTCCTCCGGTCCGCCGAGGCGGTAGAGGTCCGCGTGCCAGATCTCGCCCGTCTCCGTCTCGTAGGTCTGCACCAGCGTGAAGGAGGGCGAGGGGATGTCGGTTTCCGCCGATCCGGGGCCCAGCGCATGGCGGATGAAGGCGCGCGCGAAATGGCTTTTCCCCGCGCCAAGCTCGCCCGACAGCAGAAGCGTGTCGCCGGGTTCCGTCGCTTCGGCAAGCCGTCGCGCCAGCGCGTCGGTCGTCCCCGGCGTGTCGGCACGAAAAACCGCCCGCCGCACCCAGCCGGGCGGGCTGTCCCACGTGGCGGCAGGGACCGGCGGAAGGTGCGCGTCGAACTCCATGCCCCCGACTCTATCCCAGGGGGCCGTGGCCGCAACTCCTCAGGCGACGCCTTCGCCGCGTTCGGCGCCCGCCGTAGCGGCATTCCCCACCAAGCCGCTGTCGGATTCGCCCGGCCAGGCCCCGTCCGACAGAAGCTCCCCCCAGCCGGTATCGGCGGGAAGGAACCAGACGACGGTGTTGCCGCCCCTGAGCGGCGCGACGCGGCAATGCATCCGCGCGCCCGATCTTTCGGTCGCCGCGTCGGACCATGCCGCGCGGTCGGTCTCGTGGCGCACGAACTGCCGGATCTCGCCCCAGAGGCCTGAGGGCAGGAAGACCTCCTGCCAGACCTGCGTCATCTCGGTCAGCGTGGCCTGCGTCCTGTCGAGGGCGGCCAGGGTGTCGACGGTACCGTCGAAGCGGGCGCGCAGCATCGCACGGTAGGCGGCGTTCGTGCGCAGGACATCCCCGTCCCGGTCGAACACGATCAGCCCCGCAGGCAGGTCGTCGAGAATGCAGAGATCGAGGTCGAGATCGGTGCGGAACCGCCGTGTCAGCGACACTTCCTGGCTGATATCCTCGAACACGAAGGCAATCGCGCCGTTGGGATGCGGCCGGCCCGTCACGCGGAGCGTCTCACCGCTCGGCAGTGTCCAGATCTCGTGATAGCGGTCCGCCTCCGCCCCCTGTTCGAGGAGCGCGATTTCCTCCCGCCAGGATCGATAGTCGCGCGGCTCGGGCATGCGCTGCACCTCGCGGAGCTGGTCGAGGAACGCGCGCAGGGTGGGGCGGCGCGACAGGAAACCGGGATCGAGGGTCGAGACCGACACAAGCGCCGGGTTGAACAGGACAAGCTCGCGCTTGCGGTCGAACACCACCAGGCCCACGGGCAGGGTGGCAAAGGTCTTGGAGAGCGTCTGCACGAAGTCCCGCAGCGAGGTTTCCGCCGTCACGAGCCGGTCGATCGGCCGCGCGCTGAACAGGATGTCGCCCCCCTCGAGACGCAGCGCGGTGACCTCGAACCAGTGGATTGTTCCGAGGTCTTGCCGCTTGAGGTGACAGCGCCGCTGGTTTCCGTCTATCGGAGGCGGGTCCAGCTGTTCGCCGAACAGGCGTGACGGCGGCCAGCGCACGTGATCCGGCGCCACGCCGCCGATCTCGGCGGCAAGCATGAGATAGGCGTCGTTGCACCATGTCACGCGCCCGTCCGCGGCCTCGGTCCACTGGGCGTCCGCCGACAGGCAGAGCGCGCGGCGCAGCCGTTGCATCTGGCGGTCGACGAGGTCGAGGGACCGGCCCTCGCCCTCGATGGCCGGCGCGACGGTCACGGCCAGGTGGTCCCGGTCGACCTGTCCCGCGACCGACAGGGCGTCGGACCCGAGGTAGCCGATCACCCGGAAGGGCTCGCCCCGCGCCATCAGGTCGGCGATCCGGTCCGGCAGATCGGGATGCAGCGTCGCCATCGCCTCGCTCAGCGCGGTCGGCGCGTATTCCCGGTCGGTATCCGGGGCAAGGAACGGGTCGTCCTCACGCACCTCGGACAGGAGCCGCCCGTCGGCGAAGGCGTAACGGATCGGCGCGCCGACAGGCGGGGCGCGACCGGCCGCCTGTGTGTCCTGCCGGGTCTCGGGCATGTCCGCGCGGGACCGCCGCCGGATCGCGTTCTGGATGAAACCCGTCAGTACCACGGCCGCAGCCGCCGACAGCAGGCTGATCGCGGCGAACAGAAGATAGAGAAGGCCCTCCGGAAAGGTCATGGCCATCCTTTGACTAGGCGCGCGCTTTGCCCCCTCCCGACGATGCCGGAAGAAACGTTAACGGATGGTTAAACCCAGAGGCGCTGCGCCGCCGCGTCGGAGCGCTCAGATGGCGATGGGCTGGTTCTCACCCAAGGGGCCCGCAGCCTCGTCCTCCAGAAGGCCGATGGCGTCATGGGGCCATGTCACCTCCACCTGGGCGCCGGCGCGCGCGCCCATGTCCTCGCGGCCGAGGAAAGGATCGGTCGCATTGACGAAGGCGATCTCGGCGCCCGAGCGTTCCAGCAACGTCTTGGCGATGAACAGGCCAAGCCCCATCCCTTCATAGCCCGGCCGGCTGCTGTCGGTGACGCGAGCGCGCCGCCGAAGGAACGGGTCGCCCAGCCTGCCCAGAAGGTCGGTGGGATAGCCGGGCCCGTCGTCGGTGATCACGAGCCGGATCTTGCCATCGCCCCATGTGCCGTCGATCCAGACCCAGCCCTCCGCGAAATCGACCGCGTTCTGCACGAGGTTGCGCAGCCCGTGGATGATCTCGGGCTTGCGCCATATGATCGGCTGACCCTCCGGCGCGCCGGGACCGGCGGCGAAATCCATGACGATCTCGACACCCCGGTCGGCGTGGGGCTCCGCCGCCTCGCGCACGACGGCCCCCAGCGGGGCGGAGCGCATGTGCAGGTCGTCCTTCCCCGCCCGCCCCATCGACCGCAGGATATCCCGACACCTGTCCGCCTGGCTGCTGATCAGTTTCGCGTCTTCGGCCAGCTGCGGCTGGCCCTCCAGCTCCTCGACCAGTTCCGTCGACACGAGCTTGATCGTGGCGAGAGGCGTGCCCAGTTCATGCGCCGCGGCCGCCACCACGCCACCAAGGTCGGTCAGCTTCTGCTCCCGCGCGAGCGCCATCTGCGTGGCCAGAAGCGCCTGGCTCATCGAATGGCTTTCCGAGGTGATGCGGCGGGCATAGGCCGACAGGAAGATGATCCCGATGGCGATGGCGGTCCAGAATCCGAGGATGAACAGGTCGGGAAGCTGCAGGACCTCGCCCGTGGTCAGCGTGAGGGGCACGTGAAAATAGGCCAGAAGCGAGATCAGAACGATAGCCAGCGAGCCGAGGATCGTGGTCGAGCGCATCGTCAGAGCCGTGGCCGAGATGGTGACCGGCGCGAGGATCAGCAGCGCGAACGGGTTGTTCAGCCCACCGGTCAGGAACAGAAGGAACGACAGCTGCGCAAGGTCGAACAGAAGCGTCAGCATCGCGTCGCGGTCGCTCAGTCGCTGGTTTTCCGGAAAGATCGACATCGCGATCAGGTTCGAGATGACCGACGCGCCGATGGCGAGGAAACACAGGCCCAGCTCGACCCGAAGGCCGAGATAGAAGCTGGCGGTGACGACCGTGACCGTCTGCCCCAGAATGGCGAGCCAGCGCAGCACCAGCAGCGTGCGCAGTCGGACCCAGTCACTGCGGGTGTCGTGACTGACGAGGTCGAGCGCTGGATTCGTCACTCCGGCCATCAGGGGCGTTCCGTCGCAGTTGCTGGATCGTGAATTGATAGGTGCAAGGCCTTAGGTATTCAACGTCTGAACGTTTTCCAAATCGGGGTTCCGTGCCGTGACACGCATCTACGCACTCGCATCCGTCGCCTTGATCGGCGTGCTCGTCGCCGGGGTTGGCGTCGCGGTCTGGCTGGGCCAGCGGGGCGCGTCGGATGACGTGTTCGCGCAATGCCGGTCCACGTCCGTCGCCGGCGGCACGGCGGAGATCGGCGGACCCTTCACGCTGGTGTCCGAGACGGGCGAAACGGTGACCGATCAGGATGTCGTCACGATGCCGAGCCTCCTCTATTTCGGCTACACCTTCTGCCCCGATGTCTGCCCTCTCGACACGGTGCGCAACGCCGAGGCCGTGGCCATGCTGGAGGACCAGGGCGTCATGGTGCAGCCCGTGATGATCACCGTCGATCCCGAGCGCGACACGCCCGAGGTGATGGACGATTTCACGGCGAACGTGCATCCGCGCATGCTGGGCCTCACCGGCACGCCGGAGCAGACCGACGCGGCGGCGCGCGCCTATCGGGTCTATTACCGCATCAACCGCGAGGGGGATGACCCCTATTACCTCGTGGATCATTCGGCGTTTTCCTATCTCGTCCTGCCGGAACACGGGTTCGTGGAGTTCTTCAACCGCGAGGTCACTCCGGCGGAAATGGCCGAGACCACCGCCTGTTTCGTCGAGGCCGCCGCCAACGGGTCCTGACCGCCACACGCCCGGCGAATTCGGTTCCTGCGTGGACAAATCCTGCGCGCTCAACCTATACGCGACAAATTGACCATCCTCTCCACTGCCCTATAAGTGGATCAAACGACCGGAGGAATTGCCGCGTGAGCCAAGAACGCACCCTGAGGGACATCGGACCGGACAAGTCGCTCTTGCTGGTGGACGATGACGAGCCGTTCCTGCGCCGGCTCGAAAGGGCCATGGAAAAACGCGGTTTCGCGGTCGAGGCGGCAAGTTCCGTGGCCGCGGGAAAGGCCATCGCCACCGCGCGGCCACCCGCCTATGCCGTCGTCGATCTGCGGCTGGAGGACGGCAACGGTCTCGACGTTGTGGAAACCCTGCGCGAAAAGCGGCCGGACAGCCGCATCGTGGTGCTGACGGGCTATGGCGCGATCGCCACGGCCGTCGCCGCGGTCAAGATCGGCGCGACGGATTACCTGTCGAAACCGGCGGATGCCAACGACATCACCGCCGCCCTTCTCGCCGAGGAAGAAGAGATGCCGCCGCCGCCGGAAAACCCGATGTCGGCCGACCGCGTGCGCTGGGAACATATCCAGAGGGTCTACGAGCTGTGCGACCGCAACGTCAGCGAAACCGCGCGGCGCCTGAACATGCACCGCCGGACGCTTCAGCGCATCCTCGCCAAGCGCAGCCCCCGGTAGCGATCCGATACAGATGCGCCACGTTGCCGCCCTCATCGTCTCCGCTCTCGTGCTGTCGGCTTGCGTGACCACGCCCGAGGAGCCGGAACTGCCGCCCTTCACGCTGACCGGCACCGGGATCGATCCCACGATCTCGCGGCTCAGCATCGATTTCGGCCGCGCGCAGGTGGGCGTGATCGACACGGTCTCGCGGCTGTTGCGGGAAGGACCCGTCGAGATCACGACGGTCGAGGAATGCGGCGCGGGTCCGATGACCATCGCGCGGTGGGACGGCGGCCTGTCGCTCAACTTCATCGACGAGGATTTCCGGGGCTGGGTGTCGTCTGACCCGACGCTACCGGTCGATGGCGGCTTCATCCCCGGTCAGGCCCGGACCGAGATGCCGCAGGTCAGCTTTCAGGTCACGACGCTCGGCAACGAGTTCAACATCGGTCCCGTCAGCGGGCTTCTGGACGAAACCGAAAACGCGATCCTGCTGATGTGGTCGGGCGCCACCTGTTTCTTCCGGTAGCGTTCTAGTCGAGGTCGAACCGCTTGCAGATGCGGTCGACGACCCGCCCCGGCGCGATCTCGACCCCGGTCTCGCGCGTCCATACCCGGAACCCGCGCGACTGATAGTAGACGAGCCCGCCCTCGTTGTCGGCGCGGATCGTGGCGTTGATCCAGACATAGCCGACGTCGCGCGCGGCCCGTTCGGTCGCCGCGAACAGGGCCGAGCCGATGCCAAGCTGCTGACGGCCCGGCAGGACGAATGTCGCGATGTTGGCGGCCTCGTCGGGCAGCCCTGCATGCGGTTCGATCCATTGCAGGCCGAGGATCTCCCCCGCCTCGCCTTCGGCGACCAGCCAGCGCGACCGCGCCGGGGCGGCGGCCATCCACCCGCGGATCGTCTCGGCTTCCACGGGACCTAGGATCGCCGACGTATCGGCGGAGGCGAGGACCGTGGACAGCATGGCGGCGATGTCGCGGGCATCGGCGGGGCCGGCGCGACGGATCGTGACGCCGCTCACAGGTCGGCCAGAAGCGCCGCGTGGCGCGCGGTGAAGGCCGCGCGCACCTCGGCCGGGGGGCGCAGGCGCAGGGTCAGGCCGTCGATCAGCGCGGCGTCGGGACGACCGAAGAACCGGTCCGCCTCGGCCTCGGCGAAACCGGCGATCTGCACGGCCTCCAGCCAGGCCGAGACACGGTCGGCCTTCTTGATCGCCTGTTTCACCGGTTTGGGCAGGATGGCGGGCAGACCGAAGCGCAGATGGATCGCCGCGGCAAGCCGCGCGTCAAGCTCGCCATAGCCCGGTCCCACGGCCGCCTTCACCGGCGAGATCATGTCGCCGATCACGTATTCCGGCGCATCGTGCAAAAGCGCCGCGAGCCGCCATTTCACCGGCGTCTGAGGGTGCAGTCGGGTGTGGATGTCCTCGACCAGAAGCGAGTGCTCGGCAACCGAATAGGGATAATCGCCGCGCGTCTGGCCGTTCCAGCGGGCGACGAAGGCAAGCCCATGGGCGATATCCTCGATCTCGATATCCACAGGCGTGGGATCGAGCAGGTCGAGGCGTCGACCCGACAGCATCCGCTGCCAGGCGCGGGGCGGGGCTTTGGGCACGGGGCATGGCTCCGGTATTGGGACCGTGCCGCCTTGTAGCATCTGCCGGATTGGGGGCCAGCCCCCAAGCCCCCGGAGTTTTCTTCCAGGATGAAGGGGCCGCCCTTGCACACATAAAGGACGTGGAAATCCTTCCGGCCATCAACCCCGTTTGCCATGCGGCATTGCCGCATCGGGGCCCCGGTGCTAAGTGGCCGGAAAACCTTTGATCACCTGCAAGGACTGAGCCTCGTGACCGATTATATCGTCAAAGACATCTCACTTGCCGAGTTCGGCCGTAAGGAACTCGACATCGCCGAAACCGAAATGCCGGGTCTGATGGCGCTCCGTGAGGAATATGGCGCGGAGAAGCCGCTGACGGGCGCGCGCATCGTCGGTTCCCTGCACATGACGATCCAGACGGCGGTGCTGATCGAGACGCTCGCCGCGCTGGGCGCGGATGTGCGCTGGGCGTCGTGCAACATCTTCTCGACGCAGGATCACGCGGCCGCCGCCATCGCCAAGGCCGGCATCCCCGTCTTCGCCATCAAGGGCCAGACGCTGGAAGAGCATTGGGATTACCTCGACAAGTCCTTCATGTTCGCCGACGGACCGAACATGATCCTCGACGATGGGGGCGACGCGACGCTTTACGTCCTGCTGGGCGCACGGGCCGAAGCGGGCGAGGAGATCATCCCCGTCCCGCAATCCGAGGAAGAGGAGGTCATCAAGGCGCAGATCCAGAAGCGGATGGCCGAAAGCCCCGGCTGGTTCACCAGGATCAAGGCGCAGATCAAGGGCGTGTCGGAAGAGACGACGACCGGTGTGAACCGCCTGTACCAGCTGATGCGCGATGGTCAGCTGCCCTTCCCGGCGATCAATGTGAACGACAGCGTCACCAAGTCGAAGTTCGACAACAAGTACGGCTGCAAGGAAAGCCTCGTGGACGGTATCCGGCGGGCCACCGACACGATGATGGCCGGCAAGGTCGCGGTGGTCTGCGGCTATGGCGACGTGGGCAAGGGGTCGGCCGCGTCGCTCCGCGGCGCGGGTGCGCGCGTCAAGGTGACCGAGGCCGATCCGATCTGCGCGCTGCAGGCGGCGATGGACGGGTTCGAGGTGGTGCTGCTGGAGGAAAACCTCGACGCGGACATCTTCATCACCACGACCGGCAACAAGGACGTGATCCGCATCGAGCACATGCGCGAGATGAAGGACATGGCGATCGTCGGCAACATCGGCCATTTCGACAACGAGATCCAGGTCGCCGCGCTGAAGAACCACAAGTGGACCAACATCAAGGAACAGGTGGACATGATCGAGATGCCCTCGGGCAACCGGATCATCCTTCTGTCCGAGGGGCGTTTGCTGAACCTCGGCAACGCCACGGGGCATCCGTCCTTCGTGATGTCGGCCTCCTTCACCAATCAGGTGCTGGCGCAGATCGAGCTCTGGTCCAAGGGCGAGCAGTACGAGAACAAGGTCTACGTCCTGCCCAAGAAGCTCGACGAAAAGGTGGCGCGGCTGCATCTGGCCAAGATCGGCGCCAAGCTGACGCCGCTCGACAAGGAACAGGCCGACTATATCGGCGTGCCGCAGGACGGGCCGTTCAAGCCTGAACACTACCGCTACTGATGCGGATCATCGTTCACGGTATCGGCGCGGTCGGCGGCACGATCGCCGCCGCGCTGGCCGAGGCCGGCCGCGACGTTCTGGGCATCGCCCGGGGCGGGATGCTGGAGGCGCTGAAAGACGCACCGATGACACTGCGCCACCCGGGCGGTGACGTGACCGTGCGGGTGCCGGTCGTGGGCCATCCGGACGAGATCGATTTCCGGCCGGACGACATGATCTGCCTGACGATGAAATCGCAGGACACGGGCGATGCGTTGCGGGCGCTGCGCGCAGCGGGCGTGCGGGAGCAGCCGATCTTCTGCCTTCAGAACGGCATCGCGAACGAGCCGATGGCGCTGCGCCTGTTTTCGAACGTGCATGGCGTCACGGTGATGATGCCGGCCACCTATACCGTGCCGGGCGTCGTCGTCTGTCACGGCACACCGAAACTGGGACTGTTCGATATCGGGCGCTTTCCGTCCGGTCACGATGCGGCCGATGCGGCGCTGGCCCGGGCCTTCGGCGAAAGCGGCATGGCGGGCTTCGTCCATGATGACGTGATGGCAAGCAAGCGCGGCAAGCTTCTGCTGAACCTCGGCAACGCGCTGGAGGCTTCGCTGGGGCGCGGCACGGAACGCGGCGACTGGCCCGAAAAGGTCCGGGCCGAGGCGGAGGGCGTGCTTGGGGCCGCCGGTCTGGCGTGGGACGATGTTGGCATGGACATGCCCCGCCGGAAGGAGCTGATGCAGATGGGCGAGATCCCCGGCGAGGAACGCTTCGGCGGGTCCACGTCGCAGAGCCTCGTTCGCAGCACCGGACGCGTGGAGACCGATTATCTCAACGGGGAAATCGCGTGGCTGGCGCGGATGCACGGGATGGAGGCGCCGCTGAACGCGTTCCTGACCGACCTGATGGCCGTGATCGCGGCGCATGGCGCTGGACCCGGCGCGCTGAGTCTCGCCGGTCTGGATGCCGAGTTCGCGCGTTGGCAGGCTGGCGCGGCGATCGACATCGCGGCGACCTGAGACCGTCGCGCGCCGCCCGGCGGGGCGACATGGGGCCTGAACGTGTTAGACTGCCCCAAGCATCAACACGGCCCGGGGACCACACCATGAGCGAGACGGTCAGTTTCACCCAGATGAAGGACGGCACTAAGGAGGAGTACGAGCTGCTCCATCAGCTGGAGAAGCCGTTCCTTGCTCTGACCGCCGATCGCGTGCTGGAGGAGCTTCGGCGGCAGGAGCTTGTGACGCTGGAAGGCTACCGGATCACGCGGGCGGAACACGGGCTGCAATCGGCCACGCGGGCGGAACGGGACGGCGCGGATATCGACTGGATCGTGGCGGCCCTGCTGCACGACATCGGCGACGGGCTGGCGCCGCAGAACCATGACCGGATGTCGGCGGAAGTCCTCCGCCCCTTCGTGCGCTGGGACGTGGCATGGGTGGTGGAGCATCACGGGATCTTCCAGATGCTCTACTACGCGCATCATTATGGCTGGGACCGCAACGCGCGCGACAGGTTCCGCGACCATCCCTGTTTCGACAGCTGCGCGGAGTTCTGCGAACGCTGGGACCAGTCGAGCTTCGACCCGGATTACGACAGCCGGCCGCTTGAGCATTTCGAGCCGATGGTACGCGAGGTCTTCGGCCGCAAGGCCTATGACCCGGGCGTGATCCGCGAGGGCCATGTCTCGGCGCTGACGGGCTGAGCCGCGAAGGTCGCCTGGAGAATCGCCTCGAGCTGCCTTGCATCTTCCCGCGTGAAGGCATCGGGCCGGTCGCTGTCGATATCGAGCACCGCGATCACCGCGCCGGACCCGTCCCGCACCGGGATCACCAGTTCCGACCGGGTCGAGGAGGCGCAGGCGATATGGCCGGGGAAGGCGTCCACGTCCGGGACGAGCTGCGTCTCTCCGGTCCGCGCGGCGGCGCCGCAGACACCCCGGTCGAAGGGGATCACGAGACAGCCATGCCCGCCCTGGTAGGGCCCGATCTTGAGCAGTCCCGGTTCCGTGACGCGATAGAAGCCTGTCCAGTCGAACCGGTCGTCGGCGTGATGGATCTCGCAGGCGAGCGTGGCCATGAGGGCGACGGCGTCGGTTTCGCCCTCCGTCAGCGCGGCGATGGTCTTGGCGAGCGTGGGGTAGTCGACCTGCATGGATGCGCCTTTGGCTGGTGGCGGATTGCGTATTTTTGGAAAGATGAAGGGATCAGGTCCGCTCGATGGCGATGGCGGTGCCTTCGCCGCCGCCGATGCAGATGGCCGCGACACCGCGGCTCAGGCCGCGCGCCTCGAGCGCGTGGAGCAGCGTCACCATGATCCGCGCGCCGGACGCGCCGATCGGGTGGCCCAGCGCGCAGGCGCCGCCATTCACGTTCATCTTCTCACGGGGCACGCCCAGTTCGCGCATGAAGGCCATGGGGACGACGGCGAAGGCCTCGTTGACCTCCCAGAGGTCGACATCGTCGATGGTCCAGCCGATGCGATCCAGAAGCTTGCGCGCGGCCGGGACCGGGGCGGTCGGAAACTGCGACGGGGCCTGCGCATGGGAGGCATGGCCGAGGATGCGGGCGCGGATGTCGAGGCCCTGCGCGTCGGCGGCCCCGGCGCGGGCGAGGACGAGTGCTGCCGCGCCATCCGAGATCGACGATGAATTGGCCGCCGTGACCGTGCCGCCCTCGCGGAAGGCGGGCTTGAGCTGCGGGATCTTTTCGGGGCGCGCCTTTCCGGGTTGCTCGTCGGTGTCGATCCGCGCCTCGCCCTTGCGGGAGCGGACCGTGACGGGTGCCACCTCGGCCGCGAAGGCGCCGCTTTCGATTGCGGCCAGCGCGTTGGAGAGCGAGCCCAGCGCGTAGTCATCCTGCTGGTCGCGGGTGAACTGGAACGCCTCGGCGCAATCCTCGGCGAAGGTGCCCATCAGGCGACCCTTGTCGTAGGCGTCCTCGAGCCCGTCGAGAAACATGTGATCGTAGGTCTTCTGATGCCCGATCCGTGCGCCGCCGCGCATGGAGGGCAGCAGGTAGGGGGCGTTCGTCATGCTTTCCATGCCGCCTGCCACGATCACGTCGGCCTGACCCAGAGCCAGCCTGTCCCAGGCGATCATCGCCGCCTTCATGCCCGAGCCGCACATCTTGTTGAGCGTCGTGGCCGGGACGTCATCGCCAAGGCCGGCAAGGAAACCCGCCTGCCGCGCGGGGGCCTGTCCCTGGCCTGCAGGCAGGACGCAACCCATCAGGACCTCGTCAACGGAAGGCGTGCCGGCGCCGTCGAGCGCGGCGGATATCGCGGCGCCGCCGAGCTCCGCGGCGCTGAGGGGCGACAGGTCTCCCTGGAAGCCGCCCATGGGCGTGCGAGAGGCCCCCGCGATGACGACTGTCTCCATGATCTGCACCTCCCTCTGGCCCTGCTTGCGTCCACGAATTGGAAAGACTCGGCGTCTAACCTGATAGCAGAGCAAATGGTCGGAGTGCAGTCGTGAACTTGTCGTTTGAAACCGTCGACGGCGTGGGCGTCGTACGCGCGCATGTGCAGCGGATCGATGCCGCCGTCGCAATCCAGTTCAAGGATCGTTTCTCGGACATCACCGGACAGCTGGATCGCGACGCGCCGGGTCCGCCCGGATCTGCGGCCGACAGGACCGTCCTGCTGGATCTGACGGAGGTGGAGTTTCTCGATTCCAGCGGGCTTGGCGCCGTCGTCGCCGCGCGCAAGCTGCTGGGCAAGCACCACAGCCTTGCCCTTGCCGGCCTCCAGCCCGCCGTCGAAAAGGTTCTGCGCCTGACGCATATGGACCGGGTCTTTCCCATCTACGCGGACGCGGAAGCCTTCCTTTCGGACATGAACGACAGGCAAAGGGCCTAGGACCGCGGTGACCGGGGACAACGTATACGCCATGGAAACCCCGTCCGAGGGGCGTGCGGTGCTGCGCTTCTCCTCGGGAAACGGTGCGGTCCGGGGCATCTTGCGGGACGTGGCGGCGTTCCTGGCGCTGCAGGGCCTTCCCTCCGACAAGGTGGAGGACGCGACCATCGCGCTGGCCGAAGCGCTCAACAACATCGAGGAACATGCCTATGGGGGTCGAAGCGGCCTTCCGGTGCTGGTCGATCTCGAGGCGAGCGCCCTTTGCCTGCGCTGCCGGATCGAGGATCGGGGCACGCCGCTGCCCGGGGACACCCTGCCCGGGGGCAGCCTGCCCGCCACGGACCCGGTCGCCCACGAGAAATGGCCCGAGGGGGGGTTCGGCTGGGCCCTGCTGCGCCGCCTGACCGACGATCTGACCTACCACCGGCGTGGCGGCTGGAACCGGCTTTGCTTCACGATCTCCTGACCGATGGCGACCGCCCCACGGCACAGCCGCAACGATGGCGGCCCTGGGGGACAGACCCTTCCGCCAATTTCTGCCGGCAGAACAAGGAAATGCCATATTGCGCACCAATCTCCGCCGCGAATCGTTGCGATATCTGTTGGCGTAGCTGCAGAGGCTTCCCTCGGCGTCGCGTGTATCAAGCCCCCACCCAGTGCGCGACGTCGAGGTCTTTGCCCCAGCCCCTTCCCAACACGACCGTGAAACACGCCCTTGCCGTCGGCGTCAGGACCCGTAGTTTGCGCGTCGGGTATCCGAGCGGAGGGACAGAATGCGCGATTTCCATCATCCGGGCCGGTCCGCGCTCTACGCGGAGAACGGCATGTGCGCGACGTCGCACCCTTTGGCGGCGAAAGTCGCGGTCGATATCCTTCAGGCGGGCGGCAATGCCGTGGACGCCGCGATTGCGGGAAGCGTTCTGCTGGGCCTTTGCGAACCCGCGATGACCGGGATCGGCGGCGATTGCTTCGCGTTGATCAAGCCCGCCGGAAGCGAGGAGATCATCGCGCTCAACGGATCGGGGCGCGCGCCTGCCGCGCTGTCCGCGGCCGGGATGCGGGCTGCCGGCCATAGCCACATGCCGCTTTTCGGCGCGCCCGAACCCGTCACGGTACCGGGTGCGGTGGACGCGTTCTGCCGCCTGTCGGAGGATCACGGGAAACTGGGCCTCGACGCGGTGCTCGCGCCTGTCATCCACTATGCCGAGGCCGGCGTTCCGGTCGCGCCGCGCGCCGCCTTCGACTGGAAGAACCACCACGGCAATCTCGGCGGGCGGGCGCGCGACTACTACCTGATCGACGGCGAACCTCCCTGCCCGGGTCAGCTGTTCCGACAGCCGCGCCAGGCCGAGGTGCTGCGCAAGATCGCGGCCGAGGGGCGCGCCGGCTTCTACGAGGGCGAGGTGGCAGAGGACATGGTCGCATCGCTGCAGGCCATCGGTGGCGTGCACACGGCGGATGATTTCGCGGGAAACCGGCCGGACTACACCACGCCCGTCAGCGGTTTTTACAAGGGCGTCGAACTGGTGGAGCATCCGCCGAACGGTCAGGGCGCAACGGCGATCCTGCTGAACCACATCCTGGCGGAGTTCGACATCGCCGCGATGGACCCCTGGGCCACGCTCCGCGCCCATATCGAGGCCGAGGCGACCAAGCTCGCCTATGCCACGCGGGACCGGATCATGGGCGATGCCGACCACGTCACGGGCTTGCAGGAGATGCTGGACCCCGCCACCGGCAAGGCGCTGGCCGCACGGATCGACCCGACACGTGCCATGCCCTGCCCGCCGCATCCCACCGAAAGCCCGCACAAGGAAACCGTGTATCTGACGGTGGTGGATCGCGACCGCATGGCGGTGTCGATCATCTATTCGATCTTCAAGGATTTCGGCTCGGGCGTGGCGTCGGACAGGTTCGGCATCCTGTTCCACAATCGCGGCGCGGGGTTCCGCCTCGACGAGGGGCACCCGAACGAGGCGGGCGGCGGCAAGCGGCCGATGCACACGATCATCCCCGCGATGCTGCGCCAGAACGGCAAGGTCGTCATGCCCTTCGGCGTCATGGGCGGGCAGTACCAGTCCACCGGCCACGCGCGGATGGTCACCAATATCGTCGATTTCGGGCTCGACCCGCAGGCGGCGATCGACGCGCCGCGCTGCTTCACCGAATACGGGCCGATGAAGGTGGAAAAGGGCTACTCGGACACCGTGCGCCGGGACCTGGCGGAGATGGGGCACGACGTCGTGGTCCCGGAGACCGGGATCGGCGGCGCCCAGGCGATCCGTATCCATGACCATGGTGTGCTGGAAGGCGGATCGGACCCGCGCAAGGACGGCTGCGCCCTCGGTTACTGAGGGCGCTGCGGTCTGGCGGCCAGTCTCGCGTCAGAACCTAGTTGAGCTGGAATTCCAGCGGATAGCGACCTTCGCAGAACTCTCCGAAGAGATCGCCCAGATCCGGATGATCCACCGGCTCCCCGGTTTCGTCGGGGATCAGATTCTGTTCCGAGACATAGGCCACGTAATATGTGTGGTCGTTCTCGGCGAGGAGATGGTAGAACGGCTGACCCTTGCGCGGGCGTGCACCCTCCGGGATCGCGTCATACCATTCGTCGGTGTTCGAGAACTCCGCGTCGATGTCGAACACGACACCGCGGAACGGGTGCTTCTTGTGGCGCACCACCTGACCGAGATTGTATTTCGCGTGAGTCTTCAACATTATCATAAGCCCCTCAGTCACTGCTAACGTCCGCGTGGGGTTCTTGTCCATGGACAGCACTGCGATTCGCGGGAAACAGACTGTGGAAACAGGGCCGACAGTCGATCTGCCGCAAGGATGTGCAGCTGGGTCCGCAGCCATGCGATCACGATTTCGAGGGGAAAGGTCACCCGTGCCCGCAGGCAGGTTTTCTTGAGGCGTTTTCTGGCGTATACTGTTCGCAAGGCCGAAAACGGCCATCGAGCAGGCAGAAAAAATGAAACCCTATTTCCTCCTTGTCATCGCGGCCGGATTCCTCGCCGCGTGTGGCGGCGGCAGCTTCAGCGCCCCGCGCAATCTGGACAACGCGTGTCTTCTGGCCAATGAGAGGCCGCAGTATTTCAGGGCTATGGAACAGACCGAACGCCGCTGGGGCGTTCCGGTTCCCGTGCAGATGGCCACCTTCCACCAGGAAAGTCGCTTTGTCGGCAATGCGCGGCCGCCGCATGTCTATGCGTTGGGCATCATCCCGATGGGCCGCATGAGCTCGGCCTACGGCTACAGTCAGGCGCTGGACGGCACATGGGCGGAATACCGGCAGGATACCGGCAACCGTCTGGCGCGGCGCACGGATATCCGCGACGCATCCGATTTCATGGGCTGGTACATGACGCTCAGCGCCGAGCGGAACGGCATCCCCCTGAACGACGCGCGCAACCAGTACCTCGCCTATCACGAGGGGCATGCGGGCTATCGCCGGGGCAGCTACAATGCCAAGCCGTGGCTTCTGCGCGTGGCCGACAGTGTGGCCGAGCGTGCCGTCACCTACGAGATGCAGCTGATCACCTGCGGCAAGCGCTAGGCCGTCACTCGCCGCCGCGCCGGTTGATCTCGATCGGGATGCTGAAGAGCATCTGCGACAGGCGCTCCTCCTGGTCGAGATTGCCCAGAACGACCGTCGTGTCCGTGCCGGCCTGATCGGTGACGACCCATTGGCGAAGCTCCACCGGGTCGCGGGTGAAGACCATCGTCAGGCTGCCGATCTCGGGCCGCTCCGGGTCTTGGGCGATGACGCGGGTAGCGGTGCCGTCGTATTCGTGGCCCACCACCATTCCCGATCGGGACAGGTCCACCGAACGGTCGAGGATGATCGAAAGCGGTGTCTGCGACAGCGGGTACTGTTCGGCCATGGTGTTGCCGCGCCCGTCGAAGATCGCAAGCTGCCCGCCGCCTGCGATCACCAGCAGGTCGTCGTCGTCATATTCGAACCGCGCGCGCCCCGGACGCTGGATGTAGAACTGCCCCGTCGTCACGGTCCCGTCCGCGTTGATCTGGGTGAAGGTGCTTTGCGCCGAGTCGATGTCGTTGAGGTACTCGGAAATCTCCGGCAGGGGCACGATGTCGGCGGCCGCCGCGGCGGGCACCGAAAGCGCGATCGCAAGGCTCAGGGCAAGGTGTCTCATGACGCTCATGTAGGCAGCCGCAGCGCCGCCGTAAACGCCCCGGCGCGGGTTTGACGGGAATGTCATCGCGCCGGGCAGGGAACCGCTCATTCCTGTTCCGGCACCAGGATCTCGCGTTTGCCGACGTGGTTGGCGGAGGACACGAGGCCCTGCTCCTCCATCTGCTCGACCAGACGCGCGGCCTTGTTGTAGCCGATGCCCAGCTTGCGCTGGATGTAGGAAGTCGAACATTTGCGGTCCTTGATGACGATGGCCACGGCCTGATCGTAAAGCGCATCCTCTCCGGTCGTGTTGCCCCCGGTGTTGAGGCCGAGGACCGCGTCGATATCGCTTTCCTTGTCCTCGTCGGGGCCGTCCAGAACACTGGCGGCGTAGTCCGGGGGACCGAAGCTTTTCAGATGGCTGACGATTTCCTCGACCTCCTCGTCGGAGACAAAAGGCCCGTGCACGCGGGTGATCCTGGCACCGCCCGCCATGTAGAGCATGTCGCCCATGCCCAGCAGCTGCTCGGCCCCCATCTCGCCGAGGATCGTGCGACTGTCGATCTTGGAGGTCACGTGGAAGCTGATCCGGGTGGGGAAGTTCGCCTTGATCGTGCCGGTGATCACGTCGACCGACGGGCGCTGCGTGGCCATGATGATGTGGATACCGCTGGCCCGCGCCATCTGCGCCAGCCGCTGGATGCAGGCCTCGATCTCCTTGCCCGCGACCATCATCAGGTCGGCCATCTCGTCGACGATGACGACGATGAAGGGCATCTTGACGGGCGCGAATTCCTCGGTCTCGAAGACGGGCTCGCCGGTGTCGTCGTCGAAGCCGGTCTGCACGGTGCGCTTGAACATCTCGCCCTTGCGCTGCGCCTCGGCCACGCGGCCGTTGTAGCCGTCGATGTTCCGCACGCCCATCTTGGACATCTTGCGATAGCGTTCCTCCATCTCGCCCACGACCCATTTGAGCGCCACGACGGCCTTCTTGGGGTCGGTCACCACGGGGGACAGCAGATGCGGGATGCCGTCATAGACGCTGAGTTCAAGCATCTTGGGGTCGATCATGATCATCCGGCATTCCTCGGGCGTCAGCTTGTACAGCAGACTGAGGATCATGGTGTTGATCGCCACCGATTTACCGGACCCCGTGGTGCCCGCGATCAGGAGGTGGGGCATCTTGGCGAGGTTCGCGATGACGGGCTCGCCGCCGATATCCTTGCCCAGCGCCAGCGGCAGACGGTGCGTTCCGTCGCCAAAATCGCGGTGGCTGAGGATCTCGCGCAGGACGACCTTCTCGCGGTGCTGGTTGGGCAGTTCGATGCCGATGACCGACCGGCCCGGCACGGTGGACACGCGCGCCGACAGCGCCGACATGGACCGCGCGATATCGTCGGCAAGGCCGATGACGCGGCTGGCCTTGAGGCCCGGGGCGGGTTCCAGCTCGTACATGGTCACGACGGGACCGGGACGGACGCTGACGATGTCGCCCTTCACCCCGTAATCGTCGAGCACGCTTTCGAGCATGCGCGCGTTTTCCTCCAGCGCCGAGTCGCTCAGGTGATGACGCTCGATCGTGTCGGGATTGGTCAGAAGCGTCAGCGGCGGAAATTCGTACGCCTCCGCATCGGCCTGCAGCGGCAGGGAGGGCTGCGCATCGGCCATGGCGCGGCGCGAGGGCGTGGCCTGTTTGCGCACCGCATGCTGCACGACGCGGCGCTTGAAGACCTCGTTCGCGGGCGCTGCGCTCATGGCGGTCGGCGCGTAGAGGCCATCATCCTCATCGAGGGCACCGGGCACGCCGTCCTCGGCAAAGATGTTCCCGGCCCAGGTTTCCTCGGCTTCGGCATGGCCCGCCGTCAGCGGCGGTTCCGCGCGCAGGGCGGGGGACAGGTGCAGACGGTCCATGGGCCGCGCGTCGCCCGCGGCCAGACGGCGCTGCGCGGCGGCGGTGACGGGGTCGGGACGGCGCACGCGGCTGCGGATGGCATTGCTGATCCGCGCGCGGACCCGTTCGTCGTCGGGCGCCTCGATATCGTCATCCAGAAGCACATGGGCCCGCGGCGGCAATTCGGGCTCGAGGCCATCGGCCTCGAGATAGTCATCGTCTTCGGCCCGAGCCCGCAGCGCCAGACGGCCAAAGAACCCCTGCGGCCGCCTGAACTGGACAGGCGTCATGTCGTCGGCCTCAGCCGCGAGATGGGGGACCACGCCGGCCTCATCGCCCGCCTGAACCGGTGTCACATCGGCAGTTGCCCGGGCCTCCCGGCGGGCGATCCGCGCCGCTTGAACGCGCCCCGCCGCATGTCCCGCACCCGCGCCCACGCCCCTGAGGCCAGCGGCGACCATCGCCGACGACGCCAGCAGCCCATAGATCAGGAACCGCATGGCGGCGCGGAACTCCGCCGCGCTGACGCCCGCGACGTGAAACAGCATCGCGGCCCCGCCGAGGAACGCGCCCGCCGCCACCAGTTTCAGCCCCGCCTGCGCCGAGATCGGCAGCGCATTCAGCACCGCGCCGAGCACGGTATCCCCGAACAAGCCGCCCAGACCGAAGGAATGCGTCCATTCCTGCGGCGGCACGTGGCTCGCGGCATAGATCGAGGCCAGCGCCAGAACGATCGGCAGGAAGAACACGCGCGGCAGCGCGCGGTCCGCGCCCGCATGAAGCAGGAACCGCACCCCCCAGACCAGCGAGGCGATCGGCAGCACAAGCGCACCGTAGCCCACGATCATCATCAGGAGTGCCGCGACCGAGGCGCCGGCGCGGCCCAGAAGGTTCTGCGGCGCTGTGTCGGTCGCCGCCATCCAGTTGGGATCGTCGGGCGTGTAGCTGAGCATCAGCGCAGCCAGTGCGACCCCCAGACCGAGGAGCACGAGGCCAAGCATCTCCTGTCCACGGCGGACAAGGATGGCATGCGTTTCCTGATCCAGGAAGGGGTCACGCTGTCGGGTCTGATAGGCCATCTGTCGTTCGTCCTCACTCGTAGATCGTCTGTCGCAGGCGGATCAGCCCGCGGCGCATCTCTTCTTTTTCAGCGACCAGCGCCACGCGGATGCGGTCCGCGCCCGGAGTGCCCTCCGCCGTCTCGCGGGCGAGGTAATTGCCGGGCAGCACGCGCACGCCCGCCTCGCGCCAGAGCCTGAGCGCCGCGGCCTCGCCATCCTCGACCGGAAGCCACAGGAAGAAGCCCGCCTCGGGTCCGCGGTAGCCCGGCACGCCCGCCATCACCTCGTCGGCAATGCGGTATTTCTCCTGGTAGAGGGCGCGGCTCTCGTCGACATGGGTCTCGTCGCTCCATGCGCGCTCCGCCACCGCCTGAAGCGGCAGGGGCAGGGGCGCGCCGGCATAGCTGCGAAGCTGCTTCATGCGCGCGATGCTTTCCGGGCCGCCCGCGACGAAGCCGGACCTGAGCCCCGGCATGTTCGACCGCTTGGACAGCGAATGGAAGATCACCACCCGTTCCGGATGGGCGCCGTTCGCCTCGGCCGCCGCAAGCGCGCCGGGGGGCGGGGCGTTGCGGTAGATCTCGGAATAGCATTCATCCGCGAAGATCCGGAAATCATGGCGTTCGGCCAGCGCGATCAGCGTTGCCCAATAGGCCGCGTCGGCCACCGCGCCCTGCGGATTGGCGGGCGAGCAGATATAGGCGATCGCGGTCCGGTCGAGGATATCCGGTGGCAGCGCCGTGTAATCGGGCAGATTGCCCGTGGCCTCCGTCGCGGCGACATAGACAGGCTCCGCCCCCACGGCCAGCGCGGCGACGGCATAGACCTGGTAGAACGGGTTGGGCATCAATACGGCGGGCTGCCTGCCGCCCTTGCGCTCGGGACACAGCGCCATGCAGGCGTTGAACAGCCCCTCGCGCGTGCCGTTGAGCGCCATGATCTGCCGGTCCGCCGAAACGTTCACGCCATAGCGCCGCGCGATCCAGCGGGCGATGGCGGTCTGCAGACCGGGTGTGCCGTCATTGGCCGGGTAGCGCCCGAACCCCGCGAGGCTGCCCGCGATCACGTCGCCGACCCAGTCCGGGAAGGGATGACGCGGCTCTCCGATGGTCATGGAAATCGGTTCGCCGCCCGGTTCATGGACGTCGAGAAGCTTCCGCAGACGCGGAAACGCGTAATCTGGCAGGTTCGAAAACCGCTCCGGAAACACCATGTCTGCCTCAAAGCCCGGGATCGTTTCGTCCCGGTTTTGCAGCAACCTACCTTGATGCCCGCGTCCCTGTCCAGAAGAACGCTGAGCAGGCCCTGAAAGATGTGGCGCTCAGGCCAGTGCCGCCTCCGCCGCCGCACCGAGACGCAACAGCCGTTCCTCGGCCATGGGCGGGGCCAGCATCATCAGGCCGGCCGACGGCACGCCCGTCGGCAGGCTGAGACCGCAGAGCCCCATGAGGTTGCCCACCCGCGTGTTGCGCAGGCACAGCAGGTTTTCCGCCACGTAGAAATCAGGGTCCGCCATCAGCCGCGCGATGTCGGGCGGGGCATTGGCCGTCGTGGGCAGCAGCACGGCGTCATAGGCCGCCGTTTCCGCCGCCCACGCCCGCCTGAGGTCCCTCAGCCTGCGCCACGCGGCCACGTAGTCGGGACCCGAGAAGTCCGCCCCGCCCCTGAACCTGTCGCGGACCCGGTCGAACATCCTGTCGGGCGCGGCCTCGATCGCCTCGGACCACGTGCCATAGGCCTCCGCCGCGAACAGGACGGGCGAAAGCCCCATCGCCTCGGCGATCGGCCCGACGGTGCCGGTCTCGATCCGCGCGCCCGCCTTGGCGAGCCGCTCCACGCCGCTGGCAAAACCGCTGGCCTGAGCCGGCGCGGCGTCGGAGACATAGGGCTCCAGCACGAGGAACCGCCTGCCCTCCAGCCGCGCGCCGGTCAGGTCGGGCGCCGCTCCGCCCTCCATGACGGCCAGCAGATGCGCGCAATCCTCGACCGACCGGCACAGGGGCCCCACCGTGTCGAAGCTCTCGGCCAGCGGCACCACACCCTCCAGCGACAGACGGCCCGAGGTGGTCTTGAGCCCGACCAGATCATTCCACGCCGCCGGAACGCGCACGGAACCGCCGGTGTCGGACCCGATGCCCGCCGCCGCCAGACCGAAGGCCACCGACGCCGCCGCGCCAGACGACGATCCGCCCGGCACGCAGGCCGGATCGTTCACGTTGGGCGGCGTCGCGCCCTCCGGCGTGCCGCGATAGGCCGGATTGAGGCCCAGGCCGGCGAAGGCCAGTTCCGACATGTGGGTCTTGCCGAGACAAACGAGCCCCGCCCGCGTCGCCCGCGCGAGCACCTCGGCATCGGCCTCCGGCACCCGTCCCTCCAGCAGGCGCGATCCCGCCTCGGTCGCGATGCCCGCGCTGTCGAACAGGTCCTTCCAGCTGATCGGCACACCGTCGAGCAGACCGCGCCGGACGCCGTTGCGCGCCCGCTCCGCCGCCCCCCGCGCCTCGGCCAGCGCGCGCTCGGGGGTCAGCACCGTGTAGATGCGGTCGCGATGCTCATGGGCACGGCTTGCGTCCAGATAGGCCTCGGTCAGCGCGACCGGGTCGATCTCGCCCTTGCCGATGCCGCGCCCCAGCTCGCTCGCGCTCTGCCACAGCCAGTTGTCCATATCGCCCCCGTCGCCCCGTCATGTTGTCGCGGTGGGACGCTAGCGACCCCGCGGCCCATGGACAATCCCCGGCGCGGGGCCATAGTCCGTGGCATGTCGCATGACGCCGATATCCTGATCGTCGGTGGCGGTCTGAACGGCCCGAGCCTCGCCATCGCGCTGGCCAGATCGGGTCTGCGTTCGATCGTGATCGACGCCCTGCCCGAAGAAACGCGCATGGGCGCGGAGTTCGACGGCCGCTCCTACGCGCTGGCGCTGGCCTCGGTGCGGATGCTGGGCGCGCTCGGCCTCTGGGACGATCTGGCGGACGACGCCCAGCCGATCCTCGAGATCAAGGCCTCCGACGGGCGCGCGGGCGAGGGTGCTGCCCCCCATTTCCTTCATTTCGACCATTCCGAGATCGAGGAAGGCCCGATGGGCCACATGATCGAGGACCGCTTCCTGCGGCGCGCCCTGCTGGCCGCCATGGAGGCGGAACCGCTGGTCACGCATCTGCCCGGCGCGAAGGTCATCGCCCAGGACACCACCGCGGCTGCACAGGTCACGCTCGACGACGGGCGCATCCTTTCCGGGCGGCTTCTGGTCGGCGCGGACGGGCGACGCAGCGGCACGGCGGAGCGTGCCGGCATCAGGCGCACCGGCTGGGATTACGGACAGACGGCGCTGGTCTGCGCCATCGCCCATGAGCGCCCCCATGACGGCATCGCGCATCAGTTCTTCATGCCCGGCGGACCGCTGGCGATCCTGCCCCTGCCCGGCAACCGGTCCTCCATCGTCTGGTCCGAGCGCACGGCGCGCGCCGCCGAGATCGCCGCGATGGATGACGCCGATTATCTTGACGCGCTGCGCCCGGCCTTCGGCGACTTCCGCGGCGAGATCGAACTCGCCGGCGCGCGCTACAGCTATCCGCTGTCGCTGAGCATCGCCGAAGCCTTCGTCGCGCCCCGCCTGGCCCTTATCGGCGATGCCGCCCATGGCGTGCACCCGATCGCGGGACAGGGCCTCAACCTCGGGCTCCGCGACGTGGCGGCGCTGGCCGAAGTGCTGACCGATGCGCGCCGCCGGGGCGAGGATATCGCCGCCCCCGACGTGCTGGCGCGCTACCAGACATGGCGACGCTTCGACACGACGGCGATGGCCGTGGCGACGGATGCCTTCAACCGCCTGTTCTCGAACGACAACCCGCTCCTGCGGGCGGTGCGGGACGCCGGAATGGGCCTCGTTCAGGCCGCCCCGGCCCTCCGGCGAAGGTTCATCCGCGAGGCGGCGGGGCTGACGGGCGACGTGCCCCGCCTCTTGCAGGGCCGCCCGCTCTGAGACCGGGCACGCCCGATCCCCTTCATCTTTCCAAAAATACGCAATCCGACACTCGCCTCCGGCGCCGACGGTCGGGTCAGTCGAGCTGCCGCGCCTCTTCTTCCAGCATGATCGGGATACCGTTGCGGATCGGGTAGGCCAGATGCGCCGCCTTCGAGATCAGCTCCTGCCGGTGGGCGTCATAGCTGAGCGTGCCATGGGTCATCGGGCAGACCAGCGCCTCCAGCATGCGGCGGTCGATGGCATGAGCCTGGGGCGAAGGGATGGCGTCGGGCCGATCGCTCACTGCATCGTCTCTTCCGGCGCGCCTCCGTGAAGGGCGAATTCCAGGAGCATGACCAGCGTCTCGCGCCGGGTCGACAGCGACGGCGCCTCCAGGAGCGCCTGTTTCTCCTCGGGATCGAAGGGGCAGAGCATGGACAGCGAGTTGATCAGCAACTCGTCCTCCGCCTCCTTGAGGCTGTCCCAGTCGGTGGAGAGCGACAGCGCCTCGAAATAGCGGCCCAGAAGGTCGAGGAACGGCTTGCGGTCGAACCCCCTGTCTTCCTCGGGTCCGGCGAGGTCGGCGGAAAAGCCGTCCCAGCTGACCTCGCAGCGGCGATAGGGGGTGAAGCCCGACACCTCCTGCTGCACGCGAAACCGCGAGATCCCGGTCAACGTGACCATGTAGCGCCCGTCCTCGGTCTCGGAGAACTGCGTGAGGCGCCCGGCACAGCCGATTGTGTGCAGGCGCTTTTCCTCCGATCCGGGCACATCGCGGGGCTGGACCATCCCGATCAGACGATGGGACGTCTTCAGCGTGTCGTCCAGCATGGCAAGGTAGCGTGGCTCGAAGATATGCAACGGAAGGCGCGCACGGGGCAGCATCAGCGCGCCCGGGAGGGGAAACACCGGGATCGTTCCGGGAAGATCAGCAGCCGTCATCATGCCATGCGATCTAGCCTGACACGGTCATCAGGCAAATATCATCGAACTCAGACGCCGCCGCCCCTTCTGGGCCAGCGGATCGGTGGGCTTGAGCGCGTCGAATATGGTGAAGAGCTGCGTCTTGGCCGCGCCGTCGTTCCATTCCCGGTCGCGCCGGAACAGCTCCAGCAACTGGTCGATGGCTTCCTCGACCTGACCCGAGGCATGCAGCGCCTGCGCGTAGTCGAAGCGCGTCTGGTGGTTGTCGGGATCGGCCTCCACGGCCGCCGAAAGCTCGCTCAGCGGCCCGGCCTGTTCGGCCTGCCGGGCCAGCGCGATCTGGGCGCGCGCGGCCTCGATCTCGGGGGCGGTCGCGATCGCGTCGGGCGCGTTGTTCAGAAGCGCCTCGGCCTGCTCGATCTGGCCCATGGCGATGTGCGACCTCGCAAGACCCCCAAGAGCGCCGGCATTCTCGGGCTCTTCGCCGAGGATCGCGGCGAAGGTCTGCGCGGCGTCGGCGACGGCACCCTCGGCCAGCATCTGCTCGGCGGCTTCCAGCGCTTCGGCAAGTCCGCCATCGCCTGCCATCGCGGCAAGCTTGTTCACGAACTCGGCGATCTGGCTCTGCGGGATCGCTCCCTGGAACATGTCCACGGGCTGTCCGCCGTAGAAGGCGACGACCGTCGGGATGGACTGAAGCGGCAGACCCTGCTGCGCCAGCGCACCGGCGAGACGCTGCTCCTTGTCCACGTCGATCTTGATCATGCGGACCTTGCCCTTGGCGGCCATCACGGCAGCCTCCAGCATCGGGCCCAGCGTCTTGCACGGACCGCACCATGTCGCCCAGAAATCGACGATCACGGGCGTCTCGCGACTGCCCTCGATCACGTCGGCCATGAAACTCGCCTCGGTGCCGTCCTTGATCAGGTCTCCGGCGCCGGTTCCGGGTGTTTGGGACTGTCCCAGCTCAAGCATCGCTTGTCTCCGTCAAATTCGCTTGGTCCCTATATGCGCGCGATGACCCTTCGCGCCAAGGGTCCGTTCACAGATCGAAGCTCGCGAAGACCGGTGCGTGGTCCGACGGCTGCGTCCAGCCGCGTACCGCGCGCAGGATGCGGCTGCCATGGGCGGCGTTCGCGATGTCCGGCGAGGCCCAGATGTGATCGAGCCGACGGCCCTTGTCGGCCGCATCCCAGTCGCGCGCGCGGTAGGACCACCAGCTGTAGAGCAGACCCTCGGGAATATCGGCGCGGGTGACGTCCACCCAGCGGCCGGCATCCTGCGTGTCGGCCATGTGCTCCACCTCGATGGGCGTGTGGCTGACGACCTTCAGTAGCTGCTTGTGGGACCAGACGTCATCCTCGCGCGGGGCGATGTTCAGATCCCCCACGAGGATGCTCTTCTCGGGTCGCGAGTCCCGGAACCAATCACGCATCTCGGTCAGGAAATCGAGCTTGTGGCCGAATTTCGGGTTCTTCTCCCGGTCCGGTTCATCCCCGCCCGCGGGGACGTAAAAATTGTGGATCGTGGTGCCATCCTCAAGCCGCGCGGCCACGTGCCGGGCGTCGCCTTTCTCGCAGAAATCGCGGTGGCCCGCGTCCTCCAGCGGCAGTTTCGACAGGATCGCGACGCCGTTGTAGCCCTTCTGCCCCCGCGCGACCATGTGGCCGTAGCCCGCTCCGGCGAAAACCTCGGCCGGGATCTTGTCCACGGGGCTCTTGCATTCCTGAAGGCACAGGATGTCCGGCGCTTCCTCGGTCAGAAGCTTCACCACCAGATCGGCGCGCAGGCGGACGGAGTTGATGTTCCATGTTGCAAGCGTGAAGGGCATAGGCGGCTCCGGCAGAGGTCAGGCCGCGACCCTAGAGCGTGTCGCGTTTAATCGGTTTGGTATCCTGCTGCTCTGAAGAAGTTGTAGCATTCCTCGTCGCTGAACAGGCTGCATACATGTCCGACCACC
>LJSY01000017.1 GCA_001314805.1 Rhodobacteraceae bacterium HLUCCO18 | reverse complement strand
CGTGATCGCCGCCGTCAGCGTCGTCTTGCCGTGGTCAACGTGCCCGATCGTGCCGATGTTCACATGCGGCTTGTTACGTTCAAACTTTGCCTTTGCCATCTCGTCTGGCGCCCTGTCCGTTCGGGGGCGTCGGACGCAGTCGCGCCCTCGCCCGGTTCAACATCGCGGGCGAGGTATTGCGTGAGTGCAGAAAAATCAAGCGGTCAGTTGGTCAGCGGCTCGGGGCAAGGCGCGTCCTCGGTCGGAACGCAGGTCTCGGGGTCGACTGCCACGGCATCGGGATCGGCCGCCGCGGCCTCGGGGTCCACATCGACCGGCGTCTCGACGGCCTCGGCGATCTCTTCGACCTCGGCGGCTGCGGTTTCCGCGGCGTCCGGATCGATACTGAACCAGTCGGGATTCTGCAGCATCCACAGCTGGATACGCCGCGCGGCGTTGCGCGCCAGAACCTGCATCTGTTCCTCACGCGTGCGCGTCAGGCCAGAGCCGAGGAGAAAGGTCTCGGGGCTCGACCCCTCGAAGATCACGATCTGCTCGGGCTCTTCGTGGAGCTTCTCGGCAAGCGCGTCGTCCCAGACATTGACCGACAGCACCAGCACCGAGCGGGGGTTGAGCACGATCGGGATGCCCGGAGGCGCAAGCGCGTAGCCATCCACGTTGATGCCGATATGGTAAAGCCGCTCGCCTTCGTAATCGCCGAAGCGCCGGTCGATTTCGGAGGTGATGATCTCCTGCCACTCCTCGGGGGTGGCGTTCCGGCTGGGCGGCACCTGCTGCATGTTCTCGGCCACCACGATGTTGTGGGAGAGCCGGAAATCACCCATGTCCGGAAGGTCCTCTTCCAGCGGGTCGGGCGCGGCACATGCCGCCAGAACGCCCATCATCGCCACGAGGCCAAGCCTCGACAGCTTGTTCAGGATAGTGGTCACGGCGAAGGATCGCGTCGCGTCTCGGCGCATCTTTTCGTCTCCTTGATCCCGGACGATACTGCTCACCCCGGGGATACCTCACGCGGGCCCGCCATGCAAACCCGGACATGACCGAAGGCTTTGGACAGTGGCGGACTGGTGCCTATTTCAGACAGGAGCGCGCAATGCCGCGACATCGGGAGCAGCCCGGCATGTCCGAGACCCTCGACCAGCCACACCGCCACCCGGAGCCGTCCGGCGACGTCCCGGTCCGCGCGACGCTGCCCGAGGCGCCGATGGGCCTTCTGGAGAGCTACTGCGCGGCACGGCGCAACCTGCTGGAGATCATCCCGCGCCGCGCGCTGCATCAGCCGGTGCTGTCGGGCCGGACGGGGCCGCAACGCTGGCACATGCTGATGGACCCGCCCGCGATCCGGCGCGTCATGCTGGAGGCGGTCGGGGATTATCCGAAATCCGTCGCGACGCGCGCCGTGCTGGAACCGGCCATCGGCGACAGCCTGTTCCTCGCCGAAGGCGACCACTGGCGCTGGCAGCGTCGCGCCACGGCGCCCGCCTTCTCGGCGCGGAGCATCGACGCGCTGACGCCCGTGATGACCCGCGCGGCGGAGGCCGCGGTGGATCGGCTGGCGGCCTCGGTCGGTCGCGCCGCCAACATGGTCGAGCACATGACCGCCGCCACCTTCGACGTGATCGCCGACGTGACCTTTTCCGAGGACCCCGGCGTGGACCGCGCGGGCGTCGTCCGTGCGCTGGAGGCCTATGTGGACGAGGCCGCGCGGATGAGCATCCTCGACGTCTTCGGCGTCCCCGCCTCGGTCCCGCGCCCGGCCCGAGCCGTCGCCGCCCGGCAGTTGCGCACCATGCAGGCCGAGGCCGACGCCGCGATCGCGCGCCGCACCGCGCGCGGGCCGGGCCCCGTGCCCGACCTCCTCGACCGCCTGCTCGACGCCGAGGATGGCGAGACGGGCCGCAGGATGGACGCGGCCACGCTGCGCGAGAACCTGTTGACCTTCATCGTGGCGGGCCATGAGACAACCGCCCTGACGCTCTCCTGGGCGCTTTACCTCTGTGCTTTCGACCAGAATGTGCAGGACGCGCTGCGCCGGGAGGCCATGGACACGCTCGGCGACCGGGCCGCCGGCGCGGGGGATATCGGCGGGCTCCCCCTGACACGAGCCGTGATCGAAGAGGCGCTGCGGCTCTATCCTCCCGGCGCCTTCCTGTCCCGGACGGCGCAAGCCACGGACCGGCTGAGCGCGGCCGTCATCCGCCCCGGCGACACGGTGATGATCCCGGTCTGGGCGCTGCACCGGCACCGTCGGCTCTGGGACGCACCGGATGCGTTCCGGCCCGGGCGCTGGCTGGAGGGCCCAAGGCCGGATCGCTGGCAATACCTGCCCTTCGGCGACGGTCCCCGGATCTGCATCGGGATGCGCTTTGCCCTGCAGGAGGCCACGATCATTCTCGCGACGCTTCTGGCGCGGTACCGCCTCACGCCGGTTCCGGGACGCGCGCCGAAACCGGTGATGATCCTGACGACCCGTCCCGAGGGCGGCGTGTGGCTGAACGTCGAACGGGTGTGACGCTCAGGTGAAGCGATTGTCCCGGGGGAAGCCGCGGGGCGCCATGCGTCCGGCGGTGGCCCGCTTCGCGGTCCATTCGGCCAGGTCGGCCTCCGTACGGGTCCGCCCGGCGGGATCGAGCCACGTCAGGCCCTCGGACAGCCGGAAGGTGCGCGCGTCCGACAGGCCGCCATCCTTGTATTTCTGCAACCGGACACCCTTGCCCCGCGCCATTTCCGGCACCTCGTCCAGCGGGAAGACGAGAAGCTTGCGGTTTTCACCGACGACCGCCACGGCGTCGTCCTCCGCTCCGACCGGCGCCGAGACGCGGGCCGTGACACCGTCCCGCACGTTGAGCACCTGCCTGCCCGTGCGCGTCTGCGCCACGATCTCGTCCTCGGCCACGACGAAACCGTCACCCGCGCTGCTGGCCATCAGGCGGCGCGCGCCGGGGCGGTGAACGAAAAGATCGACGATCTCCGCCTCGTTGGGCAGATCCACCATCAGGCGCACGGGCTCTCCCAGACCGCGACCACCAGGCAGGGCGGCCGCCGACAGGGTGTAGACCCGGCCCTGCGCGCTCACCAGCAGCAGCTTGTCGGTCGTCTCGGCGTGGAGCACGAAGCGCCCGGTGTCGCCGTCGCGGTACTTCAGCTCCTGTGCAAGGTCGATATGGCCCTTCATGGCACGGATCCAGCCCATGGAGGAACAGACCACCGTCACCGGTTCGCGGTCGATCATCGCCTCCAGCGGGACGTCCTCCACGTCGCCCGCCTCGGCGAAGCGGGTCCGCCGTTCGCCCCCCTCGGACTTTGCGCCGAATGCCTTGCGCACCTCGCGCAGTTCCGATGCGATGCGCTCCCATTGCAGGTCCTCGTCGGCGAGCAGGTCGTCGAGACCGGCGCGTTCCTCCATGAGCGCGTCGCGCTCGCGCAGAAGCTCCAGCTCCTCCAGCCGACGCAGGCTGCGCAGGCGCATGTTGAGGATCGCCTCGGCCTGAACCTCGGACAGCTCGCCCAGGCCGGGCGCCGGGCTGACATAATCGGCCTCCGACGTGGCGCGCGGAACCTTCCGGCTCCAGTCCTCGCGCATCAGCGCGGGTTTGGGCATCTCGTCGTAGCGGATGATGTCGATCACGCGGTCGAGGTTCAGGAAGGCGATGATGAAGCCTTCCAGGACCTCCAGCCGGTGGTCGATCTTGGCCATCCGGTGCCGCGACCGGCGGATCAGCACCTCGCGCCGGTGGTCGAGGAAGGCGCGCAACACCTCCTTGAGCGAACAGACCTTGGGCGTGCGCCCGTCGATCAGCACGTTCATGTTGAGCGAGAACCGCGTCTCGAGGTCGGATTGGCGGAACAGCGTGCCCATCAGCATCTGCGGATCGACGTTCTTCGATCGCGGCTCCAGCACGATGCGGACATCGTCGGCGCTTTCGTCGCGCACATCGGCAAGGATCGGGACCTTCTTGGTCTGGATCAGTTCGGCCAGCTTCTCGATGAGCTTGGACTTCTGCACCTGGTAGGGAATTTCCGTGACGATGATCTGCCACGTCCCCCGGCCCAGATCCTCAACCTCCCAATGGGCGCGCAGGCGGAAGGCGCCGCGCCCGGTGCGGTAGGCCTCGGCGATGCGGTCGGGCGGCTCGACGATCACGCCGCCCGTGGGGAAATCCGGCCCCCGGACGTAGTTCAGCAGCGTGTCGTCGCGGGCGTCCGGCGTCCGGATCAGGTGCTCGCAGGCGCGCAGAAGCTCATCGAGATTGTGCGGCGGGATGTTGGTGGCCATGCCCACGGCGATCCCGCTCGACCCGTTGGCCAGAAGGTTCGGCACCGTGGCCGGCAACACCTCGGGCTCGCGCAGGGTGCCGTCGTAATTGTCCCGAAAATTGACCGCGTCCTCGTCGAGGCCTTCCATCAGCGCCTCGGCCATCGCGGTCATCCGCGCCTCGGTGTAGCGCGAGGCAGCGGGGTTGTCGCCGTCGATATTGCCGAAATTCCCCTGCCCGTCCACGAGCGGGTAGCGGATCACGAAATCCTGCGCGAGCCGCGCCATGGCATCATAGATCGCGGCGTCGCCATGGGGGTGATAGTTGCCCATCACGTCGCCCGAGATCTTCGCCGATTTCCGGAAGCCGCCATTAGACGACAGCCGCAATTCGCGCATCGCGTAGAGGATGCGCCGGTGCACGGGTTTCAGCCCGTCGCGCGCATCGGGCAGCGCGCGGTGCATGATGGTCGACAGCGCGTATTGCAGGTAACGCGAGGAAATCGCCCGCGACAGCGGCTCCGCGCTCAGATGCTCTGGCGGGTTACCGGCCGAATCCGGGCTGTCATCTTGTGGTGGGTCAGCTTCGCTCATACCAATAGTTGTGATACAAGGCACCGCGCCGGCCAGCAAGCGCTCATCCGCGCAGGGATCGTGGCGCGACGGGAAATCCCCGCCTCGTCGAATCGCCGCCCGCGCGTGTAGACACGGCCGAAACAGGAGGCAGGCCCCACAGATGATCCGACTGACGCTGATCCTTGCGGTTTTGATCGTGGTCGCCATGATCGTGCTGCCGCCCGACGCGAACGGACCCGGCGACGCACCCACCGCGTCCGCGCCGGACCGGCCGCCCCGCGTGGACCTGTCGGATGACGCGCTTGTCGAAACGGAGGATGGCGGCCTCGTGCTGATCACCGCCGAGGGCGAGGAACTGCCGATCGACCGCGTGATCGAGCCCTCCGCCCTGACGGAGGCCGACGCGGAGGTGAACCTCGCCCCGGCGGAGACGTCGGGCGGCGTCGCGCCGCTCGTGACGGAGGACGCCGAAGACGCCCCGCAGGACACCGAAACCGCCGAGGCGCCCGCCGCCCCCGGTGCGACCGATGGAACGCGCCTCCGGGTCACGGGCGACCGGGTCAATTTCCGCGCCGGACCCTCCACCGGGGACGAGATCCTCGCGGCCCTGACGCTGGGCACGGAGGTGGAGGTGATCGAACGTGTCGCCGATGGCTGGGTGCATCTCCGCGTCCCCGACACGGGGCTGACGGGATACATGTCCGAGGATTTCCTTGAGCCCGCGGACTAGCCGTGGTCAGTAGCCGCAGGACAGGAAAACCCGCGTGACGCGCAGCATTCTCATCACCGGATGTTCCTCCGGCATCGGCCTGGCCGCCGCGCATACGCTGCGCGAGCGCGGATGGCACGTGATCGCCGCCTGCCGCAAGCCCGAGGATGTCGCCGCGCGGATCGCGGACGGCTTCGACAGCGTGGGGATCGACCATGGCGATACCGCGAGCGTCGAGACCGGCTGGACCTCGGCCATGGAGATCACGGGCGGCAGGCTGGACGCGCTGTTCAACAATGGCGGGCACGGCATGTCCGGCGCGGCCGAGGATGTCCCGCGCGAGGCGCTGGAACTGGTCTTCGCCTCCAACGTTTTCGGCGTGCACCAGCTGACGCGCCTCGCCCTGCCCATGATGATCGCGCAGGGGCACGGTCGGATCGTCATGCATTCCTCCGTCGTGGGCTACACGGCGCTCCGGTGGCGGGCCGCCTATGTCGCGACGAAACACGCGGTCGAGGGGCTGGCGAAAACCATGCGGGTCGAGCTGCGCGGCACCGGCGTGCATGTCTCGATCCTGAATACCGGCCCCGTCGCCTCCGGGTTCCGCGAGAACTCCGTGCGGCTTTTCAACCGCTGGATCGATATCGACGCCTCGCGCCATGCCGGGTTCTACAGGGACGAGTTCATGGCCCAGCGCGACAGCGACGCGCCGGTTCTCTTCGAGGGCACCGCCGACCATGTCGTCAGAAAACTCGTTCATGCCGTCGAGGCGCCGCGTCCGCGCACGCGGTACCTCATCACCCCACATGCCCATGTCGCCGCCGTCCTGACGCGGGTCCTGCCCGATCGCGTGCAGGACTGGATCGGCGCGCGGCTATAGCCTTTTGCGAGCGGCCCCCTAGATCGCGGGGGACGAGGAAGGAAGACCAATGCTGAACGACCCGCTTTTCATCATCGCGATGCTCGCCTGTCTGGCGGTGCTCGTCATTCTCCTGATGGGGATCAATTCGTTCCGCGGCGGCGGCGAGTACGCGCGCACGAACTCGAACCGGTTCATGCGCTGGCGCCTGATCGCGCAATTCGTCGCGGTCCTGCTGATCCTCGCATTCGTTTACGCGCGCGGACAGGCTGGAGGCTGACACATGGTGGTCCTGAACAAGATCTACACGAAGACCGGCGATCACGGTGAAACGGCACTGGGCGATGGCAGCCGGGTGGCCAAGCATTCGATGCGCGTCACCGCCTACGGCACCGTCGATGAGTTGAACGCGACGCTGGGTCTGGCCCGTCTGCACGCGGGCAACGATATGGGCGCGCAGCTTTCGACCGTTCAGAACGATCTTTTCGATCTGGGCGCGGACCTCTGCACGCCGAACATAGAGAAGGACGCCGAGCGCGAATACCCGCCCCTGCGCATCGTCGCGTCGCAGGTCGACCGCCTCGAGGCCGAGATCGACGCGATGAACGCCCGTCTCGAACCGCTGCGCAGTTTCATCCTTCCCGGCGGCACCGCGCTGGCGGCCCAAATGCATATCTGCCGGACGGTCGCGCGCCGGGCAGAGCGGAACGTCGTCGAACTGGCGACGATGGAGTCGGTGAACCCGGAGGCGGTAAAATACCTCAACCGGCTGTCGGACTGGTTCTTCGTGGCCGGACGCATCGCCAATGACGACGGCCGCGCCGACGTCTTGTGGGTCCCGGGCGCGAACCGCTGACAAGCGGACGTCTTGCCAGTGGCAAGACGGGCGACCGGGAGGGCGGAGCCCGGGCTCCCGATCCGCATCGAAACCGCGCCGCCGGGATGATTGACGTTGGGTATCATTTGGCCCCCGACGATCTTTGCGCTATCCTTGCGTCATGAGCCACGTCAACGGATCGCGCGACTATTCCCGGGCCGAGTATCTCTCGGACGCGGCGATCCATGTGCTTGGCATAGGATTCGCCCTCATCGCCGGGCCCGCCCTTGTGGCCATCGCCGCCATCCGCATCGGCGATGTCACGACCGTCACTGCGTTGTCGATCTACTCCCTGACCCTTCTGGCCATGCTGACCTGTTCGGCGCTCTACAACATGATCCGGCTGCCACATTGGGCCGACCGTCTGCGCCGGCTGGATCAGTCCGCGATCTATTTCAAGATTGCCGGCACCTACACGCCCTTCGTCGTACTCTTCCCCGGCTCCCCGGGGTTTCTGGCGGGAATCTGGGCGGTGGCCATCGCCGGCGCGTCGCTGATCGTGTTCAGCGCGCGGCGCCGCACGCTGGTGGCGATCACGCTCTATCTCGGGCTCGGCTGGGCCGGCTACGCGCTCGGCCAACCATTGATCGACGGGTTGAGCGGCGCGGGCGCGGCGCTTCTGGTGACTGGCGGGCTTCTCTATACCGGCGGTATCGCCTTCCTGCTGTGGCACCGCCTGCCGTTTCACAACACGATCTGGCACGGCTTCGTACTGGCCGCGACCTGCGTCTGTTACGCCGCCATCGCGGTCGAGGTCATGGGCGCCGTTCCCGGCCCCTGAGGGCCGTGACGCGGCGTCCCCGGACCATTCCGCGTCGATTTTGACCTGTCACAGAGGCCTGCGACGGTCTAACACTCCCCCTGACGCGGAGCCGCCCTATGCTCCGTCGAAGGGATTGCCGAGAGATTGCGAGAGGAGTGAGATAGCCCATGAAGGTGCTCGTGCCCGTGAAGCGCGTGATCGACTACAACGTGAAGGTCCGCGTGAAGGCGGATGGGTCCGGTGTCGATCTTGCCAACGTGAAGATGTCGATGAACCCGTTCGACGAGATCGCCGTCGAAGAGGCGATCCGCCTGAAGGAGGCCGGCAAGGCCGAAGAGGTCATCGCGGTTTCCATCGGCGTGAAACAGGCGCAGGAAACGCTCCGCACCGCGCTGGCGATGGGTGCGGACCGCGCGATCCTCGTGGTCGCCACCGATGACGTGCATCAGGATATCGAACCGCTGGCGGTCGCCAAGATCCTCGCCAAGGTCGTCGAGGAAGAGGCCCCCGGCCTCGTCCTCGCCGGCAAACAGGCGATCGACAACGACATGAACGCGACGGGTCAGATGCTGTCCGCGCTGCTTGGCTGGTCACAGGCGACCTTCGCCTCGGAGGTCTCGGTCGAGGGCGACCATGCGCTGGTCACGCGCGAGGTCGATGGCGGCCTGCAGACGATCAAGGTCAGGATGCCCGCCATCGTCACCGTGGATTTGCGCCTGAACGAGCCGCGCTACGCGAGCCTGCCCAACATCATGAAGGCCAAGAAGAAGCCGCTCGATGAAAAGACCGCCGCCGATTACGGCGTCGACGTCACGCCGCGGCTCACGGTGGTCTCCACCGCCGAGCCGGAGGCGCGCAAGGCCGGCGTCAAGGTGGGCTCGGTTGACGAGCTGATCGCGAAACTCAAGGACGAAGCGGGGGTCATCTGATGTCTGTATTGCTTCTTGCCGAAGTGACGAATGGCGAACTGGCGATGGACGCCACGTCCAAGGCCGTCACCGCCGCCGCCAAGCTTGGCGAGGTCACCGTGCTTTGCGCCGGAGCCTCGGCTAGGGCCGCCGCCGACGAGGCCGCCACGATCGATGGCGTCGCACGCGTGCTCTGCGCCGAGGGCGACAGTCTCGGGCACCGTCTGGCCGAGGCCACGGCCGAGCTGATCGTCGGCCTTGCGGGCGATTACAGCCACATCTGCGCCCCGGCCACGACGGATGCCAAGAACATCATGCCGCGCGTCGCCGCACTTCTGGACGTGATGGTGATCTCGGACGCCTCGGGCGTGGTCGATGCCGACACGTTTGAGCGTCCGATCTACGCGGGCAACGCCGTCCAGACGGTGAAATCCACCGATGCGAAGAAAGTCGTGACCTTCCGGACCTCGACCTTCGAGGCGGCCGGGACGGGCAACTCCGCACCGGTCGAGATGGTGGATGCACCCGCGGCCTCGGACCTGTCCTCGTGGGTCGAGGACAAGGTCGCGGCCTCCGACCGGCCCGAACTGACCTCCGCGGGGATCGTCGTCTCGGGCGGACGCGCGCTCGGCTCCTCGGAACAGTTCGCGCTGATCGAAGGCCTTGCCGACAAGCTCGGCGCCGCCGTCGGCGCGAGCCGTGCCGCGGTCGATTCCGGCTACGCGCCGAACGACTGGCAGGTGGGGCAGACGGGCAAGGTCGTGGCGCCGGACCTCTACATCGCGGTCGGCATCTCGGGTGCGATCCAGCACCTCGCGGGGATGAAGGACAGCAAGGTCATCGTCGCGATCAACAAGGACGAAGAGGCGCCGATCTTCCAGGTTGCCGATTACGGCCTTGTCGCGGACCTCTTCGATGCGGTGCCGGAGCTGACCTCCAAGCTCTGACGCCTCGGGTTGCGCGAAATTCGGCCCGCCCGGCATGACCGCGGCGGGCCTTTTTCGTCACGGGCCCTCCAGAACCCGGGCCAGGGCCACGGCGGCCTCCGCGTGCGCGTCGGGACCCGGCAGGATGCGCGCCGCGGCAGCCTCGGCGGCCATGGACGCCGCCATGGGCCTTTCCGGTCTGTTGGGCACCGCCACCACGCTAAGGGATGCCGCCTGCTCTGCCGCCTCCTCCAGCATGTCTGACGTGATGAAAAGCGGCTCCGCGCCCAGATCGTCCAGAGGATCCTCGGGCCGGGGCACGCGGCAGGACAGCCAGAGCAGGTGTACCGGCACCGGCATATCGGACAGGAACCGCTTCATCCGGGCCAGCCACGCCAGCCTCAACTCGTGGCGCACGATGGCGAAGCGGTCGGGCGACAGGGTCCGGAGGTGGTCGAGCATGTGCCGCGTGAAATGAAATTCCGTGAAATCCACGTCTCGATAAATCGTGCGCAGCATGGCGGAGGCGCTGACGAACCGGTCATTCCGGCGCGGATGCACGGTATAAAGCCGGTTGCTCAGGTTCTGGGCACCCTGAACCTGCAGCACGATGGCTGTCGCGGCGCGGCACGCATCGGCAATGGCCGGGTCATTCAACACCACGTCCAACCCGCCGCCCGCGACGCCCATGTTGATCACGGGTGTCCGCAAACGATCGGCCAGACCGCTCGGGTAAGGTTCGGCCACGAAGCGCCCGAAGGTTTCCGTGCCGCCCAGGCACAGGACATGCGCGCGCGTCGGATCGCCGCCGGGGGCGCGGAAACGCAGCACGGAGCCCGGGTAGGACATTGTTGGATGGTCGGGCGCCACGGCGCCGCGCGTCTCGAAACTCATGCGACCGCTCGATACCTCATCTACTGCGCGCGACCATCGCGCCCAGCCGCTAAGGAAAAGCTAAACGTCTGATTTTCCGAAACTTGAAGGGTTGCCCGGCCGGGCCCGGCGCGCCGCTTTGGCGCGGTCAGACCGCTTGTGCGCCTGCGCGCAGCAGGCCTATTGTGCGCAAGCCACCGGAAGCGAAAGGACGGTTATGGAGATCAAGTCGATCGGCATCGTCGGTGCGGGCCAGATGGGCAACGGCATCGCGCATGTATGCGCGTTGGCGGGCTATGACGTCATCATGACCGATATCAGCCAGGAGGCGCTGGATAGTGCCGTGTCGCTGATCGATCGGAATCTCGGCCGGCAGGTCGGGCGCGGCAAGATCACGGAAGACGCGAAATCCGAAGCGATGGGGCGCATTCGAACCACGCTGAAGCTTGCCGATGTCGGGCCGACGGACCTGATCATCGAGGCCGCGACGGAGCGCGAGACGGTCAAGACCGCGATCTTCGAGGACCTGCTGCCGCATCTGAAGCCCGAGACGATCCTGACCTCGAACACCTCGTCCATTTCCATCACGCGGCTGGCCAGCCGCACCGACCGGCCCGAGCGGTTCATGGGCTTCCACTTCATGAACCCGGTTCCGGTGATGCAGCTGGTTGAACTGATCCGGGGCATCGCCACGGACGAACCCACCTTCAAGGCCTGCAAGGGCGTCGTCGACCGGCTGGGCAAGACGGCGGCCACGGCCGAGGATTTCCCGGCCTTCATCGTCAATCGCATCCTGATGCCGATGATCAACGAGGCCGTCTACACGCTCTATGAAGGCGTCGGATCGGTCGAATCGATCGACCAGTCGATGAAGCTGGGCGCCAATCACCCGATGGGGCCGCTGGAGCTTGCCGATTTCATCGGGCTGGACACCTGCCTTGCCATCATGAACGTGCTGCATGACGGGCTGGCGGACACCAAGTACCGGCCCTGCCCGCTGCTCACCAAATATGTCGAGGCGGGATGGCTCGGCCGAAAGACCGACCGCGGCTTCTACGATTATCGCGGAGAGGCGCCGGTGCCGACCCGCTGAAGCGGGCTACGCGTCCGGATCGTGCTTGAGCGACAGCGTGCGCTCGCGCAGCCACGCCATGAACTCGCGCGGCTTGCCGATCCGTCCCTCCCATTCGTCGGGCGTGATGGGATGTCCGATGATCGGAGCCTGCGGCTTGTCGAAACTGTGCACGACCTCGTGGATCAGGAGACCCTGACGAAGCACCGGAGAGATGCGGTTGGCGATCTGGTACCAGCGTGAATTCGAGCCTGTGAAGCAGAAGGGTACGATCGTGGCGCCCGAGGTGCGGATCATCTTGGCCGTGAACACGTTCCACTCGCCTTCGATCGCCGGTCCGAACATCGTCTCGGAGGCCGCGACGGAGCCGGACGGAAACAGCGCGATCAGCCCGTTCTTCTCCAGATGCGCCATCGCTTCGGCCCGCATCTCGAGCATCTTGGCCTGTGCGTCCGGTTCATGGGGGAACGGCACCGGGATCATGTAACCTGCCGCGCTTTCGTCGAGGCCGGTCAGAAGCGCCCGCGTCAGGATGCGGTAATCCGGCCGGCGCCGTCCGATCATGTCGGCAAGGATCATCCCGTCCACGAGGCCGTGGGGGTGGTTGGCCACCAGAACCACCGGCCCCTCGGAGGGGATGCGCTCCAGCTGATGCTGAGGCGTCTGCAGGTCGATGCCCATGACCTTCATGGTCGCGCCCCAGAACTCCTGACCCGAGACCTCGCCCAGCCGCTCGAACTGTCGGACGCGGCGCAGGATCGTCACCTTGCCGGTCATCCACTCGATCGACTTGATGGTGCCGCGAACCCAGGGGTTCGGGAAGGAATTGGCATAGGTCAGCGACCGCCGGTCGTAGACGCGGTTCGCACCGGACTGGAGCAGGGCCGGCCGAGGGGCCGCGATATTGCGCTCGGTGGTATCGGTCACACGCCTTCGTTCCATCCCGTCCGTCTTCTGCGACCCCGGGCGGCTCAGGACTCTTCGCCGAAGCGATCGGCGATGAGGGCCTCGAGCGCGTCGGCCAGGTGCTGCGCCTGCGGACCTGTCGTTTCGACCTCAATAGTGGTTCCCATGGATGCTGCCAACATCAAAAGCCCCATGATCGAATCCCCGGCGGCGCTCAGCCCGTCGCGCCGGGCCGTGGCCTCGGCGTCATGCGCCTCCACGACCTCGACGAAGCGGGCGGCGGCCCGGGCGTGCAGACCCTTGACGTTCACGATCTCGAACGTGCGGGTGACGGTGGCGTCCTCGCTCATTCCGGCCCTCCGTCGAACGAGTTGATATAGCGCCGCCCGGCCTCTTCGGCCCGGGCGACGGCCTCTTCCACGGGAAGGTGGCGGCTTTTGACCAGTTTCACCATCATCGGCAGGTTCACCCCCGTCAGGATGCGGCGGTTCGACGGGCGGCACGCCCTGAGGCTCAGGTTTGAGGGCGATCCACCGTACATATCGGTCACGACGACGACCCCTTCCCCGGTATCGACGCCATCGGCGGCCTGGCATATCTCGGCGGTGCGGGCGGAGCGGTCATCCTCCGGGCCGACGGAGATCGCGACAAGACCGACCTGCGGGCCGACGACATGCTCGGTCGCGCGCTTGAGCTCGGCGGCAAGCCCCCCGTGGGCGACAATCACGATGCCGATCACCTCAGTCTGGCCTTTCAATCCCCTTTGAACCGGCGGCGCCGATGTTCCGGCTCAGACGCCTGTGCGCCGCTGATCCACTTCCCTGTGCCTTTTAGACACCTGCCATCCGGCCTCCGCAAGGTGAGAGGCGAGCTTTTCCGTCATCGCGACGGACCTGTGCTTTCCGCCGGTACAGCCGAAGGCGATGGTCAGGTGGCTGCGGTCGCTGTCGCGGAAGGCCGGCAGCAGCAGGTCGAGCATGCCCGAGACCTGCGTCTCGAATGCCGCGAAAGTCGGGTCGGCCTCGATGTAGCCGCGCACGGCGGGGTCGCGGCCATCGAGCGGCCGCAGCTCGGGTTCCCAATGGGGATTGCGGAGAAACCGACAGTCGAAGACGAGATCGGCCCCCGTGGGCAGGCCGCGCCGGTATGAAAACGAGGTGATCGTGACCGACAGTTTCGCGCCGTCGCGCGCCGCGAAAAGCCGCTCCATTTCCTTGCGCAACTCGTGCGGGGACAGCGTGGTGGTGTCGACCAGGACAGAGGCGCGGCGCCGCAGCGGACCCAGCAGGTCGAGCTCCCGCGCGATGCCGTTGGCCGGGTCGTCATCAGGTGCCAGCGGGTGACGGCGGCGGGTTTCCGAATACCGCCGCTGCAGCGTAAGCGGCTCGCAATCAAGGTAAAGCAGGTCCGCCTCAAGCCCCGGCGTCGCCGACAGACGCTCGTATTCCCAGAGCAGGCGCTTGGCGGAAAAGTCCCTGTTGCGCGCGTCCGTGCCCAGCGCCATCGGTCGGTCGGGCGGCGGTCCTTCCAGAAGACGCGGCAGCAGGCTGAGGGGGAGGTTGTCGATGGCCTCGAAGCCAAGGTCCTCCAGCGCGTTGATCGCGGTGGTCCGCCCCGCGCCCGAGGGTCCGGTCACGAAAACGACGCGCGGGCCGCGCGGTGTGGTCTTGTTTTCGGACTCTGGCGTCATTGTCTCATCGCGCTCCGGCGCAGGAAACGTTGTCTTGGCAGTCACTGGATGCCGCTCAGGATGCCGGATCACCCTCCGGTATCTCGCGACCGTGGCGCAGCATCCAAACCACGGACAGGGCCAAGGATGGATGTCCCGCGCCGAGTATCAACGGTATCTCGGCGGTTCCGGTCGTGACGTTCCGTCGCGGCGGCAGGCGGTCAGGCTCGGCCCGGTCCAGATCGACGACCAGCGACAGAGGCGCCCGCCCACAAACGGCGCCCGCGCGGAGCAGCCCGACGCCCCGGCTTTCGATCAGGTCGGTGGCGGTGTCCGGCCGCTGGAGGAACGGCAGGGTGCCGGGGCCCTCGCCAAGGTCGACCCTGATCCCGTCATCGGCGATCAGATTGGCCCCGAGCGCCATAAGCTTGAGCGCGAGCGTGGATTTCCCGGCTCCGGAGGCGCCGCAGATCATCACGCCCCTGCCATCGACCGCGACGGCGCTGGCGTTGATATAGAGGTGATCCGGTCCCGGTGCGTCCGCCCAGGCAGCAAGCGGGACGGGGGACGCCGCCGCCATCCCCGTCTCAGATCGGCAGGCCGACGACGAACCGCGCACCCAGCGGCTCGGACATGATGTCGAGATCGGTGGGGCGGATGTTCTCGGCCCAGATCACGCCGCCATGGGCCTCGACGATCTGCTTGGAGATCGCGAGCCCGAGGCCGGAATGGTTGCCGAACTGCTTGACCGGCCGTTCCGAGTAGAAGCGGTTGAACACCTTGGTCAGCGCCTCCTCGGGGATGCCGGGGCCGGTATCCTCGACGACGATAAGCACCCTGTTGGCGCGACGGCGGGTCCACAGGCGCACCGCGTCGCCCTCCTCGCAGAAGGAGATGGCGTTGGAGAGCAGGTTTACGAAAACCTGCGCCAGCCGCCCTTCCAACCCCGATATGCGGATGGGTTCCGACGGCAGGTCGGTGATGAAATCGACGCCTTTCTTGGCGGCTTCCTCGCCATGATATTGCGACAGGTTCTCCAGCGTGCGGACGAGGTCGAATTCCTCCTCCTCCTCCTTCACCAGTTCACTGTCGAGACGCGAGGCGTTGGAAATGTCGGAAACCAGCCGGTCGAGCCGCTGCACGTCGTGCTCGATGACCTCCAGAAGCCTGTTGCGCTGATCGTCGGTGCGCGCGACGCGCATGGTGCCGACGGCGGACCGCAGGGAGGCAAGCGGGTTCTTGATCTCGTGACTGACGTCGGCGGCAAATTGTTCGTTGGCGTCGATCCGGTCGTAAAGCGCCGAGACCATGCCCCGAAGCGCACCGGACAGGCGCCCGATCTCGTCGGGGCGGCCGGTCAGGTCGGGGATGCGCACGCGCGTGGGGCTCATCTTGCGGGCGTTCTTGTCGCGGCCCAGTTCGGCGGCGGCGGCAAGGTCGGAAAGCGGATTGGCGATCGTGGAGGCCAGAACGAAGCTCAGGCCGATGGACACGAAGAGCGCCACGACGAACATCTGCAGCAATTCCTCGCGCTCGTTTCGCACCAGCTGGTCGATCTCGCCCGCGGCGGTGGTGACAACCAGCACGCCAAGCGGGCCGGTCGGCCCTTCGATCGGGGTGGCCGCGGCGAAGGAGGCACCGGCGACGCCGGTGCTGCGACGCAGGACGGTCGCGCCCTCGCTGGCGGCGGGCACGAGGGAGCGTGCCAGAACCTCCGGCGTGCCGCGTTCCGGGATGGACTGGTCCGATCCCACCAGCCGCGACAGACCCGACCAGACCGAGTTGAGGAAATCGGTGATCAGCAGGCGTTCCTCGCTCTGCGGGGCGAGGCCGCGCACCGGACGCGCCGGCCCGCGCGTTCCGTCGAGCGTGGAGGCCACGAGCGTGTCGGGGGCGGCGTAGACGAAGACATCCATCCCCTCGGCCAGACCGATCCGACCGAGCACGTCAACCGGGTCGATGCCATCGCCCGTCAGCAGGTTTGCCGGTGCGCTGCGCGGCAGGCTCGCCTCGAAGATGTCGGCGATCAGCTGCGCCTCGACGGCAAGCGCGCGTTCCCGCTGGTGCACGAGGCTGTCGCGGAACGGGTTCAGATACATCACGCCCGCCACCAGAACCACAATGGCCAGCAGGTTGAACATGATGATCTTGCGGGCCAGAGGCGACCGGTTCAGCGTGAACAGGCTCCGCCTTTGCCGCGCCGCGCGCAGCTCCGACTCGACGGTGCCCGCCGGACGGTCCCAGTCCTCACCGAGAACGATGTCGGCCCGGTCGCGCGCGCGCCGGTTTGTCATGGACAAGTCTGCCGGCACGCGTGCGGACCCCTATTCCTCGTTATAGCGGTAGCCGATGCCGTAAAGCGTCTCGATGGCCGAGAAATCGTCATCCACGGCGCGCATCTTCTTGCGCAGGCGCTTGATATGGCTGTCGATCGTGCGGTCATCCACGTAAACCTGTTCGTCATAGGCGACGTCCATCAGCTGATCGCGGCTTTTCACGAAACCCGGACGCTGCGCGAGGGCCTGAAGCAGCAGGAACTCCGTCACGGTAAGCGACACGTCCCGGCCCTTCCAGGTCACGGCGTGGCGCAGCGGGTCCATGCTGAGGTTGCCGCGCTGCATGACGGCGCTTTCCTCGGGCGTTCCGGCGGCATCCGAGGCGATCGCCTCCTGCCGGCGCAGGATGGAACGGATACGCTCCACCAGAAGGCGCTGCGAGAACGGCTTTCTCACGTAGTCGTCGGCACCCATGCGAAGGCCCATGAGTTCGTCGATCTCGTCGTCCTTGGAGGTGAGGAAGATCACCGGCATCTTGGATTTCTGGCGCAGACGCTGCAGCAGGTCCATGCCGTCCATGCGCGGCATCTTGATGTCGAACACACCCAGATCCGGGAGACGACGGTTGAACGCGTCGAGCGCGGACTGGCCATCGTTGTAGGTTTCGACATCGAAGCCTTCGGCCTCGAGCGTCATCGACACGGACGTCAGAATATTCCTGTCGTCGTCGACAAGTGCAATCCTTGGCATCGCTGTTTCCTTGTACTGCCCGAATACATTATTTTTTCGGGCATTGTTGTGAGTTCGGATTCAAGAATCAATCTCAAACTGTCGAATCGTTCGACGGGCCAGTGTAAAACCTGGCTTCTGTTGCCTTAAGATCGTTCTAAGCCTCGCAGGGCAAAGACCGCGAAATGACCCCGCGCACGCCAGGATCCGACCGTGTTCCGAACACATCGCCGCCGCATTTTGCGCCGCAACGGCTCATGTTCACGAATTCGCGAAAGAAAATTTCACGATGGTTGCGCTAACTGCACATAACCGTCCTGTTCAGACCTGAAAGCGTCATGTTATACGCCGTCCATTGCAGGTCGGCATGCCGGTGCCGGCGACTTTGACCCTTTCGAACGTGGTGGCCGATTTCGGGCCAAGGAGCACTCAGCATGACGGATGGACGCGTTAACCCGGAACAGACCCTCGAAAAGCTTGGGGTCTCCGGCCTTGGAACCGTTCACTACAACCTGATGGAACCCGCCCTGATCGAGGCCGCGATCCGCCGTGGCGAAGGGCGTCTCGGGCAGGGCGGCACGTTGCTGGTTTCGACGGGCAAGTTCACGGGTCGCTCGCCCAAGGACAAGTTCGTGGTCCGCACGCCGTCGGTCGAGGGTGATATCTGGTGGGACAACAACGCGCCGATGGCGCCCGAGGCTTTCGACCGCCTTCATGCCGACATGCTGGACCACATGAAAGGCGGCGAATACTTCGTTCAGGATCTCTATGGTGGCGCCGACCCGGCGCACCGCCTCGACGTGCGCGTGGTCAGCGAACTGGCGTGGCACAACCTTTTCATCCGGCACCTGCTGCGCCGTCCCGGGCGGGACGAGCTTGACGGTTTCGTGCCGGAATACACGGTCATCAACTGCCCCAGCTTCGCGGCCGACCCCGAGCGTCATGGCTGCCGCAGCGATACGGTGATCGCGCTCAACCTCGAGAAGAAGCTGATCCTGATCGCCAATTCCGAATACGCGGGCGAGAACAAGAAGTCGGTCTTCACGCTGCTGAACTACATCCTGCCGGCCAAGGGCGTGATGCCGATGCACTGCTCGGCCAATCACGCGGATGGCGACCCGTCCGACGCCGCTGTGTTCTTCGGCCTGTCCGGCACGGGCAAGACGACGCTGTCCGCCGATCCGGCACGCACGCTCGTCGGTGACGACGAACACGGCTGGTCGGAGGGTGGGACCTTCAACTTCGAGGGCGGCTGCTACGCCAAGACCATCAACCTCCGCGAGGAGGCCGAGCCGCAGATCTACGCCACCACGAAGAACTTCGGCACCGTGATCGAGAACATGGTCTACGATCCCGAGACGCTGGAGCTCGACTTCGACGACGACAGCCTGACCGCCAATACCCGCTGCGCCTACCCGCTGGAGCAGATCCCCAACGCGTCGATGACCGGGCTTGCGGGGCATCCCAAGAACATCGTGATGCTGACCTGCGACGCCTTCGGCGTGCTGCCGCCCATCGCGCGGCTGACGCCCGCGCAGGCGATGTATCATTTCCTGTCGGGCTTTACCTCGAAGGTCGCGGGCACCGAGCGCGGGGTGACCGAACCCGAGCCGACATTCTCGACATGCTTCGGCGCGCCGTTCATGCCGCGTCGGCCCGAGGTCTACGGCCAGCTTCTTCAGAACAAGATCCGCGATCACGGCGCGACCTGCTGGCTGGTCAATACCGGCTGGACGGGCGGCGCATACGGCACCGGATCGCGCATGCCGATCAAGGCGACGCGCGCGCTTCTGACCGCGGCACTCGACGGTTCGCTCAATGCCGGGCAGTTCCGCAAGGACCCGCATTTCGGCTTCGATGTGCCGGTCAGCTGCCATGGCGTCGACGACACGCTGCTCGACCCCCGCCAGACCTGGACGGACACCGAGGCCTATGACCATCAGGCGCGCAAGCTGGTGAACATGTTCGCCGACAATTTCGCGCAATACGTCCCCTATATCGCGGATGACGTGAAGGCGGCGGCCATCGGCTGACCCCTGCGCACCGCATCGCTTGGAATTGGCTCTCCCATGCCTTGGGAGAGCCTTTTGTTTTCACAAGGTCGCCGTTGCGATGGCCCGGCGCGATGCTAAGCTCCCGATCATGCGACAGACCGCGACCGTTCTTTTCACCTGCCTTTGCCTGATGCCCTGGTTCGCCTCGACCGCTCGGGCCCAGGACGGCACCGGCGCGTCCGTCCGCGTCGATCCGGACCTGATCGCGGAGCTTGTCGTTGGCGTCTACTGCGCCGAGAAGCCGGTTCGCACCGAAGCGGCGCCGGAAACCGCCTCGGGTGTCATCAACATCGTGCCTGACCTGCCGCAGATCCGATTTGCAACGACGGTCGTGCCCGCCGCGCTCGACATCGGCTTCGGCATCCTCAGCCGCGCGCCCGAGGGCCTGGTGCACGATCCGGTCACGGTCACGGTCACGCATCCACCCTTTCCCGATAGCGGGATCGAGGTGGAACGCTGGACCACGCGGCTGGGTTGGGAGGAATTCAGCCTCACCGGGTTTTCCTTCGACGTGCCCGGCGAACTGGTGACGGGCACCTGGACCTTCGCGGCCCATGCCGGCGAGCGGGAACTGTTCCACGTCACGTTCGAGGTGGTGCCGCCTGACATGGCCGCGCCCGTGCTGGCCGAATGCCAGATGGGGTTCACGTCCTGACCGGCAGCGGGTCAGCCCATGAGGCCGCGCCGCACGAGGTTCGCCCCCGCAACGACCAGCACGATCAGGGTGACCTTGCGGAACATCTCGGGGTTCAGCCGGTCCGACATGCGGAAACCCAGGAGCATGCCGAGATAGGCGGGGATGAGCAGCGCCGCCGAGAACGGCAGCGTGGTGAGGTTCAGGACCCCCGACTGCACATGCCCGGCCAGAAGGCTGATCGAACCGACGCCATAGACCACGCCCTGCACCAGCAATTGCTTGGCCTTGGGCGTTTCGAGCGCGATGAGATACAGCACCGTCGGCGGACCCCATGTCCCGGTGAGGCCGCCCAGCCCGCCCGCGACGAGGCCCACGCCCCATTCCGCCAGACGCCTCCGGCTTTCGGGGATGTGAAAGCGCACGCCGAACAGCTGGATCAGCGACAGGATCACCACCGGCACGCCCAGGATCAGGTAGAAGACATGCGTCGGCACCACCATGATGAACTGCGCCACGATGAGGATGGTCACGCAGACGATCAGGATGTAGCGCCAGTATTCCCGGACCACCCCACCCGCCTCGGACGGGCCGAAGCGAAAGGCCTGAACCGCGTTGGACATCACGATCGGCAGGATGATCCCCGCCACCGCAATCAGCGGATCAATGAACAGCGACAGTCCCGATATCATGATAAGCGGCATGGCGAAGCCCGTCGCTCCCTTCACGAAGCCCGCGAAAAGCGTCACGCCGATGGCGCCCGCGAAGGCCCAGAGCGGCATCAAGGCGAGAGTGTCCTGAAACATGCGTGTCCCTTTCGGCTGTGTGATACCGTGATCCTGCCGACGCTGCAGCGCAAAAAGACGTGGGACATTTTCGTTCGTCCTGCGTGATTCCGCCGCATTTTTGTTGCGCTGCACCTGCAAACGCCCTAAGTCCGGGCCAAGCCGGGATAACACCAGCCGGAACCACCACGAAGCCACTGACGACGCGAAGGAGAACGCCCATGCCCCGTGACGGACAGACGATCCCCGACGATAGCGCGATCCTGCCCGACCTGCTGGCCCTCACCGGTGCGGCGGTCGCGCCGGCGGAGGCGCTGCTGGCCACCGCGACGGAGCGTCTGCGCGCCGAGCTCAGCGTGGATGGCCGCGTCTCCGGCGCGCTTCTGGAAGCGAACCAGACGGCGGCGCACGGGCTTGCGTGGCTGGCGACCTACGTCGAATCGCTGCGCCAGATGCACGCCTGGGCGGAGCGTCTGAACGGCGAGGGCAAGTTCGGCGAGGTCGAGCAGCTGATTCTGCAGATCGGCGTCGGCGAATACCTGTGGCAGATCTACGGCGGCATCCCGATGAGCCAGAACGAGATCCTGCGCCCGCAGGACATCGGCCTGACGCAGGAGGATCAGCGCGGGCTGATGACCGACGCGGTGATGACACTGACCGGCTCGGGCAACACGCAAGCCGCGCGCACGCGCCTTGTGGAGCTGATGCAGGAACGTTCGGCCGAGCTGACCGTCGGCGCCACCGGCCTCGACGAAGAGCTCGAGATGATCCGCGAGCAGTTCCGCCGCTATTCCGTCGACCGCGTCATCCCCGAGGCGCATGAGTGGCACCTCAAGGATGAGCTGATCCCGATGGAGATCATCTCGGAACTGGCCGAGATGGGCGTTTTCGGCCTGACCATCCCCGAGGAATATGGCGGCTTCGGCCTGTCCAAGGCGTCGATGTGCGTCGTTTCCGAGGAACTGTCGCGCGGCTATATCGGCGTGGGCTCGCTTGGCACACGGTCCGAGATCGCGGCGGAGCTGATCCTTGCCGGCGGCACGGATGAGCAGAAGGAAAAGTGGCTTCCCGGTCTCGCCTCCGGTGAGATCCTGCCCACGGCCGTCTTCACCGAACCCAACACCGGCTCCGACCTCGGCAGCCTGCGCACGAAGGCCGTGAAGGACGAGAACGGCGACTGGATCGTGAACGGCAACAAGACGTGGATCACCCATGCCGCACGGACGCACGTGATGACCGTTCTGGCGCGCACGGTGCCCGACACGACCGATTACAAGGGCCTGTCGATGTTCCTTGCCGAAAAGACGCCGGGCACCGACGAGGCACCGTGGCAGGACCCCGGCATTTCCGGCGGCGAGATCGAGGTTCTTGGCTATCGCGGCATGAAGGAATACACGGTCAATTTCGACGACTTCAAGGTGAAGGGCGAGAACCTTCTGGGCGGCGAAGAGGGGCAGGGCTTCAAGCAGCTGATGCAGACCTTCGAGAGCGCGCGCATCCAGACGGCGGCCCGCGCGATCGGCGTGGCGCAATCCGCGCTCGATGCCGGCATGCAGTATGCGCAGGACCGCAAGCAGTTCGGCAAGCCGCTGATCGCGTTTCCGCGCGTCTCGGGCAAGCTCGCCATGATGGCGGTCGAGATCATGATCGCGCGGCAGCTGACCTATTTCTCCGCATGGGAAAAGGACAACGACCGGCGCTGCGACCTCGAGGCGGGAATGGCCAAGCTTCTGGGCGCCCGCGTCGCATGGGCCTCGGCCGACAACGCGCTGCAGATCCACGGCGGCAACGGCTTCGCCCTGGAATACGGGATTTCCCGCATCCTCTGCGACGCGCGCATCCTCAACATCTTCGAGGGCGCGGCCGAGATCCAGGCGCAGGTCATCGCGCGGCGTCTGCTGGGATAGCGCGCAACGGACGGGCGACGCGTCGATTGCGGGCAGGGCGGGCTTGACCTCCGTGCCCGATGGTCCATGTTAGCATTTCTAACATGAACCGGAGACCTTCGCCCCATGAGCAAACGTGTCGTCCTGACCGGTGTCACCGGTTTCATCGCCAAGCGCATCGCCTTCGACCTGCTCGAGGCGGGCCATTCCGTGCGCGGGTCCCTCCGCTCGGCCGGGCGCGAAGGTGAGGTGCGGGATGCGCTGCGCCCACGGCTGAGCGATCCGTCAGCGCTGGACCGGCTGAGCTTCGTCGAGCTCGACCTCGCGCGCGATGACGGCTGGGCGCAGGCGATGGACGGTGCCGATGCGCTGTTCCATACCGCGTCTCCGTTTCCGTTGTCGCAACCCAAGGACGAGAATGACATCATCAGGCCCGCCGTCGACGGCACCCTGCGCGCAATGCGCGCCGCTCAGGCGACCGGTGTGTCGCGGGTTGTCCTCACCTCTTCCGTCGTCGCGATCGAGGCAAAGGACAAGTCCGGCGCCTATACCGAAGACGACTGGTCGGACCCGGGCCACCCGAAATCCAACGCCTATTACAAGTCCAAGACGATGGCAGAGCGCGCGGCATGGGATTTCGTCGCCGACAATCCCGAGATGCAGCTGACCACGATCAACCCCGCCCTCGTGCTCGGCGAACCGATGGACGGCCATTACGGAACCTCGCTGGAACTGGTCGAGCGCATCCTCGGCGGCAAGGACCCGATGCTGCCGGATGTCGGTTTCGGCGTGGTGGACGTGGCGGATATCTCGGCGATGCATATCGCGGCGCTGCACCGCCCCGAGAGCGTCGGGCAAAGGTTCATCGGCTCGAACGGCACGATGACCATGCCGCGGATGGCGCAACACCTCGCCGCACGTCATCCCGACCGCAAGATCGCGACCCGGATCGCGCCCAAGCCGGTGCTGCGGCTCCTGTCGCTGTTCGACCCGTCGATCCGTGGCATTCTGGCCGGCGTCGGCAGGGCGCCGCAGTTCGACAACAGCCGCGCGCGCGACATGCTCGGCATCCAGTTCACCGCGCCGCTCGCCGCGCTGGAAAAGGCCGCTGACGCGGTGCTCGCCAAAGGTTAGAAAGCGCGCCATGCGCGCCTTTCTCGCCTTGCCCCTCCCCGAAACCACCCTCGCGGCCCTGGTCGCAGCGCAGGATCTCATCCCCGTCGGTCGCCCGGTGCCCGAAGACAACCTGCACCTCACGATCGCTTTTCTGGGCGAGGTGAGCGACGCGGTACTGGCGGAACTCGACGACCTTCTGTCGGCGACGCCGCTGCCCACTGCGCAGGTGGATTTCGACGGCCTCGGCACTTTCGGGGACATGGAACGCGGCCTCGTTTTCGCGCAGGTCCTGCCTGACGCGGGCCTCTCCGCGCTGCACGCCAAGGTGGCGCAGGTGGCGCGCATGGCGGGGGCGGACCTGCCGCGCCGCCGCTTCCGCCCGCATGTCACGCTGAGCCGCGCGAACCGGCAACCGACGGGACCGGCGCGCGACCGGCTCGCCGCCGCCCTGGGCAAGCGCGTGGAAATCCCCGGCTTCGCGGCGACGGAGCTTGTGCTGTTCCGCTCGACCCTGTCATCCGCCGGCGCGCGGCACGATCCTTTGGCGCATTACCCGCTGTCGCCGCTGGCCGCCTGAGCCCTGCGCGCGATCAGGTCGACAAGGCGCTGCCGCGCCGCGGGCAGGGGTCGGTCGCCCAGCGATGGCGCAAGATGTTCGCTCAGGAAGTGACCCGTCGTCCGCAGCGCCGCCGAAAGCTCCGCCGGCGTTTGCGACGGAACACCGGCCAGACATGGCGGCAAAGGCAGCAGACGGTCGGACCAGTCCCCCGCCCCGTGCCGCGAGACCGCCCGGCCCGTGCGCGGCGAGACGTAGATCAACTCCTCCGTGGCGCCCGTCACGGCGCAGGTCTCGAGCGACAGGCCGAACCCCATTTCCGATAGCAGCGCCATTTCCCAACCGAGGTAGGCATCCCCCCAGCGCTCGGCCCCCAGCCCGTCCAGAAGCGCAAGGCTTCGGGCGTAAAGCGCGGGGTAGGGTGCACGTTCCGGCAGGCAGAAGGACAGGAGCGCACAGACCGCGCCCAACCCCGCCAGCGCGAGGCGGTCGTCCATGACATCGGCCGCGCGGCTGGCCCTCGGCTCCACCCGGAAACTGCCGATATGCTCGGACAGCCGCGCGCGCCACGTCACGTCGAGCTGCGCGCCGGGCTGAAGGATCGGCGCCATCTTGCGGGAGGCGCCACCGGGCACCACGCCGACATGCCGGCCCTGTCCCTCGGTGAAGACCTCGAGGATCGCCGCCGTCTCGCCATGGCGGCGAACGGCCAGGAGGATACCATCTTCGCGCCATTCCATGGCCGGACTATCGGCGCGCCGCCCCGCCTTGTCCATGCGATGGGGCCGTGGCAGGCTCCGCGCCATGTTCGCCGTCCTGTCTCGCGCGGCCCGATTGCAGGCCTTGGTCATCGCGGGTCTCGCCGCGGCATCGCTCGTTGCGCAATGGGTCTACCTGATGGAGCTGCGCGGCATCGGGCCGCTGGAGACCGTGATCGAGATGACGCGGTTCTTCACCATCCTGACAACGGTGCTGGTTGTGATCGCCTTTCTCACCGTCGCGTTGAGCAAGCTTCGCGGGCTGAGCGCGGTGACGCTGGCCGCCCTGACCCTGTCCGTCGTGTTGACGGGGGCGGTCTATCACACGCTTCTGACCGAATTCTGGAACCCCACTGGCATCGGCATCGTGGCCGATTGGGGCCTGCACACCATCGTGCCGCTGGCCGTGCTGCTCTGGTGGCTGGTGCAGGCGCCGAAAACCGCGCTGGTCTGGGCCGACCTGCCGGCCTTCGCGCTGTGGCCGTCCGTCTACGTGGCCTATGCGCTGGGGCTGGCCACGTTGGACGGCGTCTATCCCTACCCGTTCATGGATCCCGGCGAGACCGGCGTGTGGCAGGTCGCGGCGACGCTCGGCGTCCTGGGCGTTCTCGTCCTGCTGGGCGGGGTCGTCATGATCGGCATCGGCCGTTTCGCCGACCGCTAATCGAGGCCCGGCTCGTCCAGAAGGTGGCGCCCACCGCGATCCTCGACCTCGATCACCCAGAGATCGGGGTCGAACGACCGCTGGCGCGCGATCACGGCGTCCACGTCCGTCTCCGCCCCCTCGGCCAGCATCATCCAGGTCCGTACCCCGGTCATCGGGTCAAAGCTGCGCTGATAGGCCGTCGCCCGCCCGTCGAGCGTGGCCTGCTTGACGAGCACCGCGCCCGCCGTCGCATCGCCGCGCGCCACCACGAATGCCGGGATATCGGCCAGCCGCAGCCGCGTCAGATAGGCCTGCACCCAGAATTCGGCCGTGAGCCGCGTCACGGCCTAGTTCCCGTCGCGGAAATCGAGGCCCATCTCCGAATAGCGCTCGGCCTCTTCCAGCCAGTTCGGGCGCACCTTGACCTGCAGGAAAAGGTGCACCGGGCGGTCGAGAAAGGCCGCGATCTCCTCCCGCGCGGCCTTGGAGACGGACTTGATCGTCTCGCCCTTGTGTCCAAGGATGATGCCCTTGTGGCCATCTCGGGCGACATAGATCAACTGGTCGATCCTGACGGAGCCGTCCTTGCGCTCCTCCCAGTTCTCGGTCTCGACCGTCAGCTGGTAGGGCAGCTCCTGATGCAGGCGCAGGGTCAGCTTCTCGCGCGTCATCTCGGCGGCGATCATGCGCAGCGGCAGATCGGCGATCTGATCCTCGGGATAAAGCCATGGCCCCTCGGGCACCGCGCCGGCCAGCCATACGCGCAGATCGTCGACGCCATAGCCCTTCTCGGCGGAGATCATGAAGGTCTTTTCGAATGGGAAGGCCGCGTTCATCACTTCGGTCAGCTTCAGGAGAACCTGCGCCTCGACCCGGTCGATCTTGTTGATGGCAAGCGCCACGCGGCGGCCTGCGGTCCGTTCGCCCAGCGCGTCGAGGATCGCCTGCACGCCCTCGGTCAGCCCGCGATGCGCCTCGATCAGCAGGACCACGACATCGGCATCCGCCGCGCCGCCCCAGGCCGCCGCGACCATGGCGCGGTCGAGCCGCCGGCGCGGCCGGAACAGGCCGGGCGTGTCCACGAAGACAAGCTGTGCCTCGCCCTCCATCGCGACGCCCCGGATGCGCGTGCGCGTCGTCTGCACCTTGTGCGTGACGATCGAGACCTTCGCGCCCACCATGCGGTTGAGCAGGGTCGACTTGCCCGCGTTGGGTTCTCCGATCAGGGCGACGAAACCGGCGCGGGTGGTCATGGGCGAAGACTCTCGAATGGGGTTGGCTCGTCGCCATATCCGATCCCGGCGGGCTTGGCCACACGGGACGGTTGCGCGGCGCGGTGGGAAAGCGCTAAGGGAGCGCGTCATCCATACAAGGAACGGAGCCATGACTGCGAAGGTGTTCATCGACGGCGAGGTTGGAACGACGGGTCTGCAGATCCGCGCGCGCCTCGAAACCCGTCCGGACATCTCGCTGATCTCCTTGCCCGAGGAGAACCGGAAATCCCGGCTCTCGCGGATCGGGGCCTTCGGAGAGGCCGATATCGCCATCCTCTGCCTGCCCGACGCGGCCGTGCACGAGATCGCGCCGGACCTGCGGAGCATGCCCGTGCGCGTCATCGACGCCTCGACGGCGCATCGGACCGATCCCGACTGGGTCTTCGGGTTTGCCGAAATGGCTCCGGGCCAGCGCGAGGCGATCGCGGATGCCAAATTCGTCTCGAACCCCGGTTGCTATTCGACCGGCGCCATCGCGCTGATCCGCCCCCTGCTGGAGGCGGGCCTCATCGCGGCGGACGACCCGATCACGATCAACGCGCTGTCCGGCTACACCGGCGGCGGGAAATCCATGATCGCGGAGTTCGAGTCCGGCGAGGTCACCGGTGGCTTCGTCTACAAGACCGACCAGACGCACAAGCACCTGCCCGAGATCGTGGCGCGCACCGGCCTGACGCGGAGGCCGATCTTCGTGCCGCAGGTCGGGCAATTCGCCCAGGGCATGATCGTGCAGGTTCCGCTGCACCTCGATCCCGGCGGGCCGGCGGCGGCCTTCGCGGCGCTCGCGGCCCATTACGGCGAAGGCGGCTTCGTCGAGGTCGTGGAACGTGACACGCTCGGCCCCCGGATCGATCCGCAATCCCTCAACGGCACGAACAGGATGCAGCTGACGGTCGATGGCGACCCCGAGACCGGGGCCACCGTCCTGATCGCGATCCTCGACAATCTCGGCAAGGGCGCCTCCGGGGCGGCGGTTCAGAACCTCAACATCATGCTGGGGCTGGACGAGGCGACGGGCCTCTAGGGCCGGCGGATGAAAGGCGAATGGCTGGGCGCGTCCGGGCGGAGGCGCCCGGTCTCGTCGAAATCCGTGTCGGCGTTGAAGGGGATGAGCGGATGGCGGTCGATTTCGCGGATGAGACGCGCATGATCTTCTAGCGCCGCCGACAGCCGCACCTCGAGCGCCGCCTCCTCCGCGCCCTCGAAATAGCCGTGCACGCCGTGGATCAGCACCGGTTCATGCACCGCCATCCCGCAGTAGCGCAGCGTGTAGGCCAGCGGCCAGAGCAGCAGATGCACGTCCCCCTCCTTGCCGCCGGGACCGCATTCGACGGCGTTCGCCCCGGTCGTCACGCAGAAAAGCGCGCGCTTGCCGCGGAGCCGCCCGGTGTCGAAGCGGTGGTCGACATCATGCAGGGCGCCATGGATCAGGCAGCGGTCGAGCCAGCCCTTCAGGATCGCGGGCGGGCCGAACCACCAGATCGGGAAGTGAAACACGATCAGGTCGGCGGCCGCGATCTTGTCGGCTTCGGCCTGCGCATCGGTGGGAACGGTCCCGCTCGCGACAGCGGCCTCATGGGCCTTGAGCGGGTCGAAGGGGGCGGGCGGCGTCCGGTAGTGTCGCGGCCCCTCGACCGGGTCGAACCCCATGGCGTTGAGGTCGGACCAGATGACCCGGGCGCCCGCCGCCCTGGCGGCATCGGCGCTGGCGCGGGCCCAGCCGGCGGTGAAGGACGCGGGCTCGGGATGCGCCAGAACGATCAGAACCGTGCGCCCGTCGAGGTCCATTCACATCCCTCCCCGCCTTGCCGCGGCACCTAGCCGCCCAGACGCTCCAGCAACTGCTGCGCCGCGGATTGTTCGGCCTGCCGCTTCACGCGCGCCTCGGCGCGGGCGGTCTCGCCATTGTCGAGGCGCGCCTCGACGGTGAAGGTCGGGGCGTGATCCGGCCCCGTGCGCGCAACCTCCACGTAGCTCGGCGGCGCAAGACCGCGGGCCTGCGCCCATTCCTGCAGCGCGGTCTTGGCGTCGCGGGCGTCGGTTTCGACCGCCGTCAGGCGCGCGCCCCAGAGCCGCAGGATCACCTCGCGCGCCCTGTCGAACCCCGCGTCGAGATAGACCGCCGCGATCACCGCCTCCATCGCGTCGCCCAGAAGCGCCTGCCTGCGCCGCCCGCCGGTTGCCGTTTCGGATTTTCCGAGGCGCAGGACCGCGCCCAGATCGATCTCGCGCGCGACATCCGCGCAGGCTTCCTTGCGCACAAGCGTGTTGAAGCGCGGTGCAAGCTGCCCCTCGCGCGCGTCCGTGTCCTGCGCCAGCAGCGCCTCGGCCATCACGAGGCCGAGGACGCGGTCTCCGAGAAACTCCAGCCGCTGGTTGTCGGGCCGCGTGGGAGAGGACAGGGAGGCATGGGTCAGCGCGCGGCGCAACAGGTCCGGGTCGTCGAAGACATGCCCCAGCCGCTCGGAAAACGCGGCAAGCTCCCGCGACACTGCCATGGGCTCAGTCGATGCGCTCGAAGAACCGATCGGAGCGCCAGGTCCAGAAATAGACCATCCGCTGCCCGGCCGAAGAAAAGATCACGCGATCCGCCCGGCCCAGAAGGTTCTCGAAGGGCACGAAGCCGACGCCGCCGATGGACTGCGGAAAACGCGAGTCGACGGAGTTGTCGCGGTTGTCCCCCATGACGAACACGTGCTCGTCGGGGACAGTGAATTCGGGCGTGTTGTCGCCGCGGCTGCCATCCTCGATGTTGAGGATGGAATGGGTCACACCGCCCGGCAGCGCCTCGGTGAAACGCTCCTTCTCGCAGGTGCCGCCCTGCCCCACCGGCGCGTTCGAGCAACGCGGCAGATGGCCGGCGGGGCCCTGCCGGTCGTAGGTTTCCTCGAACGGCGGCTCGGCCGTCAGCTGCGCGGCATCCCCGTTGATGTAGAGCACGCCCTCGCGCATCTGGACCGTGTCCCCGGGCAGCGCCACGACGCGCTTGATGAAATCCTGTCCGTTCACCGGATGTCGAAAGACCACCACATCCCCGCGATCGGGCGCATCGCCGAAGATGCGCCCCGAGAACGGGCACATGGAAAACGGGCAGGAGTGCCGGGAATAGCCGTAGGCCATCTTGTTGACGAAGAGGAAATCGCCGATCAGCAGCGTGTCCTTCATCGATCCGGACGGAATCCAGAACGGCTGAAAGAACAATGTGCGGAAGATCCCCGCGATCAGGAGCGCGTAGACCACGGTCTTCACCGTTTCCCACACGCCGTCCTTCTTGGCCGTCGCTGCCATGGCGCACTGCCTCTCCTGCTCGTGTCTCGACCTGCCTTTCGGCCCCGGGGTTCATGGGGCGCGGCGGGGCTTAAGTCAAGCGAGCCTCAGGTGAGCGTGCGGCGCGACACCGGGCCGACGAGCGGGCGGGTTTCCTCTTCTTCCTCCGGCACGGCCTCGATCACGACGAAGGCCTGCGCCCAGGGGTGATCGTCGGTCAGGCTGACATGGATCGTGGCCCTGAAGCCATCCGGCGTCATCTGATCCAGCCGTTCGCGCGCCCAGCCCGTGACCTCCATCACCGGCTGACCCGACGGCAGGTTCGTCACCGCCATGTCCTTCCAGGCGATGCCCATCCGCAGACCGGTGCCCAGCGCCTTGGAACATGCCTCTTTCGCGGCCCAGCGCTTGGCGTAGGTGCCTGCCGGCTTCTTCATCCGTTCGGCGCGGTTCTGCTCCGTGACGGTGAAAACGCGGTTGCGGAACCTGTCGCCGAAGCGATCGAGCGCGCGTTCGATCCGCTCGATATTGGCGAGATCGGTGCCGATACCGAGGATCATGGCCGCTGCTTCCCAAGTATAAGGGGTAGAGCGCGCCGAAAGCGCGCGCCCTCCGCTATTGTTCGCATACCTGCCTCCGGGTCTGGGTCGGAGATGACGGCGCGAAAGTTGCCCATCGCTGCCAGGATGGCAATGAGGCGGCGGGACGCGGCCAATACCAGTGCCTTAGCCGCGCGCGGCATCCATGGCGCGGCGCATTTCCGCGATGGCACCGGCCAGTCCCACGAACAGCGCCTCGCCCATCAGGAAATGGCCGATATTGAGTTCGGCGACCTCTGGCAGGGCCGCTATCGGGGCGACGCTATCGTAGGTCAGCCCGTGGCCCATATGCACCTCGAGCCCCAGATCGGCCGCACGCTTCGCCCCGTCGATCAGCCGCGCGAGCTCGGCGTCGCGGGCCTGCGTGTCGCCTTCGGCGTGATGGTCGCAATAGGCGCCGGTATGCAGTTCCACCACCGGGGCACCGATGCGCGCGGCCGCCGCGATCTGCGCGGGGTCGGCCGCGATGAACAGCGACACGCGCAGTCCGGCATCGGAAAGCGGCCCGATGAACCGCGCCAGACGGTCCTGATCGCCCGCGACCTCCAGCCCGCCCTCGGTGGTGCGTTCCTCCCGCCGCTCGGGCACGATACAGGCGGCGTGCGGCCCATGGGCCAGCGCGATCCCCTGCATCTCGTCGGTCGCCGCCATCTCGAAGTTCAGCGGGATGGTGATCGCCTCCATGATCGCGGCGATATCGGCGTCGCGAATATGGCGGCGATCCTCACGCAGATGCGCCGTGATGCCGTCGGCACCGGCGGCCTGGGCCACGCGCGCCGCGCGCACCGGGTCCGGCAACGCGCCGCCGCGGGCATTGCGCAAGGTGGCGACGTGATCGATGTTCACGCCAAGTCTCAGCCGTTCGGTCATTGCCGTCTCCGTCCTGTCGTCATCTGCCCGCGGACCTCAGTCCACCGCGCCCGCCTGCCGGCGCAGCTTGTCCATTTTCGTGCGCAACTTCGCCGCACGGCGTTTCTGATAGGCGCGGATGACCGGGACGCTGATGTAGTAGCAGATCAGCCCGCAGATCACACCGGGGATCAGGCCACCCACCAGCCACGGGAAGAACACGTCCCTGTAGAAGATCCCGAGCTCGTGCCACTCCGCCCGCTCGGGAGTGAAGATGGCGACGAAGTTGTGCCACAGGTCGCCCGCCGCGCGGCTGAACTTGATGAAGATGGATTCGTCTACTTCTTCCCGCGGTCGCATTCCCAGCAGGAAGTATCCCGTCTGCAGCGAGACGACCGCGATCGGCACATAGGTCAGCGGATTGCCGATGAAGGTGGCCAGAAGCGACGCAAGGATCGAGCCGCGCATGATCTTGGCGAGGATCGCGGCGACCAAGAAATGCAACCCGAAGAGCGGCGTGAAGACGGTCACGGCACCCGCGAAGATCCCGCGCGCGATCTGTTCCGGCGTTCCGGGCAGGCGGCGCAGCCGATGCTGCACGTACTGGAACGCACGCGCCCAGCCACCGCGCGGCCACAGGGCCTGCGCGATGATCTTTAGCCAACTTCTCTGGTCCCGCCGCTTGAAGACCACCGCCAGCCGTTCCTTCCACCGTTCACGCGGCTTCGTGGCCCCCACGACGCCTGCAACCCTGCCGACGCCCCGGGATCAGGGACGGCGATCCAAGTCGCGGAACCGCTGCACGGTGGCAACGTCGCTGTCGGCCTCGACCGCCATCATCACCGCATGCAGGTGTTCCGCGTCCCGCACATCCAGATCGATCAGGAGACGGTAGAAGTCCGGTTTCCGATCCATGAAGTGCAGATCGGAGATATTGGCGTTCTGTTCGCCGATCAATGTGCATATTCGACCCAGAACGCCCTTTTCGTTCGACATGGTCACATCGACGGTCACGTTGTGGACCGGGGCATGGCGGCCATCGGTCCAGTGCAGGTCGATCCAGCGGTCGGGCGCATCGTCGAAGGCGGCCAGCGCCTCGCAGTCGATGGCATGCACGATAGGGCCCTTTCCCGGATAGGCGATGCCCACGATGCGCTCGCCCGGAACGGCCTGACAACACTGCGCACGCCGGGTCGAGGCACCGGGCGGCAGGCCGATCACGGCGCGGCGCGCCTCGACCTCGCCCTGGGTCTCGTCATGGCCGACCTCGGGGTAAAGCGCGGCGACCACGGCACGCGCGGACAACTCGGCCGAACCGATACGCGCAAGCACCTCGTCGCCCTCGGCGAGGTTCAGCATCTTGGCCGCCGTCGCTATGGCCTTGTCGGTGGCCTTCTTGCCGATCTGCTCGAAGGCCACGCGCGCCAGTTCGCGCCCCAGCTTGATGTAGCGTTCGCGGTCGACCTCGCGCAGGTTCCGCCGGATCGCGGCCTTGGCGCGGCCGGTCACGGCGATGTCGAGCCATGTGGCCTGCGGGGTCTGCCCCTCGGCGGTCAGGATCTCGACCGACTGGCCGTTCTTCAGCCGGGTCCACAGCGGCACCCGCAGACCGTCGAGCCGCGCGCCGACGCAGGAATGGCCGATCCGCGTGTGGATCGCGTAGGCGAAATCGATCGGCGTCGCGCCCTTGGGCAGCTTCACCACATCGCCCTTGGGCGTGAAGCAGAACACCTGGTCGGAATACATCTCGAGCTTCACGTGTTCGAGAAACTCGTCGTGATCCTCGGCATTCTCGAACCGTTCCGTCAGGCTTTCGAGCCAGCGTGCGGGATCGACGGCAAAGGGGTTCTGCGTGCGCACCCCGTCGCGATAGGCCCAGTGCGCCGCGACGCCGGCCTCGGCCACCTCGTGCATCTGGCGGGTGCGGATCTGCACCTCCACCCGCTTGCCGTCGCGGCCCGAGACCGTGGTGTGAATCGAGCGATAGCCGTTTGACTTGGGCTGGCTGATGTAGTCCTTGAACCGCCCCGGCACCGCGCGCCAGCGCTGGTGGATGGCGCCCAGCACCCGGTAACAGTCATCCTCGGTCTCGGTGATGACGCGGAACCCGTAGATGTCCGACAGCCGCGAGAACGCCAGCTGCTTTTCCTGCATCTTGCGCCAGATCGAGAAGGGTTTCTTGGCGCGGCCGAAGACATCCGCCGACACGCCGTGTTTCTCGAGGACCGTCTCGATGTCGTCGGTGATCTTGGGGATGACGTCGCCGGTTTCCCTTTGCAGCGTGACGAAGCGGCGGATGATCGAGGCGCGGGCATCGGGGTTCAGGACCCGGAACGACAGGTCCTCGAGCTCGTCGCGCATCCATTGCATGCCCATCCGGCCGGCGAGCGGCGCATAGATGTCCATCGTCTCATGCGCCTTCTTCGCCTGCTTCTCGGGCGGCATGTGGCGGATCGTGCGCATGTTGTGCAGCCGGTCGGCAAGCTTCACGAGGATCACCCGCAGGTCCTTGGACATCGCCATGAAGAGCTTGCGGAAGTTTTCCGCCTGCTTGGTCTCGCGACTGGAGAGTTCCAGATTGGTGAGCTTGGTCACCCCGTCGACCAGCTCGGCCACGTCGGGGCCGAATTCCGCGGCGATCTCGGAATAGGTGCCCTTCGTGTCCTCGATCGTGTCGTGCAGAAGCGCCGTCATGATCGTGGCGTCATCGAGCCGCTGTTCCGTGAGGATCGCGGCGACGGAAACGGGATGCGTGAAATAGGGCTCGCCCGAGTGGCGGGTCTGCCCCTCATGCATGCGCCGTGCGTAGTCGTAGGCGCCGCGGATCAGCGCCTCGTTCGTCTTCGGATTGTAGTTGCGGACCAGGCTGACCAGGTCGTCGGCGTCAATCATCGTTTGGCCGTCACCTCGCGGCCGGCCGCACCGACCGGCCGGTCACTTCTGCATCTGCGCTTCCATCATGGCGCGCAGGAGTTGCTCATCGCTCATGTCGTCCTCGACAGGGCGGTCGCGCTCGACACCCTGCAGAAGCGCCATCGCGTCCTCTTCGGGCTCATCGACCTCGATCTGGGTCTGGTGGCTTTCGATCAGACGCTCGCGCAGGTCCGCGGCGCTCTGGGTCTCTTCCGCGATCTCGCGGAGTGCCACCACCGGGTTCTTGTCGTTGTCGCGGTCGATCGTCAGGGGCGAACCCTTGGCGATCTCGCGGGCGCGATGCCCTGCCAGCATGACAAGTTCAAAACGGTTCGGAACCTTGTCGACGCAATCTTCGACGGTCACGCGTGCCATGTTGATCCTCCGGATCGGATGCAAATTCGTCAGAAGCGCCTGATCTAAGGGCGCCGAGGCGAAAACACAAGGCGATTCTGCCGATCAGGGGGTCGCGTCCATCCCTTCGCCCCGCGGCCCCAAAGGCGCGACCCCCGCATGGTCGGAGGCAGGGAGCGCGTCGAGCATCTCGCGCACGGTCCGGCCCAGCACCGGATGGCGCCAGTCGGGCGCGACCTCGCAGAGCGGCGCAAGAACGAAGACCCGCTCGTGCATGCGCGGGTGCGGCAGGATCAGCTCGTCCGGCATGCGCGTCGCCGCCTCTTCGGGGGGGAGATCGTGCCACGTCCGGAACCCGTCTGGATCCGGCAGAACGAGATCACCGAGGCCGATCAGGTCGAGGTCCATCCTGCGGGCCTCCCAGCGGCTGGTGCGTTGCCGTCCGAAGGCTTCCTCCACGCCGTGCAGCAGGGCCAGCAGTTCCCTTGCCGTGCCCTGCCAGTCGAGCGACAGGGCTGCGTTCACGAAGGGCGGACCCGCGCCTTCGGGATAAGCCGGTGTGCGCCACAGACGGCTCCGGCGAAGGCTCGTGCCACAGCGCTTTTCCAGCATGTCCATGGCGGCCGTGACGTTCTCTTGTGGGGTCGCGCGCCCGATCGGCAGGTTCGCCCCGAGGGCGACAAGCGCCTGTTTCTCACCCGGCCCGCATTTGTTTACTTGCACCTCTGTCACAATCCTTTATTTTTTCGCGCATCGCGTCTTCGGCTGCCTGGGCTCACTCCCTAGGAGGATTTCGCCGGCTTCGCCACATTGGACATGGGAATTTACAATGTTCTACCGGGACGAACGGCTGGCGCTGTTCATTGACGGCTCGAATCTTTACGCAGCCGCAAAGGCGCTGTCTTTCGACATAGATTACAAGCTGTTGCGCCAGGAATTCATGCAACGCGGCAAGCTTTTGCGCGCCTTCTATTACACGGCGCTTCTGGAGAATGACGATTATTCTCCGATCCGCCCACTGGTCGACTGGCTTCATTACAACGGCTTCACCATGGTGACCAAGCCGGCGAAGGAATTCACCGACGCCAGCGGCCGCCGCAAGGTGAAAGGCAACATGGATATCGAACTGACGGTCGATGCCATGGAAACCGCCGCGCATGTGGATCACATCGTCCTTTTCTCCGGCGACGGCGATTTCCGGCCGCTCGTCGAGGCGCTTCAGCGCAAGGGAGTGCGGGTATCGGTCGTCTCCACGATCCGGTCCCAGCCGCCCATGATCGCCGACGATCTGCGCCGGCAGGCCGACAATTTCATCGAGCTGGACGAGCTGAAGGACGTGATCGGTCGCCCCCCTCGTGAGCCGCGCTACGAGCGCGTCCGCGACGAAGAGGAAACCGTCGAGGACTGAAGCCGCGTCGGTCCCTCGGCGCGGAAAAGGCAACACGGGATACGCGACCGGGACAGGGACGCCGCTCTGGACGCGTGCCGGGGAAAGCCCTACCTCTGGTTGCAATGCCACCGTGCCACTTCGACTTCGAGCGATCCGATGACCAAGCCGCCCCTGACCGTCTATCTCGCCGCGCCGCGCGGTTTCTGCGCCGGGGTCGACCGCGCGATCAAGATCGTCGAGATGGCGCTGGAGAAATGGGGCGCGCCCGTCTACGTCCGCCATGAGATCGTGCACAACAAGTTCGTGGTGGACGATCTCAAGGCCAAGGGCGCGGTTTTCGTCGAGGAACTCGACGAATGCCCGGCGGATCGCCCCGTCATCTTCTCGGCCCATGGCGTGCCCAAGGCCGTCCCGGCCGAGGCCGCGCGGCGCGAGATGCTGTTCGTGGACGCGACCTGCCCTCTGGTCTCCAAGGTCCATATCGAGGCCGCCCGGCATCACGAGAACGGGCTGCAGATGATCATGATCGGCCATGCCGGCCATCCCGAGACCGTCGGCACCATGGGCCAGCTGCCCGAGGGCGAGGTGCTGCTTGTCGAAACCGTCGATGACGTGGCCACTGTCGAGGTGCGCGACCCCGAGCGGCTGGCCTTCGTCACGCAAACGACGTTGAGCGTCGACGACACGGCCGATATCGTTGCCGCCCTTAAGGCGCGGTTCCCGGGGATCGTCGGGCCGCACAAGGAAGACATCTGCTACGCCACGACCAACCGGCAGGAAGCGGTCAAGGCGATGGCGCCAAAGGCCGACGCGATGCTGGTGGTGGGCGCGCCCAACTCCTCCAACTCCAGGCGTCTCGTGGAGGTCGGCGCGCGCGCCGGGTGCCAGTATGCGCAACTGGTGCAGCGGGCCAGCGACATCGACTGGCGCGCGCTGGAGGGGATCGCGACCCTTGGCATCACCGCAGGCGCCAGCGCGCCCGAGGTTCTGGTGGACGAGGTCGTCGACGCCTTCCGCGACCGCTACGACGTGACGGTCGAGCTGGTGGAAACCGCCAAGGAAGACGTGGAGTTCAAGGTGCCCCGCGTCCTGCGCGTGCCGGCGGAGTGACGGCGCGCCGCGCCTGCCCGTGTCCCGAACCCGACCTTCCGGCCGGATAACGCCGCACGGACCCTTGCCGCCCCGCCGCGACCGGGGCAGATAGGGCGCATGTCGCGCATCCCCGCCTCCGCCCTCGCGCTTGGTCTTGCAGGCCTGCTCCCGTTCCTGTGGGGGGCCGCGGGCATACTCGCGCCGGGCCTGACGGACTGGGCTTCGGGCTTCCTGCCAGGGCGGTTCCAAGGCGCGGCGGTCATGCAGATCTACGGCCTCGTCATCCTGTCCTTCATGGCGGGCGTCATCTGGGGCTTCGCGACGCGGGCGACCGGACTGGTCGCGGGATACTTCTACGCGCTCTCGGTGCTGCCGCCGATCTGGGCCTTCTTCGCAGCCACCGGGGCGACGGGACCGGCGCTCATGGCGCTGCTTGTGGGGTTCGTGGCGCTGCTGCCGATCGACTGGACGGCGGCGCGGGCGGGTCTCGCGCCCGACTGGTGGATGCGCCTGCGCCTTCTGCTGACGACCGTGGTCGCGGCCTGCCTGATCGTTGGACTGGGCGCGGAGGGATGAACGCCGACCGCGAAACCCTCGCAGTCTATGCCGCCGAGGCCGGTCGTTACGCGGCGATGGCGCCCACGGACGGAGAGACCGCCGCGCTCGACGCCTTTCTCGGGCGGCTGGCGCCCGGCGCGCGCATCCTCGACATCGGCTGCGGTCCCGGCACGCATGCGCGGGCGATGCAGGAGAAGGGCTTCGCCGTGAGCGCTTGGGACGCGAGCCCCGATTTCGTCGAGATGGCGCGCGCCAAGGGCCTCGACGCGCATCTGCGGACCTTCGTCAGCCTGACCGAAACGGAGGCCTTCGACGCCATCTGGTGCAGCTTCAGCCTGCTGCACACGCCCAAGGCCGAGCATCCCGTGCATATCGCGGCAATGGCGAAGGCGCTTGTCCCCGGCGGCTGGCTTTTCCTCGGGCTCAAGCTGGGGGAGGGCGAGGGGCGCGATGCGCTGGGCCGGTTCTACAGCTACGTCACCCGGGCGGAGCTCCAAGCCCTGCTGACCGAAGCCGGAATGACGCCCACCGACGCAACCGAGGGCGCGGGCAAGGGGCTGGCCGGCACCGTCGATCCCTTCATCCTGATGACGAGCCGCCGCGATGCCTGAGCTTTTCGCCTATACCGACGGGGCCTGTTCCGGGAACCCCGGACCCGGCGGCTGGGGCGCGCTTTTGCAGGCGAAGCGCGGCGACACCGTGCTCAAGGAACGCGAACTGAAGGGCGGCGAGGCCAATACCACCAACAACCGGATGGAGCTTCTGGCCGCCATCGCGGCGCTGGAGGCGCTGGACCGTCCCTCGCGCATCACCTTGGTCACCGACAGCGCCTATGTGAAGAATGGCGTGACCGGCTGGATCCACGGCTGGAAGCGCAATGGCTGGAAGACCTCGACGAAGAAACCGGTCAAGAACGAAGACCTCTGGCGCCGCCTCGACGAGGCCGCCGAGCGCCATGACGTGACATGGGAATGGGTCAAGGGCCATGCGGGCCACCCGGAAAACGAACGTGCCGATGAACTGGCGCGGGCCGGGATGAAGCCGTTCAGATGACGACGCTGGTCGCGCTCGACTACGCCGCGGCGATGATCTTCGCGGCCACGGGCGCGCTTGCCGCAAGCCGGGCGCAGCTCGATATCGTGGGCTTCTTCTTCCTCGCCTGCCTGACGGCGGTAGGGGGCGGGACGCTGCGCGACCTGATGCTCGACCGCCATCCCGTGTTCTGGATCGCCGACCCGATGCCCATCGCGCTGGCCTGCGGCGTCGCGCTGATCGTCTTTTTCGGCGCGCATCTGCTGGAAAGCCGGTTGAGGGTGCTGATCTGGCTCGATGCGCTGGCCCTGCCCGTCGCGGCAGCGGCAGGCGTGGCGGCCGCGACCGAAATGGGGGCGTCGTGGCCCATCGTTCTCGTGATGGGGGTGGCGACGGGCACCTTCGGAGGGCTCATGCGCGACGTGGTCGCCAACGAGGTGCCGCTGGTCCTGAAACAGGGGGAGCTTTACGCCACCGCCGCGCTGGCGGGCGCAGGCGCCGCCCTTCTGGCGCCGCTGATCTCGGCCCACGCCGCGGCACCGGTGGTGGCCTGCGTGCTCACGGCCTTCGCGCTCCGGGCGGGGTCGCTTGCCTTCGGCTGGCGCCTGCCGGTCTACAGGCCGCGCCCGCCCCGCAGCTAGACGCGTCCTAGTCGAACGTCCCCGTCACCCGCCCCAGCAGCATGAAGGCCCGCGCGGTGCGCGTTTCGGCAAGCCGCGCGATATCCTCGTCCGAGGCGTGGCGCTCGAATTCCATGAAGGTCCGGTCGAAATGGCGCAGGAAATGGTGCGCCGCGTCGCGAAAGATCGGGTCCTTCTTCATCCGCCCGGCCGCAAGCACGAGGGAAGACCGGTCATTGACGCCGCCCAGCCCCGCGACAGTCCGCCCGCGTTCGCCCTGCGCGAAACGCCGCCATATCTCGGGGCGCGAGCGGTCGGGCCGCAGGTCGTCCATGTAGATGCCGTCCTGGCTCATCAGGGTCAGCACGTCCTGGCTGGCGCGGATCAGGCGCTCCGTGCCCGGATCCTCCAGCGCACGGCGCAGGGTCCGGAACCCCTCCTTGTCGTGCTCGTTCTCGGGAAAGTTCAGCGCCTTGATGAATTCGGCGACCGAGATCGGCTCGCGCGGGTCGGGCTGGGCGAAGGCGAGCGAAGGCTGGGGCACGTCCGCGTCGGTCGCGTCGGCCGCCTCCACCATGGCGGCACGCGTTTCCGGCGGCGCCAGCGCGCGCAGGGACGTGAAGGTGGCGGGCCGCCCGGCCTCGGCCACGCCCTGCGCCGCAAGCAATTCCTCGAAGCGGCGCAGAAGCTCGGGCTTGATGTTGAGCGCGGCGTTCTGCTGCTGCTCCACATAGGCGATGCGCATGGCGTCGATGGAGGCCTGCAGGCGGCTGGCCTCCTGGCGCAGGCTCCGCGCCGTGCGCGCCGCCACCGCCGCCACCCAGATCAGCGCGACGGGCAGAAGCACCGCCAGAACGGCAAGGACGGAGCGCGCGAGGCCGCCCGCGCCGCCCGATCCGCCATCCTCGGCCCCGCCAACACCGAAGAACAGCACAGCCAGCAGCCAGACAAGCGTGAGCGCACCTGCGACGATCTCGATCAGCGTGATGCGGGGTTCCGCCTCGGCACGCGCATAGAGGCCGAGCTCGAGCGGTGAGGGCTTACGGTCGTCGGGCATCGGGCGACAGGACCTTCCGTCGGAACATGCGGGCGCGCCGAAACGGAGCGGACGGGATCATTCGTACCTGATACTCAGGATCTCGTAGTCCTTGCTGCCACCGGGCGTGCGCACCTCGACGCTATCGCCCTCCTCCTTGCCGATCAAGGCGCGCGCCAGCGGCGACTTGATGTTCAGAAGGCCCTTCTCGATATCGGCCTCTGCCTCTCCGACGATCATGAAGGTCTTCTCGGCGTCGTCCTCATCGACCAGCACGACCGTCGCGCCGAACTTGATGGGTCCGGACAGGGTCCTGGGGTCGATGACCTGCGCCCGCGAGATCATGCCCTCCAGTTCCTTGATGCGGCCCTCGATGAAGGACTGCTTTTCCTTGGCGGAATGATACTCGGCGTTTTCCGACAGATCGCCATGCTCGCGCGCCTCCGAGATGGCGCGGATGATCGCCGGCCGCTCGACGGACTTGAGCTGCTTCAACTCGTCATTCAGGGCCTTGAGCCCCGAGGGGGTCATCGGAATCTTTTCCATGTCAGCCTGCCGCAGAAACCCGAACCGGCCGCGCACCCCGCGACCATGAGCGGCAAACGGTAAGCACGAAGCACGGCGGGTTCAACCGGGTATCGCGCCCCGGACACAAATCGACATAACGCTCTGGTTCAGCGATGTGTTTCGGCTGCCGGCAGATCGGTCGGCGCGAACGTGGCGCGCGTGGGTTGCTCGGGCTCACCATCCACACCGCAGGCCGCCAACAGGGCCAGAAGGGCAAGCGCCGGCGCGACGCGCCCGAGCGGCGAACGGTATCCTTTGTGGGTCATCCCAGACGCTCCTCCCATCTTGCCACCTGCGCGCGCACCTGATCGGGGGCGGTGCCGCCATAGGACATGCGCGAGGCCACCGAGTTGTGCACACCCAGCACGTCGTAGACGGCCCCGGTGATGCGCGGCTCCACCCCGGTCATGTCCTCGAGCGTGAGGTCCGGCAGATCGCAGCCCCGCGCCTCGGCCATGGCCACCAGCGTGCCTGTCACATGATGCGCGTCGCGAAACGGCATGTCCAGTTCGCGCACCAGCCAGTCGGCAAGATCGGTCGCGGTGGAGAAGCCCGAGGCCGCCGCCGCCTCCAGCACGGGCACGTTGGCCTCCATGTCGCGGACCATACCGTCCATGGCGGCCAGCGCCAGCATCAGGCTGTCGGCGGCGTCGAAGACCTGTTCCTTGTCCTCCTGCATGTCCTTGGAATAGGCCAAGGGCAGCCCCTTCATCACGGTCAGAAGCGCCACGTTCGCCCCGAGGATGCGCCCGATCTTGGCGCGGATCAGCTCGGCTGCATCGGGGTTCTTCTTCTGCGGCATGATCGAGGAGCCGGTCGAGAACCGGTCGGACAGCGTCACGAAACGGAACTGCGCCGAGGTCCAGATCACCAGCTCCTCGGCCAGACGGCTGAGATGCATGGCGGTGATGGTGGCCGCCGACAGGAACTCCAGCGCGAAATCGCGGTCGGACACGGCATCGAGCGAATTGGCACAGGGCCTGTCGAAGCCCAGCGCCTGCGCCGTCATCTCCCGGTCGATGGGAAAGGACGTGCCCGCCAGCGCCGCCGCCCCGAGCGGGCATTCGTTCATCCGCGCCCGTGCGTCGCGAAAGCGGGAGGCATCGCGGCCGAACATCTCCACATAGGCCATCATGTGGTGGCCCCATGTCACGGGCTGAGCCGTCTGCAGATGGGTGAAGCCCGGCATGATCCAGTCCGCGCCTGCGTTCGCCTGCGCCAGAAGCGCGCGCTGCAGAGACTCGAGCCCCGCGATCGCCGCGTCGGTCTGCTCGCGCACCCAGAGCCGGAAATCGGTCGCGACCTGGTCGTTTCGGCTCCGCGCGGTGTGAAGGCGTCCGGCGGGTTCGCCCACGATCTCCTTCAGGCGCGCCTCCACGTTCATGTGGATGTCCTCCAGCGCGGTGGAAAACGCGAAACTGCCGCCCTCGATCTCTGACAAGACCGTGAGAAGGCCTTCCCGGATGGCCTCGGCATCGCTATCCCTCAGGATGCCCGTGGCCGCCAGCATGGCGGCATGGGCACGGGAGCCTTCGATGTCCTGGCGCGCCAGTCGCTTGTCGAACCCGATCGAGGCGTTGATCGCCTCCATGATCGCGTCCGGCCCGGCGGCAAAGCGCCCGCCCCACATCGTGTTGGAGCCCGTCTTGGTCATGTCGTCTCGCCTTTCGGAGGGAATTCAGATGTTCCGCATGTTTCTGGCGTCCGTCCTCTACCTCGCGCTTTGCGTCGGTGCAAACGCGCAGGACGTGTCCGGGCTTCTGACCGGCGAGATGCGGGGGCTTGTGCTGCATGACGCCCCGCAACCCGCCTCGGACCTGCCGTTCCTGCGGGTCGATGGCACCGAGGGGTCCCTGGCGGACTACGAGGGGCGCCACATCGTCCTGAATTTCTGGGCGACGTGGTGCGCGCCCTGCCGCGAGGAAATGCCGTCGCTTCAGAACCTCCATGACCAGCTTGGCGGCGAGGATTTCGCCGTGGTGACGCTGGCCACCGGGTTCAACCAGCCGCAGGCCATCCGGCGGTTCTTCGAGGAAACCGGCGTCACGGACCTGCAGCAGCATCGCGACATCAACCAGCAGATCGCCCGCGAGATGGGCGTGTTCGGCCTGCCGATCACCGTTATCCTGAACCCCGAAGGCGAGGAGATCGCGCGCCTTCGCGGCGACGCGCATTGGGACAGCCCCGAGGCGATCGCGGTGATCGAGGCGATTCTGGTCGGCGGCTAGGGGCGCGTTTTCCGCACGGAAAACGACACGGAAAACGCGCGTTTTCCGTTACGGATTTCGCGAGAAATCCGCCCCCTCCTGCCCCAGCGCGGCGATCTCCGCATGGCGCGGGCAGCCGGTGAGGTGATCGTTCACAAGGCCCGTCGCCTGCATCCACGCATAGACGATGGTCGGCCCGCAGAACCTGAAGCCCGCCTTTTTCAGGTCCTTCGACAATCGCGTGCTAAGCTCGGTCGCGGCCGGCACATCGCCCTGAGCGGCCCATGCGTTCTGCATCGGCACGCCGTCGACATGGCTCCAGACGAAATCGGCGAAGCCATCCTGCCGCTCGATCGCCAGATAGGCCTTCGCATTGCCGATGGTGGCTTCGATCTTGCCGCGATGGCGCACGATCCCCGGATCCGAGAGCAACCGCTTCACCTCCGCCTCGCCCCAGCCGGCGATCACCTCGGGGTCGAAACCTTCGAACGCGGCCCGGAATGCGTCGCGCTTGCGCAGGATCGTGATCCAGGCGAGCCCGGCCTGAAACCCGTCGAGCACCAGCTTTTCCCATAGCGCGCGGCCGTCCCGCTCGGGCACGCCCCATTCGGTGTCGTGATAGGCGACGTAAAGCGGGTCGGTCCCGCACCATTCGCACCGGCCTTCGCCTGCCATCGAGACCTCCTGCAATTGAACGAAAACCCGGATTTCAAAACTTCTTAACGGCTGCCCGGACAGAAAGTCCACGACCCGCATCGCGGCGGGCCACGGCGCGCCGGCCACACCGCGCGGCGACAGAAGGATGGAGGACACCATGGACGGCGACACGCAACCCCTGCGGCCGCAACGGCGCAACAGGACCGGCCGCCTGTCGCAACTGGACCCGGGCCTCGGATCCCCGCTGGAGGCGGCGCTTGCGCAACGGGACGGCGGCACGCTTTCGATGGTGGAACGCGCGCTGGACCGGGGCGACACGAAACTGGCCTTTCAGCCCGCGATGCGCGCCGACGGAACCGGCGTGCTTTTCTACGAGGGGCTGATCCGGGTGCTCGACGACACCGGCCGCATCATCCCGGCGCGCGATTTCATGAGCAACGTGGAAGAGCGCGACCTTGGCCGGCGCATCGACTGCGCGGCACTGGTGACGGGGCTGCGCACGCTCAAGGCGAACCCCGGCCTGCGGCTTGCCATCAACATGTCGGCCCGGTCCATCGGCTACCCGAAATGGATGGGCATCTTGCGCCGCTTCAGCCGCAATCATCCCGACGTGGTCGAGCGCCTGATCCTCGAGATCACGGAAAGCTCGGCCATGCAGATGCCCGAGATCGTCACCGTCTTCATGGAGGAGTTGCGCGCCAAGGGTGTCACCTTCGCGCTGGACGATTTCGGCGCCGGGTCCACCGCTTTCCGGCATCTCAAGCATTTCTGCTTCGACATCCTGAAGATCGACGGCCAGTTCGCCCGCAGCGTGGACGACGACCCCGACAACCAGGTGGTGACCGAGGCGCTGATCTCGCTGGGCCGCCATTTCGACATGCTGGTCGTGGCCGAATCCGTCGAGACCGAGGCCGAGGCGAAGTGGCTGGCCCAGGCCGGGGTCGACTGCATGCAGGGGTATTTCTTTGCCGTTCCCTCGCTCAAACCACCGTGGGAAACGCCCGCCCCGTCCTGACCCCGCGCGCCTTTACCCTGAGACACCCTGTCTGTTGTGCCGCATCCGCCCCGACCTTAGACATCTGCGCGAACGGTCGGCTGCGTTTTCGCGCCCTGCGGGTGCGCGAGGTCACTGTCCGGCCATGGGTCCGCATACCGGCGATGGCGCCGGGCCGGACTCGCGCATGAAAGACAAGGGAAAGGGACCCCATGACCAACGTCGTCATCGCCAGCGCGGCACGCACGCCTGTCGGAAGCTTCCTCGGCTCCTTCGCCAACACGCCAGCGCATGAGCTTGGCCGCATCGTCATCGAGGCGGTGGTCGAGCGCGCCGGCGTCGACAAGTCCGAGGTGTCCGAGACCATCCTGGGCCAGGTGCTGACCGCGGCACAGGGCCAGAACCCCGCGCGCCAGGCGCATATCAATGCGGGCCTGCCCAAGGAAAGCGCGGCCTGGGGTATAAACCAGGTCTGCGGCTCGGGCCTCAGGGCCGTGGCACTCGGCGCACAGCACATCATGCTGGGCGATGCCGAAATGGTCGTGGCCGGCGGGCAGGAGAACATGTCCATGAGCCCCCACGCCGCGGCGTTGCGGCAGGGCCAGAAGATGGGCGACCTGAAATATATCGACACGATGATCCGCGACGGCCTCTGGGACGCGTTCAACGGCTATCACATGGGCCAGACCGCCGAGAACGTGGCCGAGCAATGGCAGATCTCCCGCGACATGCAGGACGAATTCGCCGTGGCCTCCCAGAACAAGGCCGAGGCCGCGCAGAAGGCCGGCAAGTTCGTCAACGAGATCTCGCCGGTCACGATCTCGACCCGCAAGGGCGACATCGTCGTGGATAGCGACGAATACATCCGCCACGGCGCCACGATGGAGGCGATGCAGAAACTGCGCCCCGCCTTCACCAAGGACGGCTCGGTCACGGCGGCCAACGCAAGCGGTCTCAACGACGGTGCCGCCGCCACGCTCCTGATGAGCGCGGAGACAGCCGAGAAGCGCGGCATCGAGCCGCTGGCGCGGATCGCCTCCTACGCCACCGCCGGCCTCGATCCCTCGATCATGGGCGTCGGCCCGATCTACGCGTCGCGCAAGGCGCTGGAAAAGGCCGGCTGGAAGGTCGACGACCTCGACCTCGTCGAGGCCAACGAGGCCTTCGCCGCACAGGCCTGCGCCGTGAACAAGGACATGGGCTGGGACCCCGAGATCGTGAACGTGAACGGCGGCGCCATCGCCATCGGCCACCCGATCGGCGCCTCGGGCGCGCGGGTTCTCAACACGCTTCTCTTCGAGATGCAGCGCCGGGATGCCAAGAAGGGCCTCGCCACGCTGTGCATCGGCGGCGGCATGGGCGTGGCGCTCTGCGTCGAACGCCCCTGAGTCACCGGATCGGGGCGCCTTCGGGCGCCCTTTTTCGTTGCCACGCGGCAAGATGACATGCGCAACATTGTTGCGCCCCCGGCAGTCTCCGCGTAACACCGTTTCCAACGACAGACGCCAGACTGGAGGAGACCATGGCAAGAGTAGCGCTCGTCACCGGCGGGAGCCGCGGCATCGGAGAGGCCATTTCAAAGGCCCTGAAGGCGGAGGGCTACGAGGTCGCCGCCACCTATGCCGGCAATGACGAAAAGGCCGCGAAGTTCACCGAGGAAACCGGCATCAAGACCTACAAGTGGAACGTCGCGGATTACGACGCCTCCAAGGCCGGGATCGAGCAGGTCGAGGCCGATCTGGGCCCGATCGACGTGGTGGTGGCGAATGCCGGCATCACGCGCGACGCGATGTTCCACCGCATGACGCCTGAGCAGTGGAGGGAAGTGATCGACACGAACCTCACGGGTGTCTTCAACACGATCCACCCGGTCTGGCCCGGCATGCGCGAGCGCAAGTTCGGCCGGATCATCGTGATCTCGTCGATCAACGGCCAGAAGGGTCAGGCCGGTCAGGTGAACTACGCCGCGACCAAGGCGGGCGATCTGGGGATCGTCAAGTCGCTGGCGCAGGAAGGCGCGCGCGCCGGCATCACGGCGAACGCGATTTGCCCCGGCTATATCGGCACCGAAATGGTCCGCGCCATCCCCGAGGACGTGCTGAATTCCAAGATCATCCCGCTGATCCCCGCGGGCCGACTGGGCGAGCCCGAGGAAATCGCGCGCTGCGTGGTGTTCCTTGCCTCCGACGATGCGGGCTTCATCAACGGATCGACGATCTCCGCCAACGGCGCGCAGTTCTTCGTCTGATCGCGACCCGTCGGAAACGCGAAAGGCCGGGGCGATGACCCCGGCCTTTTTCGTATCTGCCGCTTATGGTTCAGCGGCGGAACATGTCGGCCAGCGATTTCCAGAAGTAGCTGGCGCATTCGGCGCGGCCTGCCGCGATCCGGGCGCGAAGTTCGGGCGTGCGTGCGAAGCTTTCCATCCTGAGCATCCTTTTGTCTGCCTGTTCCCTCTTGCGCTCTATATGGGTCAGCTGACCTGACCTAACAATGCACAATCGGGAAACCCCGCAATTCGCCCAGCGCAGGGCTCGGCTGCGCCGTCGGCACAGGTCGAGGCTCAAGCAGAACGGGAATACCGTGCCGAATGCCCTCAGCAGGCTGGCAGAAAAAAGGGAAAGGAATGATCTGCCGCCTGCCTCGAAAGCATACGGCTCAGGACTGCCGCCGAATGGCGGTCTCAGGATGGAGCGTCGGGGACGCCGCGCTTGTCGGGGCGCCCCCCGGGAAGCCTCAGACTTCGAGGCGCGCAATCTCCTCCTTCACGCGGAGCTTTTCCTTCTTGAGGGCACGAATGTCGAGATCGTCGATGCTTGGGCTGCGTTGCGCTTGTTCCACGCGTTCCGAGAGATTTGCGTGCTTCTTCTTCAGTTCCTGAAGATGGGCGCCAAGAGACATCGATGGTCCTCCTCTCGATTGTGGTCAACGTCCTCAGGCAACCACGGATTGTGAGTCGTGTCACGCCATTCAACGGATTGGATATTTCAATTGCAATCTATCGCCCATCGGGCCAGGGCAGCTCGGCGCCATCTCGCAGGACCGCTTGAACCCCGGGCGCGTAGCTTTCGCCATCCTCCAGATGCGCCGCACCCTCATGCAGGACAACCGGCGCCAGCAGCCGGAACGCCGCCCGTCCGCCCTTGCGCGCCCGCAGGACGACGCGGCCCGCGGCCCGCCCCTCCCGCGACTGCAGCGGGCGCACGGAGATCGAGCCGAACCCGTCAAGCACCGCCAGAACGTCCGGCAGTCTCTCGACCTGCTGGATCAGCGTCAGCCAGCCGCGCGGCTTCAGGCGCGCGCGCGCGACCTCGGCCCAGACCCGAAGGGCCGTGTCCTCCCTCAGCGACGCCTCCCGCCCGGCATCGTGCGCCGCCGTGCCAGCGCCCGCGCGAAAGTAGGGCGGGTTGGCGATCACCTGATCGAAGGCCAACTGCCGTAGCTCCGCGGGAAGGCACGCGATATCGGCCTCCACGATCCGGAGCGGGGACGCGGCCTCGCGCGCATTTCGCCGGGCGAGCGCGGCATAGTCGGCCTGCCGCTCGACCCCCGTCAGGGTCAGGCCCGGGACACGCGCGGCAAGGCAGAGGGACGCCACGCCCACCCCGCATCCAAGCTCGAGCACGTGATCGCCGGACCGTGCCGGACAGGCGGCCGCCAGAAACACCGGATCGATGCCGGCGCGATACCCGGCTGCCGGCTGCCAGACATGCACGCGCCCGCCGAGGAACGCATCGCGTGTCAGGCCGCTGTCGGTCACTCGAGAACGGGCAGGTCGTTGTCGCGCAGAACGGCACGGGCGCGGAACGCGTCGCACCGGCGCACCAGCAGCCGACGCGGGAGGATTCCGATCGATCCCTCCAGCGCGCTCATATGGACGTCCATCTCGAACACCTCTATATCCTCGCCGGACAGGAGCGCCGAAGCAAAGGCGATGACGGTGGGATCGTTGCTGCGCAGGACCTCAAGCATGGTCGGCATGTAGCCCTAGGGTCGCCGCTTGTCGAGACAACCGAAGGGATGCCAGCGCCATGAGCCTCGACGACGCCAGCACCAAACCCCACGAACGGATGCAGGCCGCGCTGGCCTTGGACCTCGAGGCCACCGGCGCGCTGATCCGCGAACGCATGGCCTCCGAACACGCGCCGCGCATTCCCGAGGTCACCGCGCATCTGGTCGAGGCCGGCGGCAAGCGCATCCGTCCGATGCTGACCCTCGCCGCGGCACGGCTCTGCGGCTACGAGGGCGAGGATCACCGCAAGCTCGCCGCGACGGTCGAGTTCATCCATACCGCCACGCTCCTGCATGACGACGTGGTCGACGAAAGCAGCAAGCGGCGCGGTCGGCCCACGGCGAACCTTCTGTGGGACAACAAGTCCAGCGTTCTTGTGGGCGATTACCTGTTCGCCCGCGCCTTCCAGCTCATGGTCGAGACGCAGAACCTGCGCGTGCTCGACATCCTGTCGAATGCCGCCGCGACCATCGCGGAGGGCGAGGTGCTGCAGCTGACGGCGGCCATGAACCTCGCCACGACCGAAGCGATCTACCTGCAGGTCATCCGGGGCAAGACCGCGGCGCTGTTCGAGGCGGCGTGCGAAGTGGGCGGCATCATCGCCGGGCAGCCGGACCCCGTGGTCAGTGCCCTTGCGCGCTATGGCGACGGGCTGGGCGTGGCGTTCCAGATGGCCGACGACCTGCTGGACTGGGGCGGCGCCTCGGGCGAGATCGGCAAGAACACCGGCGACGATTTCCGCGAGCGCAAGCTGACGCTGCCGGTGATCCGCGCCGTGGCGAAGGCCGACGCCATCGAACGTGCCTTCTGGGTGCGCACGATCGAAAAGGGCGACCAGCAGGATGGCGACCTCGATCAGGCGATGGAGATCCTGCGCCGCCACGGCGCGCTCGAAGAGACCCGCGCGGAGGCCTATCGCCACGCCGCCGAGGCGCGCGCGGCACTGGCCGAGGTGCCTGATCATGCGCTGACCGGGATGATGTCGGATCTTGCGGATTACGTGGTCGCGCGGCTGACCTGATCGCCCGTCAGGGCGCGCGCGTCAGGACCGCAGCCGCTTCGACCCACCAATGGCGATGGGCCTCTTGCAGGTGCCGGGCCGCAGCCCTCGCCGCCTCCGCTTCGGTGAATACACCTAAGCATGTGCCGCCCGACCCGCTCATCCGGGCCAACCGGCAGCCGTCCGTCGCCCCCAGCGCGTCCAGCACGGTCCCGACCTCGGGCACCAGCGCCATGGCGGCATGTTCCAGATCGTTCCGCGTATCGGCGAGCCATCGCAGAAGCCCCTCCGCATCGGACCAGTCGGGCTCCGGCAGCGGCGGGTTGTCGGTGCTGGCAAGCGCCCGGAACACCGGGCCTGTCGGCACCTCCACGCCGGGATTGGCCAGCACCAGCCAGAGCGGCGGGATCGGCGGCACCGGGTCCAGCATATCGCCGATCCCGCGCATCCGCGCCGGTGCGCTGGCGGCGCAGACCGGGATATCGGCTCCGATGTCCAGAAGCGCGTCCGGGGCGGGAAGCGGCACGCGCCACAGCTCGGCCAGCCCGCGCAACGCCGCCCCCGCGTCGGCGGAGCCTCCGCCGATCCCGCCGGCATGGGGCAGATGCTTGTCCAGACGGATCGTCGCGCCGCGGTCCGTGCCGAAGGCTTCCGCCGCGCGCCACACGAGGTTGCTGCGGTCGGTGGGAACGCCGGCGGCGCGCGGTCCCGACACGGAAAGGGCAATCTCCCGCGACGCGCGGATATCGATCCAGTCGCCCACATCTGCGAAGACCACGAGCGAATCGAGCAGGTGATAGCCATCGCCCCGGCGCCCCGTGACATGCAGCGCGAGGTTCACTTTCGCGGGTGCGAAATACTTCACTGGGATTCTCCGACCCCGCCTTCCTGTTCGAGCACGGAATCGAGTCCGATATCGAGCTTGAGCCGAATGCGCTCGGCGTCCTCCTCGGCGGGATCGAGGCTGAGCGCGCGCTGCCACTGGAACCGCGCTTCGCGCTTGCGCCCGACCATCCAGTAGACGTCGCCAAGATGGTCGTTGATGATCGGATCCGTCGGCAGAAGCTCGGCCGCGCGCTCCATCGGTTCGACGGCCTCGTCGAACCGGCCGAGCCGGTAGTAAACCCAGGCAAGCGAGTCGACGATGTAGCCCGAATCGGGCCTTGCCGCGACGGCGCGTTCGATCATGTCGAGCGCCTCGTCGAGGTTTCGGCGCTGTTCGACCATTGAATAGCCGAGGTAGTTCAGGACCTGCGGCTGATCGGGGTTGAGTTCCAGCGCACGGCGGAAATCGGCCTCGGCGGGAGGCCAGTTGTCGGTCTCGTGATAGCAGATGGCTCGCGTGTAATGCAGGAACCAGTAGCGCGACTGGCTGGTGTCTACGAGATCGAGCGCGGCGGTGTAGCTGTCGATGGCCTCCTCGCAGCGCTCGGCCCGACGGAATGTGTCGCCAAGTGCCGCGTGGATCGGCGCAAGATCGGGCTGCGCCTCTGCCAGCCCCTCAAGCGTCGCGAGCGCGGCGTCGAGATCGCCCTGCCGCTCGAGGGCCTCGGCGCGGCCCATCTGCGCCTCCACATACTGATCGTCTTCCGCCGGAACGGCGTCGTAGGCCTCTGCGGCGAGCGCGTATTGCTCGCCCTCGGTCAGGATCTGGCCGGCAAGGATCAGCGCGTCGGTGTTCTGGGGCGAAATCGCCCAGGCCGCGCGGGCGTAGATCAGCGGCAGCTGGCCATTACCGTCTGCGCCCAAGGCTTGCGAGACGGTTAAGAACACCTCCGAGATGCCCTCCTGCCAGCTGGTCACGAAGCTGTAGGGCTCCTCCGCCCCCGCGCCGATCCGGGCCTGAAGCGCCAGAAGCGCGGGGTCGGGCACACGCTGCGTGTAGCCGTCGAGCAGGTCCAGCGCGTCCCCGCGCAGGCCAAGCTGAACGAGGATTTCCGCCCGCGCCCGCACGACGCGTTCGGTCTGGCTGATCCGTCCGGTCCGTTCTCCCGACAGGATCTCGTCGGCGGCCTCGAAATCGCCCACGGCCGCGCGTGCGAGCCCGAGATGCAGCCAGGCCAGTTCGGACAGGCTTTGGTCTGTCGCGAGTTCCTCGAAAACCGCGACCGCGCGATCCATGTTTCCGGCTCCGAACTCGATCCAGCCCATCGAGAGTTCATCGACGAAGGGCCCGCCACCGCGTCCGGCCTCGAGCGCCGCGCGCGCGGCGTCCAGGTCGCCGGCGCTGACCGTGTCCACGAAGGTCACCAGACCGGCCAGTTCCTGACCCGTGGCGTCTTCGGGAAGGTCCTCGGCGATGACGGCCGCGGCATCCCACCGGCCCAGCGCCGCGTTGGCGAACACCGCGTTCGAAATCAGGAGCGGATTGCCCGGATCCGCGCGCAGGGCCCGTTCGAAATAGTCCGCGGCCTCCCGGTGGTCGCCGTCGCGCACCGCCATCCGGGCCGCGAGATAGGGTCCGGCAAGATCCGAAAGCTCCTGCGCCACGGTCGGGGTCGGGACGTGAGCGCTCGCAACGGCAAGCGCGGCGACGACGGCGAAAGGTCCAAGTGATCGCACCAGTGGCATTCCGGTCTCCAGCCTGTTCGGGTCAGACAGTAGGCCGCGACCCCGGCAAGGGCAACGAAACCCGACGCCTCGCCCGCGAACCACCGATCGACATTTCGCGGGCCGGACCGAAAAACCCGCGTCTCGACGTCTGCCCGCGTCACATGTTGGGGTAATTCGGTCCGTCCCCGCCCTGCGGCACCGTCCAGTGGATGTTCTGCGAGGGATCCTTGATATCGCAGGTCTTGCAGTGCACGCAGTTCTGGAAGTTGATGACGAAGCGCGGTTCCTTGCCCTCCTCCGACACCACTTCGTAGACCCCGGCCGGGCAGTAGCGCTGCGCCGGCTCAGCGTATTCGGGCCAGTTGACCGAGATCGGGACACTCGCGTCCTTCAGCGTCAGGTGCGCGGGCTGGCTTTCCTCGTGGTTGGTCATCGAGAAGCTGACATTGGTCAGGCGGTCGAAACTCAGCACCCCGTCGGGCTTGGGATAGTCGATGGGCTCGAAGGACTTGGCCTTTCCGGTGGCCTCGGCGTCGGACTTGCCGTGGCTCATGGTGCCGAACGGGTTCCAGCCGGTGATGCTGCCGACCCACATGTCGATCCCGCCAAGGAAAACGCCGCCCATCAGCCCGTATTTCGACCAGAGAGGCTTGACGTTGCGCACGGGCTTGAGATCGCGGGCGATCGGACCGTCGGTATGGATGTATGTGTCATACGCGCTCAGCTCATCGCCCGAGCGTCCCTCGGCGATGGCCGCCGCCGCGGCCTCGGCCGCCTCGATGCCCGAGAGCATCGCGTTGTGGTTGCCCTTGATCCGCGGAACGTTCACGAGGCCAACGCCGCAGCCCAGGATCGCCACGCCGGGCGCCACGGCCTTGGGCATCGACTGCCAGCCGCCTTCGGAAATGGCCCGCGCGCCATAGGCGATCCGCTTTCCGCCTTTCAGAAGCTCGGCCACCATCGGGTGGTGCTTGAAGCGCTGGAATTCCGCGTAGGGGTAGAGATACGGGTTCTCGTAGTTCAGGTGGACGACGAAGCCCACATAGACCTGGTTGTTGTCGAGGTGATAGATGAACGACCCGCCGCCCGCGTTCTTGCCCAAGGGCCAGCCCATCGTGTGGACGACGCGACCTTCCTGGTGCTTGTCGGGGTCGATCTCCCAGATTTCCTTCATGCCGAGGCCGAATTTCTGCGGGTCCTTCCCGGCCTGAAGGTCGTATTTCGCAAGCACTTCCTTGGTCAGAGAGCCGCGTACGCCCTCGCCCAGCAAAACGTATTTGCCGTGCAGCTCCATCCCCGGCTCGTAGCCGTCGCCGGGCGTGCCGTCGGGGTTCAGCCCGAACTCGCCCGCCACCACGCCCTTCACCTCGCCATTCTCGCCATAGACCAGCTCGGAGCAGGACATGCCGGGGAAGATCTCGACGCCCAGCTCCTCGGCCTGTTCGGCCAGCCAGCGGCAGACATTGCCCATCGAGACGATGTAGTTGCCGTGGTTGTTCATAAGGCGCGGCATCATGACGTTCGGAAGGCGCATCGAACCGCCCTCGCCCAGCAGGTAAAAGCGATCCTCCCGCACGGGGACCGTGATCGGCGCGCCCTTCTTCTTCCAGTCGGGGATCAGCTGGTTCAGCCCCACGGGATCGAGGACGGCCCCCGACAGGATATGCGCACCAACCTCCGAACCCTTTTCGAGCACCACGACATTCAGATCGGCGTCGATCTGCTTCAGGCGGATCGCGGCGGCCAGCCCCGAGGGACCTGCGCCCACGATCACGACATCGTATTCCATGCTTTCGCGTTCAATCTCGGACATCTGGGTTCCCCTTGGCTCCCGACACGGGCCGCGCGCCGCGGCCTGTCGCGCAACAATGTTTCGCGGATGCCTATTGAAGCTGGTCCGCTTGGTCAATCTCGACGCTGCGTTCGCGCGGCCGCAGTCGCAACAACCCGGGTTTTTCGCAGGCGGGAACCTGCAGTCTTCCCTGTCGTTCTCCGCGAGGAAAATGCTCCCTCCGCTGGTCAGGCGCACCCTTGCGCGTTACCTGCTGGCACAGCCCGAACCCGGAGATCATCGTCATGACCCTTCTGCGCCTCATATATGTAGCCCTGATCGTCGTCGGAACCCTCCTGCCCTGGAGCTATTTCTACGCCTGGTTCGACGCCAACGGCTGGTCGCTCTCGGCGATGATCGACGCGTGGTACGTCAACGACGCGACCAGCGGGCTTGTCTACGACCTGACCATCGCCGCCGTCGCGCTCACGGTCTGGGCGCTGTGGGAGGGGCTGGTGCGCCGGGATCGCTGGTTTCTTGCCGTGATCCCCGCGACCTACACCATCGGGGTCAGCGCCGGCCTGCCGCTGGCGCTGTTCCTGATGACCCGGCGAAGCGCGGCCTAGACCGTCAGGATCGTCTGGCCGGTCGTCTTGCGCGCCTCGAGCGCGCGATGCGCCTCGGCAACGTCCTCTAGCGGGAACCGCTGATCGATGCGGATCCTGACCGCGCCGGAGGTCACCTTGTCGAACAGATCCCGCGCCATCTGCTGGCAGGTGTCGTGATCGGCGATATGCGTGAAAAGCGTCGGCCGCGTGATCTTGAGCGAGCCCTTCTGCCCGAGGATACCGATGTTGAACGGCGGGACGGGGCCGGAGGCATTGCCGAAGGAAATCATCATGCCAAGCGGCTTGAGCGAGTTGAGCGAGCCTTCGAACGTGTCCGCCCCCACGGCGTCCATCACCACGTCGACGCCCTTGCCACCGGTCAGCTCCTGCACCTTCGCCGCCCAGTCGGTGTCGCGATAGTTGATGCAGGCATCCGCCCCGTGGTCGAGCGCGAGGCGGCATTTCTCATCGGTGCCGGCGGTTCCGATCAGGCGGATGCCCTCGGACGCCGCCCATTGGCAGGCCATCAGGCCGACACCGCCGGCCGCGGCATGAAACAGCACGGTATCGCCCCGCGCGATGGGCGTGGTGCGGCAAAACAGGTACTGGGTCGTCATCCCCTTGAGCATCATCGCCGCGCCCTCCTCGAAAGAGATCGCGTCAGGCAGGGGGCAGACCTGCGCGGCGTTCATCACCCGCGCTTGCGTGTAGGCACCGGGAGGGGCGGCGGCATAGGCGGCTCGGTCGCCGGGCTTCAGGTGCGTCACGCCCTCGCCCACGGCCTCGACCACGCCGGCGGCCTCCATGCCCAGCGCGTGCGGCATCTCCAGCGGATAGAGGCCCGTGCGCTGGTAGACATCGATGAAGTTCAGGCCGCAGGCCTCCTGCCGGATGCGGATCTGGCCCGGCCCCGGTTCACCGACCTCACGCTCCACGATGCGGAACTGTTCCGGCCCGCCGGGTTCCTCGATGATCGCTGTTCTGGCCATGTGCGTGCCTCCCGTTGCTGTCGTGCCGGAGCCTAGCGGCACCGTCGGCGGCGTCCAGCCCTTTGAAACCGCCTCCGGGGGTGCTACCTGCGCGCGGACTGACCGTGACGGGACCGAGATGGATCATTTCCTCTACAGGGACGGCATCCTCCATGCCGAGGACGTGCCGCTGCCGCAGATCGCGGCCGAAGTGGGCACGCCTTTCTACGTCTATTCCTGCGCCACGCTGACCCGGCATTACCAGCTGTTCGAGGAGGCCCTGTCAGGCCTCGATCACCTCGTCTGCTTCGCGGTGAAATCCAACTCCAACCAGGCGGTGCTGGCGCATCTGGCAGGGCTTGGCGCGGGGATGGACGTGGTCTCGGGCGGCGAATACCTGCGCGCGAAGGCCGCCGGGGTGCCCGGTGAGCGGATCGTCTTTTCCGGCGTCGGCAAGACCGCCGATGAGATGCGGCTGGCGCTGGAAGGCGGCATCCGGCAGTTCAACGTCGAAAGCGAGCCGGAGCTCGAGACGCTGTCGGCCGTCGCCACGTCGCTCGGCCGGGTGGCGCCGATCACGATCCGGGTGAACCCCGACGTGGACGCGCGCACCCATGAAAAGATCGCCACCGGCAAATCCGAGAACAAGTTCGGCATCCCCATCGCCCATGCCCGCGAGGTCTATGCCCGCGCCGCAGCGCTTCCGGGGATCGAGGTGATCGGCATCGACGTGCATATCGGCAGCCAGTTGACCGAGCTCGAGCCCTTCGAGATCGCCTATACCAAGGTGGCGGAGCTGACGCGGGCCCTGCGCGCCGACGGCCACGACATCCGCAGGCTCGACCTCGGCGGTGGCCTGGGCATTCCCTACGAGCGCTCGAACACCGCGCCGCCCCTGCCGCTCGACTATGGCGACGTCATTCGCCGCACCGTGGGCGATCTGGACGTGGAGGTCGAGATCGAGCCCGGGCGGCTCATCTCGGGCAACGCCGGTCTGCTCGTCGCGGGCGTGATCTACGTCAAGAAGGGCGACGGGCGCGATTTCCTGATCCTCGATGCGGCGATGAACGACCTTGTTCGCCCGGCCATGTACGGCGCTTGGCACGATATCGTGCCCGTCATCGAGCCCCTGCCCGGCGTCGAACAGGCCCCCTACGACATCGTCGGGCCGGTCTGCGAGACCGGGGATACCTTCGCCAAACAACGCCCGATGCCGCCTGTCGCGGCGGGCGATCTGGTCGCGTTCCGCTCCGCCGGGGCCTATGGCGCGGTGATGGCGAGCGAGTACAACACCCGCCCCCTGATCCCCGAGATTCTGGTGAAAGAGGATCAATTCGCCGTCATCCGGGCGCGGCCATCGTTTGACGAGATCATAAACCGAGATAGTGTCCCACCATGGGTATGACCCCGTGCCGTCCGGATGCGCGCATCCGGCAAACCACCCGAAAGGTCGCATGTCCGACCAAGGCAGCACCACGCAAGAGGCGCTCAAACGCCTGATCTGGCCCCTGCGCCTGACCCGTGCCGGCATGGTGGCGGAGCGTTTGACGCGGTCCTTCTGGCCGCTCTGGTCGCTCGTTTTCGCGGGAATCGCGGCTGTCGCCTTCGGGGCCGTCGCGGCACTCGGCCCCACCGGCACGTGGATCGCCGGGGGGATTGGTCTCGCCCTCCTTGCCTGGACGCTGGTGCGCGGGATCGCCACGTTCCGCATGCCCAGCCGCGCGGATGCGATGGACCGGCTGGACCGGACCATGCCGGGACGGCCGATCACCGCCCTTCGCGACACGGTCGCCGTCGGCAATTCCGATCCCGCGACACAGTCGGTCTGGGACGTGCATGTCGCCCGCATGGCCGCCCGCGCGGCCGAGGCGCGGGTGCCGGAGCCGGACCTGCGCCTGTCGGCGCGCGACCCCTACGCCCTGCGCTATGTCGCGGCGACCGCGCTGGCCATGGCGCTTCTGTTCGGCACGCTGGGCCGCGTGTCCGAGGTGGGCGACGCCGTCGGGCTCGGACCGGGCTCGGCGTCGGCCTCGGGCCCGTCCTGGGAAGGCTGGGTGGAGCCTCCGATCTACACCGGGCTTCCGTCGCTCTACCTCAATGACATTACCGCCGAAGGGTTCGAGACCCCGCAAGGCAGCCGCATCAGCCTGCGTTTTTACGGCAACCCCGAGGATATCACGGTCGACTCGACCATCGGCCCGCCACCGCCGGGCGATGACGGCGGCGCGACGCGGACACTGATCGTCGAACAGTCGGGCGCCCTGACCGTCTTCGCGCCCTCCGGCACGCAATCCTGGGACATCTCCGTGCTGGCCGATGCCGCGCCCGCCGTGGCGCTCGAGGGTGAGCTTGGCGGCGAACCGCCTGGCCAGATGCAGCTGACCTTCACCGCCTCGGACGACTATGGCGTGTCCTCCGGCACGGCGACCTTTCGCCTCGATACCGACGCCGCCGACCGCCGTTTCGGCCTTGCGGTGGAGCCGGAGCCGCGCGAGGCGCTGACACTCGACCTGCCCATGCCCTTCCGCGGCAGCCGCACCGATTTCACCGAGGTGATGGTCGAGGATCTCTCCGAGCACCCCTTGGCGAACCTGCCCGTCACCCTGACCCTCACCGTCACCGACGAGGCCGGGCAGATCGGCACCGTCAGCTACGATATCCTGCGCCTGCCCGGGCGCCGCTTCTTCGATCCGCTGGCCAATGCCGTGGTCGAGCTGCGCCGCGACATTCTCTGGAGCCGGGAGAACGCCGACCGTAGCGCGGACCTCCTGCGCGCGCTGACCGCGCGGCCGGAGGATGGGCTCGACGAAGGCGTCTACCTGCAGTTACGCGCCGCGATCCGGCGCCTCGAATCGGGCGTGGACTCCGTTTCAGCGGAGACGCGCGACCAGGTGGCGGAAATCCTCTGGAACGCCGCGCTGGTGCTGGAAGAAGGCGACCTCGACGATGCGCTCGAACGGCTCCGGCAGGCGCAGGAGCGGCTGAGCGAGGCCATGCGGCAAGGCGCCAGCGACGAGGAAATCGCCGAGCTGATGCAGGAATTGCGCGAGGCGATGAACGATTACATGCGCCAGCTCGCGGAAAACGCCGAGCCGGGCGATGAGACGGATCAGCCGGATCAGGGCGAACGCACCGACATGTCGATGGCCAATCTCGAAGAAATGCTGCGCCAGATTGAAGAACTGATGCAGGAAGGCCGCATGGCCGAGGCGCAGGAGATGCTGAACGCGCTGCAGCAGATGCTCGAGAACATGGAGATCACCCAAGGTGAGGGCGGCGACGGTCCGCAAACGCCGGGTCAGGAGGCGATGGAGGGCCTGCAGGACACCCTGCGCGGTCAGCAGGAGCTGAGCGACGATGCCTTCCGCGATCTTCAGGAAGAGTTCGGCGGCCAGCCGGGCCAGCCGGGCGGCCAGCAGGGCGAGAACGGACAGCAACCGCAGGATCGTGCCGATGGCGAAGGCCAGGGCGAGGGCGAACGCCCCGGTCAGGAGGGCACCCAGCAGGGTCAGGGCCGGGGCGGTGAGAACGATTCCATGTCGCTGGCCGAACGTCAGGAAGCGCTGCGCCGTCAACTCGAGGATCAGGTCGGCCGCCTGCCCGGCACCGGCACGGAGGAGGGCGACGAGGCCCTGCGCCAGCTCGACGAGGCGGGGCGCGCGATGGACGAGGCCGCCGAAGCGCTGGAAAACGGCGACATCGCAGGGGCGCTGGACCGTCAGTCGGATGCGATGGAATCCATGCGCGAGGGGATGACCGCCCTCGGCCGGGCGCTGGCCCAGGATGAGGGCCGCGAACCTGGACAAGGTCAGGCGGAGGGCGCGATGCCCAGCGACCGGCCGCTAGAGGACCCGCTCGGGCGGCAGGCCGGCAATTCCGGCTCTTTCGGATCGGACGAAAGCGTCGAATCCCGCGAAGAGGCCTTCCGGCGCGCGCGCGAGCTTCTGGACGAGTTGCGGCGGCGGTCAGCCGATCAGGACCGTCCCGAGGTCGAACTGGAATACCTGCGCCGCCTGCTCGACCAGTTCTGAGCGATCAGGGCGTCAGGAGCCTTCGCCGGATGTCGCCAGACCCCGCGCGAGGTCATCGAGCCAGTATCGCGCACCGTCCACCTGCGCCGTGAAGCCTTCGACCGCGCCGCCGATGGCCGGCACGTTCCGGCTCAGCATGTCGGCATTGACATAGACCCAGATCAGGCCGGCCGTCAGCGCCAGCGTCAGGAAAAAGCCAAGGCGGACGCCCCTGCGCCGCCGGGCTGCATCCGCGCGTTCCGTGGCGACGGCCTCGTCGCCGTCGCTGGTGCCGCGGCGGTCCTCGGTGGCGCGCAGGGTAGAGTTGATTTCCTCGATATCGGGCAGCAGGTCGCGCCGCGATCCGCCGGCAAGGCTCGCGCTCGCCGCAGCCACGGTGAAGGCATCCTCGGCATCGGCGAATTCGGCACGTTTCCGGGCGCGCTCGGCATCCTGCGGGGCTTCGTCCAGCGGCATCTCGGCCTGCGTTTCGACCGGATGGGCCGCCTGACGCAGGCGGGCCTCCCGTTCCGCCTCTGCACGCAGGATGTCGCGCACATCGGGGTCCATCCCGCGCCGTCCCACCGGGCCGGAGGCGGCCTCGGCGGTGTCGTCCTCTGCGGCGTCGCGCTTCTCCGTGTCGAACGCCTCCGTGTCGGGCTCGTCGTTCTCGGCGACGACACGCATCGCGCTTTCGGCGCTCTGCGGGATTTCGGCCAGGGTCTCCTCATGCGCCTCGGCATGGGCCTCGTCATGGGCCTTGTCACGGGCCTCGGTCGCCGCAGCCGCGTGCTCCTCCGGCTCGGACTCCGGCGTCCCCTCCGGTTCAGGCGCGACCGCAGCCGGCTCGGGCTCAGGCTCAGGCTCAGGCTCAGGCTCAGGCTCGGGATATCGCGCCGCTTCCGGCTCGGGCTCATCCATCGGTGGTTCGGCATCGGGCATGGGCCCGGTATCGGGCTCACGATCTTCATGCTGTACCATCTCCGCCTCGGCCACCTCCGCCATCGCGGGGTCGGGGACGGCGGAGCCTGCGAACGCCTCGGCCTCGTCGAACTGCGGTTCAGGCTCAGGTTCAGGCTCGCGTTCAGGCTCGGGGGCCTCGGACGGCGGAGGGAAGGGCGGACGCGCCGCCTTCGGCTCCGGCACCGGTCTGCGCGGTCCCGCCTGGAACCACGTGGTCGCGCAATCGGAGCACTGGACGTCGCGCCCCTCGGGAGGGATCAGGGCGTCGTCAACTTCGTAACGCGCGCCGCAATTCGGGCATGTCAGCCGCATGGCATTATGTGTCCCTCTGCGGATCGGTGCCGGGCCGACAATGGCCGGTTTCACGCAAACTCTACCAACTGGATGATTTCTTTCCAAGAGTCCTGATTCGTTCCACCGATCCGGGCGTGCCTTCCCGGCACGATTGCAACCCCGCGCCAGAACGTGCATGACACGCGCGGGGGCATGTCAGGCCCAACAACCCAAGGGGCGGCGCACGTGATTGCCATGCAGGAGGCCGCATATGGCTACGGGGCCGAACCGTTGCTGTCGGGCCTCACGCTGGAGCTTGCTCCGGGCTCGTTTCACTTTCTGACGGGGCCATCCGGGGCCGGGAAGACCACGTTTCTGAAGCTCTGCTACGCGGAATTGCTGCCGACCTCGGGGCATGTCGGCATCCTCGGCGAGGACGCAAGCGCCATCTCGCGCGACGCGGTCGCGGACCTGCGCGCGCGGATCGGCGTGGTGCATCAGGATTGCCAGTTCCTCGACCACCTGCCCACCGAGGACAACATCGCGCTACCGCTGACGGTCACGGGCCGCGACACCTCGCGCGCGGCGGGCGATCTGTCCGAGCTGGTGGAGTGGGTCGGGCTTTCTTCCCGCGCCAAGGCGCTGCCGCCGGAGCTGTCGGGCGGCGAGAGGCAGCGCGCGGCGCTGGCCCGCGCCATCATCACCGATCCCGACCTGATCCTTGCCGACGAGCCGACCGGCAATGTCGACTGGGAGATGTCGGTGCGGCTGCTCCAGTTGCTGGTGGAACTCAACCGGATGGGCAAGACGGTGCTGGTTGCAACCCATGACCTCGGTCTGATCCGCGCCGCGAAAAGCCAGGTGCAGGCCCGCGTCCTGCGCATCCGAAACGGGCAGATCGCCACCGCGGGGGCGGACCTGTGAGCGTCGTCGGCGACGCCGCATCGCTCCTGCGGCGGGACGCGCAGGCCGACCGCATCGTGCCGCGTTCGGGTCAATCGGCGCGGCTGACCGTGTTCACCTCGGCGGCGATGGCCTTCCTCGCGGTATTCGCGCTGGCACTGTCGCTGGCCTCGGGCCGGCTGGCCGACCGCTGGTCCTCGGCGTTGGCGCAATCCTCGACCATTCGCCTGTCCGCGCCCACCGCCGAGATCGAGGCGCAGACCACCGCGATTCTGTCCGTGCTGGAGCAGACACCCGGCGTGGAAAGCGCCCGCACCATCACCGATGCCGAGCAGCGCACCCTGCTGGAGCCGTGGTTCGGCCCGGACCTGCCGGTCGAGGACCTGCCCGTTCCGCGCCTGATCGAGATCACCGAGGGGCCGCAGGGCTACGACCCCACCGGCCTCAGACAGCGCCTCGCGGCGGAGGCGCCCGGCGCGGTGCTCGACGATCACACGCGCTGGCGTGAACCGCTGGTCGAGGCGGCTGGTCGACTGCGGCTTTTGGGATGGGTGTCGCTTGGGCTGATCGCGGGCGCCACGGGGGCGCTGATCACGCTGGCCGCGCAGGCCGCGCTGTCGGCCAATGCGCGGGTGATCGGCGTGCTTCGGCTGGTGGGCGCGCGGGACGCCTATATCGCCCGCGCCTTCGTCCGGCGCTTCACTATCCGCGCGCTGAGCGGCGCGGCAGGCGGCACGGCGCTGGGCATGGCGGGTGTCGCGCTTCTGCCCGGATCGGAGGCGTCGGCGTCGTTCCTGACCGGGCTGGGCTTCAGCGGGTCGGCCTGGCTTCTGCCGCTGACGATACCGCCGCTTGCGGGGCTCGTCGCGTTCGCCGCGACGCGGGTCGCCGCCTACCGGACACTGAGGGGGCTGCAATGATCCAGTGGCTGCGATCGCTGTTCTTCGTCGGGCAGATGTATCTGATGATGGCCGTCCTTGCCGTGGTCTTCACGCCATGGGCCGTTTTCGACCGACGGGGCGCGTTTGCAGGCGTTCATGCTTATACAAGATGGGTCCGGTGGTCCGCCTCTTGGATGGTCGGGCTCAAGACCGAGGTGCGGGGAACGCCGCCCACGGGCGAGGTTCTGATCGCGGCCAAGCATCAGAGTTTTCTCGACATCATCATGATCGTCTCGGTCGTGCCGCGGCCGAAATTCATCATGAAGCGACAACTGAAATGGGCGCCGATCCTTGGTTGGTACGCCCTGAGGATCGGCTGCGTGCCGGTGGATCGCGGCAAACGGGCCGAGGCGATCCGCCAGATGATGCAGGGCGTGCGGAATGGGACCCTGACGCCGGGACAGCTGATCATCTATCCGCAGGGCACGCGCGTGGCGCCGGGCGTCCGGAAAAGCTACAAGATCGGAACCGCGCTCCTTTACGCGGAAACCGGGCAGACCTGCGTGCCCGCGGCGACCAATGTGGGCGTGTTCTGGCCGCGTACGGGCATCTATCGCAAGCCGGGCGTGGCCGTGGTGGAGTTCCTGCCTCCGATCGAGCAGGGCCTGAGCCAAGCGGAATTCATGGAACGGCTGGAGCGCGAGATCGAAACCGCATCCGACCGATTGCTCGAGGAGGCCGGGTTTCATGCAGACCATTGACGATATCGCGACGCTGGAGGCGCTTTACGACCGCCCGTCCCGCCTTGCGCTGCTGAAGGTGGTGACGGCGCTCACACCCGGGTATCGGCGCTGGATCGGAACGTCGCGCTTCTGCATCCTGTGCACGGTCGGCCCGGGGGGCACGGATGCCACGCCCCGTGGCGATGACGGGCCGGTTGTCCGCATCGTGGATGACCGGACGCTCTGGCTGCCGGACTGGCGGGGCAACAACCGGCTCGACGCGCTGCGCAACATCGTCGAGGACGGGCGCGTGTCCTTGATGTTCATGATCCCGGGCAATACCTCGGTGATCCGCGTTAACGGGACGGCGGTCCTGACCGCTGACAGGGCCGTGACGGGAAGCTTCGAGAAAGACGGAAAGCAGCCGCGCACGGTCGTCGTGATCCGGATCGGAGAGGTGTATTTCCAATGCGCAAAAGCGCTCATTCGCTCCGGGCTCTGGGCGGGGATCGTGTCGGCCGAGGTTCCGACGGCGGGCGATCTTCTGAAAGAACGCGACGAGAGCTTCGACGCCGAAGATTACGACACGGGATACGAGGCCTACGCCGCGCCGCGCATGTGGTGAGCGATCCAGCCCCCCGGCGCGGCGCAGGCGCCGTTACTCCGCCGCAACTCCCGTCGCGGCCTTGGTGGTCTTCACGGCACGCTCCAGCATATGCGCCTTGCCGGTCGTTTCCGCCGCCTCGGTCGGCGTTGCGTCTACCTCTTTCCCCGTGGTTTCGGAGGCCGATGCGTCCTCGTACACACGTTTGACCACGTTGACCTGAACCCTGCGGGCACCGGCGGCGACTTCGGCGATGAGGTCGGGACGCGCCACCCGCCGGGGCTTCACCGGTTCGGCGGGGATCGCCGCCTCGGCGTCCTTCGAGACCTCATCCCTGCTCAAAAGATCGGTGATCTGGGCCGGACGGCGAAAGATCATCAGGGTGCGTTCGATATCACAGATCAGGACGAAGAACCGCCTGCGCCGTTCCCTCAGCGCCTCGGCGCCGATGAAGTCCCACCCATCAAGCCCCATCTCCGTCATGAGGTCGGCGACAGTGCTGGCGTATTTGTCCATCCCGTCGACGCTTTGCTGCCGCCAACGCCTCTGTGTGGGCGCGGGAACGACCTTGTACTCAAAGTAGCTCATGCGAATACCAATTCTGAAATGCTGCACCGCTTGAAAGATTCGCGGTGGGTCGAATATGGCCAAATCGCGGCAAATCGGGCAATCTCTGGGCGCGATTGTCGAGGTTAACAGACTGTTGACGCCTGTGGACAGCCGGCAAGTCCGGTTTTTCTGATTATAATTCAGCGCCTTGGCGGCACGGCCATTCGGCGTCTGTCTTGTGCATCGCCTCGGTCACGTCGGACACACCCGAAACACTGGCCCGATCTGAGCCGGGATTACAGTCTCACCGGAAACAAACGCGTCCGAATCGGATCAGGCGGCGAGGCCTTTAGACCCCATGTCGAGGTACTTGCGTCGCCGGGCGGCGACCAGATCGGCGCCGCCTCGCCCCTTGAGCTGCGCCAGCATCGAGCGGATGGCCTTGCCCACCTCCGCGATCGTCGCCTCGCGGTCGCGCTGCGCGCCGCCCAGAGGTTCCTTGATCACCAGGTCGCAGACGCCCAGCTTGTGCAGGTCCTGCGCGGTCAGTCGCAACGCCTCCGCCGCTTCGCGCATCTTCTCGGCATCCTTCCAGAGGATCGACGCGCATCCCTCGGGCGAGATCACGGAATATATCGAATGTTCCAGCATTGCGAGCCGGTCGGCCGTGGCGAAGGCGACGGCGCCGCCGGATCCGCCCTCGCCGATGATGATGGAGATCAGCGGCACGCCGACCTGCAGGCATTTCTCGGTCGACCGCGCGATCGCCTCGGACTGGCCGCGTTCCTCGGCACCCTTGCCGGGATAGGCGCCGGGCGTGTCGACCAGCGTGATGACCGGCAATCCGAACCTGTCGGCGATGTCCATCAGGCGCACCGCCTTGCGGTAGCCCTCGGGACGGGCCATGCCGAAATTGCGCTCGATCCGCGTTTTGGTGTCGTGCCCCTTCTCGTGGCCGATCACGACGACGGGGCTGTCGTCGAACCGGGCCAGACCGCCCATCACCGCATGGTCGTCGGCGAAATTGCGGTCACCGGCCAAGGGCGTGTATTCGGTGAAAAGCGCTTCGATATAGTCCGAGCAATGCGGCCGGTCGGGGTGACGCGCCACCTGGCATTTCCGCCAGGGCGTGAGCGACTTGTAGAGGTCGCGCAGCATGTCCGCGGCCTTCTGGTCGAGGCCGGCGGCCTCCTGCTCCACGTCCATTTGGTCGTTGCGGCGGGCGAGCGCGCGCAACTCCTCCGCCTTGCCTTCGATCTCGGCCAGGGGTTTCTCGAAGTCGAGGTAATTCATGCGGTGGCCCTTGGTCTGACGCCGCGCTGTATGCAGCGCGCGGGGTCGTTTTGCAACAACACGCTCAGGCCATGTCGAGTTGGCGCAGATGTGCGGGCAGGTTTCGCGCATCCACCGTGGCTTCGCGCACCAGCCAGTCGAAATGCTTGGTCAGGACCCGGACACGGTCGGTGCTGCGAAAGGCAAGATAGACGTTGCCGACGTAAAGGACCGCCAGCAAGGGTCCGAAGATGGTCAGCGGCGCGGAATAGACCTTGCGGGCATCGAACAGAAACAGGCGCAGGGACGGGAAATTCCGGTCACAGATATCGGCCACGACGCCGAGTTGCTCGCGTCGGGTCGTCTTTGGCAAATCGCGATAGTAGCCGGACCCTTCGGCAAGGGCCGCAATCTCGTGGGCCGGCATGGCGATCTCGAAATCGGATCTCCCCGAGAGCAGCAGTTTCTGTGAATCCTGCATCGCCTGGATTGCCTGATCCGGAGATTTGCCAAGGTGGGTTTCGTACTCCCATGCCAGCATCGCCTCGGTCTTGAGCATATCGGGCAAGGTCGCGGGCACATGGCGGATCTTGTAGCCCGCCGCCTCGACATACCATTCGAGGATTTGGGCATCGGCCGTGGTTCGGTCGGCGTCGGTGACATTCATCGCGGCGGCCAGCAGGTCACCGGGACGCTCGGGCCTGTCGGTCTGCCCCAGCAGCCAGTCACAACTGACCCCGAGGCTCGAGGCGATCTCGGCCGCGAGATGGGCGTTGGGCAAACGTGGCGCGCCGGCGGCCAGCAATTGCCCGATCGTGGTCCGATCCGAGTTGGTCGCCCGCGCAAGATCGCTGCGGTTGAGGCCGTTGCGTTGCATGGCGCCCTCGACCCGTTGCCGAAAGATCGCCGCCCGTTCCCGCTTGTCCACTATACCACCTCATGATGATTTAAATCCTCATTGCAGGATAAATAGAGCCTTTATCCTTAATTCCCAAGCCGGTTGTCCGCAGCTATCACACTGCGAGGTTAACACGGAGCACGGGAGGCACAGATGGAAAGCAAGGCCAGAATGATTGCCAAGGCCGTGACGTGGCAGGTCACCGGTCTTTTCGCGATGACGCTGATCGGGTTTCTCATAACCGGATCGGTGGCGCAGGGCGGTGTCGTGGCCGCGGCCGGCGCGGTCAGCGGTTTCGTGTTCTATATCGTGCACGAAGGGCTGTGGAACCGTGTGCGTTGGGGGCGCGACTGGCGCCCCCGGGCTCTCGTTGACGACGCTTGGACGACGCCCAAGCGCGGATAGGCGTCAGATCGCCGCGATCATCTCGGCCTGTTTCACGATCACCTCGGCCTGCTTGATGCTGGCAATGTCCACGAGCCGCCCCTTGTAGACGGTCGCGCCCTGCCCCGAAGCCTTGGCCTCTTCCATCGCGGCGAGGATCTCGCGCGCTTCGGTCACGGCGGCCTCCGAGGGCGTGAAGACCTCGTTGGCCAGCGCCACCTGCTTGGGGTGGATCGCCCATTTGCCGACCATGCCGAGCGTTGCCGAGCGGCGGGCCTGCGCGCGGTAGCCCTCGTCATCCGAGAAATCGCCGAACGGACCGTCGACGGGCAGGACACCATGGGTCCGGCAGGCCGACACGATGGCGGCCTGCGCCCAGTGCCACGGGTCGGAGTAATGCCGCGTGCCCTCATGCAGCATGTAATAGCTGTCCTGCGTCCCGCCGATGCCGGTGGTCTGCATGCCCATGGAGGCCGCGAAATCCGCAGCGCCAAGGCTCATGGCCTGAAGGCGCGGGCTGGCGGCGGCGATCTCCTCGACATGGGCGATGCCGGCGGCGCTTTCGATGATCACCTCGAAGCCGATCTTCTTCGTGCGCCCCATGGCCGCCTCGATGGAAGTCACCAGCGCATCGACGGCGTAGATGTCGGCGGCATTGCCCACCTTCGGGATCATGATCAGGTCGAGACGTTCGCCGCCCTGTTCCAGCAGGTCGACCACGTCGCGATACCAGTAGGGCGAGTCGAGCCCGTTGATCCGCACGCTCAGCGTCTTGGCGCCCCAGTCGACGGCCTCGATGGCCTCCACGACGCTGGCGCGGGCCTGCGCCTTGTCATCGGGGGCCACCGAATCCTCCAGATCGAGGTTGATCACGTCGGCGCCCGAGGCGGCCATTTTCTCGAAGATCGCGGGGCGGGAACCCGGGCCGAACAGCTGGCAGCGATTGGGGCGGGCGACGGGTTGCGGCTGAATGCGGAAGCTCATGGGGCATGTCTCGCGAAATGATGTTTCGTTAGGCTCGCCGCTGTCGATAGAATGCTGCGCGGGCAAGCGCAACCGCTGCATCGCAGCATGCCGCGAAACGTCGCGCGGGGGGCCTCAGCGGCGGCGGTTCTTCTGCCGGCGGCGATACGCGACTTCGGTCGGGATCAGGATAAGCGCCGCAGCGGACCCGATGATGGCGTCCAGCCCGGGAGAGCCGAAGGTCCAGCCGAACATCACGCGGATCATGAACAGGAGGATGACGGCCCCCAGCGCGATGACGATGGAGGGCAGGATGCCGTTATGGCTGAACTCCCATTTCTCGAAGAGATAGCCGACGATGCCCGCGATCACGAGAGACCCGAAAAACGAAAAGAAACCCAAGTCACGCGTCTCCCACAAGAGTACCCGGCCGGAGCCTTGCGCCGCGCAGCCAGTCCTCGGCAGACATAGGCCCTTTTCCCTCCGGTTGCACCTCGATCAGCGAAATCGCACCCGTCCCGCAGGCAATCGCCCCTCCGGGCAGGAGAGTACCGGGCCGGCCCGCCCCCTCCGCGACGCAGGTGCGCAGCAGTTTCACGCGCTTGCCGTCGACGACGGTCCACGCCCCGGGAAACGGCGACAGGCCCCGGATCGTGCGGTCGATCTCGACCGCATCCCTGCTCCAGTCGATCCGCGCCTCGGCCTTGTCGATCTTCTGCGCGTAGGTGACACCCGCCTCGGGCTGCGGCTCGGGT
>LJSY01000016.1 GCA_001314805.1 Rhodobacteraceae bacterium HLUCCO18 | reverse complement strand
TCCGACGCGCCATAAAGGCCCCATAGTGTCCACTATCCCATGGTGGACACTATCGATCACCCTCTACGTGAGGCAGTGCAGCGACGCCGGACGCTTACCGCGCACCACACCTTGGGCGACCTCATCGCGAGCTACCGCTCCTCCTCCCGCTACACCTTTCTCCGCGCACGCACCCGGCGCGATTACGACCAGGTGCTCGACCATCTCGAGGCTGCGCTCGGCCCGGTGGCAGTCGCCTCCATCAAGCGACCTCAAGTTATCGCGCAGATGGAGGCGAATGCCCATCGCACGCGGTTTGCCAACTACGTTCAGCAGGTGCTGAGCGTTCTCTTCGAGCACGCCATCGACCTCGGCTGGATCAACCACAATCCCGCCAAATCCGTTCGCAAGCTGAAGACCCCGGCAGAGCGCCGCGCGCCGCATCACCCCTGGACCGACGCGGCCATCGCGACCTTCCGCAAGCGCGCCAATCCGACCGCCCGGCTCATTTTCGAGCTTGGGATCGGCAGCGTTCAGCGTCCTGGCGACTGGCCCAAGTTCCGATGGTCGGATTATGACGGAGAGGCGCTCCGCATCACCCAGAGCAAGACCGGGGTCAGCCTCTGGCTGCCCTGCACCCTCGAGTTGCAACGCACTCTCGACACAACGCCCCGCACCGGGATCACGATCCTGGCGGATGGTGCGGGGCGTCCCTTCAGCTACTTCAAGACGGCACGCATCATGCGCGAGGAACGCACCAGGCTCGGCCTCCTCGATCACGATCTCCACGCGCTGCGGTACCGGGGCGTTCAGGAGCTGGCCCATGCCGGCTGCACCGACGACGAGATCGCAGCCTTCAGCGGACATGCCTCGATGGCGATGATCCGGAAGTACGCCGGCGCAGCACGGCAGGAGATGCGGGCGCGATCGGCGATCGCCAAGCGCGTCGAGAGGTACCCCCTGACGGCCTAAGTACCACGCCGCGACTGTCGCCCGGTACATGGTACCGAGAAAATCGGTACCATGTACCACTCACGTCGGTACCGGGTACCAGGAAACGGTACCTCACCGTCCGTCTTTTCCGACGGTGTCATTAAACTCCCTTTTCGACCGAAAACGCCGCTCCGACGCCACCTTGACGGCGCCTGTTCCAGCCTCTAATCACGGCCCACCGGCGAGTTGGCGGAGTGGTTACGCAGCGGATTGCAAATCCGTGTACACCGGTTCGATTCCGGTACTCGCCTCCACCTATCCCCGTAAGATGCTGATTTCACGGGGATATCTCGGGCGCGCTACAGCCGACCGGCCATGTACCCGCCCACGCGAAAACGCTTCTCACCCGGCCTGTTGCCTGCGCTCCTCCGCCTCAAGCGCGGTATTCAGCGCCCCGGCGCGCTCCGCGAGGAGGGGCAGGTAGACGTGAAGCGCGTTGCGCGCCTTCTTCGTGTCGGGGTCTCTCCGGTCGCCGCAGGCGAGCCCAAAGAGGGCCTCGGCACCGTCGCACAGGCCCTGGAGCTCGAGCGCCTCGTAAGCGAGCTGCTGCATTGGTGTAAGCATGATCTTCTCCGGCATTGCGTGGGTTTCGTAACGTCGCTACGGTAACGCGACCGGCGCAGCCCGGCAATATGAAATCGTTACAGGGTTCCGAAATGAACGCGGTGCAATGCAAGATGGCGCGGACGGCGACGGGTCTCGGCGTGCGGGAACTGGCAAAGGCCGCCGGGGTCTCGCCCGACACGGTTGCCCGCCTCGAGCGCGGCGAGGCACTACGGGAACCCACTGTGCAGATCATACGCGCCGCGCTCGAGCGCGCGGGCGTCGAATTCATCCCAGAGAATGGCGGAGGCGTGGGTGTCAGGCTTCGCCGAACGCCTACTGCCTGACCCGCTGCGGCGCGGTCCCGAACCGCGCGGCCATCGCCCGGTCGAACCGACCCTCGGCGATGGCGCGCCCGACGGTGATTTCGACCAGGCGCTGCCCGTCGGGGCCCCGGCTTTCGCGCCGCTCGACCGGCTGGCCGGAATTGTTGATTACATTGACGCTCACGCTCGCGCTGCCACCGGGAACGCCGGGCAGGATGTTGCCTGACGTGTTTGGCACGAACAGCTCGGGTCCGCGCTCGCCGACCACGTAGGGCGTCCCGCCCGAGACCGGCCCACCCGAGGCGCGGAAACCGCCGAACAGACCGCCGAACAGGCCTCCGAGAAGCCCACCGCCCCCGCCGCCACCACCTTGGGCGAAGGGCCCGCTCCCGAACAGCGCGGCCTCCAACGCCGCGCGCGCAATGCTTTTGGCGATGTTCTGGAACGTGTCGGCAAGGTTCTCGCCGTTCACGATGGCGTCGAGGATGCCGTCTTTCAACGCCTTCTGCTGAGTCTCCCAGAACTTCGCCGCCTCGGTCGCGTCCGAAAAGCGGTCGCGCGCGGCCTCGAGCGCGGCGTTGTAGGTTTCCACGTCGATGGCGCCCGAGGCGAACATCTCGTTCAGCGCGGTCTGCACCTCGGTCAGGCCCACGGCGGCCGACTGCACCTCGCGTATGATCGAGGCGGCGGCGCGCATTGCCTCGGTCGTTTCCGTTGCGCCGCCGCTTCCGCCACCACCACCGCGGCCAAGGCTGCCACCCCCGCCCGAGCTGCCGGAATCAAAAGTCCGCTGCAGCACGACGGTCGAAGGGTCAAGCCCCCGGCCCGCCTGCGCGATCGCGTCGTCGGGACCGGAGGCACCGCCCATCGAACTTGCGTTGCGCATGGCCGCGATGCGGCTCGCGATCTCGAGCGACACGCCGAGCTCCTGAGACAGCTGCTGCGCCTGTGCGACGAGCCCGCTCATGTCTCCGTTCGCAAGCGTCGTGACAAGGCTTTCGCCGGTGCGTGCGGCCTCGGCCGCGGCTTCCTCGATCGCAGTGAACAGTGCTTCCTGAGCTTCAAGCTCTGACGTCGCTGCCCGCAGCTGCAGAAATACCTCTTCCTCCGCCCGGAGACGCTCGAGCACGCGCTCGAGGGCCGCCCGCTGCGCCGCCTCGATCTCGGCGAAGCTGGCGCCCGGGAACATACCTGGATCGAAACTACCGGCCTCGCGCGCCCGTGCAATCACCTGGTCGGCCTGCGCCTGCAGATCTGCGACACGTGCACGGGCTTCCTCGATGGCGCGGCGGGCTTGCAGCTGCTCAAGCTGGATCGCGGCGCGGCGGGCGGTTATCTCAGCCTCGATCGCGCGGATCGAAGCCTCCGACACATTCGCCTGGTTCGCCCCCCTCGCCACGATGGCCGCAGAGAGCTGGTCCTCGAGGGTCCGTAGGGTCGCGACGCCGGTCTCGAGCGCCTGTGTCCGTTTTCCGACCTCGTCGACGGCATCTGCCGCCTGCTCCATGACCGTTGCCGCGTCTGCCGCGTTCCGACCCATGGCGAGGAACCCTGCGGCGATCGGCACGGCGACGGCCGCGACGGTACCGAGAAGGGGCGCGATCAGGCCCAGCGAACCGCCAAGCGCGCCAAATCCGCCGAAGAGCTGCGGCAGCTGCTGTCCGAGCGCGCGAGCCGCACCCGCCCCGCCCTGCAGCTGCACCGCGATGTCACCAATCTGGTTCGCCGTGTTCTGAAGGACGAAGCGCCCGGCCCCCGATATGTTGACGATCCGGCCGAGGCCCTGCGCCGCACGGGCCGAGCTGGCGCCTAGCGCCCGGTTCGTCCTGTCGAAATCCCGCTGGATCCCGCGGGTGGTACCTGCGCCGACCTGGCGCGCGCGCGCCATCTGGCGCTCGAACTTCGCGAGGTTGGCTTCGAGGCGGACAAGCAGCGCCGTGTCGATCGAGGTCATGGATGGGCTCCCTCCCCACACCGCCGCTCGAGCTCGCCCTCGATCGCCGCCCACATGACCCTGAGGCGTTGCTCGATCAGGTCCAAAGCGGGCACCGGCATACCGGCCAATGAGGCGCGGACCCGGCCCAGGTTCGATCGGCTGTTCTCGAGGCGCGCCGCAAGCACCATCAGCTGAGGAACGGACAGGGAGGGCAAGCTCTCGCACCACCGCTTTGCCGCGGCGAGCTGGCTACCTGGCAGGTCGAGGACGGCAAGAGCGTTCTGTGTCTTGGTCGGAGGTGTCATTGTGGCCTCGTGTTAAATGGAGGGAAAAGAAGGCCCGCCGCGTCACCGAAAGGAAATGGAGACCGCGGGCTCTCGGGGTTTACCCACTCACCGAGAAACGGGAGCGCTTCGGCCGGATGCTGGCCCAGGCGCGCTCCACCTGTTGTCGTCAGGTCGTAGCGACCTTCAGGAGCTTGATCGCGTCGTCGTCGAGGATGATCCCCCCGACCCGGCGTCGGATGTACCACTTGATGTAGCCGGGGGTGGTGATGTTGTCGTCCACGGTCACCCTCAGACCGAAGCTGTCTGCGATCAGGTACCCGGCGGCGAAGTTGCCGAAGGCGATCGGGAAGGCGTCGGCCGCAATCGCGGGCATGTTCTCGTCGAAGACCACAGGGCGGCCGAGAAGGCTGGGCGGCGTCTCGGCGGAAATGCTCGGCTGCCAGAGGGGTCGAGCCTCACCATCCTTCATCTTCGCGATCACCGAGGCGGTCGCGGAATTCATGAGCCAGGTCCCGGACTGACGATGCATGGCCTTCATCGCGAAGAACAGCGTCGTCAGGCTGTCGATACGGACAGCCTCAGAATCCAGAGTCGGGACGTACTGAAGCACGCCGTCGTCGCGCGTGGCATCCCCGGTCGCGACCGGGGTTCCGTTCAGGAATCCGGTCGGCTTCTTGGTACCGTTGCCCGCGACGAATGCGGCCCCTTCAGCATAGGCAATCTGCTGGGCCGCTGCGTTGGTGAACCAAGAGCCGATATCAACAGCCGAGTCGGCCATCAGCTCCTCGGTCGCCTTCACGCGCCCATAGACGATGCCGAACGTCGGGACCCGGCGGCCGAGAGTAGTCTCGTCGGTTTCAGGCCGCTCGTCCGTCTCACCGACCCAGTTTGATGCCGCATCGTTCTGGTCGATTAGGAACGAGGTGCCGGTCGAGGTCACTTCGTAAGTCGTGGCAAGGCGGCGCATCGGCGAAATCTCGAGGATCCGCTGCTGGATCCGCTCGAAGATCGGGGCGGGAACCGCGAAGCCACCTTCGGGACCACTCGCCGACGAAGCAGCGCGAGGTGACCTACCCAAAACGGCCTCCTCCGCCGCCAGCACATCAGCGCGCGCGTCGTAGCTGTGAGGGTTTCGCAGCCATTTCGTGAAGGTCTGCTCGTGCTCGCGAGCCTCTGCCGAATGATTGCGAGCGGCGGCGGGCACGGAAGCACCGGTTGCGCTCGCTGCGACCGAGGCCGCGTTGGCGTCGCGAAGAGCTTTCACGTGAGGGTACACCTGGGCCATCGTGTCCTCGAGCTCCGCGATCCGCCTGGAATGGTCGCCGGCGGCCTGCACGGCCTGCTGCACTGCAGGTGTGCTCGCCTGCATGGTTTTCAGGGCTCGGTGGAGCTCTTGCATGCTTTGGGGTTGGTTCATTGTAGGTCTCCGAGTTGATCTGCGAGGGCGGAGGCCATTGCCACCACTTCCTCTAGGAGGTCATCTTCAGTGAGTTCCCCGGCCAGGGCCCGCCAGCCGCCTCGCGCAATCTTTTCGGCCGCACCGCGCGCCAGGCCGGCCGAGATCAGGAGATCCCGCAGCTCGGAGCGCGACTTGAGCTCGACAGGCTCTTTCGAGGCGTCGCTCTTCGCGGTCGTGTCGATCTTCGGGACGTTCATGGCGACACCGTCAGGTCACAGGGATAGAAGCGGGCGAGTTGCCCGGTTCGGCATCCGCTGTCCCTCTGGCGAGGTGACGGTCGGCTGTGTTGCCCGCTCGAAGCAGTGCAACACGAACCACACGATACAGCGGACCGCTTCATCGTCAAGCCCTACCCGTGGTCTCGCGCCCGAAATGGCGCCCAACGCCCTCCCGCACCTGCACCAAGGCGCTATCGAGGGGCGCAAGGCCTCCGGTCACGTGAGCGTACAGGGCGCAAGCGTGCGCGAGCGTTTGGCTGGCGAATTCGGTGAGGTCGGCGCCTTCGGTCTCGACCTCAGCGATTCCCATCTGAAACAGACGGTCCACCCGTGCGTACTCGCGATCCATATCATGCGGGGTCTTGCTGTTCATCGGTCATTCCTTTCTTGCAGCCTCGGCCGCGCTTGCGAGCCCAGGCGGGCTCATCACTGAGAAGGTTTGCGACGGTTCGCCGACTGACCTCGAGAAAGGCTGCGAGTTCGTAGGACGTCGCCCCCGCACGCAGCATCTGGCGGGCGATGTGCAGCTTGCGAGAACTGATGCTGACCCTCGGCCGACCGCGTCGGCCCGCAAAGAGTTCACCCTGCGTCATCGCACCCCCGGAGAGAAATGGCCCAAAATTGTTCGTTCACGCAGGGCGACCCGCGACCGGATATCTGCGCCCGCACAGGCCTCCTGTGCTCTCCGGCTAGGCCAGAGATCGACCTGCCGACCCATTTCGAGACATCGCACAGAAAAGCACAAAACTGAGCGCTTCTGTGCGTGTGAGCGGATTCTCGAAGGCCGTGGACGGCAACGCGCGACCAAAATCCCACGCCCCGCAGAAAAAAACCTGTCGATGAGGTGGGGGCGGGTCGCAGAGTTCCGGCCTCCCAGACTTTGACCACCCCCCTCCCCATTAGGCCGTCCCCCGCACATGATCGAGGCCAGGGATTGACGGGCTTGCTGCGAGCTCGGCGACCTCAGCGATCACCACGGCTGCCGCAGCTGCATCGTTCGTGGTATCACCGATGGCACGCAGCCGCCGCACCACCACGCCCATGCGCCCGTCGCAGCCGAGCGCCACGGCCAGCCAGGCCGGAGTGCAAGCGGAACCGCAGGCGACATGAGGGAAGACAGCCGCCTCCGCCTCGGTCAACTTGCGGACGACTGGCGCACCGCCCGTCTGCAGGCTCGCAACCATCTCCTCCCGCAGGATCGCAATCGCCCGCGGGTGCGCCACCTTGGCGAGCCCACCGTCATCGCCCTCGATGACAACGCCCACCGCCACCTCCCGTGCGATCGCTGCCGCACGACTGCGCAGTGCGCGCCGCTGCCGCCGGTTCATGGCACCAGCTCCCCGGCCGCGTAACCGTTGTAACGGATGTAACCTTGCTTTCCGTATGAGCCTCTTCGCGCGCACACATGCACGCGCGCGAAGGGCGTCATACGGGATTTCGGGTTACTCCGGTTATGGGTTACGGACGTCATTGCATGGACCCCCTCAAACGGACCCCGCGCCAGACCTTCACCGTCTCACCGTTCACCCGTTGCGGACCGTTCGTTAGGCCCATCTTGCGCAGCCGAGCGCCGAGGCCCTTGGCGGTGCCGGGCCTCTCGCCGGCGTTCTCGGCGAACATGCGCCAGGACGCGAAGAGGGCGGACGCGGTCTCGAAGTCGGCCGCTCGCCCGACTGCACAGCACTGGTCGAACCACGCGCCGAAGAGGTCCTGCTCGTCGAAGTACTCGGTCGTCGCGGCCGCGATGGCGTCGGGTAGCGGCAGACCCTCCTCGAGCCACTCTTGCGCGCCGCGGATCGCCCAAGCGAAGATCTCGGGCGCCTCCTCCCAGAGCTTCGCCTCGAGGTCGGGGTCTGGGCGCTCGGGTGTCCTCGTCATCGGCAGAATGAGGAAGCGGCGGCGCACGGCCGCGTCGACGTTCCGCAGCACCGGCTGATGGTTGCCTATCAGCATGAGCTTGAAGGCTGGCTGGAAAGTGAAGAAGTCCCCGCGCATGAACCGCGCCGTGATCGGGTCGCCGCCGGTGATGGCCTTGATGCGGGACTCAGCCCACGCCCGCCCCTCCTCGGTCTCCGACGCGACGACAAGCCGGGCGCCACGGAGCATGGCGAGGTCGGTCGGGTGACGCTCGCCCCGCGCGGCCACGAAGGTATCCATCGCCGCGCTCACGGCGTAGTCGCCGAGGAGGCGCGAGACGACATTCGCGAAGACACTCTTCCCGTTTCCGCCGGGGCCGTAGATGAATACCAATTTGTGCTCGCGCGTCTCGCCCGTCAGGAGGTAGCCCACCCAGACCTGAAGGAAGCGCACGAGCTCCTCGTCGCCGCCTGTCACCTGCAGTAGGAATCTGTGCCAGCGCGGGCAGGCGCCCTCGCGCGGCGCCACGGCGGCGAGCTTTGTGATCTCGTGCGCAGGGTCCGGCGCCGTGGCCCGCCCGGCCCGAAGATCGACCGTCGCGCCAGGACACGCGAGGAGAAGCGTGTCCTTGTCCCACCCTTCCCCGGACCGGGAGAATACGGGATCGGTGCGCGCGAACCGCTCCGCGCCTGCGACGGTCGCAGCCTTCCGCGCCGTTCGACGCTGCCCAGCCGGGACCGCTTCGGACGCCTCCCGCGCGAGTTGGCGCAGGAGCTCGAAGTGCCGCCCGGTGGCGTCCTCCGCCCAGCGGGAGCCATCCCAGACGTACCACCGGCCGCGAGAGCAATCGTACAGGAAGCGGCCCGAGTAGCGATCCGCGAACGCCTGCGCGATGCCGTGTTCGGTGAGCTCGAGGTATGCCGTCGCCGCCTCGCCACGGGCCTCGGCGGCGGCCACGGCGAACACCGCCGCCGCAGCGTCGAATGCATCCTGCTCCACCGGGTCGAAGCGGTCGCTTTCCCCCACGGTCGTCATCAGGCTGCCGCCCCGCCTTTGGCTTGCTCCCAGGCCTCGAGGTCAGAGAGACGCCAGCGGGTGCAACCCGGCGATAGTTCGATCGGTTTCGGGAAGCTCGGGTCCGACTTCATCCAGCGCCACGGGGTCCCCCTATGGACGCTGTAGCGTTCGGCCACCTGTCGGTCAGAAAGAAACATGGCGCATCCCTTTTCAATGGATGCCACCCAAAGAGAGCATATCCGCGCGGATTGCGAAGGGAATAAACCCCGGCCGGGTTTATTCCCGCAGCGCCCGCTTCTCCTCGAAGAGGCGGGCAAGATAGCGGGCACGCTCGGCAAGCCCCGGCGCGCCCTCCTCTCGCGCGACGGCGCGCGCCGCTTCGATCACGGGAACGCCGGTCGCGACGCGGGCCCGCATCCTGCACATCTGGTCGTGAACCTTGCGCCACGGCGGCGACACGCCGGGACGGCCGCCCGTGCGTTTCGGTGCCTTCAACAGGCTCAGCTCGTCCTGCACCTCGCCGAGATCGCGCGCGCGCCACCGCGCGGCGACCCTCTGGAACCGAAGCCGCTCCTCCGGGTCTGGGCTCTCCAGCCCGTCCCGAAGGTTCTTCATCCCCACACCGACCGGACTCGCGTCGAACGCGAGGGCCGGCCGCGGATCCGCCACCACGCCCCCGACCAAAGGGCGCAGCCGTTCGCGCTCGCGCTCAAGCTTTCCCGCGGCGGCGAGGCGATCTATCTCGAGGAGCGCCGTCCGAAGAGCTCGACGCACCCCCGCATATTCGATGCTCTCGCCGAGCTCGATCAGCTCCTCCTCGAGGTCAACCTCGTCGCGGGTGGCGACGTAGTACTCCCACAACGCCAAGGCTTCGTTCCATCGCAGATCAGCCATGCGCCCGGGCCCCGATCGGCACCACGTCGCCGAGCGCCTCGCCCGCGAGGAATCGCCCCCATGCCGCCATCATCGCCCGCCGCTTCTCGACCTGGTCGGAGCGGTCATACGCCTGCTGCACCTTGGTCCCGACCTTGTGGGCGAGCGCGATCTCGGCCATGTCGCCGTCGAAGCCGGTGCGCTCCGCCACCCAGGAGCGGAACGTTGACCGGACCCCGTGCGGAACGGCCGGGGCGCCCGTCCGCGCGTCCCTGAACCCGGCGCCGCCCGCGCGTTCGTCCGCCGCGTCGATCTTCTTCATCACGGCGCCCAGCGTCGCGTCGGAGAGGGTGCCGCCCCGCGGCGCCCAGAACACGAGCGGGTTGTCCTGCGCGCGCGGGAGCGCCTCGAGCAGCGCGCGCATCTTGTCCGTGAGCGGCACGCGGTGCGGGCGCCCGGAGGGCGGGATCTTCGACTGCTTCCGGCCGGGCTGGATCGTCCAGAGCCCGGCCCCGAGGTCGATCTCGTCCCACGTCGCGAAACGGACGGCGCCGGAGCGCGACGCGGTCAGCGCCTGGAACTCGAGGGCCCGCGCGCTCATGCCCCGCCGCGCCCGCAACGCCGCGTACCAGCGCGGCGCGTCGTCGATCTGCAAGGCCGGGAAGTTGCGCCCGCCGGTGAGCCGCGTGGGCGCCGCGAGCACCATGTCGAGGTTGCCGCGCCATCGGGCCGGGTTCTCGCCCGTCCGGTGCCCGGAGACGGTCGCGAAGTCGAGGACGCGCTCGAGGCGCTGGCGCACCTTCGACCCGGTCTCGGTCTTCTCGGTCCAGAGCGGGCGCAGGACCTGCAGCACGTCCTGCAAGGTCACGTCCTGCACCGCCATGTCGCCGAGGATCGGGAGCGCGTGCTTCTCGAGCGAGCGCCGCCACTGGACCCGGTGCACCTCGCTGCGGAACTCGACCGTCTTCTCGGCCGCGTAGCGGTCGACGGCCTGCGCGAAGGTCAGGAGGCGTCGCTGCGCGGCCCGCCGGTGCTCGATCGGGTCGATTCCCGACCGGATCATGTCGCGCGCCTCGCGGGCGTAGTCCCGCGCGCGGGCAAGGGTCACGTCCGGGTAGGGTCCCAGCCCTGCCTCTCGCCTCCGACCGTTGATCCGGTAGCGGAAAAGCCATGATCGGGAATCGGACTCGGTGATCTGCATGGAGAGGCCCGCCACCCCCCCAACGGCGAAAACGCCCGGCCCTTTCAGGCGCTTGACCTCGAGCGGCCCGAGCTCTCGCGCGCGTTTCGGCATGGTCGACACCCCCGAAATGGCCGGATTCTGTTCAAACTGGGAATCCAACTCGCCTACCGGCATACAACCCGCCCAAACGGGTGCGACTGATTGCTATTTCATGGAACGGGGCGAGACAAGAGATTTCCCGCAAGCGCCTGATTATGAAACGGATTGCGACGATATGCGGTGGAGCCGAATTAGAGGTACTCGCCTCCATATCATTCCAAATCAACGCCTTGGCCGACAGGCAGCCATATGCGACACGAAGTGGCGCACACGGCTCATGAAACTGTCGGCCTGCCTGAGTCTTTCTCGCCACGGGATTTTCCACTTCCTCTGGCCACTGCCGTGCACAGACGGCGACAGCCGCATGCGCAGCACCCGGTCTACCCTACCGCCCGATCGTAACCGAGGGGCAGTCTTACCCCTGCGTCTTGGCCTTCCGCTTCTCATCTTCATCATGGCCGCCAGCGCCTTTGCGGGCTCGGGCATCGTCTCCGTTCTCGCAGCCGGTCTGAGCGACCGGCAGCCCATCGTGATCGCCGCCGCCGTCGCGACCGCCATCGCCATCCCCGTGACAATCGTGACCAGCCGACAGATCAAGGGCTGAGCGCCGCCGCAATCCCGCCCGGATCGGGGTGCATCCTGCCACCCATGGAAGCGGCCGTTCATATCGCAGCGCTGTCGGTGATCGCCACGATCCTCGGCGGGATCGGGTTTGGCCTTGCATGGCTGAACGCCTGCGCCGTGCGGCTGCCGCTCGACCGCTGGCCGCCGCCGGTCGTGCTTCTTGTTCCCGTGGCGCTGCCGACGCTGGCCTGGGGCGGGATGTGCCTGTGGCTCATTGCGCTCATGGCTGCGGACCCCACGGCGGCGAACCTCTGGCCGCTGACCGTGACGCTCATGGCGGTGCTGTGGCTGGGCTGGATCGGCGTGGTCTGGATCGCCTCGGCGCTGCTGCGGTCGCTGCGCCGGGGCTGAGCCGTCACTCCGACCCGCGCACGGCCTCCGGATGGGCCGTGACGAAGCCGCGAAGGATCGCGAAGAGGCGTTTGGCCCCCGCAGTGTCATCGGCATGGAGCGCCGAGCGGATATCCTCGCACAGCATCGCGTGAACGTGTTGCGGCCCGCCATGGGCGTGCATCAACGCCTCGGCCTCCGCCACGGCGGCCTCGAGCGTGATGTGTTCGTGGTCGGCCAATTGCGCGATCTCTTCCCGCGTCAGGCTGCACATGTCTTCCATATCGTCGAGTGTGATCATGTCCCCTCCCGGCCCGCACCGGGCCCCATCGGTTTCGGCTGCTTGAACCGCGGCATCATAGCACCCGGCCCGCCCGCCGGCGTTGTCGCAGGTCAAGCGCCGAGGCCCGGAGCGACTCGGGTCCGAGGGGTGAGTCGCGCCACCGACGGCGCGATTCCGTCGAAAAACACCTTTGCAACTGCAGAAATCGCGCCTTTTCGGGGGCTGTTTTCCACATGACAACCAAGGCTTTGCAAAAACGTCATAAAAGCGTCACGTCACCCCTGCGCGCACAGGCTTGCCCACAGTTCGCTCAACAGGAAATTTCCATGCTGCACTGCTTCGCCCTTGCCGGAACCGGGGGTTGCGGGGAACGTATCACTACCGCAGCGGTCGAAAGGCAGCGGCGGTGTTCGAGACGCCTTCCTGAGGCGATCGGCGGGACGGAACGGGACCTGTACCCGGACTGAACCGAACGGGCCACAGGATCGGTTGCGAACGCAGGCGGGGCCTTCGGGTCTGCGCGGCGAACGCAGGCGAAAACGGGCGGATCGGACGATCCCGAAGCTGGCGACAGCAGATGGATCAGGGGTCGTTTCCGCAAGGATGCGATCTCATCGGGCCGGAGAGTGCGGAGCGATCCGAATTGTCCGGTACCGGGAAGGCGTCAGGCGATGTGCGGACCGCGTCCAAGCACCTGGCGCCTTTTTCCGTTTGGAGGAGAGCCAGACGAAAAACGGGGCCTAGTGTGCGCCAGAGCCCCGTTTAACGTATCAGGCGATGCATCCGCGTCCTAGCACCGTGTGCCGGATACCGCGCCGGATATCGGTCTGGCAACCAGATATTGCATAGAATGCCACACAAACCGCTAGGCCTTTGGCAAATCCGCCACAGCCCGGTACCGGCCAAGACCTGCCATTTGACCCAGATCATTGCCGTAGCGGACGGGGCGGGTCTATCCGTGCAATCGACAAACGAAACCACCGGGAGCCACCCCCATGCGCCTGTTCTTCCTGCTTTATTCCATCGTCGCGACGGCCCTGTCCGGCACAGCCATCGTCGTCGTTCTGGCCGCGGGCCTGCCCGGTTGGCAGCCCATCGTCTGGGCCGCGGCGCTCGGCGCGGTGACGGCGGTCGCGGTGACCTGGTTCGCGGCCCGCAAGATTTCGGCGCTGTGACGCGCGCCCTCACCTCGTAGCCTCCGCTCCGACAGCATCAGCAAGGGAACACCGCCATGAGCCAGCCCAGCGGTTACAGCAGGCTGCAGATACGCCTGCACTGGATCACCGTGTTTCTGGTGGCGCTGCAATACCTGCTGCATGACGGCATCGCCTCGGCCTATGACCAGGCGCTCGAGACGGGGACCTACGCAGTATCGGCGCCGGTGATCGGCCATGCGGCGGGCGGTCTGATCATTCTCGGCCTCGTGATCTGGCGGCTGATGCTGCGGCGCGAACATGGTGTACCGCCGCCGCCCGAGGGCGAACCGGCGATCTTCCGGACCCTGTCGCACTGGGCGCATCTTGGGTTCTACGCGCTGCTCGTCCTTTTGCCGGTCAGCGGCGTGATGGCCTGGGGCGGGCGGCTCGAGGCGGCGGGCGACGCGCATGAAGTGTTACGCGCTGTTCTGCTCTTGCTGATCATCGCCCATGTCGGCGCGGTCGCCGTGCATCAGCTCGTCTGGAAGACGGGTCTCATCACGCGGATGATGCGGCCGGGCTGAGAAAAGCGCGCAGGGCGGCCTCGAATTCCTTGGGCTTCTCGGCGTGGAGCCAATGGCCCGCGCCGGGGATCTTGGCGAATTTCGCGTTCGGGAACAGCGCCTTGATCGCGGGCCGATGCTCGGGCAGGACATAATCCGACGCGGCCCCCGACAGAAACAGCGCAGGCCCGTCGTACCGCCCGTCCAGATCGGGCCAGCCCAGGATCGCGGCCATGTTCGCGGACAGCGCGTCGAGGTTGAGGCGCCAGCGCCGCGCGCCCACATCCAGCGACTGCAGAAGAAACGCCCGCACGCCCGCCTCCGACACCCGCGGCGCCAGCTGCGCATCGGCGTCCCCGCGCCGCTCCACCAGGGACAGGTCCACCGCGCGCATCGCGTCGATCAGTGGCTGCTGCGTATGGCCATAGGCCACGGGCGCGATATCGGCCACCACGAGCCTGCGGACCGTTTCAGGATGGTCCAGCGCCAGCGCCATCGCCGCCTTTCCCCCCATGGAATGGCCGACGACATCAGCGACACCGCCATGGGCGGCGATCACCTCGGCGAGGTCCGCGGCGAGGTCGGGATAGCCGTGGCTGTCGTCCCGGAAACTGTCGCCGTGATTGCGCATGTCGACGGTCAGCACGCGGCGCGTGTCGGACAACCGCTTGGCCACAACACCCCAGTTCCGCGCCGACCCGAAGAGGCCATGCGCGATCAGGAGGGGCGGCTGGGCGTTGTCGTTGCCATGGATCACCGTGTGGAGCATGGCGGGTCTTCTACCGGGCGCGGACGCCGGCCTCAATGCGCGGGTTTGATGAAGGTGCCATTTCTCAGGTCCGCCATCGCTTGCCGCAGTTCGGCTTGCGTGTTCATCACGATTGGACCGTGCCATGCCACGGGCTCTTCGATCGGCGCGCCCGAGATCAGGAGGAATCGCACGCCTTCAGGCCCGGCCTGCACCGTCACCTCGTCTCCGGTGCCGAAGCGGATCAGCGTGCGGTCCCCCGACATGTCGCGGATATTGACCTCCTGTCCCATGACCTCCTTTTCCAGCAGCACGCCGGTGGGCGCCGAAGCGTCCGAGAACGCCCCCGCCCCCTGAAACACATAGGCAAAGGCGCGGCGGTAGGTGTCGATCCTGAAGGTTTTCTTCAGACCGGCAGGCACCGTCACATCTAGATATTGCGGGTCCGCCGCGATCCCGTCCACGGGCCCGCGCTTGCCCCAGAATGCTCCCGTGATGACCCGCACGTGGGTGCCGTCGTCATCGGTCACTTCGGGGATTTCAGCCCCCTGAATGTCCTGATACCGCGGCGCGGTCATCTTCATCGACCCCGGCAGGTTCCCCCAGAGCTGGAAGCCGTGCATCTGGCCGCGCGCGTTGCCCAGCGGCATTTCCTGATGCAGGATGCCGGAGCCTGCCGTCATCCACTGGACCGAGCCCGCGCCGAGGCGCCCCGTGTTGCCGAGGCTGTCGGCATGCTCGACCGTGCCCTCCAGCACATAGGTGATGGTCTCGATCCCCCGATGCGGGTGCCATGGAAAACCCTGCCGGTAGTGCGCAGGGTCGTCGTTGCGGAAATCGTCGAAAAGCAGGAACGGGTCGAGCTCCGTGGGATCCTGAAACCCGAAGGCGCGGTGCAAATGAACGCCAGCCCCTTCCATCGTCGGCTGTGCGGCGCGGGTCTCGAGGATGGGACGGATCGACATGGGGCAGACCTCCGGTGCGTGTGGAGCGGTAGATAGCCATCCGGCGGCGGTCGGCAATCCGGCACGGGCACACGGTCGCTGTGCGCATGCGAAGGGATCGCGCCTGCCCTCTCGCCATCCTCGCACTTACCGGCTAAGGGGCCCGCATGGCAAAGCGCAACCGCAGACCCGATCCGAACGAGGTGCTGGTCCGGATCACCCCCAAGCCGGCCCGGCGCATTTTCGCGACCGGCGTGACGGGGATGCTGGGCCTGATCCTCATTTACATCGCGGCGACCTTTCCGCCCGCGGACCTTGTCTGGCTGGCCTTCCTGATCGCACTCGGCGGGCTCAGCCTCTTCTGGGCGTGGCGGCTCTGGCAGGCAAGCGCGGTGGTGCTGGAACTGACCCGGACCGAGATGCGCGAGGACGGTGGGCGGCTGCTGTTCCGCGTCGAGGACGTGGACCGGGTGGACTCCAGCGCCTTCGCCTTCAAGCCCGCCGCGGGCTTCCTTGTTCACCTGAAGACGCCGATGAGCCGTGTCTACGCTCCGGGGCTTTGGTGGCGCGCGGGCCGCAGGGTGGCCATCGGCGGCGTGACCTCCCGGGCGGAGGGAAAGGCGGTGGTAGAGCTTCTGAACGTGATGCTCGCCGACCGCGAGGGCGGCTTCGACTAGCCACCCGCAAGTCAGCATGCATCACACACGGCGATCCGGGCGCGCAGCCAGCGTTCCGGATCTGCGCAACATCGTCGAGATCCGTGGCGAGACGGCGTCCTGCCCTTGGGGGGCCGTTCGAGTCCACTGCAGCGAAAGGCCGCTTGGAGCCCAGAGCGGACGATCTCCAGAGCTAGCATCACCCCCCGGAGGCACTTGTTCGTCGCGCTGAAGAAATGTGATGGTTCATTGATGAAACCAGATCTTCGCACACCCGCCGGCCACCCGATTTCCTCGTATTGCTTTGGCACCATGCAATGGGGTGGCAGGGCGGATCCGACTGATAGTCGCGCCATGTATGACAGAGCCCGCGACGCGGGAATAAGCTTCTTCGACACGGCTCACGGCTACACCGGAGGGGCATCAGAGACTTTGCTGGGCCAATTTGTGGCCCCTGAGCGGGACGATCTCTTCATCGCCACCAAGTGCGCCTCGACCGGGAATTGCGCTCCGGCAGCAATCACAAATGACCTTGAAGATAGCCTGAAGCGTCTCAAGCTCGACTTCGTTGACATGCTTTACATGCATCGTTGGTCCGACGAAGTGCCGCTCGAAGCGACCTACGAGGCGCTTGCAAAAATGGTCGACGCCGGTCGCGTACGACATATCGGCGTGTCGAACTATGCCGCCTGGCAGGTGATGAAGGCCGCTGGTGTCGCGTCGTCCTTCGATCTCAAAATCGAAATGATGCAGCCGATGTACAACCTGGTCAAACGTCAGGCCGAAGTAGAGATCTTGCCGATGTGTACATCAGAGAACATCGCCGTTGTTCCATACTCGCCGCTTGGGGGTGGTCTTCTGACAGGCAAGTACAATCTTGGGAAAGATGGCCGCCTTACGGATGATCCGATGTACAAGTCGCGCTACGGTCAAGACTGGATGCACAAGGCTGCGAACTCATTGCAGGAGCTTGCAGCCGAACTCGGTGTTTCTGCCATCACGCTCGCCATCGCCTGGGTTGCTCATAACCCCACGATAACAGCACCAATCCTTAGCGCCAGCAGATCTGATCAGATGAGGCCATCGCTTGATGCCATTAGTTTCGAACTGGATGACGAGACTTATGCGCGCCTCACGGCACTGTCTCCAACTCCGCCACCAGCGACAGATCGCTCGGAGGAGTCTTAACTGTTTGGAAAACGCACCTTGATACTTGGCGACATTATTGCGCATAACCTGACATTGCTTTCTGGATCTGCCGCTAATCTCATAGCCATAGGCGATCGGAGCCCGATTGGTGTTTGCGCGGGTTGGCGCAGATTGAGCAGTCGCCCGACGCACGAAGCTTTCATCTCGCGCAGTTGCCGGGGCTAAGCTCAGTTGTAGGAAATGCTGCCTTCTTGTGAACTTGCGAAGGGTAAGACGGGAGAGGCCTTGGCGCTTGATGCAGCGGTGCCCGGCCTACGATGGGTCCGGTTCGTGAATGTAGCCAAAGGCTGCAAGAACCGAAGTCCCTACTCTTCAATGCCGGATCTGCCGGCACCCAGGACGCCTTTCTCGATAAGCTCGTCGATTTCCGCATCATCCATTCCAGCGTCAAGGAGTGCAGTCTTGCTGTCGGCGCCAAGATCGGGCGCAGCATGGCGAACGAATAGCGGCGTCTTGGAGAACTTGACTGGAAATCCAGTCATGGCCACCTCGCCATGTCCTGTGTGCGGTACGCGCATCACCATGTCCTGCGCCGCGACCTGAGGGTCCGAGAGCGCCTCGGTCAGGGACTGGACGCGGCCGGAGGGTACGCCGGCCCCGTTCAGGCGCTCAATCCACGCGTCCTGTGTCCTTTTCGACAGCGCCTCGTTTATCAGCGCATTGAGCTCCGCGCGATTGCGAAGCCGCATTTCGTTGTTTTCGAAACGCGGCTCGGACAACAGCTGTTCAAGGCCCAGCTCCCGCAGAAAACGACGAACGATGGCCTCCGTCGATGGCGCCACGGCGATGTCGCCGTCTGCCGTCCGGAACAGGCCGTAGGGGGACGCGATCGGATGGTCATTTCCGGTCGGAACCGGGTTACGTCCGGTGGCCAGCGCGTTCGACGTGAGATAGGCCATCATCGACATCATGGACATCATCATTGACGCTTCGACCCGCTGTCCGGGGCCACCCTTCTCGCGCCCGCGGAGCGCGGCGACGGCGCCGAGCGCAGCGTAGATGCCAGCGACCAGATCCGTGATCGGCGGTGCGGTGCGCAGGGGGCCGGTTTCCGGTGTTCCGTTTGTTGCCATGTAGCCCGACATGGCCTGCGCGATGAAGTCGAAGGCCGGGCGATTTGCGTAGGGGCCGGTGCTGCCATAGCCGTTCACGCTGACGACGATCAGACCGGGATTGATTTCGCGCAGGCGGGCCTCTGTCAGGCCCATCCTGTCAAGTATGCCGGGACGAAAGTTTTCGGTCAGGATGTCTGCATCCGTCAGCAGGCGTTCCAGCACCGCCATGCCTTCTGCTGCGCGCAGGTCGAGTTCGATCGACTTCTTGTTGCGGTTGAAGCCCGCGAAATACCAAGACAGGCCATCCACCTTGTGTCCCTGTCCGCGAACGGGGTCGCCGCCCGGCGCTTCGATCTTGAGGACATCCGCGCCCAGATCGGCCAGCAGCATCGAACAGAACGGACCGGACAGAATTCGCGTCAGGTCGATGACGCGGACGCCCGCTAGGGGAAGTTCGCTCATCCGGCGGCCGTGACGGTCAGTTCGGGATCATGACGTTTCAGCCGCGGCCCCGCCTTGATAACCTGACCGGGCAGGCTGCGGCCGATCACATCTTGCGTCAGTTGCGCCGCGGAGATGAGCATTTCGAGGTCCACACCGGTTTCAAACCCGCTTTCCTGAAGCAGGTAGACCAGGTCCTCGGTGCAGATATTGCCGGTCGCCCCCGCCGCGAAGGGGCAGCCGCCAAGGCCGCCCACGGCGGCGTCGTAGTGGGTTACGCCCTCGGCGAGCCCGGTCATCACGCAGGCAAGGCCCACGCCGCGCGTGTTGTGGAAATGCAGGTGAATGCCAAGACCGGGCGCGGCCTCGCGGATGGCGCGTATCGCGGCGCGCACGGTAAGCGGCGTGGCCATGCCCGTCGTGTCGCCAAGCGAAACGGCATCCGCGCCAAGCTCCTGGTAGCGGCGGGCGATGCGGGCGACCTGCTCGGGCGGCACGACGCCTTCGAAGGGGCACCCGAAGGCCGTCGCGATGCCGCCCTCGACCGCGATCCCGGCGGACTTCAGCGTGTCGATGACCGCCTCGAATTCGGAGAGGGACTGCGCGACGGGTCGGTTCACGTTCTTGAGGTTATGCGTCTCGGAGGCGGAAACCACCGTGTGCACCGCGTCGAGCGCGCAGCACACCGCCCGCTCCGCACCGCGAAGGTTCGGCACGAGCGCGGTAACGTAAGCGCCGTCGGGACGGTAGATGCCGGCAAGAACATCCTCGGCATCGGCGAGTTGCGGCACGGCGCGCGGGCTGACGAACGAGGTCACCTGCATGTGCCGCAGCCCCGACGCGAAGAGCGCGTTGACGATCGCGATCTTCCTGTCCGTCGGGATGAAGGTCGCTTCGTTCTGGAATCCGTCCCGAGGCCCGACCTCGCAGACGGTGATCCGGCTGCCCTCCGGCACGGGGCTCTTCGCGGGTGACAAGCTCGTCATATCGTTTTCCTTCCCTCGGGTCTCTCCCGGCCCGCATAATGCCCTCACGCTTTTCGCGGGGGCAAGGGGGCGTCGCATCGGCTTGTCCGCAAGGATCGTCCGGGTCCTCAAGGACGCTGGCACCCGGGTGCTGCGCCGCTCATGGCACAGGTCTCGGCGGGACCCTGCCACGTGGCGTCGGATCACCCCTTGCAAAAACCTCAAGGATCGCATCAGTTTGCATACGGGTTTTACTGGGAGGAGAAACCGATGATCTTTCGAAAACTGACAACTGCCAAGCTGGCTGCCGTGACGGCAGCCGCGGTGACGATGACCGCGGCACCCGCCACTGCAAACGAGTGCATTGCGCCCTCGAACCCCGGCGGCGGCTGGGACTTCACCTGCCGCACGATCGGACGCATCCTGACCGAGCTCGACCTCGTGGACGGCAACGTGCAGATCACGAACATGCCCGGCGGCGTGGGCGCCGTGACCTTCGCGATGGTCGCAGCCGAGCGGTCCGACGACGCCGACCTGATCGTCGCCACGTCGACCGTGGGCATCACCCAGATCGCGCAGGGCCGCTATCCCGCGCCGCTCGACACGATGCGCTACCTCGCCATGCTGGGCGCCGATGTGGGCGTGATCGCCGTCGATGACGAGAGCCCGATCGAAAGCCTGGCCGACCTCAACGAAGCCATGGCGGCGGATCCCACCGCGCTTGTCACCGCCGGATCCTCCGGCGCCGGCGGCTGGGACCACATTCGCCTTCTGATGGTCGCGGATGAAGCGGGCGTCGAGGACCTTTCCGCCATTCGCTGGGTTCAGTTCGACGGCGGCACCGATGCGGTCACGCAGATGATGGGCGGGCAGATCGACGTCGTCTCCACCGATCTCGGCGAGATCGCGGGTTTCGTGGAATCGGGTGACATCCGCGTTCTGGCGGCGCTCAGCGACGAACCGATCCCGGCGTTTCCGGACATTCCCACGGCCATCAGCCAGGGCGTTGACGTGACCGGCTACAACTGGCGCGGTCTCTACACCGGCGGTGATGTTTCCGACGAGGAGTATGCCTCGTGGGTCGACCGTCTGGAGACGCTCTACAACTCCGACGAATGGCAGGAAGCGGCGACCGCTTCGGGCCTCGTGCCGATCTGGCGCGGCGGCGCGGAGTTCGAGGCCTTCGTCCGTGAACAGGCCGACGTGATGGAACAGATTTCGCGCGACATCGGCGTTATCGAATGAGCGTAAGGATCCTGGGCGTCGCGATCTTCATGATCGCGGCGCTCTACACGCGGCAGGCGGGGACCTATGACGTCAGCTTCGGGGACGTGCTTGGTCCGACGGTGTTCCCGATCATCGTGGGCATTCCCATGATGATCCTCTCCGCTTCGCTGGTGGTGTTTCCCACGGGGCAGGTCGATTGGCCCGCTCCGCAGCGGATGTGGCGTCAGGCGGCCGCGCTCGCCGTGCTGGTGGGCTTCACGATGACGCTGGAGCCGCTGGGCTTCCCGCTGGCCACTTTCGCGCTGATCACGCTGATCGGCATCATTCTCGGTGGTGCGCCGCGGCGCGCGGTTCTGCTGGGTGCGATCATGGCGCCCGCGCTCTGGGCGCTCTTCGACCAGGTGCTGGGCCTGCCACTCGATTTTCTGGGAGAGCTCTTCGTCTGACCTGTCGGACGATGCGCAAGGGTACGTAGCATGGAAATCCTGTCTCTCCTCGGCCAAGGCTTCGTCGTCGCGAGTACGCCCCTCAACATCGCCTTGCTGTTGATGGGCTGTTTCATCGGCACGCTTCTGGGCGCCCTGCCGGGGCTGGGGCCGGTCAACGGCGTAGCGGTGCTGATCCCGCTGACCTTCACCTTCGGCTTCGATGCCACCTCGTCGATGATCCTGCTCTGCGCGGTCTATTTCGGATGCATGTATGGCGGGCGGATCAGTTCGATCCTGCTCAACATCCCCGGCGACGAACCGGCGATCATGACCACGCTCGACGGATACCCTATGGCGGTGCAGGGCCAGGCCGCGAACGCGCTCGCGATCTCGGGCGTCGCCTCCTTCGTGGGAGCCACCATCGCGGTGATCGGCCTGTCGCTCTTCGCGCCCATTCTGGCGCGTGCAGCGATCCATTTCGGACCCGCGGACTATTTCGCTCTCTACATCCTCGCTTTTGCGACCATCGGCGGCATCGCGGGCGTGGACCCGCGCAAGACGCTGCTCTCGGCGTTGATCGGCCTGATGCTTGCCACTGTCGGCCTCGACCCGATTTCGGGCGTCCCGCGCTACACTTTCGACAGCTTCCACCTCTATGACGGGATCGAGCCGATCGTCGCCCTCGTGGGCCTCTTCGCGATCTCGGAAATCCTGATGCTGCTCGAAAAGACCTTCAAGGACCGGCCCAAGGCCATCCCCGTGGGCAGCTGGCTGCCGCAATGGGGGGCGATCTGGCGCACCCGCTGGGCGATGCTGCGCGGCTCGGGCGTGGGCTTCGTCGCGGGCGTGCTACCGGGCGCGGGGGCCTCGCTCGGGTCGTTCATGGCCTATGTCGCGGAAAAGCAGACCTCGAACAAGAAGGGCACCTTCGGCAAGGGCGATCCGCGCGGCGTGGCGGCCCCCGAGGCGGGCAATAACGCGGCCTCGGGCGGTGCGCTGATCCCGATGCTGAGCCTCGGGGTCCCCGGATCGGGGACGACCGCTGTGCTGCTGGCCATGCTGATCTCGCTCAACGTGCAGCCCGGCCCGCTCCTGTTCGAGCGCCAGCCCGATCTGGTCTGGGGCCTCGTGGCGTCGCTCTACATGGCGAATGTGGCGCTCCTGATCCTGAACCTGCCGATGATCGGCATCTTCACGCGGTTGATGATGACGCCCACCTGGGCGCTCATGCCGATCGTCGCCGCGGTCACATTCGTGGGCGTCTACGGCATCTCGAACTCGGTCTTCGATCTCGAGATGATGGTCTTTTTCGGGGTCATCGGATACCTTCTGCGCAAGTTCGATGTCAGCCTGGTGCCGCTCGTGCTCGGCCTCCTGCTGGGCGGAGACATGGAACGCAACCTGCGTCGTGCAATGTCCATCTCCGACGGCGATTGGTCGATCCTCGTCGCCAGCCCGATTTCCATAGGTCTCTACATCCTCACGGTTTTCTTTCTCGCGCTATCAGTCTGGCTCGCTGTCCGCGATCACCGCCAGACAAAGTCCGAGCGTCTTACCGAGGGTTGAACCAAACGCGGAATGCCTCCGTGAATGGACTGAGCGTTACTCTGGAAAGGGCAATCAGTCCAACCGCGGCTCCGCCTAGCGATAAAGTGGTCGTCCTAACCTAACACCTTGAGTGCCACGCGGGAGAACTTGTGCGCCTGCGGCACCCCGCAATGGATGGTATTGCACGAGCGAGTGGCTCCTTCGTCCGCAACTCGGACGTTGACTTCAACCTGTGGAGATGCCGCCTCGCCGACGTCCAAACGCCCTCCGAAGCTTCGTTTTCTGCGTTCCAGCCTCACGCCGGTCGTATCTGCCCCGTCAGATCCCCTTTTCCTGGTAGCTCTTCGCGACCCGTTCGATCCCCACGAGGAAGCCGGCCGTGCGCAGGTCGGTGACGTCGTCTCGCTCCCACCAGATCTCGCGCATGGACTGGTAGGCGCCGCGCATCGTGTCGTCGAGGCCCGAGCGCACCAGCTCCAACTCGCCCGCGCCCTTCAGGTATTTCTGCTTGAAGTCGGGCGTGAGCTGCCAGCCGATGCCGGTATCGGCCGAGAGCCGCTCCAGTTCGTCCACGAGAAGCTGATGGCGCGATTCCTCCTGCCGCCGCTGCATCCGTCCGAAGCGGATATGGGACAGGTTCTTGACCCACTCGAAATAGGACACGGTCACGCCGCCCGCATTGGCGTAGAGGTCGGGAATGATGACGATCCCCTTGTGGCGCAGGATCTCGTCGGCACCGGCCGTGATCGGGCCGTTGGCGGCCTCGATGATCAGAGGCGCCTTGATGTTCTCGGCGTTGCCGAGGTTGATCGCCCCCTCCAGCGCCGCGGGGATGAGGATGTCGCACTCCGCCTCCAGCACCGCCGCGCCGTCGGGGTGATAGGTGCCGAAGGGGCAGTCCTTGACCCCGCCATGACGCATGATCCAGTCGCGCAGGCTGGTCACGTCAAGCCCGTCCGGATTCTCCAGCGCCCCGTCGCGCTCGATCACATGGGTCACGCGACAGCCGTCTTCCTCGCTAAGAAACAGCGCCGCGTGATAGCCGACGTTGCCAAGGCCCTGCACGATGACCCGCTTGCCGTCGAGCGAACCCGACAGGTTCGCGCGCTTCACGTCCTCGGGGTGGCGGAAGAACTCCTGCAAGGCGTACTGGACGCCGCGCCCCGTGGCCTCCACCCGGCCCTGGATGCCGCCCGCATGGATCGGCTTGCCGGTCACGCAGGCGCGCGCGTTGATGTCGGTGGTGTTCATCCGGTTGTACTGGTCCGCGATCACCGCCATCTCGCGCTCGGAGGTGCCCATGTCGGGGGCGGGCACGTTCTGGGCGGGATTGATCATGTCGCGCTTGATCAGCTCGAAGGCGAAGCGCCGGGTGATCTTCTCGATCTCGTCCGGCTCATAATGGCGCGGATCGATGCACAATCCGCCCTTGGACCCGCCGAAAGGCGCCTCCACCAGCGCGCATTTGTAGGTCATCAGCGCCGCCAACGCCTCCACCTCGTCCTGGTTGACTGTCGGCGCGTAGCGGATGCCGCCCTTCACCGGTTCCATGTGTTCGGAATGAACCGAGCGGTATCCGGTGAAGGTCCGGATCTCACCCCTGAGGCGCACGCCGAAGCGCACCGTGTAGGTCGCGTTGCAGACGCGGATCTTCTCCTCCAGCCCCGGTGGCAGGTCGAGTAGCGCCGCCGCGCGGTTGAACATCAGATCGACGGATTGCCGAAAGCTCGGCTCGGTTCGTGCCGTGGTCGTGGCCGTGGTCATTGGTCCTCCTCCCGGGGCCCGATGGCTGTCGGTGCGTTGATGGGTGTTACGCCCGGACCCACCCCATGAAACGCATAGGGCCTTGCAATGACACAAGTGTTAACTGCGTTCCACCCTCGGCAAGAACAGCTCGATTTCCCGGGGATTACACCCAATCAGGAAACAGAAACTCCCCGTTTCCAGCCATGATCCGCCCAATTTCTGCCGCGGTTTGGGGGCACGACAGGCGCAGTGAAGTGTCTTGTCGCGACACCGGGTAAAAAGGAGCGCCAAATGCGCGCGTTCAGAAACACGACGAGCGAGCTCGCCATGCGCAGCCGTCTGGGCCAGCGCATCCTCGGCCGTTTCATGCGCCGCGAGGACGGCACCATCACCACATTCGCGCTCATGGTGTTCATCCTCATGGTCGCCGTGGCCGGCATCGCCATAGACATCATGCGCTACGAGACGCAGCGTGTGCAGCTGCAATACACCCTCGACCGCGCAGTACTCGCCGCGGCGTCGGTGCTGCAGCCGCTCAATCCCGTCGAAGTAGTCGAAAACTATTTCGAAATCTCCGGGCTGGAAAACTACCGCCTGAGCGTCGATGTCGAAGAAGGCGTCAACTTCCGCCGCGTGGAAGCGTATGCCGAATTGGAGGTCCGCACCTTCTTCATGCACATGTTCGGCGTGCGGGTCTTGACCTCGCCGGCGGTCGGCGCCGCCGAGGAGATCATTCCGAACGTCGAGATCTCGCTCGTGCTCGACATCTCCGGTTCGATGCGTTTCACCGACAGCGATGGCATGCCGCAGATCGACCGGCTTCGTCCGGCGGCGCGGAACTTCATCAGCAGCATGCTTCAGGGCGAACGCGCCGAGACCACAACCATTTCGGTGGTGCCTTATGCCGGACTGGTCAACCCCGGCGCGACCATGTTCGACCTCATCGGCGGCACCCGCATGTATGTCGACTACGTCGACGAGGACGGCGACACGGTGACGGTGCTGCGCGATCACCCGCGCTCCAGTTGCGTCGACTTCGACGACACCGATTTCGCGACATGGCACATTCCGCAGGGCGAGAGCTTCGAACAGGTGCCGCATTTCATGAACTGGGCCATCGACAACCTCACCATGGATTGGGGGTGGTGCCCTCTGGAAGACGACGTGTCGGCGGGCGAGCCCTCCTCGGCGATACAGTACTTCAACAACGATGACGATGCTCTGCACGGGTTCATCGACCGGATGCGCCTTCATGACGGCACCGGCACCCATTACGGGATGCAGTGGGGTTTGTGGCTACTTCACCCCGACAGCAACTGGGCCGTGCAGCAGCTTGCCGCCGCGGGTCAGATGCCGGCGCAGTTCGACGAACGCCCCGCGCCATTCGACGATCCCGAGACGCTGAAGGTGATCGTTCTGATGACGGACGGCAACATCACCGACCAGTTGCGCCCTCGGTTCCTGGACCGGACAGAAGCGCCGCTCAACGCGACCGACGTGGACGACATCTTCCTCAACCACACCGAGGAGTTGGCCCAGCAGAACAACTCGGACGACTGCAATGGCGATGGCTGCCGTGTCACGGAAAGCTGGCGGAGCACCAACCTCACCCGGTTCTATGCCGCCTGCCAGGAAGCGCGCGACAACGACATCGTTGTCTTCACCATCTCCTTCAACGCGAATTCCAACGCGCAGACCGAGATGCGCAACTGTGCCTCGACACTGGCCCATTACTACCCTGTGCGCGGCTCCGATCTTGAATCGGCGTTCCAGTCCATCGCCGGCGTGATCAACCAGTTGAGGCTGATCGAGTAATCCCATGCAAAATCTCTCCTTTCGCATCAAACAGTTCGTTCGCCGCGAGAACGCCACCGCGACGATGGAGTTCGTGATCACTTTCCCGATCATCATGATCCTCTTTATCGCCGTGTTCGAAACCTCGATGATCATGACGCGCCAGGTCATGATGGAGCGCACGCTCGACCAGGCGGTGCGCATCCTGCGGCTTGCCAACGGCCTGACCGTCACGCCGGCCGAAATCCGCACCGCGATCTGCGACAACACCTCGCTCCTGCCCGATTGCGAAACCCTGCTGACGATCGACCTGCGCGAGATAGACCGGGCCACATACGCGGTGCCGGGCAATCAGGAGATGTGCATCGAACGGGCCGACGCGTCGGCCACCGTCAGCACCACCTTCAATCCCGGGGCCGACAACCAACTGATGCTGGTGCGCGCCTGCATGATCGTCGATCGGCTGCTGCCGTTCTCGGGCTTCGGGCTCAATCTCACACGTGACGATTCCGGCGGCCTGCACATGCTGGCCGCGTCGGTCTTCGTCAACGAACCGGACTGAGAGGCACTTGCCATGATCGGATACATCCGCCGATTTGCACGGGAAGAGCGCGCGGCCGTGGCCTTCGAGACGGTCCTCATGACGCCGATCCTCGTCTGGGCGTTCGTCGGCAGTTTCGTGTTCTTCGACGCATATCGCGTCTACAACACCTCCGTGAAGACGACCTACATGGTGGCCGACATGTTGTCGCGGCAGACCAACATGGTCTTCGGCCACGACATTCAAGGGTTGGCCGACGTGTCCAACAGCATCATCCGCGGCTCCAACGAGGTCGAGATGCGGGTGAGCCAGATCGCCATGATCAACGGCAGCTACAATGTCGACTGGTCCCACGGCGTGAACGGTGCGGCGCGTCTGTTCAATTCCAACCTCGACGCGATCGTCGATCGCCTGCCCGACATGCCCAACGGGGAGCGCGTCATCCTCGTGGAAACCTTCGTGGATTATGTTGCGCCCTTCGATATCGGTCTGACAGTGGCGCGGTTCGACAACTTCACCTTGTCGCGTCCGCGCTATGCCGGACAGGTGCCGTTCGATCCCGACGGATCGCCGCCGACCTCCTGACGCGAAGCGGACCGGGGCCGCGTGCGGCGCCCCGTCGCCATGCGGCGATTTATTGTCGTCCACGGACTTTCAAACCTTCATGTCACGGTCGATAAAGGCCGACGGGGATGGTGCCTGCGATCGACCGGGTCGCAGGGCCGTTCGATGTTGCGCACGACGCGGCGCATGACGTTATCGAAGGAGTCCAGATGCGGTATTCCGGCTTGGCGGTGCTCGCCCAGGGCCTGACCGGCAACAAGGGCTGGCGGCCGGCGTGGCGCGACCCGGCGCCGAAAGACGCCTATGACATCGTCATCATCGGTGGCGGCGGCCATGGTCTGGCCACGGCCTTCTACCTCGCCAAGGAGCATGGGCTGACCAATATCGCCGTGCTGGAAAAGGGCTATCTCGGCGGCGGCAATATCGGGCGCAACACCACCATCGTGCGCGCCAATTACGGCCTGCCGGGCAACTCCGAATTCTACAGCCATTCGCTCAAGCTTTGGGAAGGGCTGGAAGCCGACCTCAACTACAACGTGATGCATTCGCAGCGGGGCATCATCAACCTGTTCCATTCCGACGGGCAGCGCGACGCCTACGCAAGGCGCGGCAACGCGATGATCAACCAGGGCGACGACGCCATCCTTCTGGACACCGAGGGCGTGCGCAAGATCGTGCCCTATCTCGATTTCGAGCAGACGCGCTTTCCAATCTTCGGCGGGCTCTACCACAAGCGCGGTGGCACGGCGCGGCACGACGCCGTGGCCTGGGGCTTCGCGCGCGGGGCGGACCGGCGCGGCGTGGACCTGATCCAGAATTGCGAAGTCACCGGCATCGATATCGAGAACGGCAAAGTCACCGGCGTGCAGACCTCGCGCGGGGCGATCCGGGCCAAGAAGGTTGGCATCGTCGTGGCTGGCCGATCCTCCCAGGTGGCGGCGATGGCCAGCATGCGACTGCCGATCGAGTCCCACGTCCTGCAGGCCTTCGTGACCGAGGGGCTGAAACCGGTGATCGACAACGTCATCACCTACGGCATGGGTCATTTCTACATCAGCCAGTCCGACAAGGGCGGGCTGGTTTTCGGCGGTGACCTCGATTTCTACGCATCCTATGCGGCGCGGGGAAACTTGCCCATGGCGGAGCATGTGATGGAGGCGGGCCTGACGCTGATGCCGATGATCGGAAAGGCGAAGATGCTCCGGTCCTGGGGCGGCATCATGGACATGTCGCCCGACGGCTCGCCCATCATCGACAAGACCCATATCGACGGGCTCTACCTCAATTGCGGCTGGTGCTACGGCGGGTTCAAGGCGGTGCCGGGCTCGGGCCACACCTTCGCCCACCTGATCGCCACCGACCGCCCGCACGAGGCGGCCGCGCGCTACCGGCTCGACCGTTTTGCCACCGGGCGCGGGCTGATGGACGAAGAGGCCACCGGCAGCCAGCACAACCTGCATTAGGGGGAACGGACATGCAGATCACCTGCCCCCTCTGCGGGGCCCGCGACATCCGCGAGTTCAGCATCAAGGGTCACGAGACCTATCTCCACCGGCCCGACCCCGAGGCGGCGCCGGAAGAATGGAACGACTACCTCCACAACCGGGAGAACCCGGCGGGCGAGACGCGCGAGCTGTGGCATCACGGATCGGGCTGCGGGGCGTGGCTTCTGGTGACGCGCAACACGATCACGCATGAAGTTCTGGGGGCGCAGCTCGCCCGGGAGGCGCGCAATGCGGGTTGAGGGACGCGGACGCATCGACCGGTCGCAGCCGGTCCGCTTCAGCTTCGACGGCAAGACCGTCACGGGGTTCAAGGGCGACACAGTCGCCTCGGCGCTTCTGGCGCGTGACATCCGGCTCATGGGCCGGTCCTTCAAGTACCACCGTCCGCGCGGCGTCCTGACCGCCGGAAGCGAGGAGCCCAACGCTCTGATCCAGGTGGGCCAAGGCCACGCGATGATCCCCAATGTCCGCGCGACCGTGCAGGAGATCCATGATGGGCTGACCGTCACCAGCCAGAACCGGATGGGTCCCCTCGACCGCGACCTGATGGCCGTCAACGACCTGCTGTGGCCCTTCCTCGGCGCGGGGTTCTACTACAAGACCTTCATGTGGCCGCGTGCGTTCTGGGAAGGCCTCTACGAGCCGATCATCCGCCGCGCCGCCGGCCTCGGGCGGATGACCAGGGGCGCCAGCCCCGAAGCGAACGAACGCGCCTTCGCCCATTGCGATGTGCTGGTGATCGGCGCGGGGCCCGCGGGCCTCATGGCGGCGCGCACGGCGGCGGAGGCCGGGGCCGACGTCATCGTGATCGACGAGAACACCGAGATCGGCGGGCGGCTTCTTTCCGACAGCGAGGAAATCGGCGGCAAGCCCGGCGACGTCTGGGCCGGGGAGATGCGCGAAAAACTCGCCGCGATGGACAACGTCCGGATCATGACGCGGACCACGGTCACCGGCGTCTATGACGATCTGAATTTCGGCGCGCTGGAGCGCGTGGGCCAGCACCTGCCCCACGAGCCGGACCTGCCGCGCGAATGCTTCTGGCGCATCCGGGCGAAAACCGCCGTGCTGGCCGCTGGCGCGCTGGAGCGGCCCATCGCCTTCCCGATGAACGACCGACCCGGGATCATGCTGGCCAGCGCCGTGCGCAGCTACCTCAACCGCTACGGCGTGGCACCGGGTCGGAACCTGACGCTGTTCGCCACGAACGACGACGCGCACCGCACGGCGGCGGAGATGCAGGCGGCGGGCCTGCGCGTGGCCGCCGTCATCGACAGTCGGACAGGCGTCGAGAAACAGGGCGACTACCGGCTGATCGAGGGCGGGCAGGTCATCGGCACCAAGGGCCGCCACGGTCTGCGCGAGATCACCGTGCGCCATGGCGGGCGGACCGAGGATATCATCACCGATTGCCTCGCCATGTCGGGCGGCTGGAACCCTTCGGTGCACCTGACCTGTCACCTCGGCGCGCGACCCGTCTGGGATGCCGAGGCCAAGGCCTTCCTCCCCGCGCCGAACGCGGTGCCGGGCATGATCCCGGCGGGCGCCTGCAACGGGGCGATGTCGACCTCCGCCTGCCTGACGCAGGGCAAGGAGGCCGCGACCGAGGCGCTGAAGGCGCTCGGCCTCAAGACCGCGCGCATCACGGTGCCGAAAGCCTCGGACGAGGCTGGGAGCGGCAGCACGCTCTGGTATGTCGAAGGCAAGGGCCGCGCATGGCTCGACTTCGCCAATGACGTGACCACCAAGGACATCAGGCTCGCCGCGCAGGAGGGGTTCATCTCCGTCGAGCACATGAAGCGCTACACGACGCAAGGCATGGCGCCCGATCAGGGCAAGTCGTCGAACATCGCGGCGCTGGCGCTCTTGGCCGACGCGACGGGGCGCGGCATCCCCGAGACCGGGACCACGACCTACCGCCCGCCCTTCATCCCCACCTCCATCGGCGCGATGGCCGCAGGTGCGGAAGCGAAGGGCTTCGCACCGGAACGGTTCACGACCTCCGACCGCGCCATGCGATCCTGGGGCGCGCCGATGATCACCGCGGGGTTATGGTACCGCCCGTCCTACCTGCCGAAACGGGGCGAGACCCATTGGCGGCAGTCCTGCGACCGCGAGGTGCGGATGGTGCGCGAGGCGGTCGGCGTCGTCGATGTCTCGACGCTGGGCAAGATCGACATTCAGGGGCCGGACGCGGCGGCCTTCCTCGATTTCGTCTATTGCAACATGTTCTCCACGCTGAAGCCGGGGCGCGTGCGCTATGGCCTCATGCTGCGCGAGGACGGGCATGTGATGGACGACGGCACGACCGCGCGGCTGGGCGAAAATCACTATGTCATGACGACCACCACCGCCGCCGCCGGGCAGGTCATGACGCATCTGGAGTTCGTGCATCAGTGCCTCAGGCCCGATCTGGACGTGGCCTTCATCTCCGCGACCGAGCAATGGGCGCAGTTCTCCGTCGCGGGACCCAAGGCGCGGGACCTTATCAATTCCGTCCTCGACCAGCCCGTCGACAACGAGAGCTTTCCCTTCATGGCCTGCGGCGAGGTGATGATCCACGGGGTCAAGGGCCGCCTCTTCCGCATCTCCTTCTCGGGCGAGCACGCCTACGAGATCGCGATCCCGTCACGCTATGGCGAGGCGCTGTTCCGGGACCTCGTGGCCCGCGCCGAGACCCTCGGGGGCGGTGCCTACGGGATGGAGGCGCTCAATGTCCTGCGGCTGGAAAAGGGCTTCATCACCCACTCGGAAATCCATGGCCGCGTGACGGCGGACGATGTCGGAATGGGCCGCATGGTCTCGGCCAAGAAGGACTGCATCGGCAAGACCGCCTCGCTGCGCCCGGGCCTGTCCGGGGAACATCGCGAGCAGCTCGTGGGCCTGAAGCCGAAAGAGCCGGAGAACGCGCTTCTGGCCGGCGCGCATCTGTTCCGGGAGGGCGACGCGGCCACGCGCGTGAACGATCAGGGCTACATCACCTCGGTGGCGTGGTCTCCAACGTTCGAGACGCATATCGGCCTCGGGTTCCTGCTGAACGGCCGCGCGCGGATGGGCGAGACCGTGCGCATGGTCGATCACCTGCGCGACAAGACCACGCTCTGCGAGGTCTGCGACCCGGTATTCTTCGACCCCGAGGGAGGACGCGCCCGTGGCTAGCCTGATTGCACGCACGCCCTTCGAGGGGCTTCTACCGCTGTCGTACGGCACGGTCGAAGCGACCGAGGTCGTGCTGAGGTCCGTGACCTCCGTCGCACCCTTCTCGGGACAGGCCGACGCGGTGTCCAAGGCGCTGGAAAAGGCCGTGGGCTGCCGCCTGCCGCCCGTCGGCACCTTCGTCGAGGCGAATCGCGCGCGCGTGGTCTGGAGCGGGCTGGACCAGTGGTTCGTGATGAGCGAGGACACGGTCACGATCCCCGGCGCGGCGCTTACGGATCAGGGCGACGCTTGGGCCGCCGTCGAGATCGCGGGGACCGATGCGCGCGACGTCCTTGCACGGCTCGTGCCCCTCGACCTGCGCCTCTCCGTGTTCGAGGTCGGCCATGCCGCCCGCACCATGCTGGCCCACATGTCCTGCCTCCTGATGCGCACCGCCGAGGATCGCTACGTGGCGCTCGTCTTCCGCTCCATGGCGGCAAGCGCCGCCCATGACATCGAGCGCGCCATGCGCATGGTCTCGGCGCGCGCGGACCTCTAGCAGGCGCCATTAACGGGCAATCGCCGGCGAGCGGCATCGCGCCACCCGACCCGATGCGGGACAGGAGAGGCCGCATCGGCGACGGGCAACGCGACCGGTTTACAGGGCAACTCGGTACGCAACCGTCACGGTTCTGCCGCGCAACTGCGGCGCCTGCATGGGTGCCCGGCGACATCTTCAGGGTCATTTCCCGCCGGCAGCGCGGGGAGGCGCTGGACAGGGGCTCATTGCCGGCCGATATTGGCCGCCATGAGCTTGCCCCCCGGTTTCCTCGACGAATTGAAGACCCGCGTCTCGCTCTCGCAGGTGGTGGGCCGCAAGGTCATGTGGGACCGCCGCAAGTCGAACCAGGCCAAGGGCGACATGTGGGCGCCCTGCCCCTTCCATCAGGAAAAAACCGCCAGTTTTCATGTGGATGACCGCAAGGGCTTCTACTACTGCTTCGGCTGCCATGCGAAGGGGGACCTCGTCAGCTTCGTGCAGGAAACCGAGAACGTGGGCTTCATGGAGGCGGTCGAACTGCTGGCGCGCGATGCCGGCATGCCGATGCCCGCGCGCGACCCGAAGGCCGCGGAAAAGGCCGACCGCGCCACCGAGCTTGCGAAGGCCACCGAGGCCGCCGTCGGCTATTTCCGCTTGCAGCTCAAGACACAAGCGGCGGCCGAGGCGCGGGCCTATCTCGAACGCCGGGGCCTGACCCAACCGATTCTCGACCGCTTCGAGATCGGCTTCGCGCCCGGCGCCCGCAATGCCACCCATCAGGCGCTCGTGGCCAAGGGCATCCCGACCGACCATGTCATCGAGGCCGGTCTGGCGACGCGGCCCGACGACGGCGGCGCGCCCTATGACGCCTTCCGCGACCGGATCATGTTCCCGATCCGCGACCCGCGCGGGCGCTGCATCGGCTTCGGCGGCCGCGCCATGGACCCCAATGCGCGCGCCAAGTACCTCAACAGCCGCGAAACCCCGCTCTTCGACAAGGGCCGCGCGCTCTACAATCACGGGCCCGCCCGCAGCGCCGCCGGGCAGGGGCAGCCGCTTGTCGTGGCCGAGGGCTACATGGACGTGATCGCGCTGGTGGCCGCGGGCTTCGAAGCGGCCGTCGCCCCCTTGGGCACCGCGATCACCGAGGAACAGCTGCAGATGCTCTGGCGTATCTCGCCGGAACCCGTCATCGCGCTGGACGGGGACAAGGCCGGACTGGGCGCCGCGATGCGGCTAGTCGACCTCGCGTTGCCCCATCTGGGCCACGACCGGTCGCTGCGTTTCGCCATCCTGCCCGAGGGGCAGGACCCCGACGACCTGATCCGCGCACGCGGGCCATCGGCCATGCAGCAGGCGATCGACAGTGCCGAGCCTCTGGTCAGGCTACTCTGGCGCCGGGAGACGGAGGGTCAGAGCTTCGACACGCCCGAACGACGCGCCGGGCTGGATGTCCGCCTGCGCACCGCCATCGGTCTGATCAAGAACCAGTCGCTCCAGCGGCACTACGGCGAGGCGCTCGCCGTCTTCCGCCGGGAACTGTTCCGCGCACGCAACGACCTTGGCAGCCGGTGGTCCAAGGGCCGGCGCGGCTTCGCCGAGGCCCCTGTCGCCCCGCTCGCCTCCACCCGCGCGCTGGCCGGCCAGCTGAGCGGCGAGTCGCTTCGCATGGCGCTGATCCTGACCACGCTCTGCCGCTATCCCGCGCTGATCGACGAGTTCGAGGGCCGGATCGAGCGGTTGGAGCCATCGGATCGTGCCGTCGCATCGCTGGCGCTGTTCCTGCTGGCCACCGGCGAGCGCAGCCGCGAGGGGCTGCGCGCGGAACTTGCGCGAAACGGACATATCGCAACCCTTGAAAGCCTCGAGGCGATGGGCCATCTGCGGATCACACCGTTCCTGTCGGGCCACGCCGAGGACATCGACGCGGCGCGGACATGCCTGGAGGAAGAACTGACCAAACAGGCGGCGGCGCAGGCGTGGGAGAGCGAGTTGAACGAAGCGACCCATGACGTTGCCGACGGCGCGGTCGAAGAGGACAGCACCCTGGCGTTCAGGCTGAGACAGGCGGTCAACAACAGACACGCGGCCATGTCGCCGCACGCGAATCGGCCAAGTGAGCAGTTCGGGGACACACCCGAAGCCCGTGCTGCGTTCCACGAGTTGCTAAACAAGGCAGGGCAAGCGAAGAAAAGCTGACGACGGCCTTTGCGAATCACTGATTCGCATTACATGTGGATGCAGATGCAAGGGTAAGGCGGCCTCGCACCCGCCAGATGCCCAGCTCGAAAGGATATTGCCGATGGCCAAGGACACCGACGATCGCAAGACGGAAGGTGAAGAGGCAGATATCGGGCTCGACATGAGCCAGACCGCCGTCAAGAAGATGATCGCCGAGGCCCGGACACGCGGCTACATCACCTACGATCAGCTAAACACGGTCCTGCCCCCGGAACAGGTCAGCTCCGAACAGATCGAGGACGTGATGTCGATGCTCTCGGAAATGGGCATCAACGTCATCGAGGACGAAGAGGCCGAGGAAGACCCGGAGGCGAAGGGCTCGACCGAAGTGGTCGAAACCTCGTCGAGCCGCGAGGTGGCCGTCTCTGCCAGCGAAACCGAAAAACTCGACCGCACCGACGACCCGGTGCGCATGTACCTGCGCGAGATGGGCTCGGTCGAACTGCTGAGCCGCGAGGGCGAAATCGCCATCGCCAAGCGTATCGAGGCCGGCCGCAACACGATGATCGCGGGGCTTTGCGAAAGCCCGCTGACCTTCCAGGCCATCACGATCTGGCGCGACGAACTTCTCGACGAGGACATCCTGCTGCGCGATGTCATCGACCTCGACGCCACCTTCGGCCGCTCGCTCGGCGAAGACGACGACGTACCGGTCGTGGCGCCCGTCGCCAATGCCAATGCCGAACCCGCGAAGAGGACCGACGCGGAGCCCGAACTCGACGCCGACGGCAATCCCATCGTCAAGGATGACGAAGAGGACGAGGACGATCAGGCCAACATGAGCCTCGCGGCGATGGAGGCGGCTCTCAAGCCGCGCGTCCTCGAGACTCTCGATCGCATCGCCGAGGATTACATCCAGCTCTCCGAGATGCAGGACAAGCGCATCTCGGCCACGCTCAACGAGGACGGCAGTTTTTCGAAGGGCGAGGAGGCGGAGTATCAGAAACTCCGCTCCGAGATCGTCGAACTGGTCAATGAACTGCACCTGCACAACAACCGGATCGAGGCGCTGATCGACCAGCTTTACGGCATCAACCGCCGGATCATGTCGATCGACAGCGGCATGGTGAAACTGGCCGACCAGGCGCGGATCAACCGCCGCGAATTCATCGAGGAATACCGCGGCTACGAACTCGACCCGACCTGGGTCGACCGCATGGCCGAGAAATCGGGCCGCGGCTGGCAGGCGCTGCTGGAACGGTCCCGCGACAAGGTCGAGGAGTTGCGCGGAGACATGGCGCAGGTCGGCCAGTATGTGGGCCTCGACATCTCGGAATTCCGCCGGATCGTGAACCAGGTCCAGAAGGGCGAGAAGGAAGCGCGGCAGGCCAAGAAGGAAATGGTCGAGGCGAACCTGCGCCTCGTGATCTCCATCGCCAAGAAATACACAAACCGCGGGCTGCAGTTTCTCGACCTCATCCAGGAGGGCAACATCGGCCTGATGAAGGCCGTGGACAAGTTCGAGTATCGCCGGGGCTACAAGTTCTCGACCTACGCGACATGGTGGATCCGGCAGGCGATCACCCGCTCGATCGCCGACCAGGCCCGCACGATCCGTATCCCGGTGCACATGATCGAAACGATCAACAAGCTGGTGCGCACCGGCCGCCAGATGCTCCACGAGATCGGCCGGGAACCGACGCCCGAGGAACTGGCCGAAAAGCTGCAGATGCCGCTCGAGAAGGTCCGCAAGGTGATGAAGATCGCCAAGGAGCCGATCTCCCTCGAGACGCCCATCGGCGACGAGGAAGACAGCCAGCTGGGTGACTTCATCGAGGACAAGAACGCCGTCCTGCCGCTGGATTCTGCCATTCAGGAGAACCTGAAGGAGACGACGACGCGCGTGCTGGCGTCCCTGACCCCGCGCGAGGAACGCGTCCTGCGCATGCGTTTCGGGATCGGCATGAACACCGACCACACGCTTGAGGAAGTCGGCCAGCAATTCAGCGTCACGCGGGAGCGGATCAGGCAGATCGAGGCGAAAGCGCTGCGGAAGCTCAAGCACCCGAGCCGGTCGCGGAAGCTGCGGTCATTCCTGGATCAGTAGGCTGGCATTCTGCCCACCACCACACCGCGACGACCGACACGAAGGTGGGCAGCATTGCCCACCCTAGTCTCCTAGGCATGACCACAATGACCGCGCTCCGCCGCCTTCTCGACGCCCTGCCGCTCAGCGTCCTGCTCATCGCCAGCCTCACGCTCGGCCTGGCACCCTTCGTCCCTGAGCCGCATATCTGGGAAAAGCTCAAAATGCTCGCGGCCGGAGAGCTGACGCAGACCATCGACATTCTCGATCTCGCGATGCACGCCGCGCCGTGGCTGCTTCTGGCGTTGAAGCTCACCGTCGGGCGCAGGCCCGTGGGCTGATCGCAGCCCCCTTCACCTGAGGGCGCGGCGCCGTTAGGCTCGCGCGCAACACACGAGAACGGAGCGCGCCCATGTCCCTCTTTTCGAGGCTCTTCGGCGGCAGTGGCGGAACGCCGGAGCCGGAACCCGAGGTCTACAAGGACTTCCGCATCTTCCCCGAGCCGCAAGCGGACTCTGGCGGCTTCCGCATCGCGGGCCGCATCGAGAAGGAAATGGGCGGCGAGGTGAAGGTCCACCGCTTCCTGCGCGCCGACCTGATCCAGTCAAGGGACGAAGCCGAGCGGATCACGCTGCTCAAGGCCCGGCAGATCATCGACGAACAGGGCGAGCGGTTGTTCGGATAGGCCCATCCGCCAGCCGCGCCGGATCAGTCCAGATCGACATTGGTCGACATGTTGGGATCGTCCGTCGTGCCCGGGCCGCTGGCCGGGTGATCGTTGCGCTGGGGCGGGCCCTTGGGCTCATCGGGTACCTTGGTGAATTTCTTGCGGCCCGGAAGGCCCGTTCGGTCGGCCTGATTGGGGTCGGACGTGGTGCCGGGTCCGGTGAGGGGATCGTCGTTGCGCTGGGTCATGGTGTCCTCCTTCGCCGGAGGAACGCGGCCGCGCCGCTCGCGGTTCCCCCGCCTAGCCGGTCACCCGCGCCAGCACCTCATCGGCGGCCGCCTCCGGGCTGATTTCGCCGCGGGCGACGGCTGCGGCCCGGGCGGCCATCAGCGCCCGGATCTCCGGACGGGACAGGCGCCGAAGCAGGCCGTCGCGCACCTCCTCCTCGAACCAGCGGGTCGCCTGATCCGCCCGCGTGCGGTCCCACCAGCCGATGTCCTGGCGCCAGCCCGCCAGCGTCTGCATCTCGGCCCAGGCCGCGTCGAGCCCCGCACCCGTCACCGCCGAAACCGGCAGCGCCTTGGGAAACCCCTCGGGGTCCTGCGGGCGCTTGCGCAAAAGCCGCAGCGCACCCGCGTAATCCGCCACGGTCCGCGTGGCCGCGGCCTTCAGATCGCCATCGGCCTTGTTGACGAGGATCAGGTCCGCCATTTCCATGATGCCGCGCTTGACGCCCTGCAACTCGTCGCCCCCCGCCGGCGCCAGCAGCAGCACGAAAAGGTCGCACATCTGCGCCACCATGGTCTCGGACTGACCGACGCCGACCGTCTCGATCAGCACCACGTCGAACCCCGCCGCTTCGCAAAGCGCCACCGCCTCGCGCGTGCGCCGCGCCACGCCGCCCAGTTGCGAGGACGCGGGCGAGGGCCGGATGAACGCCCCCTTCTCGCGCGAAAGCCGCTCCATCCGCGTCTTGTCGCCGAGGATCGAGCCGCCCGACCGCGCCGAGGACGGATCGACCGCCAGCACGGCCACCCTGAGCCCCTGCTCGATCAGCATCATGCCGAAGGCCTCGATGAAGGTGGATTTGCCCACGCCCGGCGTCCCCGACATCCCGATCCTGAGCGCCTGCCGACCCGCTCGGCGCAGCACCTCCAGAAGCGCCGTGGCCTTCGCCCGGTGATCGGCCCGCGTGCTTTCGACAAGCGTCACGGCGCGTGCCAGCGCGCGGCGGTCACCGGCGAGGATACGGTCGGAAAGCATTTCAGTTTCGGTCATGGAACCTTCGTCTTCGCCGTCTTGAGGGCGCCGGATATGTGCCGCGCGACCCACGTTTGACCGCAACCGTCGGTGCCTGTCCAGCCCACCTGCCCCCACTTGTTCCTTGAACGGGCGTATTGCGCCCTGCGCGGGCAAGGCAGGCTTTGGGAGTTGACCGAGGCGAGCGCGGCGTCGATCTATGGCCCGGTGCGAAATTTCACGCGAGACCGAGCCTTGGCCCTGCCCATCGGCGATGTCCTCCAGCGTCTCATCGGGGCGCTGGACACGGCCGGACGGGCCGTGCTGCAAGCCCCGCCGGGCGCGGGCAAGACGACAGGCGTGCCGCCCGCCCTGCTGGCTGCGGGCGCGACTGGGCGCATCGTGATGCTGGAGCCGCGCCGCCTTGCCGCGCGCGCCGCCGCCGAGCGCATGGCCGAGATGCTGGGCGAGCGCTGTGGCGAGACGGTGGGCTACCGCATCCGGGGGGAGGCGAAGGTCTCGGCCGCCACGCGCATCGAGGTCGTGACCGAGGGCATCCTGACCCGGATGGTGCAGGACGCGCCCGACCTGCCCGGCATCGGCACGGTCATCTTCGACGAGTTCCACGAACGCTCGCTCAACGCCGATCTGGGCCTCGCGCTGGCATGGGAAGCGCGGGAGGCCCTGCGCCCGGACCTGCGTATCCTCGTGATGTCGGCCACGCTCGACGCGGGCCCGGTGGCGGAGATGCTCGACGGCGCACCCATGATCTCGTCGGAGGGGCGCGCCTTCCCCGTGGAAACGCGATGGCTCGACCGCGCACCCGGGCCGGACACGCGCTGGGACGCCGCGATGGCCGACCTGATCCTGCGCGCGATGGGTGAGGGCGAAGGCAGTTGCCTCGCCTTCCTGCCCGGGGAGGCCGAGATACGGCGCGTGGCACGGCTGGTCGCGCCCCGCCTGCCCGGTGACGCGCATGTCCGGCCGCTCTACGGCGCGCTGCCGTTTGCCGAGCAACGCGCCGCGATCCGGCCGGAGCCTGCGGGGCGCAAGCTGGTGCTCGCCACATCCATCGCCGAGACCTCTCTGACCATCGAGGACGTGCGCATCGTCGTCGACGGCGGCAAGGCGCGGCGCGCGCGCTTCGACCCCGCACGCGGCATGAGCCGCCTTGTGACCGAGGATGTCAGCCGCGCCGAGGCCGAGCAGCGCCGAGGCCGCGCGGGACGGACCGCGCCGGGCACCTGCTACCGGCTCTGGACACGGGGGCAGGACGGCGCGCGCCCGGCCTTCGCGCCAGCCGAGATCGAGGTCGCGGACCTCGCGGGCCTCGCGCTGGAACTGGCGCAATGGGGCGGGGCCGAGGGGCTGCGGTTTCTCACGCCGCCGTCCGAAAAGGCCTTGGCGGAGGCCCGTGCCCTGCTGGCCGCGCTGGGCGCCGTGGACGACGAGGGCCGGATCACGACGCATGGGCGCGACCTCGTGCGGCTGCCGCTTCACCCGCGGCTGGGCCATCTGGTCCGGCGGGGCGGTGCGGGGTCGGCACGGCTCGCCGCGGCTCTCGCCGAGCGCGACCCCATGCGCGGGTCCGGTGTGGGCGTCGACCTCATGCCACGGCTGCGCGCGCTCGATCAGCGCGACCCAAGGGCCGATGCCGGCGTGATCGCCCGCATCCGGGAGGAGGCCAAGCGGCTCAAACGGCGCGAGGCGGGCCCCGACCTCAGCCCCGGCGCGCAAGCCTCGCTCGCCTATCCCGACCGGATCGGCCTGCGCCGCACGGGCGATGCGCCGCGCTACCTCCTGTCGGGTGGCAGCGGCGCGGCGATGCCCGAGGGCGACCCGATGGGCGCGCTGCGCCTCATCGTCGTCACCGACCTCGACGGCGACCGGCGCGAGGCGCGCATCCGCGGCGCTCTGGCCCTGACCGAGGCGGAACTGCGGGCCGTCCATGGCGGCCGCATCGCGTGGCGCGAGACCTGCCACTGGTCCACGCGCTTGAGCCGCGTCGAAGCGCGACGGCAGGAGATGCTGGACGCGCTCATCCTCGACGACCGCCGGTGGGACGACCCGCCCCCCGAGGCCGTTGCCCGCGCGCTCTGCGAGGGGATCCGGAGCCTCGGGCTCGATGCTCTGGGTTGGAGCCGGGCGGCGCGGCTTCTGCGGGCGCGCATCCGCTATGCCGGGGTGGCCGATGTGTCGGACGAAGCGCTGCTCGACCGGCTGGAGGATTGGGCCGTGCCCTATCTCGCCGGTATCCGGGATGCCGCCGGTCTGGCGCGGTTCGATCCCGCCGAGGCGCTCCGCGCCTTTGTCGGCTGGCAGGGGATGGCAGATGTGGACCGGCTCGCGCCGCAGCACTGGACGACGCCGCTGGGCCGCAAGCTCGCCATCGACTATGGCGGGGACGCCCCGGAGATCGCGGTGCGGCTGCAGGAGGTTCTGGGCACCACCCGGCACCCGACGGTCGGGCCGGAACGGCTGCCGATCCGCATGGTGCTCCTGTCGCCTGCGAGCCGCCCGATCCAGGTGACGACGGACCTTCCCGGTTTCTGGGCGGGGTCCTATGCCGATGTGCGCAAGGACATGCGCGCGCAATATCCCAGACACCCCTGGCCCGAGAACCCCACGACCGCCGACCCGACCCTGCGCGCCAAGCCGGGCGGCGGTTGACCGAAGCGCTCAGGCGGGCGCGGCATCGGGCATCCGCACGCCGCGAGCGGTAGCGGCAGCGCGTGCGGTCGGGTGCAGGCGTTCGGACGGATCGAGGCCCACCTTGCGCGCGCGCCGCGCGATGAACAGTCGTCCGGCCCCGCGCCGGGTCCCGCTGGCCGGGGCCTCGGCGTCGGTGATGTAGCGCGTCCGCCAGAGCGGCGGGAGCGGCAGGCCGGCGGTCTCGGCCTCCGCCAGCATCCAGACAAGCGCGATGTTCGCCAGCGGCCGTGCGGGCGTGTAGCCGTCCAGCTGCCCGCCCACATCTCCATGGGCGCCGCGAAACCACATCTGCTGCACCGCGCCGCTGGCCGCAAGCTCGGGCGCCACGTCCCAGAGCACCGGCGCATAGGCGTCCCGCGTCTCGTCGAGGGCGAGCGCATGGCGCGCCACGCAGGTCGACGGCCCCAACGCATGGGAATGGTAGGGGTGCGGCATGGCCGCGAACCGCCAGAGGATCGGCCAGCGGATGCCCAGCGCGCGCACCGTGTCGTAGACACCCAGAAAGGCGACCTCCACATGGGTGTGGCAGCGTGCATCCCTGAGCGCGCGCGCCTGTGGGCTCTCGGGTGCGTTGCGGTAGAGATCGTAGACACGGTCGAGCGTCTCCTCGTCGATCTGCGCGGTCCTGAGCAGGCCCATCCGGTCAATCAGGCCCGCCAGCGACCGCACCGCATAGGCGCCGCGCGAATAGCCCATCAGGACCACCCTGTCCCCGGGCCGGTAATTGCGCGCCAGGAACAGGTAGGCGCGCCGGATCTGCCGGTTGATGCCCACACCCGCGATCACCTCGTGGGCGCGCCGCACCCCGCGCCACTGGATGCCCGGCTCATAGTAGAGCGTCAGATGCGCGTCTCGTGGCAGGTCCGACAGCAGGCGGTAGGTGAGGCCAATATTCGTCTCGCAGCCCGGTTTCAGCGACGACATGGTGCCATCGAGCAAGACGACATGGGTGTGCGGCGGACGCACATCGGGCAGCCGGGGCGCCCGCGACCGATACCCGGCAAGCCGGGTCCAGAGGCCCCTATTCTGCCGCAACCCTCCCGTCTCCTTCATTCAGCATCGCCCAGACGCGCGATGGCGTGAACGGCATGTCCACCTGCCGGATACCCAACGGCCAGAGCGCGTCCTGCACCGCGTTCGACACGGCTGCGAGCGCGCCGACCGTGCCCGCCTCGCCGCAGCCCTTCATGCCCAGCGGGTTCATGATCGACGGCACGGGTTCGGTGTGGAACGCCACGAAGGGCGTGTCGTCGGCGCGCGGCATGGCGTAATCCATGAAGGTCGCGGTCAGAAGCTGGCCATCCGCGTCATGGACGACGTGCTCCGTGATCGCCTGTCCGATGCCCTGCGCCACGCCGCCATGGACCTGCCCTTCGGCCAGCATCGGGTTCATCAGGTTGCCGAAATCGTCCACCACCGTGTAGCGCACGACGCGGGTCTGCCCGGTCTCGCGGTCGATCTCGATCTCCGCCACGTGGCACCCGTTGGGATAGGACCGCCCGGGCAGCGTCTCGTGCTTCGACACCTTGGTCAACTCCGCCGCCCCGGCCGCGCGCGCCTTCTCGGCGGCTTCCAGCAGCGTGACGACCACGTTCGAGCCGGGGGCGCGGAACACGCCTTCCTCGGCATCGAAGCTCATGTCCGTCAGGTCCATCTCCGTCTCCAGAAACGCGGTCAGCCCCTTGATAAGGCTTTCTCCGGCCGCGCGCATCGCCATTCCCTGAACCGTGACCGAGCGTGAACCGCCGGTGCCGCCGCCCGTGGCGATCAGGTCGCTGTCGCCCTGCACGATCTCGATCGCGTCGAGCGGCAGGCCGGTCTGGTCATGGAGGAGCTGGGCATAGACGGTCTCGTGCCCCTGCCCGTTCGACTGGGTGCCGACATAGACCTTGGCCCCGGTCCGGGTGATCTCGATGGTCGCGGTCTCATCCGCCGCACCGAGAATGGACTCGATGTAGTAGCAGATGCCGAGGCCGCGCAGCTTGCCCCCGGCCTCGGAGGCCGCGCGCCGGGTGGCGAAACCGGCGATGTCGCCCTCCTGCGCCGCGCGGTCGAGCAGACGGGGGAAATTGCCCACGTCGTAAAGCTCTCCACTGGCCGTCTTGTAGGGAAACTGGCCCGGCTGGATGAAGTTCTTGCGCCGCAGTTCCAGCGGATCGACGCCCATGTCGCGGGCGGCGAAATCGATGGCCCGTTCCAGCGCGTAGATCGCCTCGGGCCGGCCGGCGCCGCGATAGGCATCGACGGGGATCGTGTTGGTGTAGATGCCCCGGTTGCGGAAGAACACCGTCTGCACGTCATAGGTGCCGGTCAGGACCTTGGAAAACAGCGCCGACTGGATGTTCTGCCCGAACTGCGAGTTGTAGGCGCCCAGGTTCGAGAGGCTGTCGACCTTGTAGGCCACCAGCCTGTGATCCGCGTCGAAGCCGAGCGTGCAGGTCACGTCGAGGTCGCGGCCGGCATTGTCCGACAGCATCGCCTCGGTCCGGTCGCTCATCCAGTGGACGGGACGCCCGGTCTGGCGCGCGGCCAGCGCCACGAGGAAATGCTCGGGGTAGCGCATTGCCTTCATGCCGAAGCCGCCGCCGACATCGGGGTTGGTGACGCGCAGTTGCGCCTCGTCGACGCCGAACCACCTGGCAAGGTCGGTCTTGTGGCCCCAGACGCCCTGCCCGTTGATCGCCACATGCAGGCGACCCTCCTCGATCTCGGCGAAGCAGCCGCGCGGCTCGAGGCTGTTGACGATGACGCGGTTGTCATGGGTCGTCAGCGTCACGACATGGGCGGCCCGGGCCAGCGCGGCCTCCGTCGCGGCCTCGTCGCCCAGCGCCCAGTCATAGGCCACATTGTCGGCGGCTGCGTCATGGAGCGTCTGGCCCCCCGGCGCGATGTCGAGCTTGACCGGCATGTCATCGACATCGAATTCGATCAGCTCGGCCGCGTCCCGCGCCTGCGCCAGCGTTTCGGCGACGATGAAGGCTACGGGTTCGCCCACGTGGCGCACATGGGTATCGGCGAGGATCGGGCGCACGGGCGCGGCGCCCTTGCTGCCGTCCCGGTTGTCGACGGTCGAGCCCTTCATCGCGTTCTTGAGCCCATGCGCCACGATATCGGCCCCGGTCAGCACCAGTTCCACGCCCGGCGCCTCCCGCGCCTCGGCGACGTCGAGGGTGGTGATCCGCCCATGGGCCATCGGGCTGCGAAGCAGGTAGGCGCGCAACGCGCCCTCGGGCGCGGTGTCGTCGATGTAGCGCCCGTGCCCGGTGACGAAACGTGCGTCCTCGAGCCGGCGGACCGACTGGCTGGAACCGAATTTCGACATGGGTCTTACCTCCGTGGCTGCGCGATCGGGTTCCTGCCGACCTTAGGCGCGACGCATTGGTTGTCCAGTGCAGGGGCCGGCATTGCGGTCAGACAAGCTCGATGTGGCCCGCGCGGTCCGTCAGATGCCCGATCCGCGCGGCCGGGATACCCGCCTCCGCCAACTGCGCCAGAAGTGCGTCCGCCTCGCCCGCGTCCACCGCCGCTAGCAGCCCCCCGGCCGTCTGCGGATCGAACAGGAGGTCGGCGCGCGGGCCCTCGGGCGCCGCCATCACCGGCTCCAGCGCGGCGCGGTTCTGGGACTCCAGTGTCGAGCGGACGCCTCGTTCGGCCAGCGCCTCCGCCCCCCGCAGGAGTGGCACGGCATCGAGCGCGACCTCCGCTCCGGTTCCCGAAGCGGCACAGATGTTCCAAAGGTGCCCGGCGAGGCCGAAGCCCGTCACATCCGTCATCGCATGGGCCAGCGGCGCGAGGATCGCTGCGGCGTCGCCCTGCGGCGTCGACATGGCCTCCCAGCAGGCCAGAACGTCCGCGCCCTCGGCCCGCCCCTGCATCTCGCCTGCAAGGATCACGCCCGACCCGATGGGCTTGGTCAGGATCAGGACGTCGCCTGCCCTGCCGCCGGAGAGCGTCACCGGCTCGCGCTCCAACAGGCCCGTGACCGTGAACCCCACCGTCAGCTCCGTCCCCGTCGACGAATGCCCACCGAGAACCGAGGCGCCCACTGCTGCGAAGACCTCATGCGCCGCGCCCATCACCTCGTCGAGCCATGCGCCCTGAAGCCGTGGCTCCATCCGAGGCAGGATGACATTCGCCACCGCCGATTGCGGCGCCGCTCCCATGGCCCAGACATCGCCCAGCGCGTGGATGGCCGCGACCCGTGCCACCAGCGCGGGGTCGAGCGCGAAGGCCCTGAGATGATCGGTCGAGATCACCTGCCGCGCTTCGCCCACCCGGATGATCGCGGCGTCATCGCCCGGCAACCGCTCGGTATCCGCGCGCGCCGCACCCGCCAGCCCCGCGATCACCTCCGACAGCGCGCCCGCGCCCAGCTTGGCCCCGCATCCGCCGCAGGGCGCGGGCCCCGCCATGGCCCGGGCCACCCCCGTTGCGGCATTGGCGGGCACGGATGGCGGCGGCATCGCGGGCAGGTCGCGAAGCGTCTCCATGAAGCGCGCGTCGATCCGGTCCTTCCAGCGCCAGAGCCACGGCCCGGCCAGCGCGAAGCCCGCCTTCTCCGCGACCGCGGTCTTTCCACCCATCGAGATCAGCTTGAGGAAATCCCGTTGCGGCCGGAACGCACGGCGCTGCCGGCCGGTCAGATCGGCGGCGAGGTTATGTGCAAGGACCGGCGCGGCGCGAACGGCATAGACCCCGGCCTTGGGACGCGGGTCGGGCGCGAAATGCGCGCAGTCGCCCGCGGCGTAGAGCGTCGGATGGGAGGTCGACCGGAGGTGCTGGTCCACCACGACAAACCCCTCGTGAGTGTCGAGCCCGGTCTCCCCCAGCCAGCGCTGCGGCGTCGCCCCCGCCGCGCCAATGGTGATATCTGCAGCGATGCGCCGCCCGCTTTCCAGCAGCACGGCATCGGCCAGCACTTCCACCGGGGGGTCGTTCTCGACGATCTCGACACCCCAGCCCGAGAGCGCCCGCAGCAGATGCCCCCGCGCCGCCCGCGCGACAGAGGCCAGCACCCGGCCGCGATCGATCAGGGTGATCGCGCGGTCCCGGCCCTCGACACTCAAACGATGGGCGCAGGCCATGGCGATCTCGGCCCCCGCCACGCCGCCGCCGATGACGGAGATCCGCACCGGGCCGGATCCCGCCGCCATCTCGGCCCAGCGTGCGGCGAAACGGTCGAGCGGCTTGGCCGGGATGCCGTGCTCGGCAAAGCCCCTGAGCGCCGTCATGTCGGCGGTGATGCCGATGTCGAGCGAAGCGATATCGTAACGCAACTGCCGCCCCGACCCCAGCCGTGCGACCCTTGCCGCGGGATCGAGCGCCACCACGCGCCCGGGAATGAACCGCGCGCCCGCGAACCGCGCCAGCCGCACGAGGTCGATATCGAGCGCCGCGCGCGTGTAGTGGCCGGCCAGGTGGCCGGGCAGCATGCCGGAATAGGGCGCCACGGCATCGGGATTGACCAGCGTCAGCCGCACGCCCGGAACGGGCCGCATGCCCCAGCGCCTGAGCACCAGCGCATGGGAATGCCCGCCGCCCACGAGCAACAACTCCTTCACGATTGGCACGCTTTCCATCATTCCTCGCGCCACCCGTCCGCAAACGGATCCTCCGGATAACCCACACCGGTCAGGCAGAGCCCGTCGGGCGGCGCCACCGGCCCGCAGGCCGCGCGGTCGCGGGCCGCGAGCGCTTCGGACACGCGGCCGGGTGCCCATGCCCCGGCGCCGACCCGCTCGAGCGTGCCAACGATGGAACGGACCTGGTTGTGCAGGAACGACCGCGCCGCGAGGTGGAACCGCACCTCCCGCCCATGGACAAAGGCGACCTCCTCGATCTCGATCCTGTCGAGCGTCTTCACCGGGCTCTTCGCCTGGCAGATCGAGGCGCGGAAGCTCGTGAAATCGTGCTTGCCGACGAGATGCCCGGCCCCCTCCCGCATCGGTGCCACCTCGACGGGATGGCGCAGATGCCAGGCCCGGCCCGCCCCCTCGACCAGCGGCGCGCGGCGGCAGATCACGCGATAGCTGTAACGCCGCTCGATCGCGGAAAAGCGCGCGTGCCAGTCCTCCGCCACCTCGGCGCAGGCCACGACCGCCACGGGCGCGGGCTTCAGATGCCAGTTCAGCGCCTCGGCCAGCCGGAACGGGTCCCAGCCCCGCGCGAGATCGGCCTGCGCCACCTGTCCCGTGGCATGGACGCCCGCATCGGTCCGGCCCGCCGCCGCGACCGACGGCACATCACGCTCCAGCCTCGCGAGCGCGGCTTCCAGCGCGCCCTGAACCGACGGCTGGTCGGCCTGACGCTGCCACCCGGCGAAGGGCGACCCGTCATATTCAAGCATCAGGGCATAGCGCGGCATGGCGTCCGGCTACCCGATCCCCCGGACGGGAGCAATCCGGGCGTGCGGCCTCCCTCCTTCATCCTGGCGAAAAACTCCCGCGCGGAGCGCATCAGCGCCGACAAGGGGCCTTCAGGTCCCGCAGGCGGCGCTTGCCCGGGCGACGGCAGGGCCGGCGCAATCCTCCGGGGGCTGTTAACCCCGCCCCGCAATGCCTATCCTCGGGTTTCGGCACAGCCATGAGGACAGCCCACCTTGGTGATCGGAACGATAGCGGACGCGCTGGGACGCGGCGTGGAGGGGATCGCCTCGGGGATCAGCGAGACCTTCTTCGAACCGGTCATCCGGCTCGGCGTCACGGGTCTCGCCCGGTCGGGCAAGACGGTGTTCATCACCTCGCTCGTGGCCAACCTGCTCGACCGTGGCCGCATGCCGGGGCTCGAGGCCGCGCGCTCGGGCCGGATCGAGGCGGCCTTCCTGCAGCCGCAGCCCGACGACACGGTGCCCCGCTTCGCCTTCGAGGATCACCTCGCCGCCATGACCGGGGCCGCGCCGCACTGGCCTGACAGCACGCGCGCCGTCTCCGAGTTGCGGCTGTCGCTGCGCGTCCGACCCTCGGGGCTTCTCGGCGCGGTCTCGGGCCCGCGCACGATCCATCTCGACATCGTCGATTACCCCGGCGAGTGGCTTCTGGATCTGGCGCTCCTCGATCTCGACTACGCGGCCTGGTCGCGCGACGCGCTCGCGCGGGCCGAGACACGACGCGAGGGGATCGCGGCTCCCTTCTTCGCGGCGCTGTCCAAAATCGACCCGGCGGCGAAACTGTCGGAGCCGGTCGCGGGCGCGCTGGCGCGCGGCTGGACCGACTACCTCGCGGCGGCGCGTGAACGGGGGTTCAGCGACTGCACGCCCGGCCGCTTCCTCCTGCCCGGCGATCTGGAAGGCAGCCCCGCGATCACCTTCGCGCCCCTGCCGCCGGGCGGAGCGCCGCGCGGCTCACTCGCCCATGAATTCGCGCGCCGCTACGAGGCCTACAAGCGGGAGGTGGTCAAACCCTTCTTCCGCGCCCATTTCGCGCGCATCGACCGGCAGATCGTTCTGGTCGATGCGCTGGGCGCGATCCATGCGGGGCCGCAGGCGCTGGAGGATCTGCGCCAGGCGATGGCGGCCATCCTGGGCGCGTTCCGGCCCGGGCGAAACGCCTTTCTCAGCAGCATCCTCGGCCGCCGCGTCGACCGCATCCTCTTTGCCGCGACCAAGGCCGATCATCTGCATCACGACCAGCACCCGCGCCTGCAGGCGGTGATCGAGGCGCTGGTCGCGGAGGCCCGCCGCCGCGCGGAATTCTCGGGCGCACAGACCCGCGCCATGGCCATCGCGAGCCTGAGGGCCACCACCGAGGAGGTCCGGCAGGTGAACGGCGCCGAGCTGGGTCTCGTGCGGGGCCGCCTGCTGAAGGACGGGCGCCAGGCCGCGCTGCATCCCGGCGACCTGCCTGCCGACCCCGCCGCCCTGCTCGCACCGGCGCGCGAGGGGGCCGAACGCTGGCTATCGGGGGATTACGGGGTGATGCGTTTCGCACCCTCGGCGCTTTCGCTGCGCTCCGGCGAGGGGCCGCCCCATATCCGGCTGGACCGGGCGGCGGAGTTCCTGATCGGAGACCGGTTGTGAGACGGTGCGTCGGATCAAGCATGCCGCGAAGGGACCGGACATGAGCGATCACAGGGGACCCGTCCTGATCGAGATCGACGAGGATGCGCCATCGCCGGCCGCCGCCCCGCCGATCGACGAAGCCGCATCGCCGCCCGAGGGACGCGCCATGCAGGTGCTGTCCACGCTCGGTCGCAAGCGGCGGGGCAGCTGGCTAACGCGCTGGTTCTGGGGCGGGGTCGTGGCGCTTCTGGGCTTCGTGCTTTCGATTGCCGCCTGGGACTTCGCGACGGGGCTTCTGACCGCCAACCCGGTGCTGGGCGGGATCGCGACGGGGCTTATCGCGCTCGTCGTCGTGACGCTCCTCCTGATCGCGCTCCGCGAGCTGGCGGCGTTTTCGCGGCTGGGGCGGCTCGACGCGCTCCACCGCGAGGCCGCAGCGGCGCTTGCTGCCGATGACGTGAAGGCCGCGCGCGGCGTGCTCGGGCGGCTCGACACGCTCTACCGGGGCCGCGCCAACCTGCGCCTTGCCCGCGAGGAGATCACGCGGCGGCGCGACGAGATCTTCGACGCCGAAAGTCTCTTCGCGCTCACCGAGGCACGGCTGATGGCGCCGCTCGACGCCGAGGCCACGCGCGAGATCGAGGTCGCGGCCCGGCAGGTGGCGACCGTCACCGCGCTGGTGCCGCTGGCCTTCGCCGACGTGATCGCCGCGCTGACCGCAAACCTGCGGATGATCCGGCGCATCGCCGAGATCTATGGCGGGCGGGCCGGAACGCTCGGCGCATGGCGGCTGACCCGCGCGGTGCTGACGCATCTGGTGGCCACGGGGGCGGTGGCGGTGGGCGACGACCTGATCGGGTCGGTCGCGGGCGGATCGGTCCTGAGCCGGGTGTCCCGCCGCTTCGGTGAGGGCGTGGTCAACGGCGCGCTCACCGCCCGCGTCGGCGTCGCCGCGATGGAGGTCTGCCGCCCCCTGCCCTTCGGCGCGCACCGGCGGCCGTCCGTCACCGGCATCGTCCGACGCGCGCTGACCGGGTTGTTTTCCACGGGCCGGCGCGGTCGGAGCGACCGGAGCGGCGAGACACCCGATGACGCCTGATCCGTTCCGCCATCACCCCGCGCTGCGCGACAAGATCAAACCGGCGGCAGCGTCGTTTTTCCGCGATTTCAGCGTCGAGGCCCTTGTCGCGATGCTGAAGGAAAACGGCTCGCCCCCGTTTCCCGTGCATGACGAGGCCACGCGGGAGGGCCTGCGCCGCGCGGCCCTCCGGGAACACGAGGGCGATCTCTGGGTCTTCGCCTATGGGTCACTCATTTGGGACCCGGCGCTGATCTTCACCGAGGTGCGGCGGGCCTACGCGCCGCATCACGCGCGCAGGTTCATCCTCGAGGACACCTATGGCGGGCGCGGCACGGTCGAGGCGCCGGGGCTGATGGCCGCGCTCGACGCGGGCGCGGGCTGTCACGGGCTGTGTTACCGGATCGCGGCCGAGGCGGTGGAGCATGAGACCGAGATCCTGTTTCGCCGCGAGTTGATGGGTCCTGGCTATGACGCCGCCTTCATCCCCGTAGTGATGGAAGGCACCAGGGCGCGAGCGCTCAGCTTCCTGGCCGACCTCGACTCGGGCCTGATCAACCCCGACCTGCCGCGCGAGACGCAGATCCGCTACGCCGCGACCGGCACGGGGTTTCTGGGCTCGAGCTACGACTACGTGCGCGGCATCGTGGATCACCTGCATGACATGGCGATCCCCGATCCCGAGCTCGATGCGCTGCTTGCAGATGTGGAGGCGGAGATCGCGCGCCTCTCGGTCGAGGCCGGCTGACGGCGCGCGGAGGGTCCAAACGGGCGACGTCCCGGAAAAACGCCCGCTGACATCGCGCGCGATCCGTGCCAGACCCCGGTGCATGCCGCAGGCCGCCATCCCCACCTACCCGCCCGACCGCCCCCTTCTCGGCATCGGCCTGATGCTCGGCTTTTGCGTCATCGTCCCCTTCGCGGATGCGCTGGCCAAGATCCTCGGCTCCGACTTTCCGCTGATGCAGCTGATCCTCGTCCGCTTCGCGGCACAGGCGATCCTGCTGGTCCCGCTCGCACTCTGGACGGGGGCGGCGTTCTTTCCCAACGCGCGGATCCTTCGCCTGACCGCCGTGCGGGCGATGCTGCAGATGACGGGCATCGCACTGATGTTCGCCTCGCTGCGATTCCTGCCCTTGGCCGACGCCGTGGCCATCGCCTTCGTGATGCCGTTCATCATGCTGCTTCTTGGCTGGTTCTACCTTGGCGAGGAGGTCGGGCCGCGCCGCCTCGGCGCCTGCGCGGTCGGCTTCGCCGGCACGCTGATGGTGGTGCAGCCCAGCTTCGCCGAGGTCGGCTGGCCCGCGCTTCTGCCGCTGGCGGTCGCGGTGGTCTTCGCCTTCTTCATGCTGGTGACGCGCAAGATCGCGCGTGACACCGACCCCGTGGCGCTTCAGGGGGCAACGGCGATCCTGGCGCTGCCAGTCCTGTTGCCGCTGGCCTTCCTGCCGGTCGCGGAGGACCTGCCGCTGGTGGGCTGGATCACGCCGCAGGGCTGGGATGTTGCGCTTTTCGTGCTGCTGGGCGTGACCGGATCGGCGGCGCATCTCTTCATGACATGGTCACTGCGCTTCGCGCCATCGGCTACGCTCGCGCCCATGCAGTATCTGGAGATCCCCGTCGCCACGCTGGCCGGTCTGATGATCTTCGGCGATCTGCCCGACGGGCTTGCCGCGCTCGGCATCGTGGTGACCATCGCGGCGGGGCTCTACATCGTCGCGCGCGAGCGGGCGGTGTCGCGTGCCGCACCGCCCACGGCTTGATCTGGAGCAAGGCGCAGCGTCCTGCGGTCCGCGCAGAGTGGCGCCATGGACAGCCGCACAGCCAAGCCCGAACACGGGCATAGCCAGAGCGAAGTCGAAGCCCGCATCGCCGCCCCCACCGGGCGGGGACATTTGCGCGACGTCATCTACGGGGCCATCGACGGGGCGGTGACGACCTTCGCCATCGTCGCGGGCGTCGCCGGCGCGGGGCTGTCGCCCTTCGTGATCGTGGCACTCGGCATCGCCAACGTGCTGGCCGACGGGTTTTCCATGGCGGCGGGCAACTATTCCGGCACCAAGGCCGAGCGCGACGATGTCCGGCGTCTCGAAAGAGTCGAGCGCCGACACCTGGAGGACTCGCCCGACGGCGAACGGCGCGAGATCCGCGAGATCCTGCGCCGGAAGGGACTGTCGGGCGACGTGCTGGAAGGCGCGACGGACCAGATCGCCTCGGACCGCGACGCGGCGGTCCGGCTGATGCTGACCGATGAATACGGTCTCTCGCCGGTGGAGCCCAACCCGATGCGATCCGCCATCGCCACCTTCGTGGCGTTTCTGGCGGCGGGGTTCGTGCCGCTCCTGCCCTTCATCCTCGGCATGCCCAACGCCTTCACTATCGCCGCCGCCATGACCGGGGTGGTCTTCTTCGGCATCGGCGCGGCGAAGTCGATCTGGGCGCTCAGCCCGTGGTGGCGATCGGGGGCCGAGACGCTGGCCATCGGCGGCACGGCGGCGAGTGTGGCCTATTTCGTCGGCACGCTCTTTGCCGCATGAGGGGGACTTTACCCGTCGCCCCCGCGCCCCTATACCGCGCCCCATGACGCACCGCTTCGCCATCGTCATTCGAATTACCGGCCCGGCGCTCTGACCCCGAGCCGCCGGGACAAGGTGCTTGAGCTATCGCACCGCCCTGATATTCCCCTGACCTGACAAGACGAGCCAAGGAGCACGGCCATGTGCGCCGAGAAGACGGCCGAGATGCCCGACTACAAAGAGACGCTGAACCTTCCGAAGACCGATTTCCCCATGCGCGCAGGGTTGCCGCAGCGTGAGCCCGACTGGCTGGCCCGGTGGGAACGGATCGGCGTCTACGACCGCCTGCGCGAGAAGGCGGGCCGGAAACCGTTCACCCTGCACGATGGTCCTCCCTATGCCAACGGGAACCTCCACATCGGGCATGCGCTGAACAAGACGATCAAGGACATCATCGTCCGGTCGCACCAGATGCTGGGCCATGATGCGCGTTACGTCCCCGGCTGGGACTGCCACGGCCTGCCGATCGAGTGGAAGATCGAACAGCAATACCGCGAGAAGGGCCGCGACAAGGACGCCGTCGACGTGGTCGAGTTCCGGCAGGAATGCCGCCGCTTCGCCGAGCACTGGATCGACGTCCAGCGCGAGGAGTTCAAGCGCATGGGCATCACCGGCAACTGGGCCGATCCCTACCTGACGATGGATTTCCACGCCGAGCGTGTCATCGCCGAGGAGTTCATGACCTTCCTCATGAACGGGTCCTTGTATCAGGGCTCCAAGCCCGTGATGTGGTCGCCGGTGGAAAAGACAGCGCTGGCCGAAGCGGAGGTGGAGTACCACGACCGCCAGACCGACGCCGTCTGGGTGCCGTTCCGCGTGGTGCCCAAGTCCGAGAAGATGGCGCTGCTGGACGGGGAGCCCACGGCCTTCAACGAATCGCTGCACGCGCTGACCGAAAGCGATCTCGATACCGCGCAGGTGGTGATCTGGACCACGACGCCATGGACCCTGCCGCAGAACCGGGCGATCTGCTTCGGCCCCGGGATCAGCTATGGCCTTTACGAGATCACCGGCCGGCCCGAGGAATGCTGGGCGCGGATCGGGGATCGCTACCTGCTCGCCGATGCGCTGGCGGAGGAGGCGCTGGGCGCCATGCGGCTGGAGCCGTCGATGTATCGCCGCCTGCGCGACGTCACGGCCGGGGAGCTCGGGGCACTGTCCTGCGCCCATCCGCTGCGCGGTGCAGAAGGCGCGCAGGGCGAGTGGGATTTCGACGTCCATCTCTTCGCCGGCGATCATGTCACCGACGACGCGGGCACGGGTTTCGTTCACACCGCACCCAGCCACGGCGATGACGACTATGCCATCTTCCTGCGCGAACGCGGGGGCCCGAAGGCCTTCGAGATGACGCACAACATCCTCGACGACTCGTCTTATCGCGAGGACCTGCCGTTTTTCGGCGGGGAACGGATCATCCGGGAAAACGGCAAGCCCGGGAACGCCAACAAGGCCGTGATCGAAAAGCTGGTGGAGGTCGGAAAGCTTCTGGCCCGCAAGCGGATCACCATCTCGGACGCGCATTCGTGGCGGTCGAAGGCGCCTGTGATCCGCCTCAACCGTCCGCAATGGTTCGCCGCCATCGACGTTCCCTTGGGCGACGGCAAGGACGACCACGGCCAGACGATCCGTGAACGCGCGCTGACCTCGATCAACGAGCTGGTGACGTTCACGCCCGTTACAGGCCAGAACCGCCTGCGTTCGATGATCGAGACTCGCCCCGACTGGGTGCTGTCGCGCCAGCGTGCATGGGGCGTGCCGCTCACCTGTTTCGTGAAGAAGGGGGCGCAGGCCGGCGATCCCGATTTCCTCCTGCGCGACCCGGCGGTGAATGCGCGCATCCTCGAAGCCTTCGAGACCGAGGGCGCGGATGCCTGGTACAAGCCCGGCGCCAAGGCGCGCTTCCTTGGACCGGACCACTACCCCGAAGCCTATAGCCAAGTTTTCGACATCCTCGACGTCTGGTTCGATTCAGGCTCCACCCATGCCTTCGTGCTGCGCGACCGTCCCGACGGCACCGAGGACGGCATCGCGGATGTCTACATGGAAGGCACCGACCAGCATCGCGGGTGGTTCCACTCCTCGCTGCTGCAGGGCTGCGGGACGATCGGGCGCGCGCCCTACCGCAACGTTGTGACCCACGGCTTCACGCTGGACGAGAAGGGCATGAAGATGTCCAAGTCCATCGGCAACACCGTTGTCCCGCAGGAGGTCATCGACCAGTACGGCGCCGATATCCTGCGGCTCTGGGTGGCGCAGGCCGACTACACCGCCGATCAGCGGATCGGGCCGGAGATCCTGAAAGGCACGGCGGACAGCTACCGGCGTCTGCGCAACACCATGCGCTTCATGCTGGGCTCGCTGGCCGATTTCACCGAGGCCGACCGGATCGCGCCCGAAGAGATGCCGGAACTCGAACGCTGGGTGCTGCACCGGCTGGCGGAGCTGGACGAGACGGTCCGCGAGGGCTACCGCGCCTTCGACTTCCAGGGCGTGTTCCAGGCGGTGTTCCAGTTCGCCACCACGGACCTTTCGGCCTTCTATTTCGACATCCGCAAGGACGCGCTCTATTGCGACGGCGATACGCCCCGCCGGCGCGCGGCGCGCACGGTGCTGGACCTGCTGTTCCACCGGCTGACCACGTGGCTCGCCCCGATCCTCGTCTTCACGATGGAGGAGGTCTGGCTATCGCGTTTCGGTGAAACCGAGGGCGACGACGTCATGGCGAAAATGGGCGCGGATGCCGTTTCCATCCACCTGCAGGACTTCGCCGACACGCCGCAGGCCTGGCGCGACGCGGCGCTGGCCGCGAAATGGGACCGCATCCGCGCCGCCCGGCGCGTCGTTACCGCCGCGCTGGAAATCCAGCGCCGCGACAAGGTGATCGGCGCCTCGCTGGAGGCGGCTCCGCTTCTGCAGGTGGCGGACCCCGACCTCGCGGCGGTCCTGCGCACGGTGCCGATGGACGACATCTGCATCACCAGCGGCCTGACGGTGATGGAGGGCGAGCCGCAAACGGACGCCTTCCGCCTCGACGATCCGGGGCTGGGTGTCGTGTTCCATGCCGCGCAGGGCGAAAAATGCCAGCGGTGCTGGAAGATCCTTCCCGATGTGGGCAGCCACGCGCATCCCGGCGTCTGCGGGCGCTGCGACACGGCGCTGAACGATTGACGCAGCGGCCGGGCGCATGTGCGCCCGGCCCTTTCGTTCTTCTTTTGAGAACGAAAATCGATAAAACTTCTATTTTTATTTTTCATCCCCTGCCTTCACATCTCCTCGAAACCGCGAGAGGGGCAGGACCATGGACATCATCGCCGACATCGCCACGACCATCGTGGCTCAGATGCAGAAACCGACGCTCGCCTTCCTGATCGGGGGCATGATGCTGGCCGCTCTCGGCAGCAAGCTCGAGGTGCCGGAGCCGGTCTACAAGTTCATCGTCATGCTGCTCCTGTTGAAAGTCGGGCTTTCGGCCGGCATCTCGGTGCGCGAGGCGGCCTGATGGAGCTTGCCGTGCCGGCGGCTCTCGCGGCGCTGGTCGGTATCGCCATCATCCTCATCGGCCGGGCGACGCTGGCGCGGTGGCGCGGCGTGTCGGAGATGGACGGCATGGCGACCGCGGGTCTTTTCGGGGCGGTTTCGGCCTCCACGCTCGCCGCGGGCATGGCCGTGCTCGACAGCGAGGGCATCGCCTACGAGGGGTTTATCGGCGCGCTCTATCCGTTCATGGATATCGCGGCGCTTGTCACCGCCATCGTGCTGGACCGCCTCAGCGCCGAACGGAAGGCCGCGCGCGCAGTGCAGGGGGTTGGGTCCGCGACGCTGACCATGGGCGGCGGATCCGGCCGGTCGGGTGGCCTTGACGGCGAAATGATCCGGGGCATCCTCGTCGACACGATGCGCAGCCCCGCGATCTCGGCCCTGATCCTCGGGCTGGCGCTGGGCATCTTCGCCCGCCCCGAAAGCGTCTACGAAAGCTTCTATGAACCGCTTTTCCGGGGGCTCCTGTCGATCCTGATGCTCATCATGGGGATCGAGGCATGGCAGCGGCTGTCCGAACTGCGCGGGGTCGCGCACGCCTATATCCTCTACGGGATCGCCGCGCCGCTCCTGCACGGGCTTCTGGGCTTCGGGGCGGGGCTTGTCGCCCATCACCTCACCGGCTTCTCGGCGGGGGGCGTGGTACTGCTGGCGGTGATGGCCGCGTCGAGCTCGGACATCTCGGGTCCGCCCACCCTGCGCGCGGCCCTTCCCGAGGCCAATCCCTCGGCCTATGTGGGCACCTCCACGGGTCTCGGAACGCCGATCGCGATCCTGTCGATCCCGCTCTGGATCGCGCTGGCCGGGGCGGTGATCGGGATCTGAGCCCCGGCGGCGCCGGCCCTTGCGGCGCGACAGTCGCGCGAATGTGTGCAGCGGCGCACAGGCCGGGGGCTTTGTCTGGGGCGCTTTCGGCGTTAGGTCTGCCACAGCACACCCGCATGGAGCACGAGATGACCGACGACACCGGCTACACCCCGCCCAAGGTCTGGACATGGGACAAGGAGAACGGCGGCAAATGGGCCAGCCTCAACCGCCCCATCGCCGGCCCGACCCATGACAGGGAGCTTCCCGTCGGCCGACACCGGTTCCAGCTCTACAGCCAGGGCACGCCGAACGGAGTCAAGGTCACGGTCATGTTCGAGGAGTTGCTCGCGGCCGGGCACGACGCGGAATACGACGCGTGGCACATCAGCATCGGCGACGGGGATCAGTTCGGCTCGGGCTTCGTCGAGATCAATCCGAACTCCAAGATCCCGGCCCTGGTGGACCGTAGTGGCGAGACGCCCGTGCGCGTCTTCGAATCCGGCGCGATCCTGCTGCATCTTGCCGAGAAGTTCGGCGCATTCCTCGGCGCGCCGGAAAACCGGCCCGAGATGCTGTCCTGGCTGTTCTGGCAGATGGGCTCCGCCCCCTATCTCGGCGGCGGGTTCGGGCATTTCTACGCCTACGCGCCCTACCCGATGGAATACCCGATCGACCGTTTCGCCATGGAAACCAAGCGCCAGCTCGACGTTCTGAACCGGCACCTGGAGGGGCGGACATGGATGGTGGGCGACGACCTGACCATCGCCGATATCGCCATCGCGCCGTGGTATGGCCGCACCGTGATGGGCGAGAGCTACGAGGCGGGCGAATTCCTGTCCGTGCATGAATACACCAACGTCATCGCCTGGGCCGAGCGGTTCTACGACCGCCCCGCCGTGCAGCGCGGCGCGCGGGTCAACCGCAGTTCGGACGATCCGACCGACTTCCTCAAGGAACGGCACGACGCCAGCGATTTCGACAAGCTGAACCTGCCATCGGCCGCGGCGGAGTGAAGGACGGCCCCGATATCGGCGACGATGAGATCGCCGGGCTTCTGAACCGGCTGGCGACGGCGCGCGGCCCCGGGCGCAGTTTCTGCCCGTCGGAGGCCGCCCGCGCGCTTGCCGAAGACTGGCGGCCGCTGATGCCCGAGATACGCCGCATCGCCGCCGATCTGGGCCTTGTCGCCACCCGGCGCGGGCGCCCGGTCGATCCGGTCATGGCCAAGGGGCCGATCCGGCTCCGCCTGCCGCGGGTGTCGCCTGGGGACTGAGGTCAGGCCGTCGGCACCGTGCCGTCCCAGCTCACCGTGGCCTCGCCCGCTTTCAGCGGACCCGTGGCCCGGTCATAGCGCAGATGCGCCAGCGCAAGCCCGCCCGACCGGGTGAAAAGCGTGCCCGCGACGCGACCCTTGGCGTCCTCTACCGGCGTCCCCGGCTCGGCCTGCCCCGCGACTGTCACGGTCACGAGCCCCTTGCGCAGCTCGGTCTTGTGCTTCATGCGCGCGGTCACTTCCTGCCCGACATAGCAGCCCTTGCGGTGATCCACGCCATGGAGCCGGTCGAAGCCCATCTCGAGGATATAGCTGTCGTCCGGAATCAGCTCGACCCCCGTTTCCGGCACGCAGGCGGCCACGCGGATCGCGTCCCAGTCGATGGCGGGCGCCCCGCCCTGCCCACCATAGGACCGCCAGCCAAGGGCCGGATGGCGCGGGTCGGGCCATGCGTCGGGGGGCGTGTCGCCAAGGCCGCGCACCACGCTCAGGCCGCTGTCGGCGATGGTGACATCCGCGCGCAGGCGGTACATCGACAGCCGCTGCGCCAGCGCAGGCGCGATGTCCGACTTGACGTCGAGCAGGATGTCCTCGCCCCGGTTGAGCAGGAAGAAATCGGCCAGATACTTGCCCTGCGCCGTCAGGAGCGCCGACCACACGAGATCGGTGCCGGGCGCGCCCACGTCATGGGTGACCAGCCCGTGCAGGAACGTCTCGCGGTCCTTGCCCGAGATCGTCAGAACCGTGCGGTCCGGGGCCAGTTCGCCGTCCATCTTCACCTCCACCAATGAGCCTCATCACATCTAATGATGTCGCCCGGCGCCGCCAAGCCGCCTCGGGCAATTGACCTCGGGCGGGGCGCGATTTACCCCGATGGGGTCGCGTGAAAGGAAACCCCCATGAGCCTTGCCAACGGCCGCCACTACCTCGCCATCCCCGGCCCGTCCGTCATGCCCGACCGCGTGTTGCAGGCGATGCACCGGCCCGCGCCCAACATCTACACCGGCCAGCTTGTCGACATGGTCGCGGGGCTGGTGCCGGACCTCAAGGCCATCGCGCGGACAGAAGGCCATGTGGCGATGTATATCGCCAACGGTCACGGCGCATGGGAAGCGGCGCTGACCAACACGCTCAGCCGCGGCGACAGGATCCTCGTGCTGGGCACCGGGCGCTTCTGCCTCGGCTGGGGCGAGATGGCCGCCGCGATGGGGGTGGACTGCCAGATCATCGATTTCGGCCAGCGCAGCGACATCGACATGGCCCGCGTGACCGAGGCGCTGGCCGCCGACCGGGACCATCGCATCAAGGCCGTTCTCGCGGTGCAGGTCGACACCTCCACCAGCGTGAAAAACGACATCGCCGGCCTGCGCAAGGCGCTCGACGCCATCGGTCACCCCGCGCTTCTGTTCGCCGACTGCATCGCCTGCCTCGCCTGCGACGAGTTCCAGATGGACGACTGGGGCGTCGATGTGATGGTCACCGGCAGCCAGAAGGGGCTCATGACGCCGCCGGGGATGGGCTTCGTCTTCTTCAACGACAAGGCCGATCTCGCGCGCGGTCGTGCGGACCTGGTGACACCCTACTGGGACTGGCGCCCGCGCATGGCGCCGGAGGAGTTCTACCGCTACTTCAACGGCACCGCGCCCACGCATCATCTCTACGGGCTGCGCGTGGCGCTCGACATGATCCTGCACGAAGAGGGGCTGGAAAACGTCTGGCGCCGCCACGCGGTGCTGGCACGCGCCGTCTGGGCCGCGCTGGAGGTCTGGGGACAGGCCGGTCCCGTCCGGCCCAACATCGCCGAGCAGTCCAAGCGCAGCCACTCGGTGACCACGGTCAGTTTCGGCCCCGGCAACGGTCAGCGCATGCGCGAGTGGATGACCGGGACCGCGGGCGTGACGCTGGGCATTCCGCTGGGCGGTGTTGAAGGGCCGGGCGGCAATGCAGAGGATTTCCTGCGCATCGGCCATATGGGGCATGTGAATGCGCATATGGTGCTGGGTGTCCTCGGCAGCCTTCAGGCGGGCATGACCGCGCTCGGCATTGCCCATGGTCCGACCGGGCTGGAGGCCGCCGCGAGGGTCATCGCAGAGGGCTGAGACGGGGCGTCAGAGACCGCCAAGGCGCCAAGGGGAAAAAGCCGCCCGTCGAGACACGCCAACGGGCAAGGTCAGGTACTTCGCGCCTCGGCAAGGGCTTGCGGGAGAGCCTCGGCAAAGGCATCGAGTCCCGCCTCGGGCGCGCAGGAGACGCGGATGCAGCGATCCTGCGGCGCGGTGAAGGGCATCCGCACGAAGATGCCGCGCGCCACGAGCCCCGCCAGAACGGCGCGCGCGAAATCCCCATCGCCGCCGCAATCGACGGTCACGAAATTCGTCGCGGACGGCAGGGGGGCAAGCCCATTGACGCGCGCGATCGCCGCGATCCGCTCCCGCGCGGCGTCGATATCGGCCACGACCCGCATCAGGTGCCCCTGATCGGCCAGCGCCGCCATCGCACCGGTCTGCGCGAGCCGGCCGACGCCGAAATGGTTGCGGACCCGGTTGAAGGCGGCCACGAAGTCGGGCTCGGCCAAGGCGTAGCCCACCCTGAGACCAGCCAGTCCATAGGCCTTGGAAAACGTCCGGAAACGGATGACGCGGGGATGGGTCGGCTCCAGCGGAAGGATGGCGTTCTCGGGCGCGGTGTCGGAATAGGCCTCGTCCAGCGCCAGCACGGTGCCCTCGGGCAGGGCCTCGATCATCGCGCGCACGGTATCGGCGTCGTGCCAGCTGCCCATCGGATTGTCGGGATTGGCGAGGTAGACGAGCTTCGCGCCCACCTCCGCCGCCTTGGCGATCAGGGCCTCGGGGTCCTCATGATCGCCTCTGTAGGGCACCTTGTGCAAAACGCCGCCGTAACCCGCCACGTGGTAGTTGAAGGTCGGGTAGGCACCATCCGAAGTGACGACCGCATCGCCCGGCGCAACGAGCAGGCGGACGAGGTAACCCAATAACCCGTCGATCCCCTCGCCGACCACAATGTGATCCATCGGGACGCCGTGATGCTCGGCCAGTGCGTCGCGCAGGTCATGCCCTTCCGGATCGCCGTACATCCACGCGCCCGACGCGGCCTCGGCCATCGCGGCCACGGCGCGGGGTGAGGGGCCGAAGACGCTTTCATTCGCGCCAAGCCGGGCAACGAAGCGCGCGCCGCGGGCGCGTTCCTGCGTCTCGGGCCCGACGAACGGCACGGTGGCAGGCAGGCTCTGCACGAGATCGGTGTAACGGGGCGTGGTCATGGCGCGGAGAAAGACCGCAATTCCGGTCCGCGCGCAAGGCTTGCCGAACTGGATAAGCGCGCGCTTTAGCCCATAAATCGTTTGCGCGCCTCCGCGGCGATAGCGACCTTCATCTGCAACTCGGCGATCCGAGCCATGGCCGTCCGCTTGTCCTCGGGCGTTTCGGCCTTGGCGTAATCGGCCTTGGCCGCCTCCACCGCCTTGCGGAGCGCGATCTCCTCGGGCAGCGCGCCGTGTTCATGCATGATCCGGTAGCCGACCGCCTCGCCCGCATCCACAAAGGCAGCCTCCGGCCGGTCAGGCAGCGGACGCCCCTCCCCCTCGAGGCCAGAGAACTTTTTCTCGGCCAGCGCCTTCTGCATCTGGCGTTCGGCCAGTTTTCCGAAACGGTCGCTCATGAGGTATTATAGCACGGCGTGGACCGAAAAACGCGCGTTTTACGTCCGGTTTCAGCGCCGGCGGCGCACCCTCACGCGATCTCGTTCAACCGGTCAAGCGCGGCACGGATCTTGCCCTCTTCCTCTTCGCGCTGGGCGAGGTTCTCGCGGGTTTCGTCCACGATTTCCTCCGGCGCGCTCTCGACGAATTTCGGGTTCGACAAGCGCCCCCTGAGCCCGCCGATCTCCTTTTCGAGCTTGGCCAGCACCTTTTCGAGCCGCGCCTTTTCCTCGTCCACGTCGATCAGGTCCGCGATGGGCAGGCCGAAGACGCCGCCTTCGACCGCAACCGTCACGGCGCCCTTGGGCAAGGCATCGACCACGGTCACGTCCGACAGGCGCGCCAGCCGGTCGATCATCGCGCGGTTCCGGTCGAACGCCGCCTGCCCCGCCGCGTCGAGCTCTGCCTGCATCAACTGCACCTTCAACCCCGCAGGCACATGCATCTGCGCGCGAACCGAGCGGATTTCTTCGATCAGGCCGATGACCCATGTCATCTCCCGGTCGGCCTCCGCGTCGATCAGCTCGGCGCCGTAGTCGGGCCAGTCGGCATGGACCAGCATCTTGGGCCGCTCGGCGATCTCGCCCCAGAGTTCCTCGGTGATGAAGGGCATCGTCGGGTGCAGCAGGATCAGGCACTGGTCGATCACCCAGGCCATGGTCGCGCGCGTCTCGGCGATCACCGCCTCGTCACCCGAGGCGAAGAGCGGCTTGGCGAATTCCAGATACCAGTCGCAGACCTTGTGCCAGACGAAGGCATAGAGCCCGTTCGCGGCGTCGTTGAACCGGTACTGGCCAAGCGCCTCGTCATGGGCCATCCGCGCGCGCGCCGTTTCGCCCACGATCCATGTGTTTACCGTCTGCGTGACAGCGGCCGGGTCGAAGCCCGTCACAGGCCTGCACTCGTTCATCTCGGCAAAACGTGCGGCATTCCACAGCTTGGTGCCGAAGTTGCGGTAGCCCTGGATGCGGTCGCGGCTGAGCTTCAGGTCGCGCCCCATCGCGGCCATCGAGGTCAGCGTGAAACGTAACGCGTCCGCGCCGTATTCGTCCACAAGCTCCAGCGGGTCGAGCACGTTGCCGATGCTCTTGGACATCTTGCGCCCCTTCTCGTCGCGGACGAGGGCGTGGACATAGACGTCGCGGAACGGCACCTCGCCCGTGACGGCCAGCTGCATCATCATCATCCGGGCGACCCAGAAGAAGATGATGTCGAAGCCCGAGACCAGCGTCGAGGTCGGGAAATAGCGGTGCAGCTCGGGCGTGTCCTCGGGCCAGCCCAGCGTGCCGATGGGCCAGAGGCCGGAAGAGAACCACGTGTCGAGCACGTCGGGGTCGCGCCAGACCGGATAGACCAGCTTCGTCGGGTCCTGGTCCATCTCGTATTGCGCGAGGCTCGCGCCCAGCATGTGCGCGGCCTCGTGGCGATCGGCCACCTCCACGACGCGGGCGTGGTTGAGCGGTGTCGGCAGCCCGCCCAGCACATCGGCGAACTGTGCCGAGACGCTGTCGAAATCCGCCGCGCAATGATGCCGGTCCTCGCCCTCCAGCAGGGTCTGGGCGTTGAGCAGCCGCAGCATCTCGACCTCGTCGAGCGCTCCGTCGCCCTCGTCGTCGTGAAAGCCGTGACGTTCAAGGTCGAAACCGTACCAGACCGGGATCTGATGGCCCCACCAGAGCTGTCGCGAGATCGTCCAGGGCTCGATATTCTCAAGCCAGTGGAAATAGACCTTGCGGTGCTGCTCGGGGACGATGGTCGTGCGTCCGTCGCGCACCGCCTCGAGCGCCGGGCCGACGATCTTGGCGGTGTCGACGAACCACTGGTCGGTCAGCATCGGCTCGATCACCACCTTGGAGCGGTCGCCGAAGGGCTGGGTGATGGTCTTTTCCTCGACCAGCGGCACCAGCTCGTCCGCGCCCTCCTCGCCAGGTTTCACCGCCGTGCCCCCAAGCGCCGGATCGTCGGCGCGCGTCATGACGGCGAGCCCTTCCTCGAAGATCTCGGAGGTGACCTGCCAGCGGGCCGCGAAACGGTCCAGCCCGCGCAAATGATCTGGAACGAGGTTCAGCAGATCGGCCTCGGCTTCGGAAAGCGTGCGCCTGCCTTCCGCGACCTCCTGCGCAACGGCGGCGGCCTCGGCGTAGGGCAGACCGTCCTCGCGCATGTGACCCTTGCCGTCCATCAGGCGGTAGCAGGGGATGCCGTTCCGCTTGGCGACACCGTAGTCGTTGAAGTCATGCGCGCCGGTGATCTTGACCGCGCCCGAGCCGAAATCGGGATCGGGGTATTCGTCGGTGATGATCGGGATCAGGCGGCGATGCTCCTTCGGGCCCACGGGGATCTCGCAGAGCATGCCCACGATGGGCGCATATCGTTCGTCTGACGGATGGACCGCGACCGCGCCGTCGCCCAGCATCGTCTCGGGGCGCGTGGTGGCAATGGAGATGTAGTCGCGCTCCTCCTCCAGAACGACATTTCCGTCCTCGTCCTTCTCGACATAGGTGTAGGTGGCGCCGCCCGCGAGCGGATACCTGAAGTGCCACATATTGCCCTGGACATCGGTGTTCTCGACCTCGAGGTCCGAGATGGCCGTCTCGAAATGCGGGTCCCAGTTCACCAGACGCTTGCCGCGGTAGATGAAGCCCTTGTCATACATGTCGACGAAGACCTTGATGACGGCGTCATGGAAATTGCCGTCCTCGCCCTCGGGCGCGCCGGGGGCGCCGGACATCGTGAAAGCCTCGCGCGACCAGTCGCAGGAGGCGCCGAGCCGTTTCAATTGCTGGCGGATCGTGCCGCCCGACTGCGCCTTCCAAGCCCAGACATGGGACAGGAATTCCTCCCGGCTCATGTCGCGGCGGGACTTGCCCTCCCTGGCCAGTTCGCGCTCGACGACCATCTGCGTGGCGATGCCCGCATGGTCCGTGCCCGGCTGCCAGAGCGTGTCGAAACCCCGCATCCGGTGCCAGCGGGTCAGCACATCCTGCAGCGTGTTGTTGAAGGCATGGCCCACATGCAAAACGCCCGTCACGTTCGGCGGAGGGATCATGATCGAGAAAGCCTCGGCCCCGGGCCGCGCGTTCGCGCCTGCACGGAACGCCCCCGCCGCTTCCCATGCGGCATAGATCCGGGCCTCGGCTTCGGTCGCGTCGAAAGTCTTGTCCATGGCTTGCCCGCCTCTCGTCTCAGGTCGGGATTGACCTATCGAAGGCGGGCGGAAAGGCCAAGGGGGTAGCACTCCGGGAGGCGTTTTCCACGTGGAAAACGGATCGGAAATGCCGGCATTTCCGACACGGATTTCGCGAGAAATCCGCGCCCTGCTCAGGTCATGTGCCCAAGGATACGCACCGCCGCCTCCCGCAAGGCCTCCGGCTCCAGCGTCTCGAGCGCCAACCGGGCCACCCGCCCCCCCTCGTCGGCGCGCCTGAGCCTTCCATAAGCCGGGTCGTAATGCTGCCGGATCAGCGCCTCGGACAGGTCTGTCAGGCGCCCCTGCCCCAGCATCACCAGCCAGCCATCGACCGTCTCGTGTCCCGCGATCGCGCGTAGGCCATTGAGCCGGTCGGTCAGCGCCGGGGCGTCGGCGGCGAGTTCCGCGTATTCGCGGGCCAGATACCGGGCGCGGGCCTCGACCCCGGCCTCAACGACGATGCGTGGGCTGTCCTTCATCGCAGCCCAGAGCGCAGGCGGCAGGCGCAGCTCCCCTATCCGCGCGCTTTCGGCCTCCACCAGAACGGGGCGCGACGGGTCGAGCGCGTCGAGCGCCTGCACCAGCGCCGTCTCGAAGCCCTTCTGCGCGGGCTGTTCGCCCCCGATGTCGCCCAAGATGGACCCGCGGTGACGTGCAAGCCCCTCCAGGTCGATCACTTGCCCGCCAAGCGCGGCCACCTCCGCAAGAAGCGCCGTCTTGGCCGTCCCGGTATACCCGTCGAGCCGGATCACCCGCAGCCCCAGAGGGGCGTCGTAAAGCCGCCCGACGACCAGCCGCCGCCATGTGCGGTAGCCGCCTTCCAGCACCTCCACCCGCCATCCGATCTGCGCCAGGATGGAGGCGAAAGATCCCGACCGCTGCCCGCCGCGCCAGCAATAGACCAACGGGCGCCAGCCGCCGTCGCGGTCCATCAGACGGTCCTCGATATGGCGCGCGGCATTCCTCGCCACCAGCGCCGCACCGATCTTGCGGGCGCGGAACGGGCTTTCCTGCGTATAGATCGTGCCGACCTCGGCGCGCTCAGTATCGCTGAGCACCGGCATGGAGACTGCGCCGGGCAGATGATCCTCGGCGTATTCCGACGGGCTGCGCACGTCGATGATCGTGTCGAACTCCGCAGCACCCAGCGCAGCGGTGTCGGTCAGGCGGAAGGCCAAGGGCGCCTCAGGTCTCTTCGCCGTGCATCCGGCGGAAGCGCTGGATCAGGCTGGAGGTGTCCCAGCGCCCGCCGCCCAACTGCTGCACCTCGGCGTAGAACTGGTCGACCAGCGCCGTCACCGGCAGCGACAGACCCATCTCCTTGCCCTGCTCCAGCGCGATCCCGAGATCCTTGCGCATCCAGTCGACGGCGAAACCGTGGTTGAAATGGTTGTCGATCATCGTGTCGGCCCGGTTGGCAAGCTGCCACGACCCGCCCGCGCCCTGACTGACCAGTGCCGCGACCTTCTTGGCGTCGAGCCCGGCGGTCTTGGCGAAGTAGAGACCTTCCGAGACCGACTGGATCGCGCCCACGATGCAGATCTGGTTGACCATCTTGGTGATCTGCCCCGAGCCGACGTCACCGAAGCGCTCGGTCAACTTGGAATAGGCGTCGATGATCGGCCCGGCCGCCGCGAAATGGGCCTCCGCCCCGCCGCACATGATGACGAGCTGGCCGTTCTCGGCCCCCGCCTGACCGCCGGAGACCGGCGCGTCGACCCAGCCGATGCCGGTTTCGCCCGCCACATCGGCCAACTCCCGCGTCACAAGCGCGGAAACCGTGGTGTGATCGACGAAGATGGCGCCCTTGGACATGCCCGCCAGCGCCCCATCCTCGCCCAGCACGACCGACCGCAGATCGTCGTCATTGCCGACACAGGCCATGACGAACTCCGCACCCTCGGCCGCCTCGCGCGGCGTCGCGGCTTGGGCGCCACCATGCTCGGCCGCCCATTTCTCCGCCTTTGCGCTCGTCCGGTTGTAGACCGTGACCTCGTGACCGGCCGCCTTGAGGTGTCCCGCCATCGGGTAGCCCATCACGCCCAGACCCAGAAACGCCAGTTTCGCCATCACACCCTCCGCAAATTGACCGGGCTGCGAAAGTAGCAGTGCCATGCCCGGTGTCCACCGCGAAACAGTGCGTGGCCGCCCCGCAGGTGTGCTAGCGTTCCGGCCAAGGCCGGGACAGGCCGACACGATTTCGGAGTGTGGCCCCATGACACAGGATTTCGACCTCGGCCCCTACACGCGCGCCGTGACCACTGGCTCCGCCAGGGCGCAGGCGGCCTTCGACCGTGGGCTGATCTGGCTTTACGGCTACAACCACGAAGCCGCGGCGGAGGCCTTCGAAGAGGCGATCGCCGAAGACCCCGGCTGCGGCGTCGCGCTATGGGGTCTCGCCTATGCCGTTGGCCCCAACTACAACAAGCCGTGGGAGTTCTTCACCGAGGACGAGCGGCGCGAGACGCTGGCCCGGGCCCATGAAACGCTGGAAATGGCCAAGGCTCTGCGCGACAGCCTGAGCCCCGTTGAGAACGACCTGATCGATGCGCTGGCGGGCCGCTACCCGACCGACCCGGGGATCGAGGATTTCGCCCCGTGGAACGACGCGTTTTCCGACGCGATGCGCGAGGTCCACGGACGGCATGGCAACGATCTGGACGTCATCACGATCTTCGCCGAGGCGCTGATGAACCGCACGCCTTGGCTGTTGTGGGACCTGCCGTCGGGCCAGCCGGCGGAGGGCGCCTCGACGCTGGAGGCGCAAGCGGTGCTGGAACACGCCTTCGCCGCCGTGCCGGGCGCGTGGGACCATCCCGGGCTTCTGCACATGTACATCCACCTGATGGAGATGTCGCCCACGCCCGAGGCCGCGCTGAAACATGGCGACCGGCTGACCGAGCTGGTGCCCGACAGCGGCCACCTGATCCACATGGCGACCCATATCGACGTGCTCTGCGGCGACTACCAGAACGTGGTGGCGCGCAACCGCAAGGCCGCCCGGATCGACCGGAAATACGAGGCGCTGCACGGCGCCAAGAATTTCTACACCGTCTATCGCATCCACAACGTGCATTTCGAAGCCTATGGCGCGATGTTCCTCGGCCAGCCCGAGGTGGCGCTGGCGGCGTCCGACCGGCTGATCGAGATGCTGCCGGAGGACGTCGTGCGCTTCCTGCCCGAACTTTTCGAAAGCTTCTGGGGCAAGAAAGTGCATGTGATGATCCGCTTCGGCATGTGGCAGGACGTCCTCGACATGGCCCTGCCCGTCGATCCCGATCTCTACAAGTACACCACCTGCGCCATGCATCAGGCCCGCGCGGTGGCGCTGGCCAATCTGGGGCGCCATGGCGAGGCGGCCGGGGAACGCGACAGGGCCGTGGCAGCGCGCGCCATGCTTCCCGACGACTGGATGGTCTTCAACAACACTGCAGCGGATGTGCTGGAGGTCGGCGAGGCGATGATGGAGGGCGAACTGGCCTTCAAGGCCGGTCGCATCGAGGAGGGGCTGGACCATCTGCGCCGGTCCGTCGTGATCGACGACGGTCTGCTTTACGACGAGCCATGGGGCTGGATGCAGCCCGCCCGCCACGCGCTCGGCGCGCTCTTGATGGAGGCGGGCCGCTTCGAGGAGGCGGAGGCCGTCTATCGCGCCGATCTGGGGCTCGACGACACGCTCGCGCGCGCCTGCCAGCACCCGGGCAATGTCTGGAGCCTGCACGGCCTGCACGAATGCCTCACCCGCCGTGGCGAGGAGACGGAGGCGCGGCACATCAAGCTGCAACTCGACAAGGCCGCGGCCCGCGCGACGGTTCCGATCCGCGCCTCCTGCTACTGCCGGAGCAAGGCCGCCGCCTAGTAGCCCTTTTTGGGACTGCGGTCGGACGACAGCGACGCGTGGCGGCGCTCGGTCAGACGCTCGAGCGCATCGGCCAGGTGCACCTTGTCGATGTGGTGGTCGCCGCGCTCGACACGGACGCGGTGCGCCTCGATCATCACATCCGCCTCGCGACAGCCTTCGGGCGGGAAGAACCGATAACTCGCAAGTTCGATCCTGAGACCCAGCGGATCGCGGAAATAGATCGAGTCCATGAAACCCCGGTCCACAGGCCCGGAATGCGACACGCCCCGCGCGTCGAGACGTTCGGCGATCTGCCAGAAACTCGCCTGGCTGACGTTGAAGGCGAGATGATGAAGCGATCCGACAGCCTCGGGTACCGGCGTGGCGTCAGGCTTTCGGTCCTCGTCGGTGAAGATCGTGATCAGCCGACCGTCACCGGGGTCGAAATAGAGATGCCCCTGGTTCGGATCGTCGAGATTGGGCTGATCGAAGATGAAGGGCATGCCCAGCACCCCCTCCCAGAAATCGATCGAGGTCTGGCGGTCGGCGCCGTTGAGCGTGATGTGATGCACGCCCTGTACCTGGATCTTGCGGATATCGTTCTGCGGCATGGGACGCTCCTCCTCGGGCGATACATGGTCATATCCCAACATAGCGGCCACGTCCTGTGATGTCGCGCACAGGCTCTGTGGACGCGGCGCGAAAGACCGGTTGCATTTTCCGGGCCGGAACGGTCTTTGGGGGCGCGAAAGAACAGACCGGAGGATCAGGACATGCGGCTCGTTTCCTTTAAGCGGAAGGACGGAAGCGCAGGCTACGGCACCACGGACGGGACACGCGTGCATGACGCATCCGCCGTGCTGGGTGAGCGCTATCCCGACCTGCGCGCGGTGATCGCCGCCGATGCGCTGTCGGAGCTGGAGGGCGCGGGCCCGGCGCTGGAGCTTGCCGATGTGACGCTTCTGCCTCCGATCACGAACCCCGAAAAGATCCTGTGCATCGGGCTCAACTACCTGCCCCACATCCTCGAGACCGGGCGCGCCAAGCCCGAGAAGCCGACGATCTTTACCCGCTACCCCGACAGCGTCGTGGGCCATGGCAGCCCGCTGGTCTGCCCCGCGGCGAGCGACCGGTTCGACTACGAGGGCGAGCTTGCGGTCATCATCGGCAAGCCCGGCCGCCACATCGCCGAGGCCGACGCCTGGGATCAAATCGCAGGGTATTCCTGCTTCAACGACGGCTCCATCCGCGATTTCCAGAGCCACACGACACAGTTCTGGCCGGGCAAGAATTTCGAGGCGTCGGGCGGCTTCGGCCCGTGGATTGTCACCCCCGACGAGGTCGGCGACATCACCGCGCAAAGCCTGACCACGCGCGTGAACGGCAACGTGGAGCAGCACACGCCGATCAGCGACATGGCGATCTCCATCCCCGAGCTCATCGCCTATGCCTCGACCGTGACGACGCTGAAACCCGGAGACGTGATCGCCACGGGCACGCCCGGCGGTGTGGGCAACCACCGCGAACCGCAGCTGTTCGTCACGCCCGGAAGCGTCGTCGACGTGGAGATCAGCGGGGTCGGCACCCTGTCGAACGGAGCGATCGCCGAAACGGGCTAGAGCGTGTCGCGTTTAATCGGTTTGGTATCCTGCTGCTCTGAAGAAGTTGTAGCATTCCTCGTCGCTGAACAGGCTGCATACATGTCCGACCACCT
>LJSY01000007.1 GCA_001314805.1 Rhodobacteraceae bacterium HLUCCO18 | reverse complement strand
CCTTGAGCTTCCGCGACGATCCGCACCTCACCGGAGAACCCGGATCGGTGCTCAGCCTCCGCACCACCAGCGTCGAAGGACCTGGGGCCGAAGCTGAGTCGAACGGACCAAATCTAGCATAACTCCCACTTCACCTCAACAAGATGATGTGTCGCCTAGAGCTCCCATACCCCTGCGCTTCGACAGGCTTGCTCTACGTAGCGCGCTAGCTGGTCAAGCATATCGTCCCCACCATAGTTGCCCGCGATCCCGCCTTGCGCGTGTCCGTGGATCAGGTTGACCCAATACTCGGGCGCGACCCTCCGCATCCAATCCTTGTGCGAGTGCCGCAAGGAATAGGGGACTTTCGTGATCCGCTCCCACACGCCCGCTTGCTTCATCGCCTTCGTCATGAGGTTCGAGGCAGTGTTGTACCCGCTTGTGGACGCATACCGGGGGAAGACTGGTACCGCTCCATGTGCTTGCTTCGCCGTTTGCTTGGCGCGTGAGCGCGCGACTTCGAGAGCCTTGCCGACCAAAGGGACCTTGCGGACAGAGGTGTCCGTCTTGACCCCTCTGATCGCGTTCGGACGGATGATGACATGCGGAACATCGTGGTCGAGATCGACGTCTTGCCATTCCAGACCGAGAAGCTCCCGAGGTCTTGCCCCGGTGAACATCATCATGATCCAGAGATCGGCGATGTCGGCATTCTTCGCCATCACGAACGGATTGCACCGTTTGATCTCTTCGACCGTCAGAGGCAATCGACTGTCTTTCGCGCGGCGATCCGAGGCGGTCTTGGGGACGTCGAGGCCGCTGAACGGGTTCACATAGCCCGTCAGTTGAAACCGCTGCTTCGCGAAGTTCAGAAGCGCGCGGATGGTGTTGATCCGGCGCTTGATGGTGCCGCGAGCTGATCCCTTGGCCCGCATGGCGTCGCGGAAAGCATAGGCCACATCGATGTCGATGGCCTCGACGAGCGGGTCCGACTCCTTGGTCACTTCCTTGACAAGATCGACAACGAGCTTCGTCTGCTTTCGCAGGTCGTTCTCGTTGTCTCCATCGCGGTGTTCGTCGAGATAGGCTTGTGTGGCCTTGGACAGGCGCAGTGGCGGCTCCTGAACCCCGAAGAACTTGGCTTCGACGATCCGGTCGAACTCATGATCGGGGGCGCGAAGGGCCGCATCGGTGAACTTCTTGAACGTCTCGGGATCAGCCTGGAACGTCACGGGCGCGAGCGACTTCAGGGTCGGTGCGACCAGATCATGCTTTCTCAGAGTCTGCAGTGTTGCCCTGTGATTGGCATCCACTGGATCGATGGCCCGAGCTGCCTCGATCTCCAACTCGACTTCGCGATGTACGCGGTCGTACCGCTCAAGGGCCAGCCGCTGGTCTGTGGTCTTGAGCGAGATCGAGAACTCGCGTTTGCCGATCAGCTTGATGAGTTCACCGGGGACACGACGCCTGTAACGGTAGCGTCCAGACCTCGAATCTTGCGCCAAGTATTCCATGTTCACAACGAGTTGCACGATCACTGCACTCCGCATCTGTGTAGCGAATGTGTAGTGATCCGACGTGCGACCCCCGGAAATCTTTGATTTCGTTCGGGATTATGGTGCCCAGGAGAGGACTCGAACCTCCACGGCCTTGCGGCCACTGGCACCTGAAGCCAGCGCGTCTACCAATTCCGCCACCTGGGCAGGTGTCGTGGATGCGGCTGATATCGCGGGGTCGGGGACGTGTCAACAAGCTGCCGCGCGCCGTCGCGGCAATCCGGCAAGCGGTCAGTAATCGCGCTCGAAGAACACGCCGAGGCCGCTGCTGCCGTCCGATGAAAAACTGCCGCGCGCGGTGATGTCCGGGGTCAGGTCGATGTTGAGCGACAGCTCGCTTTCGCCCTCCGCGCCGATGGTCACATCGGTATAGATGTTGTCCGACAGATAGCGCCCGGCGCGCACCGCGGCGTTGCCTTCCTCATCGGTCTGAAGGTCGAGGTCATCCAGCCCCAGCCCCTCGCGGATGTTCGACAGAAGACCGCCATCGGTGCTCCCCCCCGCCAGTGAGCTCGCCGCGTCGGCCAGTTGCAGAAGCTGCACCGGGGACAGCGCCGACACCGACCGCCCGAACAGGAGCTGCGCGAGGATCTCGTCCTCGGGCAGGAAGGGATCGGAGCTGAGCGATATCTCGGGCGCGGAGGCCGGACCTTCGACAGAGAAGATGATCCGATAGGCGCCCGCCCGGCTTTCGGCGCGCAGACGCAGGAACGGATCGAAATCGCCCTGAAGCGTCGCGGAGCCTTCCGTGAGGTCGAGCCGCGTACCGAGGATCGAGATGCGGCCCCGGATCAGATCGAACTGGCCAGCTGGAATGACGGCGGCGGAGGTGCCGGTGATGCGGATCGCGCCGCCGAACTCGGCGTCGATCCCGCGCCCACGCAGGAAGATCCGGCCGGGTGCGTTGATCTCGAGGTCGAGACCGATTGCGCCGGAGCCGCCCGAATCTGTCTGCGAGGCCAGAAGTCCCGCCGCCTCGCGGGTCCGGCGTTCTGCGGCAGTCTCCCCCACGTGGGCGATTTCCGGGATCGGCGGTGCGGCGCCAAGTCCGGCTTCGGGCACCCGCAGCTCCGAGGGGCCGAGGTCGATTTGTCCGCCAAGGCGTGGGGCCTGCGCAAGCGGCCCGGTGACGGACAGGTTTCCCCGTGCGACGAGCACTTCGTAAAGGGTTGGATCGACGAGGCGCACGGCGTCGAGCGTTATGTCGATCCCGCCCGGCATGCCCGGACCGCCCAGATCGATCCTTCCGCCCAGCCCGATACGGCCCCCGGAGGATACGGCGGCGCCCCCATCGAGGTCGAGCCGCCCGCCGTTGAGCGACGCGTCGAGCGCGACATCGTCGAGGGCGATGCGGAACGTCGGGGCGACGAGTCGTGCGCCGCTGGTCGAGAGCCGTCCAGACACCGCGTTGAGGCCCGGTTCGCCCTGAACGCCGAGATCGAAACTCAACTGCCCGTTCAGGGATTGGGGTGCGATGAACTGGTTGGCCAGCGCCAGCGGCAGCGATCCGACGGCCCTGAGATCCACGCGCCCACCCGAAAGGCCCACGCGCCCGTCAGTCTGCGCCCTGATCCCGCCCGGCCCGTCGAGCGTGGCATCGACGGTCCAGCCCTCGGTCGCGCTGGCGATCTCGGCGGTGATGCTGGCGGGGCCGCTGACGGCGGAGGTGAAGAGTCCGAGGTTCGCAAGGCGCGCCGTCGCGGAAAGCCCGCCGCCCTGCGACGACAGATCCCCCGATGCATCGAGGGCGATCTGGGTCCCGTCGACGGTCAGCGCGTCGATGCGCACGCCCTCGGTGTCGCGCGACGCCTGCAGATCGAGACGTGTTTCGCCGGCAAGTAACGCCGCCGGAACCGCCGGATCGGCGCGCAGATCCCGCGCGTTGCCCGCAAGGCGGATATCGAACGCGCCGGACAGCGCCTCGGTGCTGCCGGAAAAGTCCGCCTCCAAGGAACCGGAGAGGCGCTGACCGCTCAGCGCCGAGAAGCGCGAGAGGTCCGCAGCCTCCGCCTCGAGGTCAAAATCCACCGGAAGCGTCGCCTCCTCCAGCCGTGCGGAGACGTCGCCCGTGGCCGAGAGGTTTCCGGCGGCCAATGTGATCTCGCTCAGACGGAGCGGCGCATCCCGGGACCAGTCCACACTTGTGCTGAAGGACGTCGTGGTGCCGATGGCCTCGTTCAGATCCGGGTCCGTGTGCGCCATGCCGGTCAGGCCGACCTCGAGATCGGCGGTGACCCCGGCGATACCGGTGTCGGAGGGCGTGATCCGGCCCATGGCCTCGATCTGTGCCGCATCTATCGCGAAGTCATCGACATCCAGAGCGTCGAGCGCAGCCGACAGCACGAAGGTGTCGCCCGTGGCCGCATCGAAACTCACGCTCAAGTCGGCCGCCTGCAGACTGGTCGCCGCACCGGGCACCGGCAGCAGTATTCGTTCCGCTCCACCGGGCGGTTCTATGTGCCCCGTGATCTCGATGAAACTCGGACGGTTTTGCGCATCGAGCGTGACGCCGCCCTCCAGAAGCACCGCCGCGGTGGCAAGGTTCAAGTCGCTCAGTCGGGTCGATCCGTCCTCGGGACGTTCCACGCGAGCCGACAGGGTGCTCTCGCCACCGAAGAATGGCCGGTATTGCGCCTCCACCAGCGGCTGGAGGTCGCCGGCGATGTCGATCACGATGCGCTGGCCGGCGTCGCCCTCCATCACCGAACTGCGCAGCACACCGTCGACCCGCTCGACGTCATCCGTCGCCAGACCGAGGTCGACCTCGATATCCTCCAGCGGGCCTTCGCCCGCGATCGCGAGGCGCAGGGCCGGTGTGTCGGGGATGTTCAGAAGCTCCGCTGCGAGGCCGCCCTCGCCCTCGTCGAGCAGCAGGTCGATGTCCAGAACGCGCGTCGCGTTGTCGAAGCCGGCATCGAGGACGAAGGTCCCCTCCGCACCGTCCAGCCGTTCCATCCGGAGATCGGCGCTGCCCGACCCGCCCGCGAGCTGCGCGGAACCCGCGACGGACAGGGTGGCGGGAATGCCGATGATCGGTTCGCCAAGCTCCACCTCGGCGATCGCGATCTCGCCGATATTGATGCTCACGGGAAGGTCGGGAAGGGCGAAGGGCGTGGCCTCCAGCGCGGGCAGGTCGGGGCCTTCGGGGGGCAGGGGTGGCCGGACGACCGTCAACCGTTCCGCAGTCAGCGCATCGACCTCCAGCGCGCCAGACAGCAGCGCCAGACGCCGCCAGTTGAGCCGCGCATCCTCGAGGATCAGCCACTCCCCATCCGCGTCCGAGATGCTCAGCCGGTCGAGCGACGCCTCGGACGACAGCGCGCCGCGAAAGCCGTCGATGCGGACCTGCCGGTTCTCACCCTCGGACAGTTGCGACTCGATCAGCCGGATCAACCGGCCGCGGTCATCGTCCTCCTGCGCTTGGAGCGGATGGGCGAGCGTGACGGCACACAGGATGGCAAGGACGAGACCGCGCATCAGAACGCCTGCCCGATGCCGATATAGAGGAAGATGTCCTCGCCCACGGCACCGCGCCGCACGGGTGTCGCAAGGTCCACGCGGATCGGTCCGAACGGTGTGTCGTAGCGCAGGCCGATGCCCGCCCCGGCATGCCAGTCGCCGTCCCGGAACCCCGCATCCGATCCCACGTAACCGGCGTCGGCAAACAGCACGAGGCCGAGATTGCTGTCGCCCAGCGACTGACGCACCTCGGCCGACAGCGCGCCGAAGCTGCGCCCGCCGGAGGGCACACCCCGCTGCAGCGCGCCGAGCGACTGGTAGTCCTGTCCGCGCACCGTCCCGGACCCGCCCGAGTAGAACAGGTCGTCGGGCGGGATCAGATCGACATCGCCGCCGAAGAGCACGCCGAGTTGCCCCCGTGCCGCCAGAACCGTGCGGTCCTCCGCCCCGATCCCGAGATAGCCGCGCGCATCCGCGGTCAGCCGTGCCCCCGCCCCATCGTCGAGCGTGACGAAGGGTTTCGCCGTCCCGATCATGTAGACGCCGCTGGTCGGGTTGAGCGCATCGTCGCGATTGTCCCAGGTCAGCTCGCCGGGAAGAAAGAGCAAGGTGGTGTTCCGCGTGCCACGCGCGTCCTCGAAGCGGGTCGTCCGCAGACCGACGCCAAGCGCCCCCTCCAGCTTGGGCGAGAACCAGTGCTCGACACCTGCCTCCACGCCGATACCCGCAAGGCGATACGACGGTTCGTCGAGGCCTGCGACTTCGATCTCCGCATAGGCCAGCGTATCGGGCGTGAAGGTCGCCGGACGGGATATCCTCGCGTTCAGGATGACATCGACCCCGTCCACCTCATCGACCGACAGCTCGCCCTCGCCGATGCCGCGGATCTCGCCGTCGAGGCGCAGGCGTTCCGCGCCGCCAAAGAGGTTCCGGTGCAGCCAGAAGGCGCTGACCCGCGCGCCTGAATCCGTCGACAGCTCGGCCCCGAAGCCGAAGCGGCGCGGCGGCGATTCGGCCACCGTGGCGACGATATCCATGGTGTCGCCCGGCCCAAGCGGCTGTTCGCCCAGCGCGACCGCGGAAAAGACCCCGGTGTCGCGCAGCCGTTCCGTCGCCCTGTCCAGCAGTGCCGGCGAATAGGTGACCCCTTCCGGCAGGCCCGCGATCTCTATGATCCGCTCGGCACGCATCCGGCTCTGCCCCCGGGGGATCAGCTGACCGAAGCTGACGACAGGCCCCGGCGTGATCGTGATGGCGGCATCGAGTGTCGCATCGCCATGGCGTGCGGTGATGCGCTGGTCCGAGACTTCCGCGATCGCGCGCCCCTGTTCCCGCCAGCGCTCGAGAGCGACACGCGTGGCCTCCTGCAGTACGGGTGTCGTTGCGGCTCCGCCCGGCTGGAACGCCTCGGGCAATTGCGTGTTCCCGGCCAGCGGCCCGATCTCGGCCGAGCCGAAGGTGTATTCCGGTCCGGTGTCCACGCTGATCTCGATCCGTCCGATCCGGTCGGGAACGGCGAAGGGCGACAGGTTCGCGGCCTCGCGCCCGTCCAGCGTGATCCGCACGACAGGCGAGAAATGCCCGTACTGATAAAGCGTGGCCATGAGCCTGCGATAGTCCGCGCGCGCGCTCGCGACGATGTCCTGCGACGTGGGCACCGTTTCCTCGTTATCGCGCAGCAGGAGGGAGTTCGCGCGCAGCGCGGCGACAAGTTCTTCCTCCGCGCCCGGCGCGGAAAGCTCCACCTGCTGCGCGGTCGCGGCAAGGCTCGCGCTCAGGGACAGAACGCAAAGAACAATGAATCTGTATACAACCGTCATTCGAACATACCTAACGCACACGCCCCGCAAGTTCGAGTCGGCGCAGGCCCATGCCGGTTCGGTTGGGACGATTTGCGCCTTGTGACACCAGATGGCTGCCCCTATCACCGGCCATGCTTCATTGCGGAGGGTCTCGGGCATGACGAAACTCGTCACGATTTTCGGCGGATCAGGCTTCGTCGGGCGCTACATCGCACGTCGCATGGCCAAGGAAGGCTGGCGCGTGCGCGTGGCCGTGCGCCGCCCGAACGAGGCGATCTTCGTGCGCCCCTACGGCACCGTCGGGCAGGTGGAGCCGATTTTCGCGAATATCCGCGACGACGACAGCGTCCGCGCGGCGATCCATGGCGCGGACGCGGTGGTCAATTGCGTGGGCATCCTCGCCGCGCGGGGCAAGAACACCTTCGGCCTGGTGCAGCATCACGGCGCCGCCCGGATCGCGAAACTGGCGGCCGAGGAAGGCGCCGAGACGTTTGTCCAGATCTCGGCCATCGGCGCGGATGAGGACAGCCGCAGCGACTATGCCCGCACCAAGGCGCTGGGCGAGGCCGCGGTGCTGGAGGCGTTTCCGCGTGCCGTGATCCTGCGTCCGTCGATCGTGTTCGGCCCGGAGGACGAATTCTTCAACCGATTCGCGCAGATGACGCGCATGTCCCCGGTCCTGCCGGTGGTCGGCGCAAACACCCGGTTTCAGCCGGTCTATGTCGATGACGTGGCCCAGGCCGCCGTCATGGGTGTCACCGGTCGGGCGCAGCCGGGCATCTACGAGCTTGGCGGCCCCGAGATCCGAACCTTCCGCGAACTCATGCAGATGATGCTGAAGGTGATCCGCCGCCGCCGTTTGATCGTGGGCGTGCCGTTCTGGATCGCAGGTATCATGGGCGCGGCGTTCGACCTTTTGCAGTCCGTGACGCTGGGGCTGTTCCACAACGGGCTTCTGACCCGGGACCAGGTGAAGAACCTGCGTCAGGACAATGTCGTGGCCGAGGGCCGGAAGACGTTCGATGACCTCGGGATTCACCCCACGGCCATGGAACTGGTGATCGAGGACTACCTCTGGCCCTATCGCCCGTCCGGCCAGTTCAACGTGAGCAAGGAAAGCGCCAAAAGGCTCAAGCGGTCGTAAGCGCACCGCTGTATCCCAGCCATAGCAGGATCACGCCTAGGATCACGCGGTAGATCACGTAGGGCGTGAAGCTGACTGTTTTCAGAAGCCGCATCATCAGGACCAGCGCCGCCAGCGCGGCGGCGAAGGCCATGCCCGCCGCGATCGCCCCGTCCCGCGCGGCCTGCACGTCGGCCTCGGCAATGACCCCGGCCCCCAGAAGGACACCGGAGGCGACGATCGTGGGGATCGACATCAGCATGGCGAGCCGCGCGGCCGATTCCCTGTCGTAGCCCAGCATCCGGCCCGCCGTGATCGTGATGCCCGACCGCGACGTGCCGGGGATCAGCGCGACCGCCTGCCAGAGCCCCATGTTGATCGCGTCGCGCAAGCTCCAGTCGCCGTCGCGCTTGGTCTGCGGCCCGCGCTGATCCGCCCAGTAAAGGACGATGCCGAAGATCAGCATGGTCCAGCCGATGACCGTGACGCTCCGCATGGCGTCTGCGAGGCCGGTGACCTGCAGGATCAGTCCCGCGACGATCACCGGCACCGTGGCGACGGCCAGCAGGAAGGCAAGCTTCGATCCGGGCGTGTCGATCCGGCCCGTCAGCATGCGCGGGATGCCCGACAGTCCAAGTCTCACGTCACGCCAGAAATAGAGAACCACGGCACCCAGCGTTCCGACATGCACGGCGACGTCGATGACCTGGCCCTGATCCTGCAATCCCGAGAGATTCGGCAGAAGGATCAGGTGCCCGGAAGAGGAGACCGGCAGGAATTCGGTGATGCCCTGGATCAGGGCAACGAGGAGGAGATGAAAGAGGCTCATGAACGGCGAATCGGTCTGTCTTTAGAGAAATGGTTTTCAAGGGTTTTTTGGAACTAGGTCCGGAATGATACCTTTATCTGCAGGTATGGCCGGCGAGCGGGGCGTGGGCAGAGAAGAAAATTCCTTATTAGGTCAGCAGTACTGTCTTTTTATCCAGGCCGACGCTCGATATACGGACCGTCTGAGAATGGGAGAAGTTCCGTGGCCAAGCAACCCATGTTGAAATTCGTGACCGTCGGCAAGGAAATGCCGGAAAAGCGGGAAGCGGACCAGCGCACCGAGGATTTCGACGAGATCTACGGCGAATACGCGCGTGAGAAAGCCGCCGAGCAGGCCGGCCGCTGCAGCCAGTGCGGCGTGCCCTATTGCCAGACCCATTGCCCGCTGCACAACAACATTCCCGACTGGCTCAAGCTGACCGCCGAGGGTCGCCTGCGCGAGGCCTACGAGCTCAGCCAGGCCACCAACACCTTCCCCGAGATCTGCGGCCGTATCTGTCCGCAGGACCGGCTTTGCGAGGGCAATTGCGTGATCGAGCAGTCGGGCCACGGCACGGTCACCATCGGCTCGGTCGAGAAATACATCACCGACACCGCGTGGGACGAAGGCTGGGTTCAGCCGATCCGGCCCGTATCGGAGCGTCCCGAGTCGGTCGGCATCATCGGCGCAGGGCCCGGGGGCCTCGCCGCGGCCGACATGTTGCGCCGCGCGGGCCTGCAGGTCACCGTCTACGACCGCTACGACCGGTCGGGGGGGCTGATGGTCTACGGCATCCCCGGCTTCAAGCTGGAGAAGGACGTCGTGATGCGCCGCAACGCCCAGCTCGAGGATGGCGGCGTCGCGTTCGTGATGAACTGCAACGTGGGCGAGGACATCGGTTTCGACGAGATCCGCGCGAAGCATGACTTCGTCGTGATCGCGACCGGCGTCTACAAGTCGCGGGACTTGCCCGCGCCCGGTGTCGGCGCGACGGGCATCGTGCGCGCCATCGACTACCTGACCGCCTCCAACCGCGTCGGCTTCGGCGACGATGTTCCCGAATACACGAGCGGTGAACTGAACGCCGGGGGCAAGCGCGTGGTCGTCATCGGTGGCGGCGACACGGCGATGGACTGCGTCCGCACCGCCATCCGGCAGGGGGCCACCAGCGTCAAATGCCTCTACCGCCGCGACCGGGCGAACATGCCCGGTTCCCAGCGGGAGGTCGCCAATGCCGAGGAGGAGGGCGTCGAATTCGTCTGGCTCACCGCGCCCAAGGGCTTCACCGGCGACGCCGTCGAGGGCGTGATGGTGCAGAAGATGCGCCTTGGACAGCCCGACGCGACAGGCCGCCAGGCGCCGGAGCTGATCGAGGGCGCCGATTATGTCGAGGATGCGGATCTTGTCATCAAGGCGCTGGGTTTCGAGCCCGAGGACCTGCCGACGCTCTGGGGCTGTCCCGATCTGGAGGTGACACGCTGGGGCACGATCAAGGCCGATTTCCGAAGCCACGAGACTGCGTTGCCGGGTGTTTATGCCGTGGGCGACATCGTGCGCGGCGCGAGCCTTGTTGTCTGGGCCATCCGCGACGGGCGCGAGGCGGCGGAGGCAATCCTCGAAAAGGTCATGGCTCCGGGCATCGGCGCGCAGGGTGCCGGGGTGGCGGCGGAATGACATCGCTGCGAACCCTTCTGTGCGTCGCCATCCTTGCGGTGCCAGGCGCTCCGGCGCTGGCGCAGGACGGCCCGCGCCTGTTCCAGGTGCCCGAGGGCTGCACGGCGTTCCTGACGGTGCAGTCACGGTCCTGCCTCGTGTCGCACCACTGGAGCTGCGAGGCCGACCCCGAAGGCACCCACTGGCGCGCGACGCTGGATCAGGACGGAGCCTTCTACCTCAGCTTTACTGACGCGGAGTTCCGCTGGCTCCGGTCGTGGAGCCTGCGGGGTGGCGGGACCGATACGCTGATCGAGCCCGAAGAGGACCCGGCCAGCCTGAGCGAACTGTTGGAAACCGGCCGCGACACGATGGTGTTCTCGATCCGCGAGGAAACCGCCACGGGCACGTCCCAGCGCGACTATACCGGGTTCGACCGGCTGACCGGAGAGAGCGTCACCGTGGATGGCCACGAGCTGCAGGTGACCGAGTTCGCCTATGAATACGGCACGCCGGACGGGCCGCGCCGGACCGAGGGCAACCAGTTCGTGCATGAGGGCTGGGGGCTGTTCTTCGGTGGGCTGGAAACCGTGACACTGCCCTCGGGCGAGACATTCGAGGGCAATTACAGCCCGATGGAATTCGCGGAGCCGGGGGAATCCGGGTTCCTCAGCATGCAGCCGCTCTACGATTGCGGCGACATGATGAGCGCGCTGGGCGATGACACGCTCTGGCGTGTGAGCCGATGATCGACGCCCCCTTCAGGGGGCCGGGAAAATCGAGTTTTCCGGGACGTTTTCCTAGAGGAAAACGGACCCGGCCCGAATGGGAGAGAACATGATGACCGAGTATGACGCCAACTGGGCCGCCGCCGAGGCCGCGAAGCGCGAGTGGATGGCCGAAAACGGGCTCTATTCCGAGGCGGAGGAACATTCCTCCTGCGGGGTGGGCCTTGTCGTGTCCATCGACGGAAAGCCCAGCCGAAAGGTCGTTGAAAACGGGATCAACGCGCTCAAGGCCGTGTGGCACCGGGGTGCCGTGGATGCCGATGGCAAGACCGGCGACGGCGCGGGTATCCATGTGCAGATCCCGCCCGCCTTCTTCTACGATCAGGTTGTCCGCACCGGGCACGAGCCGCGCAAGAACGAGCTGATGGCGGTGGGCCAGGTGTTCCTGCCGCGCACCGATTTCGGCGCGCAGGAGGCCTGCCGGACCATCGTGGAATCCGAGGTTCTGCGCATGGGCTACTACATCTATGGCTGGCGCCACGTTCCGGTGAACGTCACCGTCCTGGGCGAAAAGGCCAACGCGACCCGGCCCGAGGTCGAGCAGATCATCATCTCGAACTCCAAGGGCGTGGACGAGGAGACCTTCGAACGCGAGCTTTACGTCATCCGCCGCCGCATCGAGAAGGCCGCCGCGAGCGCCGGCATCAAGGAGCTGTACCTCTGTTCGCTCAGCTGCCGGTCGATCATCTACAAGGGCATGATGCTGGCCGAGCAGGTTGGCGAGTTCTATCCCGACCTGATGGACGAACGCTTCGAAAGCGCTTTCGCGATCTATCACCAGCGCTATTCCACCAACACCTTCCCGCAATGGTGGCTGGCGCAGCCCTTCCGCATGCTTGCCCATAACGGCGAGATCAACACGCTGAAGGGCAACATCAACTGGATGAAGTCCCACGAGATCCGCCTGTCGTCCGCGTATTTCGGCGAGATGGCCGAGGATATCAAACCGATCATCGCGGGCGGCGCCTCGGACAGCGCCGCGCTTGACGCCGTGTTCGAGGTTCTGGTGCGCGCCGGCCGCAACGCGCCGATGGCGAAGACGATGCTGGTGCCCGAGGCCTGGAGCCAGACCGCGACCGAACTGCCGCAGGCATGGCAGGACATGTATTCCTACTGCAACTCGGTGATGGAGCCCTGGGACGGTCCCGCCGCGCTGGCCATGACCGACGGGCGCTGGGTCTGCGCGGGGCTCGACCGGAACGGGCTGCGTCCGATGCGTTACGTGGTCACCGGCGACGGGTTGATGATCGCGGGGTCGGAGACCGGCATGGTTCCCGTGGACGAGGCGACCGTCGTCGAGAAGGGCGCGCTGGGCCCGGGCCAGATGATCGCCGTGGACATGGAAGAGCAGAAGCTGTTCCACGACACAGAGATCAAGGATGCGCTTGCCGCCGCACGCCCCTTCGGCGACTGGGTTGGCAAGATCACCGACCTCGCCAAGGAGACCGAGAGCGTAGCCGAGAAAGCGCTGTTCGACGGTGCGGAGCTGCGTCGCCGTCAGGTGGCGGCGGGCTACTCCATCGAGGAGCTGGAGCAGATCCTCGCCCCCATGGCCGAGGACGGGAAGGAGGCGCTGGCCTCCATGGGCGACGACACGCCGGCGGCGGTTCTGTCCAGCCAGTATCGCCCGCTGAGCCACTATTTCCGGCAGAACTTCAGCCAGGTGACGAACCCGCCGATCGACAGCCTGCGCGAATACCGTGTGATGAGCCTCAAGACCCGTTTTGGCAATCTCAAGAACGTGCTGGACGAGGATTCGAGCCAGACGGAGATCCTCGTGCTCGACAGCCCGTTCGTCGCCAACGCGCAGTTCGAGGAGATGGTCGGCCATTTCGGCGACAGCGTCGTGACCATCGACTGCACCTTCGACGCGGGTGGTGAGGCCGGCGCGCTGCGTCGCGGGCTGGATCGGATCCGGTCCGAAGCCGAGGACGCCGTGCGCTCGGGGGCGGGTCACATCATCCTGACCGACCAGGGCCAGGGTGAATCCCGCGTGCCGATGCCGATGATCCTTGCGACGAGTGCCGTGCATTCCTGGCTGACGCGGCAGGGGCTGCGCACCTTCTGCTCGCTCAACGTGCGTTCGGCCGAGTGCATCGACCCGCATTATTTCGCCGTTCTCGTGGGCTGTGGCGCGACGACCGTGAACGCCTATCTTGCACAGGATTCGATCGCCGACCGGATTTCCCGCGGGCTGATCGACGGCAGCCTGACCGAGGCGATGGCGCGCTATCGCACCGCCATCGACCAGGGTCTGCTCAAGATCATGTCGAAGATGGGGATCTCGGTGATCTCGTCCTACCGGGGAGGGCTCAACTTCGAGGCCGTGGGCCTGTCGCGCGCCATGGTGGCGGAGTTCTTCCCCGGCATGATCTCGCGCATTTCGGGCATTGGCGTGTCCGGCCTGCAGAAGAAGGTCGAGGAGGTCCACGCGCGCGGCTGGCTGCGCGGGCAGGACGTTCTGCCCATCGGCGGCTTCTACAAGGCGCGCCGTTCGGGCGAGAAGCACGCCTGGGAAGCGCAGAGCATGCACATGCTGCAGATGGCGTGCAACAGGGCCTCTTACGAGCTGTGGAAGCAGTACTCGGCCAAGATGAAGTCGAACCCGCCGATCCATCTGCGCGATCTGCTGGACATCAAGCCGCTGGGTCCGGCCATTCCCATAGAAGACGTCGAAAGCATCACGGCGATCCGCAAGCGCTTCGTCACCCCCGGCATGTCGCTGGGCGCGCTGTCGCCCGAGGCGCACAAGACGCTGAACGTGGCGATGAACCGGATCGGCGCGAAGTCGGACTCGGGCGAAGGCGGCGAGGACCCGGCGCATTTCGTGCCCGAGCCCAACGGCGACAACCCGTCGGCCAAGATCAAGCAGGTCGCCTCGGGCCGCTTTGGTGTGACGGCGGAATACCTGAACCATTGCGAGGAGCTCGAGATCAAGGTCGCGCAGGGCGCCAAGCCCGGCGAGGGCGGACAGCTGCCCGGCATGAAGGTCACCAAGCTGATCGCGCGGCTGCGCCACTCGACCGAGGGCGTGACGCTGATCTCGCCGCCGCCACATCACGACATCTACTCGATCGAGGACCTTGCGCAGCTGATCTACGACCTCAAGCAGATCAATCCGCGCGCCAAGGTCACGGTCAAGCTGGTGGCGTCCTCCGGCGTCGGCACGATCGCCGCCGGCGTGGCCAAGGCCAAGGCGGACGTGATCCTGATCTCGGGCCACAACGGTGGCACCGGCGCCTCTCCCGCGACCTCGATCAAGTATGCCGGCCTGCCGTGGGAGATGGGCCTGACCGAGGCGCATCAGGTGCTCGCCATGAACAACCTGCGCGACCGCGTGACGCTCAGGACCGATGGCGGTCTGCGCACCGGGCGCGACATCGTCATGGCGGCGATGATGGGGGCCGAAGAATACGGCATCGGCACCGCCGCCCTGATCGCCGTGGGTTGCATCATGGTGCGTCAGTGCCAGTCCAACACCTGCCCCGTGGGCGTCTGCACGCAGGACGAAAGCCTGCGCGAGAAGTTCACCGGCACGGCGGACAAGGTCGTCAACCTCATCACCTTCTACGCGCAGGAGGTGCGGGAGACTCTCGCGTCCATCGGGGCGCGGTCGCTCGACGACGTGATCGGGCGCGCCGATCTGCTGACGCAGGTCAGCCGGGGCGCCGCGCATCTGGACGATCTGGACCTCAACCCGATGCTCATCACCGTCGATGGCGCGGACCGGATCGTCTATGACCGCTACAAGCCGCGCAACGCCGTGCCCGACACGCTGGACGCCCAGATCGTGAAGGACGCCCATCGCTTCCTCGAGGATGGCGAGAAGATGCAGTTGAGCTACGCGGTGCAGAACACCTACCGCACCATCGGCACGCGCACGTCGAGCCATATCGTGCAGGCCTTCGGGATGCGAAATCAGTTGCAGCCCGATCACCTGACCGTGGCGCTGGAAGGCTCGGCGGGCCAGAGCCTCGGCGCCTTCGCCGCGCCGGGCCTGAAGCTGATCGTGTCGGGCGACGCAAACGACTATGTCGGCAAGGGCCTGTCGGGCGGGATCATCGTGGTGAAGCCGCCGCAGGTCAGCCCGCTCCGGGCCGAGGACAACGTCATCATTGGCAACACCGTGCTTTACGGCGCGACGGACGGGTATCTCTTCGCGGCGGGCCGCGCCGGCGAACGCTTCGCCGTGCGCAACTCCGGCGCCAGGGTTGTCGTCGAGGGCGTGGGTTCCAACGGTTGCGAATACATGACCGGCGGCGTCGCCGTGATCCTGGGCTCCATCGGTGCCAATTTCGGGGCGGGCATGACAGGGGGGATGGCTTATCTCTATGATCCCGACGGTGTCGCGCTAACGAACATGAACCTCGAGACGCTGGTGACCGTCCCCGTGACGGTCGAACACTGGGAGACCCAGCTCAGGGGCCTGATCGCGGCCCATGCGCGGGAGACCGAGAGCCAGAAGGCCAAGGGTATCTTGCAGAACTGGGACCTCGAGCTTCGGAATTTCGTGCAGGTCTGCCCGAAGGAGATGCTGGACAAGCTCGCCCATCCCATCTCCGAGGACATGGCCGCGATCCCGGCGGAGTAACCTGTTCGCAACATGCCGGGCCCCGACGGATTGGGGCCCGGTTCAATCGAATTGCGAAGAAAAACCACGCCAAAACCGCATTCGTTCCCGAAACCGGGCCGAATCATGCGGCATGACCGACCGAACGGAATTCGGATTCGGCCTCACGCATGCCCACGACCTTCAACGACCAGTTCTACGTGATCGACCCCTACGCGCCGCCGCCCGTGGGCACGACGCTCGTGGCGCAGCGCTTCGATCTGGTCGACCAGAACGACGACGGCGACATCGACCGGTTCAACAACGACAGTATCGACGGGTGGGATGTCACGAGTTCCTATCCCGGTGACACCGTCACGGTGAACATGTCGGGCGGATCCACCGTCACCTATACCGGCACGACCTTCTATCTCGCCGATGGGCGGGAGGTGTTCACGCCCACCGACGGCCAGATCCTGCAGACGGGAACGCTTTCCGGCGCAAGCGCCGTCACCACGCAAGGCCCGCTCGATGTCTCCGGCGGCGGCGGCGATCTGGGTCCGCCCTGCTTCACGCCGGGCGTGTTGATCGACACGCAGACAGGCCGCGTGCGCGTCGAAACATTGACGGCGGGTGCGATGGTCGAAACGCTGGACCGCGGCTATCGCCCGGTCCTGTGGGTGGGACAGAGCGACCTGCGCGCCGACGCGAAACACGCGCCTGTCCGCTTCGAGGTGGGAGCCATCGGCAATTCCGAAGCGTTCGACGTCTCGCCGCAGCACCGCATCCATATCGCGGGCTGGCAGGCGGAGCTGAACTTCGGCCAGCCCGAGGTTCTGGTCTCGGCGGTGCATCTCGTGGGCCTGCCGGGCGTCAGCCGCCGTCCGCCCGTCCGCGTGACCTATGTCCATGTCCTCATGGAGCGTCACGAGATCATCCGCAGCGCGGGCACGTGGTCGGAAAGCTATTTCCCCGGCGCCAGCATCGAACGCCACGAGGAAGAGATCCGTCGCCAGATGCCCGCGCAATTCGCGGCGCTGTCCGCGCAGATGCGCACCGCGCCCCTTGCCCGCCCGCACGTGCGGGGCCGCGAGGCCCGCGTTCTCGTCGCCTAGACGGTGACGAAGGCGTCCCGCGAATACCCCTGAAGATACAGGATCGCCGTCAGGTCGCCATGGTTGATCCGGTGCCGCGCCGCCGCCTGCACCGACGGTTTCGCATGGACCGCCACGCCGGTTCCGGCGCGTTCGATCATGCCCAGATCGTTGGCCCCGTCACCGATGGCCAGCACATCCTCCGCCGTCAGCCCGAGCCGCGCCGAAATCTCGTCGAGCGCCTGCACCTTCGCGTCGCGCCCGAGGATGGGCCGCGCCACATCGCCGGTCAGAACCCCGCTTTCGGCCAGAAGCGTGTTCGCCCGGTGCTCGTCGAAGCCCAGCTGCTCCGCGATGACAGAGGTGAAGGACACGAACCCGCCAGAGACCAGCACCGCGCGGGCGCCATGGGCCTTCATCGTCGCCACCAGCGTGGCACCCCCCGGCATCGGCGTGATGCGCTCCGACAGGACCTTGGCGATGGTGTCCTCGGACAGCCCGTTCAGCAGTCCGACCCGTTCGATCAGCGCAGCCTCGAAATCCAGCTCGCCGTTCATGGCGCGTTTCGTGATGGCGCTGACCGCTTCGCCCACGCCGGCCTCCTCGGCCAGCTCGTCGACGCATTCCTGCCGGATCATGGTGCTGTCCATGTCGGCCAGCAGCATCTTCTTCTTCCGCCCTTCGGAGGGCTGCGCGACCATGTCTACGCCTTCGGCCTGAAGACTGTCCCACACCTGGTCGAGGTTTTTCGGCAGGCGCGCCACCTCGAATTCCGCCGCGTGGTTGGGATCGAGCCAGACGGCGTCCCCCCCGCCCATCGCGTTGCGCAGGTTCGCGACAAGCGCCGGGTCCAGAACCATCGCCGGGTTGGTGATGAGCGTGACGGTATGCATCCTGCCTCCGAGCCGTGATGACGCGGGATAAAGCACGCGCGCCGCGCAAGGACCAGTGGCGATACGCTTGGCAGGAGCGCCGCGCGGGGCTAGGTCCAGTCCAGATGCGACAGGAAGGATCGGCGTGGTGACAGGACGGATCGTCGTAGCAATGCTCGCGGTGCTCGCCCTCGTGGCGGGGATCTTCCTGCTGGAACGGCCGCGCGCGGGGCTGGAGATCACGCATCTCGACGCGGGCCGTACCCCCGTCACCGTGATGCGGCAGCCCGGCGCCGACGGGCCGCTTGTGGTCATCGCCCACGGTTTCGCCGGATCGCGCCAGCTGATGGCGGCGTGGCAGCTGACGCTGGCGCAGGCGGGCTATGTCACCGCGAGCTTCGATTTCGAGGGGCATGGCCGCAACCCGGTGCCGATGTCGGGCGACGTCACCTCCGTGGACGGGACCACGCAGCTTCTGATGGACGAAACCGGCCGCGTCACCGATGCCGTTCTCGAGGCCACCGGGGCCGAGCCGCGCGTGGCGCTGCTGGGGCACTCCATGGCCTCGGACATCGTCGTGCGGCAGGGTATCGCGGATGACAGGGTCGAGGCCATCGTCGGCATTTCCCTGTTCTCGCAGGCGGTGACGGAGGATCGGCCCCAGAACCTCCTGATCATCAACGGCGCCTTCGAAGGCATGTTGCGGGAGGCCGCGCTGGAGGCCATGGCCCCCCTCGGCGTGGGCGAGGGCGAGACCGTCGGCACCCCCGGAGAGGGTTTCGCGCGGCGCGCGGTCTCCTCGCCCTTCGTGGAACATGTGGGCGTGCTTTATGCGCCGACCGGGCTGCGGGAGGCGCGCGCATGGCTTGACCGGAGTTTCGGGCGCGAGGTGACCGAAGGCCCCGTGGCGTCCATCGGTCCCGCGATCCTTCTGGCGCTGTTCGGCGTGGTCCTGTTGGCCCGCAGCCTTGCGCAGGCTCTTCCCGAGGGCCCCGCGCCGCATCGCGTCGGCCCCGGCCGCTTCGTCGCGCTCGCGATGTTGCCGGCCCTCGCCACGCCGCTCATCCTCGCGCCCTTCGACACGCGGTTCCTGCCGGTACTCGTGGCCGATTACCTCGCCGTGCACCTTGCGCTTTACGGCGTGCTCACCCTCGGTCTGGCGGCGTGGGCGGGCGCTCTGCCGCGCCTGCAGGGATGGGTCTGGGGCCTCGCGCTCGCCGCCTATGGGCTGCTCGCCTTCGGCGGCATTCTGGACCGCTACGCCGCCAGCTTCGTGCCCGTCGCGGGGCGGATCCCGATCATGGCGATCATCCTGCCCGGCGCGGTGCTCGCCATGCTGGCCGATGCCATCCTGCAGGAGGCGGGCCGTGCCACGCTCTGGCGGCGCTGGACGGCGCGGCTGCTGTTCCTCGCCTCTCTCGGGCTTGCCGTCGCGCTCGATTTCGAGAGGCTCTTCTTCCTGATGATCATCCTGCCGGTGATCCTGCTCTTTTATCTCAGCTTCGGCCTGATGGGGGCCTGGGTGGGCAAGCGCACCGGGTCGGTCATGGCCATGGGCCTCGGCCTCGGCCTGATCCTCGGCTGGGCGCTGGGCGTCACTTTCCCGATGTTCGATCCCGGCGTCTAGGGCGCCACCCGGCGGCCGCGCCAGTCGGGGGCGGCGAACACGGCACGCCTGCGCGGTTCGTGGAGGACAAGCGCGTCGATCCGGTGCAGCGTCAGCCGGATCGCGGCGAAACGCGCCGGGTCTTCGTCAGCGGGCGCCGGGCCGGGCTCCGCTCCGGGTGGCGCACCGCCGTAATTCGCACGAACCTGCGGCGGCAGGCGCGCGAAAAGCTCCGGGTCGCCCTGCCTGACGACCGCCGTCGCGCGCATCCGGATCTGCAGCTGGTCGCTTGGCACCCAGACATGGAGCGCGACGCGCGGGTCCGCCCCGATCTGCGCCACCTTGGGCGAGGCCATGTCGGTGTTCAGCTCCAGCACGCCCGCGTCGCGGTCCACATGCCGCAGGATGAGGGTGCGCAGCTCCGGTCCATCCGGACCGATGGTGGCCAAGGTCGGATGCCGTGCGGGGTGCGTCCGGTCGCCCACGCCATGCGACAGCCGGGACCAGACGAAATCGAGAAGGGCGGGAAGGTCGGTCATCATCGCTCCTGCGAAAAGACTTGCAACAGGCGGGCGGGCGGCATGCGCCAGAGCCGGATCGCCGGCAGCGCCGCCGCGATGCCCGCCGCGATCAGCGCCAGCACCAGAAGCCGCAGCGCCTCGCCCGGGAACACCTGCATCGGCAGGCGCCAGCCGAAGGCCTCCACGTTCACCACGGCCAGCAGAACCCACGCGAGGCCCAGTCCGACCGGCACCGCCAGAAGGAACGTCAGCAGCGCCAGCAGGAGCAGACGCCAGACCTCGGTCAACGCCAGCCGCGCGCGCGACGTGCCGATGGCCCAGACCGGCGCCACCTGCGGCAGGCGTAATGCCGAAAGCGTCAAAAGGCTGGTCAGAAGCGCCAGCAACGCCACCCCGAGCGTCAGGATGTTCAACGCGCCGGTCACGAGGAAGGTGTTCTCGAACACCTCGAGCGAAAACGCCTTGATCTGCGCCTGGTTGCGCACTGACGCCTCCGGCAGGCCGAAATCCTCGCGCAGGAGGGCGGCAAGGGCCGGGGCGTCCTCGGGGTCGACCCGTATGGCGAAATTCGTGGCGCGCGCGTTGGGATAGAGCCGTTCGAACACGTCCAGAGCGACGATCGCCTGCCCCGCCGGGTTGCCGTAGTCCGAATAGACCCCCGCCACAGGCAGCGTCAGGTCGGGCGACACGGTCACCGGATCACCCAGCGACAGGCCGTGCCGCCGCGCCATCTGTTCGTTCACCAGAATGCCCTGCCCGGCGTAGAGCCTGTCCCACGGGTCCGCGACCCCGGACAGAAGCGGCCATGCCGCGCGGTAGGTGTCGTGATCGACGATGCCGATCACGTCCGCAGGCAGCCCGAAAAGCCGCGTCTCGGCCGACAGGATCGGCAGGAGCGCGTCGGCCCGCCCCTCGAGATACGTCTCCAGCCGCGCGGCCTCCGCCTCGTCGGCGGTAAAGACGTAAAGTTCGGAGGCGAGGCGCTGGTCTAGCCAGCCGGTGAAGGTCGTGCGGAAGGACCCCACCATCGTCGCCACGCCGATATTGGCCGAAAGCGCCAGCAACAGCGCCATGAGCGAAAGCGACAGGGCCGGAAGCTGCTGCCGCGAATCGGCCAGCACCCATTCGGCGAAGGGTCCCCGGGCGAGCGGGCCCAGCGCGGCAAGCGCGAGGCTCAGCAAGAGCGGCAAGGCCAGCGCTGCACCAAGCAGGAGCCCGCCGAGAAGGGTGAAGCCCGCCAGAAGGCCGGAGCCGAGCCAGCCGACGAGAACGCCGATGGCAAAAAGGCCCAGTGCGGCAAGCGCCTGTCGCCGCATCGCCCGGCCCGAGGCCTGCGCCCAGGCGCGTGGCTGTGCGGGCGCGAGCAACGGCATGCGCGCGGTGCGCAGCATCGCCTGCGCCGAGGCGACAGCAGCGCCCAGCAGCGTGATGCCAAGGCCCGAAAGCGCCCAGATCGGGTCGAAGGCCAACGTTCCCGGGACGTCTGCACCGTAAAGCCCCCGCAGCGTCCCCGCCACGCCCGGCATCAGCGCCGCTGCGATGGCATAGCCCAGCGCGATCCCGATGGCACCGGCGAGAATCGCCATCATCGTGACTTCGACGGCCAGCGCCGCGATCAGCGTGCGCAGCGGCAGGCCCACGGCGCGCAGCGTGCGGAACATCGCGCGGCGCTGCTCGAAGGCCAGCCCGATGGCGGCATGGACGATGAAAAGTCCAACACCGAAGGACAGCAACCCGAAGGCCGTCAGGTTGAGGTGAAAGCTGTCCGTCAGCCGCGCCACATCGCCGGTCGTTTCCGGCGGTTCCAGCCTTAACGGCGATGCGCCGGGAAGCGGCGGCAGGCCGGCGGGCTGTTCCGGCGCGACGATCAGGTAATCGGGGTCCGTGCGTCCCAGCAGACGCGCCGCCGTGGCGATATCGGTGATCGCGGCGGCGGGCGGCACGGCCTCCACCACCGCGAGGGGGGGCAAGCCCTCCGGCAGGGTGCCCTGCGCGGTAGCCTCGGACATCAGGAGCAGGCCGGTCTCGCCCAGAAAAGCCGCCGCATCAACGTCCTCGCCGCCCAGCGCGGGGGCGTTTGACGCCTCCGGCGCTGTAAAGGGATCGACCCCGACCAGCCGCAGACGCCCGTTCTCGTCCCGCATCTCCCCGGTGATGACCGGCGACACGCGGTAGCCCGCCCGCCTCAGCGCCACGTAATCCGCCATCGCGACCGGCCCGCCATCCTGCGCCACCAGCCGCGCAAGCTGATCCTGCCCCAGCGTCGCGGCGGCGGCATCGTAGCTCGACCGTGCCTCGGCGTTGATCGCCTGCACCCCGGACCAGAGCGCGGTGGCCAGCGCCAGCCCCAGCCACAGCATGGCCAGCTGCGCCGGATTGCGCCGCCAGTGCGACAGGAGGCTGAAAAGCGCCGGTCCCATGCCCCTCACGCGACAAGCCGCCCGCGAGACAGCGCCAAGCGCCGTGAGAGCCGTGCGGCCAGACGCTCGGAATGGGTGACCATGAGCATCGCGGCGCCGGTTTCGGTCACAAGCTCCAGCAACAGCGCCAGAACCGCGTCCCCCGTGGCCTCGTCGAGATTGCCGGTGGGCTCATCGGCGAGGATCAGGTCGGGCTGCCCGGCAAGCGCGCGCGCGATGGCGACGCGTTGCTGCTGGCCGCCCGAGAGTTGCTCGGGGTAGCGATGGGTCAGCGACACAAGGCCCAGCCGCTCGATCAGGGCCGCGTCGCGCGCGGGGTCGTGCCGCCCGCTCATCCGCGCCTGAATCGCGACATTCGCAGCCACGGTCAGCGACGGGACGAGGTTGAACTGCTGAAACACCAGCCCCGCATGGCGCCCGCGCACCCGCGCCCGCGCGCCGTCCGACAGGGTGGAGAGGTCATGGCCCATCAGTCGCACATGGCCCGCGTCCGGCGCATCCAGCCCACCCGCGAGATGCAGCAGCGTGCTTTTCCCCGACCCGCTTTCCCCGGTCAACGCCAGGGTTTCGCCCCGGTCCAACTGCACCGAGACACCTTCGAGCACGGTGACCGGCGCATCTGCGCCGGGATAGCGCTTGGTGACCTGGTCGATCTGGAGGACGGGCTCGCTCATGGCGGGCCATGTAGCAGGACATCGCGTCCGGGACAGCCTATTCCTGCGCCTGCTCGGCCATCCAGTCGATCACGCCTTTCGATACCGCCGCATAGACCGCCGCGCCGATGGCCTCGCCGACCTCCGTGTGAAGGCCCGCGAAGATCTCCGCGCCGGGTCTTGCGCCGACGACGATGCAATCGGTCCCCGTTCCCGTCGCGCGCCCGCTAGACAGGTCGGGGCCATGGTCCATCACGGCGGCGGTGCGGGCCTGGGTCGCGATGGACGAAAGCTCGATCAGGGCAGTTTCGGACAGCGCTGCGTCGGTGACGGCCAGAAGGTTGATCGTTCCGGGCGCCCGATGCGCTGTGGCCTGACGCAAGCCGACACGTTCGCCGTTGGTAAGGCCCACCGTGGCAAGGCAGGAAGCCGATACTCGACCCGAACATGCGGTTTCGAGACGATATCGTGACAGATCCCGCGACGTGATGAGCCCGACGGCCTCCGCCTCGCCGCGCGCGGTCAGGCTCTCGGCCAGCCACGTCAGCGCGTCGAATTCCTCGGTCAGGTCGGCGTCCCGCACCTCGCGCCAGATGATGCGGTCGGTCGTCACGAAGCCAGGATGACGGGGCGCCCAGCTGAGCATCCGCAAGGGCGTCACGAGCCGCGCCGTCAGCCACGGCGGATCGAGCGCGACCTCGATCACGCGATCACCGAAAGCGGCTGGAACACCAGACCGTCGGCCCCGTGCGACAGATGCGCCCTGATGCCGAACACATCAGCCAGCCTTTCGGGCGACAGAACCGCGTCCGGCGCGCCATCGGCCACGATCCGCCCGCGATCCATCAGGATCAGCCGGCTGCAATGGCGCGCGGCCATGCCGAGGTCATGGAGAGAGACCAGCACCGACTTGCCGTCGCGGGCCAGGTCCGCGAACCGCTCCAACGTTGCGATCTGGTGCCCGGGGTCGAGGCCCGCCGTGGGCTCGTCGGCAAGGATCAGGGGCGTTTCCTGCGCCAGCGCCCGCGCGATAAGGACGCGCGCCTGTTCCCCGCCCGACAGCTCCGTCGCGGGCCGCGCGGCGAAGGCGGCAAGGTCCATCGCCGCCAACGCTGCGCTTACGGCGGCCTCGTCGGCAGGACCCGGGCGTTGCCCGCCCGACAGGTGCGGTACCCGGCCCAGCATCACCAGCGTCTCGACGGCGACGGGCCAGGCGATCTCGCGGGATTGCGGAAGCCACGCGACCCGGCGCGCGCGCTCGGCAGGTGGCAAGGCCATGAGAGACGTCTCGCCCTTCGACGGCAAAAGCCCGAGTGCCGCGCGCATCAGCGTCGTCTTGCCTGCGCCGTTCGGGCCGATCAGGCCGACCACCTCGCCCGTGCCGATGCTGAGCGTGACGTCATCCACCACCGGGCATTCGCCGCGCCGCACCGTGAGCCCCTCGAGAGACAGCAGCGTCACGCCAGTTGCCTCCGCGTCTTGTAGATCAGGTGCAAGAAGAGCGGCGCGCCCACGATGGCCATCAGGACGCCGAGCTTCAGGTCACGGTCCGGCAGAACCAGCCGCACGGCGATATCGGCGGCCAGCACCAGCGCGGCACCGCCCAAGGCCGAGGCCGGCAGCAGCAGACCGGGGCGCGCGCCCAGCAGCGGGCGCAGCATGTGCGGCACGACAAGTCCGACGAAGCCGATCGCGCCGGCGACTGCCGTCGCCGCCCCCACGGCGCTGGCGGTTCCGAAGATGACCATCAACCTCAGGCGGCTCAGCCGTATCCCCAGAGAGGCCGCCGCGTCCTCGCCCAGCGTCAGCGCGTCGAGCCCGCGCGTCGTCAGGCCAAGCAGGACCCAGCCGACGGCCATGAAGGGCAGCGCGACGCCCACATGCCAGAACGACCGGTCCGCGAGAGAGCCGAGCATCCAGAACACCGTTTCCGACACGGCGAAGGGGTTCGGCGACAGGTTCAGGACCAGCGAGGTCAGCGCACCGGCCAGCGCCGAGATCGCGATGCCGGCGAGGATGAGCGTCAGCGACCCGCCGCGCGGGCCCGCGAGCGCGAGGATCAGCAAAACCGCGATCAGCGCGCCGGTCAGCGCCGCGAAGGGCAGCGCCAGCGCGAACATCGCCGCGAAACCCGTCTGCAGGGCGATGACGGCGCCCAACGCGGCCGAGCCCGACACGCCGATCAGGCCCGGCTCCGCCAGCGGGTTGCGCAGGTAGCCCTGAAGCGCCGCCCCCGCGAGGCCCAGAGAGGCGCCCACCATCACCGCCAGAAGCGCGCGGGGCAGCCGGATTTCCCGCATGACGAGGCTCACGGCCTCACCCTGCCCGGTCAGCAGCGCGGACAGGCTTTCGCCGGGGCCGAACCCCGCGGGACCGGTCAGAAGCGACAGGACGAAAAGCGCCAGAACGACCAGTGCGAGGCCGGAAAAGATCGCGCGGCGGCTCACTCGCGCGCCTCGATCTCGGCGCGTATCGCGGCCATCTCCGCCAGCGCGCGCAGGACATGGGGCGTGCCGCAGATCCAGTCCGGCCCGCTTTCGGCGCCGCGTGCGGTTTCCGTCAGGCTGCTCAGCGCGGGATGGCGCAGGATTTCCTCGGAGCGCGACGCGCCGGGATAGGGTTCCGTGCCGATGACCAGATCCGGGGCGGCCAGAACCATCAACTCGAGCGCGACGCGGCCCGAGGTGTCGCGGCCGAGCTCCTCCGCGATATGGGAGAACCCCGCATGGGTGACGATGTCGTGGCTCAGCGTTCCGGTGCCCAGCGTGTAACCGTTGGGGTAGTAGAACGCCGCGCGCGGCCCGTCCCCCGGCCCCGCAAGGCGGCCAAGATCCGTCTCGAACCGGCCGATCAGAGCCTGTGCCGCGTCCTCACGGCCCAAGAGCGCCCCGACCTCCCGTATGCGCTCCGGCACATCCGCAAGGCTGTTGGCGACATCGATCTGCGCGACCTCGATCCCGAGGCTGCGCAGCATCGAGACGGTGGTGGGATCGGACCAGACGCCGGCCAGAACGAGGTCGGGTTGCAGCAGGAAAATCTCCTCCGCGCCGCCGTGGTTCACCGGAACGGCCGACGCCTCCTCATGCATGGCCGAGGTCAGCGGGTCCTGCGCGATGTCGCTGACCGAGATCAGCTGCCCCTCGCGCGAGAGCATCAGCGCGAGCTGGTCGGTGCAGAGGTTCATCGAGACCACGCGCGCGGGCGCATCGGCACGCAGGGACGTGGCGACGGCAAGCGCAAGGCCCGCCGCCGCCAGTGCGCTCATGGCGCGATCAGAACCGCGCGCGAAGGCCAATGTAGAACGCCCTGTCCGACGTCCCGTAGCCGGGGGCCGTCTGATACTCTTCATCGAACACGTTGTTCACCCGGAGATAAAGTTCGGTGCTGTCGTTCACGGCATAGCCGACGGAGGTGTCGAAGACGACATAATCGTCGAGCGGGTTGCTCGCGAAGCCCGACACTTCGGTGTCGACGGCTGCCTGGGCCCGCATATCGAGGCTTATCTCATCTGTGATGTCGCCGCGCAGTCCCAGCACGCCATGATGGCGTGGGACGCGGGGAAGCCGCGCCCCATCGGTGCGGGCGTCGGTGTAGGTGTAGTTGCCATAGGCCGTCCATTGCCCCGTGAAGTCGTAGGTGCCCGCCAGTTCGATCCCCTGGCTGACGGTGGTTCCGGGAACCTGGTTGTAGCATCCGAAACCGGAACCGCAGGCCGTTGCGCCGCCGTCGAAATCGATCAGATCGTCGATCTCGGTGTAGAAGGCCGTGGCGCCAAGCTCGCCCCAGGCAAAGGCGCGCTCGACTCCGATCTCGAAACTCAGGCTTTCCTCGGGCTGCAGGTTTGGGTCGCCGAAGCTGCTGAAGAGCTCGAAAAGCGATGGCGCGCGAAAACCGGTTCCGACCGAGGCCCGAACGACGGTGTCGATATCCGGGCGCCAGGCTAGGGCAAGGCGCCCCGTGGCTTGCCCTCCAAATCGGGAGTGATCCTCGTAGCGAAGCGAGGCGGCGAGGTCGAGATCATCGGAAAGTGCCGTGAAATAATCGGCGAAGATGGCGTTGGTCTCGATCGAACCCGCGGTGCTGGTGGTCAGGATGTCCTCCGCCACATTCTCCAGACCGACAGTCAGCGTGCCGGATGCACCGAGTTCGGCGGTTCCGAGATACCGCAGCTCTTGCCGTTCGCCGTTGAAGTCGCTGGTCAACCCGCCGGGATCGTAGCGCGTCGTCTCGGAGAACACGTATGACAATTCGTGGTCGATCACGCCTCCCTCGATCCGTGCGAACGCGCGGGCTCCCTGGCGCTCGGATTCGAGATACCGGTCGGGATCGTCGCCGCCCGGCCCGGCGCCTGCGTCGAACTCGGAAAAGCTGTCCTGATAGAAGAGGTCAGCGCCGAGTGTCACGGTATCCGTCACATCGAAAGTGCCGCCGAAAGTCAGCGTCGTGTCGTTGAAGCCGTCCGCCTCGGTGTTGCCGTCGTTTTCCTCGGCCGCGGAAAAACCCTCGGTCACGGTCCGGCTGGCCGAGAAGTTCAGCGTTCCGCGCTCAAACCGGGTGCCGATCCCGATGGAACCATAGAAGGTTTCATAGCTCCCCGCCTCGAGCGCGACGGTGATGTCGGTGCCCAGATCGTCGGGCGGTTCGACCGTGGTGATGCTGATGACGCCGGCGATGGCCTCCGACCCGTAGATGGCGCTTTGGGAGCCGTAAAGCACCTCGATCCGGCTGATGCCGCCCACGGTCAGCGTCCCGAAGTTCAGGCTGGTCTGGGTGGAGGACGGATCGGTGATGTTGATCCCGTTCACGAGTACGGGAACGTAGCGTCCGTCGAGGCCCCGCACGCGGATCGACGTGCTGGTGCCGGTCGGGCCGTTCTGAGCGATCGTGAGACCGGGCAGCGTCGCCAGGTAGTCGGAAAGCTGGATGTCGCCAGCCTCGGCAAGCTCGGCCTCGGTCACGACCTCGACCGTGACACCGGTCCGGCCCTCCTGCAAAGGTGTCAGACCCGCCGAAAAGACGATGTCGTCGAGAACGAAGGCGTCCTGCGCCATCGCGGGCGCGGCCAGCACTGCCAGGATCGCGGTTCCGTTGAGAATTGATTTCATGGCTTCCCCCAAAGCGCGCGGAACGGGTGTGATGCCCGGTCCCGCTGTCCAAGTTGTCCTTGAAGGGATTGCCCCTCCGCAGACGGTGATTTTCGCCACCACTACGGAAAGGTCCGTTGCCCATGGCGCCCTCCGCGCCCGGACAGGGTGATCACTTCGGCAGGTCTCCTGACTTCGCGGGTCGTCGCGTGAACCGGGCCTTCCCGGGGCTCTCCCCAGTGGCATGTGCCGGTCACGCTCGCCGCTTACAGTTGCGGGGGCAGTCGTGGATTCGCACCACGTTCCCTTTTCACCGGACGCATGGAAACGCCCGGACCGAAGCCCCTCATGGCTACGCGCTGTGTCCGAGTCGGGCAAGGGGCGCGGGCGACGCATCCGGGTCTGAAACCGAAATGCCGCAGGACGGGGGAGGCCGGCGCAGGCGAGGGGTTTTCCACCCCTCGCGCTCCCCGGAGGAATATTTGTGACCAGAGGAAGGGGTCAGTCGGGCGTGCCCCAGCCGCCGGGGGTGAGCATCTCGCCGCCGCGCCTTTTGCCCGTCCTGCCGGAGCCGTCGCGTCGAGCCGGCCGGGGATTTCCGCCACGTCCTCGTAAAGCAGTTCGGGCAGCCTGATCGCCAACTCGAACAGACGCGGACGGGCCTGCCTGCGGACAATCGGAAGATCGCCGAACCCCTCGCCGATCAGCAGAAGAGCCCTTTGCGCTCCGGCAGGGCGTTCGTGGCAAAGGTCGTGCCCATCTTGACGTTTGCGATCGAGACGTCGCCGTCACCCCCGAGGCGGCGGATCCCCTCCGTGGCGGCGTCGGCGTGATGCGCGGGGTCTTCGGACGGAAGCTCCGTGGTGATGAACGCGCCATCGGGGCTCCGGCCGACGATATCGGTGAGAGTGCCGCCAAGGTCGATCCAGGATTACCACTTGTCCATGGTGCCTCTTCGGTTGCGCTGATCCTGCCGGCAAGCTGCACGGAGAGCGGCCAGAGCAGGGGCAAGGGAAGCGGGACGGAGCGGGTGGCTCAGATCTGTTCGTAGATCGCGCCGATGGCGGTTCTGAGCTGCGCGCGGTCTTCCGGTCCGAGCGAATCGAGCAGATTGCTCTCTGCATCGCGGGCGGCCGTGCGCAGGCGCAGGACCTCCTCCGTCCCCTTGACCGACAGGCGCACCACGAGTCTGCGTCGGTCCATCTTGTCGCGGATGACGGAGATCAGCTGCAGATCCTCGAGCCGCCGCTGCGCCCGGCTGACCCGCGCGGCATCCATGGCCGTCAGGATGCACAGATCATGGGAGGAACAGGGCTGATTGGCCGGAAGCGCCATCATGATGCGCCACTCGGGGACCTGAAGCCCGGCATCTTCCATGACGCGCTGGAACACGCGACTGGCGATCACCGAAATCTGGAAGGGAAGATACTCACCCAGATCGAAGGTGAGGGATTGGGCCTGATCTTTCACGCGCCACAATCCTTTCAGGTTGTGTAACTCGCCTTAGAGTGTACTAACGCAATCCGGTTTCGCGCAAGCCCAAATGTCTGGATGATGTGACATGCAAACTGTCCAGACGGATAGATATTTCAAGGAAACCGGTAGCATAGTGACGGCGTTGTTTCGTCGAGGCGCCCTTTCGCGATCGCAACCTGTCCCGGCGTTTCGACCGAAACATGGCCTGTGGTTTCCGATGATGAACGCAGTGAACACGGGGCGTGTCATTTGCGACCCTCTGCGCCCTTTTTGCGGCTTGTGGGCGAGGCGCGCGCGGCGTATGCCCGGCGACGGGACACCCCTCCCCAACGAGGGGCGCATATCTGAGAGGATATCCAGAGATGGCACTCGCACAACCGGCCACGCGGCCGGACATCACGCGTCCGTCCTCGAAACCGAGGAACCCGCGCTTTTCGTCAGGCCCCTGCGCCAAACCCCCCATATTCTCCCTTGACAAGCTTTCGGGCGCGCCGCTTGGCCGTTCGCATCGCGCGGCGGTGGGCAAGGCCAAGCTCAAGGCTGCGATCGAGACGACCCGCGCCATCCTCGGCGTGCCGCAGGAGTACCGCATCGGCATCGTCCCGGCCTCGGATACCGGCGCCGTCGAGATGGCGATGTGGTCGATGCTGGGCGCGCGGCCCTGCACCATGCTGGCCTGGGAAAGTTTTGGCGCGGGCTGGGTCACCGACGCGGTGAAGCAGCTCAGGCTCGAGGCCGAGGTGAAGACGGCCGAGTACGGAGAGATCGTCGATCTGGCCGAGGTCGATTTCGACACGGATGTGGTGTTCACGTGGAACGGCACGACATCGGGCGTCCGGCTTCCGAACGGGAATGCGATCCCGGCGGACCGCGCGGGCCTCACCATCTGCGACGCGACCAGCGCGGCCTTCGCGCAGGACCTGCCATGGGACAAGCTCGATGTCACGACCTTCTCCTGGCAGAAGGTCATGGGCGGCGAGGCGGCCCACGGGATGCTGATCCTGTCCCCCCGCGCCGTCGAACGGTTGGAAAGCTACACGCCGGCATGGCCGCTGCCAAAGATCTTCCGTCTCACCAAGGGGGGCAAGCTGATCGAGGGCATCTTCGTGGGCGAGACGATCAACACGCCGTCGATGCTGGCGGTCGAGGATTACCTGCTGGCGCTCGACTGGGCGCAGGCCATGGGCGGGTTGCCCGAACTGATGGCGCGCGCCGACCGCAATGCGCAGGCCATCTTCGATTTCTGCGCGGCGCGTGACTGGATCGACAATCTCGCCGCCGACCCGGCGACACGGTCGAACACAAGCGTCTGCCTGAAGTTCACCGATGACCGGATCGCCGATGGCGCGGCGTTCGCCAAGGCCGTGGCCAAGCGGCTGGAGGCCGAAGGTGTGGCGCTCGATGTCGGCGGCTACCGCGACGCGCCCCCGGGTCTGCGGATCTGGTGCGGCGCGACGGTCGAGACCTCGGATATCGAGGCGATGCTGCCATGGCTCGACTGGGCCTTCCACATGGAAATCGAGGGACAGGCCACGGCGGCCTGATCCCCCTTCATCTTTCTCCAAATACGCATGACCCGGCCCGCCACGGGGTGGCCGGTCTGCAAGCAGGGAGTGCCTGACATGGCCACAAAAGTTCTCGTCTCCGACAAGCTCTCGGAAACCGCTGTCCAGATCTTCCGTGACCGCGGCATCGACGTCACCTTCGACCCCTCCATCGGCAAGGACAAGGACAAGCTCCTGTCGGTGATCGGCGCGTATGACGGCCTCGCCATCCGGTCGGCCACGAAAGTCACGGAAAAGGTGCTGGCCGCCGCGACCAACCTCAAGGTCATCGGCCGCGCCGGGATCGGCGTGGACAATGTCGACATCCCCGAGGCGTCCAAGAAGGGCATCATCGTGATGAACACGCCCTTCGGAAACTCCATCACGACGGCCGAGCATGCCATCGCGATGATGTTCGCTGTCGCCCGCCAGATCCCCGAGGCCAACGCCTCGACCCATGCCGGGCACTGGGAGAAGTCCCGCTTCATGGGTGTCGAGCTGACCGGCAAGACGCTGGGCGTGATCGGTGCGGGCAATATCGGGTCCATCGTGATCGCCCGTGCGCTGGGCCTCCGGATGAAGGTGCTGGCCTATGACCCGTTCCTGAGCGAGGAGCGCGCGCGCGAGATCGGCGCGACCAAGGTCGAGCTCGAGGAGCTGCTGCAGAGGGCCGATTTCATCACGCTGCACGTCCCCTATACCGAGAAGACGGCGAATATCCTGTCGGCGGAGAACCTCGCCAAGACGAGGAAGGGCGTGCGGATCATCAACTGCGCGCGGGGCGGGCTGGTCGACGAGGCGGCGCTGGCCGAACTGATCGAGACCGGCCATGTCGCGGGCGCGGCCTTCGACGTGTTCGCGGAGGAACCGGCGACCGAGAACCCTCTCTTCGGTCTGCCCAATGTCGTGGTGACCCCGCATCTGGGCGCCTCCACCACCGAGGCTCAGGAAAACGTCGCCCTTCAGGTGGCCGAGCAGATGTCGGACTACCTGCTGACCGGGGCCGTGTCGAACGCGCTCAACATGCCCTCCGTCACCGCCGAGGAGGCCCGGATCATGGGCCCGTGGCTGAAGCTCGCCGAGCATCTCGGTGCCTTCGTGGGTCAGCTCACCGAGGAATCGATCGACGAGATCGAGATCGTCTACAATGGTGTCGCCAAGGAGATGAACCTCCACGCGCTCAACGCCGCCGCCATCGCCGGTGTGATGAAGGCGGCCAATCCGGACGTCAACATGGTGTCCGCCCCCGTGATGGCACGCGAGCGCGGGATCGAGCTCAGCACCACGACGCAGGACAAGACCGGCGTTTTCGACGGCTATATCCGCCTCGTGGTCAAGACGCCGCACAAGACGCGGTCGATCGCGGGCACGGTGTTCTCGGACGGCAAGCCGCGCTTCATCCAGATCAAGGGCATCAACATCGATGCCGAGATCGGGGCGCACATGCTCTACACCACCAACAAGGACGTGCCCGGCATCATCGGCACGCTCGGCCAGACCATGGGCGAGAACGGCGTCAACATCGCCAACTTCACCCTTGGCCGGTCCGAGCGGGACGGGGAGGCCATCGCGCTGCTCTATCTCGACGAACAGCCGCCGGCCCATGTGCTCGACAAGCTCACGGCCACGGGCCTGTTCCAGCAGGTGCGGACGCTGCAGTTCGCGACCGCCTGAGCGGGGCGGCTACGTCAGGTCGCACTGGACGCGGTCCGCGCGCTGAGGCTCTATGGTCCCGAGACATTCGGGAGGGAGAGCCCATGGACGATATCGTCATTCTGTCCGGCGCGCGGACGGCCATCGGAACCTTTGGCGGGACGCTTGCCGGCGTGCCCCCCATCGAGCTTGGCGCCACGGCCGCGAAGGCCGCGCTGGACCGCGCGGGGGTCGAGGGCGACCGGATCGGGCACGTGGCCTTCGGTCATGTGATCAATACCGAACCGCGGGACATGTATCTCAGCCGCGTGGCCTCGATGCAGGCCGGCGTGCCCGACACGACGCCCGCGATGAACGTGAACCGGCTTTGCGGGTCCGGTGCGCAGGCCATCGTCTCGGTCATACAGTCGCTGGCGCTGGGCGATGCGGAGTACGGTCTGGCCGGTGGCGCCGAAAGCATGAGCCGCGGACCCCACATCCTGCCCGAGGCGCGCTGGGGCCAGAAGATGGGCGATGTGCGCGCGCTCGACATGATGATCGGCGCGCTGCACTGCCCCTTCGGCACCGGGCACATGGGCGTGACGGCGGAAAACGTCGCGGACGAGCACCAGATCACCCGCGCCGATCAGGACGGTTTCGCGCTGGAAAGCCAGAAACGCGCCGCCCGCGCCATCGAGGAAGGGCGCTTCAAGGAGCAGATCGTGCCGGTCGAAGTGAAGGTCAGACGCGAAATCGTCGCCTTCGACACCGACGAACACCCCAAGGCCACTACGCCCGAGGCGCTGGCGGGCCTCAGGACCGTGTTCCGGAAGGACGGCTCGGTCACCGCCGGGAATGCCAGCGGCATCAACGACGGCGCGGCTGCCATCGTGCTGGCGCGCGCCGATGCGGCGGAAAAGGCCGGTCTGAAACCCCGGGCCCGCGTGCTCGGCTACGCCCATGCCGGGGTGCGCCCCGAGGTGATGGGCATCGGCCCCGTGCCGGCGGTGCAGAACCTTCTGGCGCGGATCGGCCTGGAGATCGGCGATTTCGACGTGATCGAATCGAACGAGGCCTTCGCGGCGCAGGCGCTCGCGGTCAACAAGGGCCTCGGCATCGACCCGGAAAAGGTGAATCCCAACGGCGGCGCCATCGCGCTGGGCCATCCGGTGGGGGCCACGGGGGCGATCATCACCGTGAAGGCGATTTACGAGCTGGAACGGATCGGTGGCAAACGCGCGCTCATCACCATGTGCATCGGCGGCGGGCAGGGCATCGCGCTGGCGATCGAACGCGTCTGATCCGCGCCGCGCCCGGTTAACCCGATCTTCAACGCCCGCTCCCATAGTCGGAGCGAGGTGAAGAGAGGCGTGGCAGCACCCCGCGCCATGAGTGGGCCGGGCATGGCAATCAGCGGGATCGACGCACGCTTGGCGAAGGAACGCCGCGCGCGGCTTCAGGCCGAGCGCCTTCTCGCCCTTCGCTCGGAAGAGCTTTATTCGGCCAACCGCAAACTGGCCGAACATGCCCACGCCCTGTCGCACCAGGTGATCGAGCAGCGCGAGGAAAACGCCGCGCTGAAGGGTCGGACCACGCAGGTCGCGGCGGAACTGGAGGTCGCGACGGACCGCGCCGCGCAGGCCGAGCAGCGGCTTTGGGATTCCCTGACCGCCGTCGAGGACGGTTTCGCCATTTTCGACCGGGATTGCCGGCTTGTCGCCGCCAACCCCGCCTTCCTCTCCCCGTTCGAGGGCATCAGCGATATCGCCCCCGGCGCCAGCTATGACGCGATCCTGCGGGTCGCCGTCGACGAGGGCATCGTCGATATCGAGGGGGAGGAACCGGATCACTGGCTGGAAAGGATGCTCAAGCGCTGGGAACGCGCGAACATCCCGCAGGTCGACGTCCGCCTCTGGAACGGCAGCTACGTGCGCCTGATCGACAAACGCACGCCGCAGGGGGACACGGTCTGCCTCGGCGTCGATATCACCGCCACGATCCGCCGTGAACGGCAGTTGCAGAAGGCCCGGGACGCCGCACTCGCCGCAAGCCACGCCAAGTCGACCTTCCTCGCCAACATGAGCCACGAGATCAGGACGCCGATGAACGGCGTCGTCTCGATGGCCGAGCTTCTGGGCGAAACCGTTCTCGACGCCGACCAGAGGCTTTATGCCGACACGATCCGGCATTCCGGCGAGGCGCTGCTGGTCATCATCAACGACATCCTCGACTATTCGAAGATCGAGGCCGGCAAGCTCGCGCTGCACGAGGCGGAATTCGACCTGCTCGAGGTCATCCTCGAAATCTTCAGGCTGCTCCGCCCGGGGCTGGAGGGCCGGGACCTTGCCTTCAAGCTCGATATCGACGTGCCATGGCCGGACAGGCTGGTGGGCGATTGCGGGCGTTTGCGGCAGATCCTGTTCAACCTGATCGGAAACGCGGTCAAGTTCACCGAGCGCGGCCATGTCTGCGTCACCGTCACCTCCGCCGCTCCGGCCTCGGAACCGGGACTGCCGCTGCGGATCGCGGTGGAAGATACCGGCATCGGCATCGCGCCCGAGATGCAGGCCCATATCTTCGGCGAATTCAACCAGGTCGAGGAAAACAAGAACCGCAACCATGATGGAACGGGGTTGGGCCTCGCCATCACCAAGCGGCTCGTGCGGATGATGGGTGGGGACATCTCGCTGCAATCCGAGCTTGGCCGCGGATCAACCTTTGTCGCCTCGGTCACGCTCAAACACGCCGGGCCGATGCCGCCAGCCGCGCCCGCCTTTGCGCCGGAGGCCCGCGACGTGGTTCTGATCGGCCCCCTGTTTTCGGAGCGTGCGCGCGACCTGCTGGCGCGGCTGGCGCATCTGGGCGCGCGCATCCGCGCCATGCCGGAGCCTGACGCGGATGCTGCGGCGCAGGCCGACAGCGTGGTCATCCTGACGCCCGATCCCGACGAGGCGGCAGCCCATGTCGGGGTGCTTCGCGCGGCACGCGGCCGCCGGACGATCCTGCACCTCTGCGACGATCCCGCGAACGCCGCGCCCGGAACTCGGCCGCTGGTGCTGCCCGAAACGGACGCCGCGCTTCTGAGGCTTTTCCTGGACGACGCACAGGGCACGCCGAAAGAGCCCGCGAAAATGCCGGAACGGGCGCGGGTTCGCATCGTCGCGGCCGAGGACAACAAGACCAACCAGCTGGTGTTCAGGACGATGCTGAAGTCGCAGCATGTGGACCTGACGCTTGTCGACAGCGGATCGGCGCTTGTGGCGGCCTACAAGCATGACCCGCCGGATATCGTCTTCACGGATATCTCGATGCCGGGGATGGATGGCCTCGAGGCCACGAGTCTCATTCGCGGCTACGAGGCAGAGGTCGGCCTGCCGCGTGTGCCCGTGATCGCCATGACCGCCCACGCGGTCAGCGGCGACCGGGAGCGCTTCCTCGGATCCGGCATGGATGATGTCCTGACGAAACCCCTGAAGAAGGACGCGCTGCTTGCGCGGATCGAGGCCTTCGCGCCTCGGGCGGAGTGACGAAGGACTACAGGCTCCAGCCCGCGATGCCCGGCGCCAGTTCCATACGCCCGGTCACGATATCCCGGCGGTTCCGGACGGGCCCATGCATCAGCGCCCGCGCCTCAGGGTGGTTCGGGTCGAGCACGCCCACCCCCACGAGAAGAGTGGCGATCACGGCCTCCGAAGCGCGCGTGGCGCCATCCTCGATCTTGACCGCGATGCCGAGGCGGTGTTCCGGCACGATCGCCGCGAAAACGCCCTCGGCCCCCGTCTTGATCGCCGCGCGCCCGTTCATGGCGCGCATCAGGCGGGTGCAGGTACCCCCCTCGCCCGAAACGTATTGGGGATGGGCCATCATCGCGGACACGAGCCGTGACATGGCAGCGCCACGCGCGCCGCCGATGTCCCCGGAGGCCGCGAAGGCCGCGAGGCCGCGCGCGAAGCCTTCCAGTGACAGCGCGAAGTTCGGAGCGGAACAGCCGTCGATGGCGTAGCTGTCGCAGGTCTCCTCCGTCAGCTCCTCGACCGCGGTGCGGATTGCCTGCTGCACGGGATGGTCGATCTCGAGATATTCGGGCCCGCCGCCGAGATGCTTCGACAGGGTCAGGAAACCGGTATGTTTTCCCGAACAGTTGTTGTGCCGCTGGTCTGGCGCGCCATGGGCGCGGATCATGGCATGGAGCGCTGCCTCGTCCGAGGGCATCTGCGGACCGCAGCGCAGATCGGGCTCGGACAGCCCGAGATCGGCCAGCCACGACGTGACCGTGTCGGTGTGGATCGCCGCGCCCCGATGCGAGGCGCAGGACAGCGCCAGCCGGATATCGGACAGCCCTGCGGCACGCGCCGCGCCGCTTTCCACCAGCGGCAGGGCCTGCATCATCTTCATCGCGCTGCGCGGCAGGATCCGGCCGGTCACGTCGCCCCAGCCGGTCACCAGACCATCGCCATGGCGCCAGACCGCCGCATGGCCGCGATGGGTGCATTCGACCAACGGGTCGCGAATGACGTGCAGCAGATCCACTGCGTTGTTTTGTCCTGTCATGGGTTTTCCCTCACCGATGTGATACGCGCTGGGCGATTTTCCGCTTCGGGACTTTCGCTGGCCGGTTTGATCCCCTATTGTTTCGTTCATAAAAGCCTGCACACCCGGTGTCGTGACCGGGACGTGCCGGGCGGAGGCAGTCGGGGCTGGAGGCAGACGTGTTCAACAAATTCTCCATTATGGGCATCGTCGCGGCGATGGGGCTGGCGGTATCGCCCCTTGGCGTGCTGGCACAAGACGAAAGCACAAATCGTGTAGCGACGGAAACCGATTGGAGCGTCTTCGTCGAGGACGATCCGAGGCAATGCTGGGTTGTGTCGCAACCCGTCGAAACGGTAAACACGCGCGATGGCAACGAGGTCGAGGTCAATCGCGGCGATATCCTGATCTTCGTCAGCTACTGGCCCGAGCAGGGCCGGATGGGGGAGGTGTCCTTCACCGGCGGATATCCCTATCCCGACGGACACGTGGTGACCGTCGAGATCGGCGACGACACGTTCGAGTTCTACACCGAGAACCGCGAAGTCGATGGTGGAAACGTGGGCTTCGCCTGGTCGCCGACGGCAGAGGATGACGCGCGCCTGATCGCCGCGATGAAACGCGGCAGCAACGCCATCGTGACCGGGGTGTCGGCGCGGGGAACGACCACGCGCGACACGTTCTCCTTGTTCGGCTTCACCGCGTCGGTCGAGGACGCCGAGGCGCGCTGCACGAACTGACGGGATTTGCCAAAAGGCGTCGGCGCCTATATGTGACCCCGATCCATCCGAGGCACATGACCATGACCGCGACGGCCCCGATTCCGCACGCCCCCATCACGCAGGATCTTCTGACGATCCCGCGCAAGACGCCCGAGGGCGGCCGCGTCAACCTTGTCGGGCTGACGCGCGACGGGTTGCGCACGGCGCTGATCGAGGCGGGCACCCCGGAAAAGCAGGCCGGCATGCGCGCGGGGCAGATCTGGCAATGGATCTACCAGAAGGGCGTGCGAGAATTTTCGGCCATGACGAATCTCGCCAAGGCCTACCGCGCCGAGCTGGAGGCGACATTCGATATCGCCGTGCCCGAGGTCGTGTCCAAGCAGGTCAGTCTAGACGGGACGCGCAAATACCTGATGCGCATCGCGGGCGGCCACGAGGTCGAGGTCGTCTATATCCCCGAGGAGGATCGCGGCACGCTCTGCATCTCCAGCCAGGTGGGCTGCACGCTGACCTGTTCCTTCTGTCACACGGGCACGCAGAAACTGGTGCGCAACCTGACCGCAGGCGAGATCATCGGCCAGGTGATGGTGGCGCGCGACGATCTCGACGAATGGCCACGCCCCGGCGAGGGGTCGGGCGACCGGCCAAGGCTGATTTCCAACATCGTCCTGATGGGCATGGGAGAGCCGCTCTACAATTTCGAGAACGTGCGCGATGCGATGAAGATCGCCATGGATGGCGAAGGCATCGCCATATCGCGCCGGCGCATCACGTTGTCGACATCCGGCGTGGTGCCCGAGATCGCACGCTGCGCCGAGGAGATCGGCTGCATGCTGGCGGTGTCGTTCCATGCCACGACGAACGAGGTGCGCGACCGGCTGGTGCCGATCAACAAGCGCTGGAACATCCAGACGCTTCTGGACGCGCTTCGCGCCTATCCCAAGGTGTCGAATTCGGAGCGGATCACCTTCGAATACGTGATGCTGAAGGATGTGAACGACAGCGATGAGGATGCGCGGCGCCTGGTGCAGCTGATCAGGGGCATCCCGGCCAAGATCAACCTGATCCCGTTCAACGAATGGCCCGGCGCCCCCTATGTTCGGTCGGATTGGACCCGGATCGAACGGTTCGCCGACATCATCTACAAGGCCGGCTACGCCTCACCGATCCGCACGCCTCGGGGTGAGGACATCATGGCCGCCTGCGGTCAGCTGAAATCCGCGACGGAACGCGCGCGGAAGTCGCGTGCCGAGATCGCTGCGGAAACAGGTGTCACGCCCTGACCGGCAGCGTCTTGAGCCGAATCAAAAAGAAAAGACGGCCCGGAGTGCGGACCGCCTTTCCTGTACCGTCTAACCCGTAAAGGATTAGTTGTGGTGGATCGCTGCTGCGATCAGGATCAGTGCCAGGACGGGCACAAGGATCCCACCGGCCGAGCTGGACGTGTCTTCAGCGATCACGACAGGCTCGATGACGGGTTCCACCATGCCGCCGGCGAAAGCGCCGGTGGCAGCAACCGACAGAGCGGCGGCGAGTGCGAGTTTCTTCATAATATCCTCCAAGATACGCCCCTTTTTGTGCGTCATGCACAGGATTAGGGCACCCAAGACTGTACCTCGTGAGATCGTTTAACCAGCAAAACCCCGCGATTGCAATCCTGCCGCCTGCCCGGAATTGGCAGGTTCGGCCCCGTGTCGTCAAATAAGCAACACTTGCGGAGGGCTTGGGGCACCATGTCCCCATGGTTGACATGGTTCTGCCGCCGCGGCGCGCGAATTCCCAACAATTCCGAGTGGATGCGCCGGGCATCTCGGGGGGATGATTCTCTCGTCCGGGTTCCGTTCCACAACCCTGACGTGCCCCGGGAAGAACGCCCGGGATCAGGGCAGGATGGTAATCGGCGTTCCGTCCTGCACCATCGCGTAGATCTGGCGCATCTGGCGGTTGGTCACGGCGATGCAGCCAGCGGTCCAGTCATCCACCTGCGCGAAGGGCCGCGGCGTGCCGTGGATGAAGATGTCGCCCCCCGGATCGATGCCGGCCTCTTCCGCGGCGGCGATGTCGGCGGTGTTGGGATAGTCGATGCCGATCGACAGGTAGAATTCGCTGTTCGGATTGCGCCGGTCGACGATGTAGTCACCCTCCGGCGTACGGCCGTCGCCCTCCTCCGACTTGTGGCCAAGCGGTTCGAAGCCAAGCTCGACCTCGTAGATTTCGAGGATTGCGTCATGGTGCCAAAGCGTCATGCTGCGGGTCGATTTGCTGACCTCGACGCGGGTGACCTCGGGGCCGGTATACGCGACGAATTTCGAACAGCCGGCGCCCAGAAGCAGGGCAAGCGACAGGCAGATCGAAAGCAGGGATTTCATGGCGTCGGGACCTCTCGGGCTCGATTCTCGATCGCATACATGCTTTTCGTGACTCTTTGGAGAATCATTCCGCGTCCTCGGCGGATAACAGCCGCGCCAGACCGGTCCGGTAATCGGGATAGCGCAGGCGCACCCCCAGTTCCGTCTTGATGCGGTCATTGCTGACCCGCTTGCTCTCGGCATAGAAGCTGCGCGCCATGGGGCTGAGGTCGGCCTCCTCGAACGGGATCTCGGGGGGAAGCGGCAGGCCCAGAAGCGCGGCGGCATGGGCGATGACGTCCTCGGGCGGCGCCGGGTCGTCGTCGCAGACATTATAGACGCGGCCCGGGTTCGGCTGGCGGATGGAGGCGATCAGAACCTGCGCGATATCCTCGACATTGCAGCGGCTGAAGACCTGTCCCGGCTTGATGATTCGCCGCGCGGTGCCGTCCCGGACCCGTTCGAACGGACCGCGTCCCGGGCCATAGATGCCCGCAAGACGGAAGATGTGCAGCGGCAAACCGTGGTCGCGATGAAGCGCCTGCCATTCGGCCTCTGTCGCGACCCGGGCGCGGCCCCGCGCGGTGGAGGGCGCAAGCGGCGTCTCCTCGTCCACCCAGCCGCCCGCGTGGTCGCCATAGACGCCGGTGGTGGACAGGTATCCGACCCAGTCGAGATGCGGGGCGGCATTGGCGAAGGCATCGCGAAGGTGCGCCAGAACCGGGTCGCGCCCGTCGCTGGGTCCTGCCGTGACAAGGACGTGGCTCGCGCCCGCAAGATCGGCGGCAAGGTCGTCGCCGGGAAAGACGCGGGCGGTCAGGCCTTGGCCGGCAAGCGCCTGCGCCTTGTCGCTGCTGCGGGTCGTCGCGACCACGTCGCAAGGCCAGTCATCGGGCCACTCGTCGAGCAGCGCCCGCGCGGTATAGCCCATTCCGAAGATCACCAGTTTCATCTCAACCGCTCCACTGCCCAGCGGGCGGCGTCGGCCACCGCCTCATCGGGGTCATTCATCAGGTTGGCCGCGACGTTCGCCAATCGCTCGGACCCGGAGTTTCCGATTGCATAGAGCACGTTGCGCACGAATCTGTCCCGTCCGATGCGCTTTATCGGGCTGCCCGAAAACCGCGCGCGAAAGCCCGCGTCGTCGAGGCTCGCCAGCTCGGCCAGCGCCGGCGCCTTCAGGTCGTCACGCGCGGCATATCTTGTCTCGGAGGCCGCGACGGCGAACTTGTTCCAGGGGCAGACCGCAAGGCAATCGTCGCAGCCATAGATGCGGTTGCCCATGAGCGGGCGCAGCTCGGGGTCGACCGGGCCCTTGTGCTCGATGGTGAGGTAGGAAATGCACCGCCGCGCATCCAGCTGGTAGGGCACGGGGAACGCATCGGTCGGGCAGATGTCCAGACAGGCGCGGCAACTGCCGCAATGGTCGGCCTCGGGGGCGTCGGGCGGCAGGTCCACCGTGGTGAAGATCGCGCCCAGAAAGACCCAGTTGCCGAGATCGCGGCCCAGAAGATTGGTGTGCTTGCCCTGCCAGCCCAGACCGGCGGCGGCGGCCAGCGGCTTTTCCATCACCGGCGCGGTGTCGACGAAGACCTTGATCTCCGGGGCGACGGACGATTCGCGTCCCGCCGCATCCAGCAGCCAGCGCCCGACCCGCTTCAGCCGCTTTTTCACGAGATCGTGGTAGTCGCGGTTGCGGGCGTAGACGCTGACCGTCGCGACCTCGGGCTTGTCGAGATTGGCCAGCGGATCCTCTGCGGGCGTGTAGGCCTCGGCCAGCATGACAACCGACCGCGCTTCGGGCCAGAGCATCCTTGGATCGCCGCGCCAGTGCATCCGTTCGGCCATCCAGCCCATCTGGCCGTGACGGCCGGTGTCGACGAAGGCCGCGAGTCGCGCCGCCGCCTGCGGGATCGCGTCGGGCCGGCAGATGCCCATTTTCGAGAACCCCGCCGCGCGGGCCTCTGTCCAAAGCCTCGCCTTCAGATCGGTCAAAAGTCCAGATTCGCGTAATGGGGCGGCTGCGCGAAGCCGGGCACGTGGTCGGACAGGATCGACCGGAATGCGGGCCGCGATTTCAGCGTCGCGTACCAGTCCTTGACCGGCTGGCTCGCCGTCCAGTCCACGTCCGAGATGTAGTCGAGGCAGCTGATATGGGACGCGGCCGCGAAATCGGCCAGCGTCATGCGGTCCCCCGCGAGCCAGCGGCGATGGTCGAGCAGCCATTCCATGTAGCGCAGGTGGAACTTGATCGCCGCCGCGCCGGTCTTGACCGCCTTGCCGTCCGGGTAGCCCGCGCGCATGATCTTCTTGTTCACGCGTTCATAGACGAGGTTCTTCGTCACCTCGTGATGGAACTTGTCGTCGAACCACGCCACCAGGCGCCGCACCTCGGCACGTGCGCGCGGATCGGTCGGCATGAGCGCCGGATCGGGACGCGTTTCCTCGATATATTCGCAGATCGCCCCGCTTTCCGTGAGCGTCAAACCGTCGATCTTGAGGATCGGCACCTTGCCCGCCGGATTGCGGCGCAGGAACTCCGTCGACGGTTCCCAGTATTTCTCGTCCACCAGTTCGACGTCGATCTTCTTTTCCGCAAGCACCAGCCGGACCTTGCGGCAGAAAGGAGAGAGCGCGAAGTGGTAGAGGCGTGTCATGCGGGATGCGGCCTTGCTCCGGGATGTGGGACTTGATGCCGAAAACCGGGTTGGAATTCAATTCGCAAAGCACGCATCGCGCCCGTCGGCCCGGATCGTCGCCACGCCGTCGAGAATCGCGGCGGCGCGGTCGCGGACGAATGGCCCGGGCTGGCTGGCGGATCTGGCCTGCGGCGCCGGCAGGACGGCGGCCAGCCGCGCGGCCTGAACTTGCGTCAGATCGGCGGCGGAAACGCCGAAGTGATGGCGCGCCGCGGCTTCGGCGCCGAACACGCCTTCGTCGAACTCCGCCACGTTGAGATAGACCTCGAGGATCCGCCGCTTGGGCCAGAGCGCCTCCATCAGTGGCGTGATCGCGGCCTCCAGCGCCTTTCGCGGCCATGATCGGCCGTGCCAGAGAAACGCGTTCTTCACCGTCTGCTGACTGATGGTGGAGCCGCCGCGCGTGGCGCCCGCGTCGATGGCGGCGCGGATCGCGGCCATGTCGAAGCCCCAGTGCAGGCAGAAATTGGCATCCTCAGCCGCGACGACGGCGCGTTGCAGATGGATCGCGATATCGTCGATCGGCACCCACTCCCGCTCCACCGCGCCGAGGCGCATGCGTTCGGACAGGATATAGGGCGTCGTGGGCACGGGAAGGATGGCGTAGGCGGCGACCCAGACGGTGATCAGCGCGGCGGCACCCAGCACCAGACGGAATATCCACCGCCGCAGCCCCGCCAAAAGGCGCCGCAGCCGTGAACCACGCGTGGTTTTCGTCCGTTTCCGACGGGTCCTTGCCATTCTGCCTCTGCGGGTCTTTTGCCCATTGGCCGTCAGCATACGCATCGCGGCCCGCGATACAATTGGATGAATCGGGCGGGTGCATCGGGCGGATGCATCCGGGTGAGGTGTCCGGCCCGGTCCGCCGAATGTGGCTTATGGAACACAGACAAGTGCCTGTGGATAACATGATGTTGGGGTTTGCGGAAAATGGGTTACAACCGGTGGCGTATTGAGGGGATGTCTTTGGTCATGTCCGTTCGGTCGAACGGCGTTGTGGGTGCGTGTGTATAGTCCACATGGGTCCCGGCGGGTCGCACCCAAGGTACGCCTGACGGTGCGTCGTTCGACCGAAACGGGCATTCTGGCGAGACGCGGCGAAAACGGCCGCGCTCAGGACCTTCGTCCCAATCCCTGCAGTCCTCCAAGCACGAGGTCGGTCACCAGATCGGCATAGGCCCCGCGGTCCATGCCGCGCCCCGGGCGGTTCCACGTGTAATACCAGTTGAGCATTCCGAAGACGCTCATGGTGACGGCGCGGCGCCGCTCGCCGAGGCCATCCTCGGTCGTTGCCTCCAGCCGTTCGCCCAACCGGTCCACCATGCCGCGCATCAGGCGCAGGAGAGGCTCGCGCCGGTCCGCCGGCAGGGTGTCGAGCGTTTCCAGCTGCACCTTGTGAGCGTCGTCGGCATCTTCGTATTCCAGCAGGATCGCGCGGATCGTGTCGCGCAGCCGCGCCTCGGGTGGACCTTGCAGGCCGGCGTCCTCGATCACGCGTGCCAGGCTCGACAGATGCTCGTGCAGCAGATCGTAAAGCAGCGCTTCCTTGCTGTCGTAATAGTGGTAGATCAGCGCCTTGGACACGCCGCAGGCCGCCGCGACCGAGGCCATGGACGCGCGGTCATAGCCCTGCGCGGCGAAATGCGCCGCCGCCCCCCGGCGGAGCGCGTCGCGTTTTTCCGCGTGATCCCGCGCGAGGCCCCTTGGCACGGGATCAGCCCTTGGGCCGGTTGTCGACGATGCGCACCGCCTTGCCCTGGCTGCGCGGCACGCCGCCCGAGCCATGTGCGGCGATCTCGACGGTGACGCCCACGCGTTCCTTGATCCGTCGCTTCAGCGCATCGGCCGCGGCCGTCAGCGCGTCGGAGCCCATGGGCCCTTCGGCGGCCTCCACATGCACGGTCATGGCGTCCATCCGCCCCTCACGCGTCAGTTCCAGCTGGAAATGCGGCCCAAGTCCCTTCGTCGCCATCAGCTGTTCCTCGATCTGGGTCGGGAAGACATTGACGCCGCGCAGGATGATCATGTCGTCGGAGCGGCCCGTCACCTTCTCCATCCGCCGCATCGACCGCGCCGTTCCGGGAAGCAGACGGGTCAGATCACGGGTGCGGTAGCGGATGATCGGAAAGGCCTCCTTGGTCAGCGAGGTGAAGACGAGTTCCCCGATCTCGCCATCGGGAAGGACCGCGCCGGTCGCGGGGTCGATCACCTCGGGATAGAAGTGATCCTCCCAGATGTGCAGGCCATCCTTGGTCTCGACGCATTCGCTGGCGACGCCGGGGCCCATGACCTCGGAAAGGCCGTAGATATCGACCGCGTGCATGTCGAAGGCCTGCTCGATTTCCTGCCGCATGGCGTTGGTCCATGGCTCCGCGCCGAAGATGCCCACCGTGAGCGGGCTTTCGCGCGGATCGCGGCCCTGCTCGCGGTACTCGTCGAGGATCGAAAGCGCGTAGGAGGGCGTCACCATGATCGTGGAGGCGCCGAAATCCTCGATCAGCTGCACCTGTCTCGGCGTCATGCCACCCGAGACGGGAACGACGGTGCAGCCGAGCTTTTCCGCGCCGTAATGCGCGCCGAGGCCCCCGGTGAAGAGGCCATAGCCATAGGCCACGTGGACCACGTCGCCAGGTCGCGTGCCCGCCGCGCGCATGGACCGGGCGACCACCGTCGCCCATGTGTCGATGTCGCGCGCGGTGTAGCCCACGACGGTCGGCCTGCCGGTGGTGCCGGAGGAGGCATGGACGCGGACGATCCGGTCACGCGGGACGGCGAACATGCCGAAGGGATAGTTGTCGCGCAGGTCCTGTTTGACCGTGAAAGGGAATTTGGCGAGGTCGGACAGCTCGTGCAGGTCGTCCGGGTGGACGCCCCCCGCGTCGAAGGCCCGCCGGTAATGCGCGACATTCTCGTAGGCATGGGCCAGAGACCAGCGCAGGCGGTCGAGCTGCAGCGCCGCGATCTCGTCGCGGCTGGCGGTCTCGATCGGGTCGAGGTCGGAGGGCTTGGGGGTCAGATCGCGCATCAGCCGGCCTCGTCGGTTGGCTCTTCGGGGAAATGGCTGCCGCCGATCTGGCGCGAGGCCCCGCGGAAGAGGGCGACGATGCGCCCGTCGCCGCCGGTCACCGTCACGTCGGTCAGCCCGGAGCGGCCGGTAAGAGACACTTCCCTTGCGTCGGCGGTCAGGACCTCGCCACCCCGGCCGGGGCTGAGATAGCTGATCGAATTGTGCTGGGCGACGGCCACGCGGTTGTGGGAATTGCAGGCGAAGGCGAAGGCGCTGTCGGCAAGCGTGAAGATGATCCCGCCATGGCAGATGCCGTGCCCGTTGAGGTGATGGGGCTCCACCGTCATGGACATGCTCGCATGGCCCGGCCCGATCGCGTCGAGCCTCAGACCGACCCAAGCCGAGGCCGCGTCGCTTGCCCACATCGCCTCTGCGGCGCGGGTCGCCCTTTCCTGCGGCGTCATCGGATCCCCTCCCCGGACCAGTCTGGCGTCGGGATGATTGAGTAAAACCGACCGCATGGTCAAGTCTGGGCGTGGTCCGGTTTCGACTTGGCCATAGGACGTCGCTCGGCTAAGGGCGAGGCATGAAACTGAAATCTGTCGAGCTGGACCTGACCGCGCTGATGTCCGAAGTCATGTTCGGCCATGGCTACGCGCATTACGGCTATTTTCCCGACGGCGTGCCCGAGGTCCTGTCGGCGGCCGCGCTGGGTACGGCGCAGCACGCCTATTTCGAGCGGCTCGAACAGGCGATCGGCACGGTTCCGGGGGGTGTTGCGCGCATCCTCGATGTCGGCTCGGGCACAGGCGCCAACGCGCGGGCGCTGGTCGGGCGCGGCTACGATGTCTCCTGCGTCTCGCCCTCGGCGCAGATGAACGAGATGGCGCGGGCCAAGCTGCCGGAGGGCACGCAGGTGAGCGACGCCACCTTCGAGGCGTTCGAAACCGGGGACCGGTACGATATCTGCCTGTTCGCCGAGAGCTTTCACTACATCGATCTGGAGACGGGACTGCGGCAGGCCGCGCGCTTTGCCGACAAGGGCGTGGTGATCTTCGACTATTTCCGCCGCCCGGGTTACGAGCACGGCGACGGGACGCGCGGAACCCACGCGGCGTTCCTTGAGGAAGTGTCGCGGCAGGGCGTGTTCAGGATCCTGTCGGACGAGGATTTGACCGAGGCGATCACGCCGACCTTCGTGATCCACGAGCATCTGAAGAACGAGAAGGTCGCGCCCTTCGTACAGCGGTTCCGCGCGGCTCTGAAGGCCGAGTATCCCTGGCGGGCCTGGGCGCTGGAGAAGATGCTGGGCCGAAGCCTGGACAAGCTGGGCCGCAGGACGGGCCGCGCCGAGACGTTCGGGCGGGAGCATGAGTACCGGCTGATCGTTCTGGGCAAGACGGCCCGCTGAGCGATCCGCCAGACCGATCTCGAGGAACGCCTTCGGCGTGCGCCTTTCGTGTCGCTGACGCTCGGGAGGGGGCTCTGCCCCCGGCCTGCGGCCTCCCCCGGAGGTTTTTGCCAGGACGAAGGGCGCGGTTCGCGTGATTGAGGCTGACCCGCCGCGCGCCGCGTGCTAGGTCGGGCCCATGTCCGGAGTTCCCAGCAAGGCACAGATCCTCGAGTTCATCGCCGCCAATCCCGGCGCCTCGTCCAAGCGCGATATCGCCAAGGCGTTTCACGTGAAGGGTGCGGCGCGCATCGACCTCAAGCGCGTGCTGAAGGAGCTGGAGGAAGAGGGGCACCTGGAGAAGAAGCGCAAGACCTACCGCGATCCGGACAAGCTCCCGCCGGTCGCGGTCATGCAGGTGCTGCCGCCCGACGATCTGGGCGACCTCTTCTGCAAGCCGCTGGAATGGCATGGCGAGGGACCGGAGCCACGGGTCCTGTTCTCGGCCCGGGCCACGGATCCCGCCATTGGTGGCGGCGACCGTATTCTCGCCCGCCTGCAGGAGGTGCAGGGCGAGGATCACCAGTACGTCGCGCGCCTGATCCGGCGCATCGGCACCAACCCGCGCCGCATCCTCGGCGTCTTTCGCAAGGGCGCCGAGGGCGGGCGCATCCTGCCGATCTCCAAGGGCGCCGACAAGGAATGGCAGGTGCGCCCGGGTGACACCCATGGCGCGCGCGACGGCGAGCTGGTGGAGGCCGAACAGGCCGGGCCGAAGGGGCGCATGGGACTGCCGCGCGCACGGATCACCGACCGGTTGGGCGACCCAGGCGCGCCCAAGGCCGTCAGCCTGATCGCGATCCACGAGCACGGGATCCCGGACGCCTTTCCGGACGCCGTCATCGAGGAGGCCGATCGCTGCAAACCCGCGGGGCTTGCCGGGCGCACCGACCTGCGGGACCTGCCGCTGATCACCATCGATCCGGCCGACGCGCGGGACCGTGACGATGCCGTCCATGCCCATGCCGACGACGATCCGAAGAACCCCGGCGGCCATGTCATCTGGGTCGCCATCGCCGATGTCGCCCATTACGTGCGCCCCGGAAGCGCGCTTGACCGCGAGGCGAAAAGGCGGGGCAATTCCACCTATTTCCCCGACCGGGTCGTGCCGATGCTGCCCGACCGGCTGTCGGGCGATCTGTGCAGCCTGCACGAGGAGGTGCCGCGCGCCTGCATCGCGGTGCGCATGACGGTGTCCGAGGATGGCACGCTGCGGGATCACGCGTTCTTTCGCGGCCTGATGCGGTCGCGTGCCTCGCTGGAATATGCCGAGGTTCAGGCCGCGCAGGATGGCGCCCCGTCGGAGCGCACGGCGGAACGTGTCGCGGACATCATCGCGCCGCTCTACGCGGCCTACGGTGCGCTGCGCCGCGCGCGGGAAAACCGTCAGCCGCTGGACCTCGACCTGCCGGAGCGGCGCATCGAGCTGACCGAGGACGGGCGCGTGGCCGCGGTGGCCTTCAAGGACCGGCTCGACGCCCATCGGATGATCGAGGAATTCATGGTGCTGGCCAATGTGGCCGCCGCCCGCACGCTGGCCGCGAAACGCACCCCGCTGCTATATCGCGTGCACGAGGAACCGGCGCCCGAGAAGATCGAGGCGCTGCGCGAAACGGCTGAGGCTTCGGGCTTCACGCTGGCCAAGGGGCAGGTGCTGCAGACCTCGCAGCTCAACCGCCTGTTGCGGCAGGCCGAAGGCACGGAGCATGACGAGCTGATCAACATGAGCACGCTCAGGTCGATGACGCAGGCCTATTACAGCCCCGAGAATTTCGGGCATTTCGGCCTCGCCTTGAAGCAATACGCGCATTTCACCTCGCCCATCCGGCGCTATTCCGACCTTGTCGTGCATCGCGCGCTGATCGCTGCCCATGGCTGGGGCAATGACGGTCTGAAACCCGAGGAGATCGAGCGTCTGGACGAGACGGCCAAGCACATCTCCGAGACCGAGCGCCGGTCCATGGCCGCCGAGCGCGACACGACCGACCGCTACCTTGCGGCCTTCCTGTCGGACCGCGTCGGCGCCACCTTCACCGGCCGGATCAGTGGCATCGCGCGCTTCGGCGCCTTCGTGAAGCTGGACGAGACCGGCGCGGACGGGCTTTTGCCGATCCGTTCGCTGGGCAGCGAATATTTCCACCACGACGCCGAGGCCCAGACGCTCATGGGCGCCGAATCCGGGCTGGTGATCGCGATCGGCGACAAGGTCGAGGTGCGTCTGGCCGAGGCGGTTCCGGTGACGGGGGGGCTGACGCTCGAACTGGTGGGGTTCGAGAACAAGGAGATGCCGAAACGGGCCGCACGCGGCCGGTCCGGCCCCTCGCCGAAGCGCATGGCGGGGAAATCCGCGAAGAAGCGCGTGAAGCTGAGGAAGAAGGCCGCAAGGCGCCCCTGACGGCAGCATCCCGCCACTTTCCGGCAATCCGCCGCCCATCGCGGGCGGGCCATGTGACGCGGGCGGCGAATTCCGCTAGGATGCGCAAAAGATCGAGCAAGAACGGACCGCCCCCATGCGCGGCATCACGACCACGATAGTCTGTATCCTTCTGACGGCGGGGCCTGTGGCGGCCTTTCCGCCCGTGGCCTCTGTCGTCCCGCAACTGCGGCCGGAGGCGCAGGCGCTGCCTGTGTCTGTCGAACGCCGCGCCCCCTCGGTCGAGGCCGTGAGCCGCTCTCTCCGGCCGATCCTGCGCGGCGCGCAGGGCGCGCGCGCCGCCGCCCGGCCTGCACCCGTGGCCGACCCCGATTTCCGCCGCTGGATCGCGGGATTCCGCCAACGCGCCCTGTCCCGCGGCATCTCCGCCGAGACCTTTGATCGCGCGTTTGCCGGCGTCCAGCTGCAGGAGCGCGTGGTCGAACGCGACCGCAACCAGGCGGAGTTCAGCCGCACGCTGTGGGACTATCTCGACAGCGCCGTGTCGGACACGCGCATCGCCAACGGACGCGCCGCGCTGGCCCAACATCGCGAGACGCTCGAGCGGATCGAACGCCAGTACCGCGTCGAGGCCGAGGTCGTCGCGGCGGTCTGGGGCCTCGAAAGCGCCTATGGCGCGCGGCGCGGCTCGACCGACATCATCTCGGCCATGGCGACATTGGCCCATGACGGGCGGCGCCGGGACTTCTTCGAGGCGCAGCTGATCGCCGCGCTTCAGATCCTGCAATCGGGCGATGTCGCGCCCCGCCAGATGACCGGATCATGGGCGGGCGCCATGGGCCACACGCAGTTCATGCCGACGAGCTACCTGGAGCACGCCCAGGATTTCAACGGCGACGGGCGGCGCGACATCTGGTCGGACGATCCCACCGACGCGCTCGCCTCCACCGCCGCCTACCTGCGGAACTTCGGCTGGACGCATGGCCAGCCCTGGGGCGTGGAGGTGCGGCTGCCGCGGGGGTTCGACTATGCCCTGACAGGCGAACGGACCCGGCGCGGCGCGGGGTTCTGGCGCCGGCAGGGCGTGACGCTGGCCGATGGCGGGCCGGTGCCCGACCATGGCGACGCCTCGATCCTTCTGCCGGCGGGCGCCGAGGGCGTGGCCCTTATGATCTTCGACAATTTCCGTGTCATCGAGCGTTACAACCCAGCCGATGCCTATGTGATCGGCGTGGGCCACCTGTCCGACCGGATCGCGGGCGGCCCCGCCTTCCGCGCGGGCTGGCCGCGCGGCGACAGGGCGCTGACCGGCGAAGAACGGCGCGAGCTGCAGAGGCGGTTGTCTGCGGCGGGCTTTTCCACCGGCGGCATCGACGGCATCATCGGCCCCAACACGACCGAGGCCGTGCGCGGCTTCCAGCGGTCAGCCGGGGTCGTGCCCGATGGCTACGCCTCGCTCAGGTTGCTGGAACGTCTGCGCTGACCCGGTCGCCGGTCGCGATGATCCCGGGCGCAACCACCTCCGCACACCATCCGCCATGGCCGCGCATGGCGTTGTAGCCGCCCGGGCCCAGCGCCCTCTCCATCCGCGAACAGGGCGCGCAGGGTCCGGTGATCCGTAGAACGGCCGACCCGATCCGGATATGACGCCCGCGCAGCGCGCCGAGGTTGATCCCCGAGATCACGAGGTTTCGCCGCAGGGTTGCCGTATCGACATGGCTCAGCCCCGCCAGCGCGGCGATGACCGGCAGATGCTCGGCCTGGATCAGCGTGACGGCGCGTTTGCCCGCACGCCCGTGATCGCCGGAAAGCCCCGTCTGGGTGACATCGGCCCGCGCCACTGCTTCGACCGGCGCCAGCCGCGCAGGCCGTAGCCCGATCAAGTCGAGGCGGCCGTCTTTCGCGTGCCGCGCGGTCAGTGTGGCGATGCTTTCCATGCCCATCCCATAGCGCGCGCCGGACTCGACTCCCAGACCTGTCACCCCTAGATTGGAACAAAATATGAACATCCTGCTCGCCAATGCCCGCTGCCGCCAAACGCCCCGATCACAGGTCCCGCCGCATCCTGTCGCTCTGGTTCCCGCGCCTCGCCGCGGACCGGGTGCTGCGGCTTGAGCCCGGCCTTTGCGACACGCCGCTTGCCGTGATCTCGGAGGTCGGCAACCTCCGCCAGGTCGCAGCACTCACCCCGCTGGCCGAGGCGCGTGGCTTGCACCGGGGACAGCCGCTCAGCGAGGCCGTGGCGCTCTGCCCCGACCTCGTCACCCGCGTCGCGGACCCGTCGGGAGAGGCCGCGTTCCTCACCGCGCTTCGTCGCTGGGCCGGCAAGTTCAGCCCCTGGGTGGCCGAGGCCCCGCCCGATGGCCTGATGATCGACCTCACGGGCTGCGCGCATCTCTTCGGCGGCGAGGCGGCGCTGTTTCATCAGGTGGAGGCCGACTGCACCGATCTCGGCCTCACCGTCCGCGCGGGCATCGCCGACACCGCCGGCGCGGCTTGGGCCCTGGCGCGCTTCAGCGGGACCGGCGCAACCGGCCCCGTGCGCAACGGCGACGCCATCGAGCAGGAGGCGCGCGCCACCCGCTCCCGCGCAGGCAAGCGCCACTGGACCAGGACCGCCGCTCCGCTGCCGCCTGCGCCCGATGGACCCGGCCGCCGCATCGCGCGAGACGCCGCACCGGGGCGAAGGATCGCCCCCGCCGGCAACACCCGCCAGGCGCTTGGCCCCCTGCCCGTCGCCGCGCTGCGCATCAGGCCGGAGACCGCCGAAGGCCTGGCGCGGCTCGGTCTGCGGCACATCGGTGACGTCCTCGGCATGCCGCGCGCGGGGCTCGCCCGCCGCTTCGGCACCAACCTCGTGCGCCGCCTCGACCAGGCGCTGGGGGTGGAGCCCGAGCCGATCACGCCGGCCGCGGCACCGCTTCATTTCGCCGTGCGGCTCAGCCTGCCCGAGCCCATCGGGCTGGAGGCCGACATCCTCGCGGGCCTCGACCGGCTGGCCCCCGTGCTCTGCGACAAGCTCCGCGCACAGGGGCGCGGCGCGCGGCGCGTGCGGCTGGAACTGTCGCGCGTCGATGGCGATACGCAGACGCTGGAGGTCGGCCTCGCCCGTCCCGCCGACCGCCCCGATCAGCTCCGCCCGCTCTTCGCGCTCAGGACCGGCGATATCGACGCGGGCTTCGGCATCGACCGGCTGCGCCTCTCCGCGCCCCTGACCGAGCCGCTCCACGCCACCGAGCACAAGGGCGGCTGGGCCGTCAGCGGAGAAACCATGGGGGCAACCGGTCCGCGCGGCGAGGATCAGGCGCTGGCCGATCTGATCGCCCGGATCGGCGCGCGCGTGGGGCTGGAAGCGATCACCCGCGCGCGTCCCGCCGACAGCCATATCCCCGAAAAGACCGCCACGCCGCTGGCCGCCGCCTGGTCGGAACGGGCCATGGACTGGCCGCGCGCCCCCCGGGACCGTCCGCTCACGCTGTTTCGCCCCGAACCCATACGCGCCGCAGATGACCCCGACCTCCCTGCCAGTTTCACCTGGCGCGGCCGGCGCCTCGAAACCCGCTCGGGTCTCGGCCCCGAACGCATCGCGCCGGAATGGTGGCTGGACGATCCCGACTGGCGCTCGGGCGTGCGCGACTACTGGCGCGTGGTCACGCGGGACGGCACGATGCTATGGCTATACTATGCCCATGGCCGCACGGGGCCCGGAGGCACGGGGGCCGGCTGGTTCGCCCATGGCGATTTCGGATGAGGGGACAGGACGGAAAGGCACGGCAACACGGTCTGACCCATGGCCTGTCACCCGGGCCTGCGCGCACCCTGATCCTCTTCATCTTTCCAAAAATACGCGGGGGAGCGCGAGGGGGTGAAACCCCCTCGCACCCATCGGCGCCGAAGGCGTCGACAAGAAAACAAAACCCGGCGCCGAAGGCGACGGCACCGCGCCGCTCAGATCGCCGCCTTGCGCATCTCGTCGAGATAGACCTCGCGCAACCGCGCCGTCACGGTCCCCGGCCTGCCATCCCCGATGGCCGTGCCGTCGATCTCCACCACCGGCATCACGAAGGCCGAGGCCGAGGTGATGAAGGCCTCGTCCGCGCCCTGCGCTTCCTCGATGGTGAAGGGGCGTTCCTCCACCTGCATCTGCGCCTCGCGGGCAAAGCGCAGGACGGCGGCGCGCGTGATCCCGTGCAGGATCTCGGTGCCGAGGTGGCGCGTGATGATCGCGTTGCCCTTCACGATATAGGCGTTGTTGGACGTGCCCTCGGTCACCTGCCCGTCTTCGACCATCCAGGCGTCGTCGCATCCGGCGGCCTTCGCCATCATCTTGCCCATGGACGGATAGAGAAGCTGCACCGTCTTGATATCGCGCCGGCCCCAGCGCCGGTCCGGGATCGAGATCACCTTGATGCCGGTCTTTGCGGCCGGGCTGTCGGCCAGTCCCGGCTTGGCCTGCGTGAACAGGACAAGCGTCGGCTCCGTGTCCGCGGCGGGATAGGCGAAGTCCCGATCCGCCGCGCCGCGCGTCACCTGCAGGTAGATCAGCCCGTCCTCGATCCCGTTTCGCGTCACCAGCTCGCGGTGGATCTCCAGAAGCTCATTGGCCTCCACGGGCGCTTTCATCTCGAGTTCCGCGAGGGACCGCTGCAGCCGCCGCGCGTGCCCCTCGAAATCGATGAGCCTGCCGCCCAGCACGCTCGTCACCTCGTAGACGCCATCCGCAAAGAGAAAACCGCGGTCGAAGACCGACACCTTGGCCTCTTCCTCGGGAAGGTAGTCGCCATTGACATAAACGGTTCTGGACATGGGCGGTTCTCCTTTTCGCGCGTCCCGATTTCGACCCTGCGGCGTCGGGCGTCAAGGCCCGTCGGCCGCCGGCCCTAGCCCCAGAGCGCCGGATCGGCGGGATGCAGGGTGGACCCCTCGAACCGCAGCGGCACGTCCCGGTCGCGCGCCAGCAGAAGCGGCCCGTCGAGATCCACCACCTGCGCCCCCTGCGCCACCAGCACAGCCGGCGCCATGGCCAGCGACGATCCCACCATGCAGCCCACCATGACGCCGAAGCCCATCGCCTCGGCCTCCGCCTTGAGCGCGAGCGCCTCGGTCAGGCCGCCGGTCTTGTCGAGCTTCACGTTGACCATGTCGTATTTGCCCGTCAGCGCGGCCAGAGTCGCGCGGTCGTGGCAGCTTTCGTCGGCGCAGACCGGCAGGGGGCGGTCGATCTCGGCCAGAAGATCGTCCTCGCCCGCCGGCAGGGGCTGCTCCACCAGTTTCACGCCGAGGCGCAGCAGGTGCGGCGCCAGATCGGAATACAGCTCCGCCGTCCAGCCTTCGTTCGCGTCCACGATGAGGGAAGCCTCCGGCGCGCCCTGACGCACCGCTTCCAGCCGCGGCATGTCGTCGGGCGTGCCCAGCTTGATCTTCAGAAGCGGGCGATGCGCGTTGCGGGCCGCGGCCGCGCGCATGTTCGCGGGTGTGTCGAGCGACAGGGTGAAGGCCGTGACCACCGGGCGCGGCGGCGGCAGGCCGGCCAGCTGGTGCACCGGCGCGCCGTCGCGTTTCGCCTTCCAGTCCCATAGCGCGCAATCGACCGCGTTGCGCGCTGCGCCGGGGCCCAGCGCGTCCTGCAGATCCTGCCGCGAGATGTCCTCGGGCAGTCCCTCGATCTCGGCCGTCACGCTTTCCAGCGTTTCGCCGTAGCGGGCATAGGGCACGCATTCGCCCAGCCCCGTCGCCCCGTCGCGCATGACGCGGACGGTCAGCACCTGCGCCTCGGTCCGCGACCCGCGCGAGATCGTGAAGACCTCGGCCAGCGGGAAGGCGTCGCGCGTGACCGAGATCATAGCGCCTCCAGCGCGTCGCAGAGCCGCCCGGCGCCCTGCCGGAACGGATCGACCGCGGGCAGACCCATGCGCTTTTCGACATCCGCGAGGTGGGACAGCGCCTCGTCCTCGGACAGGGCGGCGGTGTTGATGGAGATGCCCACGACCTCGGCCTTCGGATTGGCGATCCGCGCGACGGGCAGGGCCAGGTCGCGAAGCGCCTCCAGCGAGGGCATCCCGTAGCCCGGCAGGCCCCGCATGTGCGGCCGCGTCGGCTCATGGCTGAGGATCAGCGCATCGGGCGCGCCGCCGTGGATCAGGGCCATGGTCACCCCGGAATAGGACACGTGAAACAGGCTCCCCTGCCCCTCGATCATGTCCCAGTGGTCGTCGTCATTGTCGGGCGTCAGCCACTCGACCGCGCCTGCCATGAAATCCGCCACCACGGCATCGAGGGGCACGCCCTCTCCGGTGATCAGGATGCCGGTCTGCCCCGTGGCCCGGAACGAGGATTTCAGACCGCGCGCCTTCATCTCCGCATCCATGGCAAGCGCGGTGTACATCTTGCCCACGGAACAGTCCGTGCCGACCGCGAGGCAGCGCTTGCCGCTTCGCGGGACGCCGTTCGCGATGGGGTACTCCACCTCGGGCACGCGCACGTCATGGAGCGCACGGCCCGTCGCGCGGGCGACGGCGGCAAGGTCCTCCTCGTTGCGCAACAGGTTGTGGAGCCCGCTGGCGAGGTCGAAACCTTCCTCCAGCGCGGTCACGAGCACCTTTTTCCAGTCCTTCGAGATCACGCCACCCCGGTTCGCGACACCGACCACCAGGGTTTTCGCACCGGCTGCCCGCGCCTCGGTCAGGGTCATGTCGGGCAGGCCCAGATCAGCCTTGCAGCCCTCCATCCGGAACTGGCCCACGGCATTGTCGGGTCGCCAGTCGCGAATGCCCTGGGCGACCTTGGCGGCAAGCTGATCCGGCGCATCGCCGAGAAACAGAAGATAAGGCGTCTCGATCATCGCAGGCTCCGTCGGATCGGTGGATTCGGCGCAAGCCTAGCGCGGGTCCGACGCCGGATTGCGGGAAACCCGACGGCACCGAGCGCGGATTTCCGGAAATTCTTGCAGACCGGGACATTGGTGCGCAAGAAACATGCATCGAACCAAGTCTCAGTCGCGTGGAAGCAGCCCCTTCGGCACGACACCATCGCGTTCGAAGTCGATCGGTGCGGACCCGGACGCACGCGTGTTGCGCTTGAATTCGTAGCGCATCAGGTCGCCATCCCGGGCCGAGGCCACGATCAGGGCCTGCGTCAGATGGGTGGGGCCTTCGTAGATGTCGATCAACCCGCGCAGATGGGACGCATCCCCCGCATCGACGGCAAACCCCGTGTCGGAATAATCGAGGATCGGGAACGCCTCGTCGCCCACATGCACCACGCGCGTGGCGGCCTTCCGCCTCGCCTGGCGGCGGGCCGAGGCCAGTTGGTCCTGAAGGTCCTTCGGCAGGAAGTCCGTCATGCGGCGCGTCTCCGTAGGCTGGCTTGCCGACGATCAGATGAAGGCTATTGCCCTGCGTCGGTCAACACAAAGCGCTGCCTGCCAGGGGCCTGTGGCCCACCGGACACGGAAGCCCCGGCATCGCGCCGGACGGTCGCATTGGCCAAGTGGTTTCGGGCGTAACTTGAAAATTGCATTTTTCCGGTTTCCATGGAGCCCGCGGTTGGGCCATGGTTTCATACAGCCTGAACTTGGCAGAAGACCGTTGCGATGGGGGCGATTGGATGACCGAAACGGGGACGAACACGACGCCGCCGGATGCCGTCACGGAGGCGGGGCATCCGGCGCTCGCGTTCCTCAACACGGTCTCCGACGACGGAAAATCCCGGACCGCCGACACGTTCGACATCGGCGAGACGCTGCTCGATCAACTTCGCGCGGGTGGTCTGACGACCCACAGCGACGCGCCGGTGGGCGTCCAGTTGCACGCCATCCTCGAGCTGAGGGAGGCTGCATACAGCGTGTTTTCGGCAATCGCCGCCGGGCGCCGCCCGTCGCGCGAGGACAGGCTCATGCTGGAGTCCGCGATCAAGTCCGCCATAGCGGATGCCTCGTTTTCGCCGGGCGCCGCCGGGCCGCTGTTCCGCCCCGGACCCCTGGGCGGCCTTTACGACGACCTCGTCCTCGCAATCCTCGATCTGCTCCAGTCCGGCGATCTGTCCCGCCTGAGGGAATGCCGCCGCTGCACACATCTGTTCATCGATCGCGGGCGCGGACCGGGACGGCGGTGGTGTTCCATGACCCGCTGCGGCAACCGCGCAAAGGCTCAGGGCTTTCGCGACCGGCGCCGGGCCTCCGCCTGACCACCCATTGCGCGGGATGTGCGCGGATGCGGGATCGGGCCTGCGTCGGCTTCGGTTTTACTCAGCGGCATGGCGCATTACGTGCGGGGAGTTCCAAACAGCAAGGATGAAATAATGGGCCTCCTGATCGACGGCGAGTGGCGCGACCAATGGTACGACACGAAATCCACCGGAGGGGCGTTCGAGCGCCAGGAGGCGCAGTTCCGCAACTGGGTGACGCATGACGGCGCACCGGGGCCCAGCGGCGATGGCGGCTTCGCGGCCGAAAGCGGGCGCTACCATCTCTATGTCAGTCACGCCTGCCCTTGGGCCAACCGCACGATGATCTTCCGCAGCCTCAAGGGGCTGGAGGATCACATCGGCGTGTCGGTCGTGCATCCCGACATGCTGGGTGACGGCTGGACATTCGACACGGATTTCGACGGCGCAACGGGCGACAGGCTGTTCGGCTCGGACTACATGCGCGACGTTTATCTGCGCGCGGACCCCGAGGTCACGACCCGCGTCACGGTGCCGGTGCTGTGGGACACGAAAACCGGTCGCATCGTCTCGAACGAAAGCGCCGAGATCATCCGCATGTTCAATTCCGCCTTCGACGGGATCACGGGCAACACGCTCGATTTCCACCCCGAGGACCTGCGGCCCCGGATCGACGAGATCAACGCGCGCGTCTATTCCGACATCAACAACGGCGTCTACAAATCCGGCTTCGCCACCACTCAAGACGCCTATGACGAGGCCGTACATGCGCTGTTCGACGCGCTCGACTGGGTGGAGGGCATTCTCGCCGAGAACCGCTATCTGACCGGCGACCGGATCACCGAGGCCGACTGGCGGCTCTTTACCACGCTGGTGCGCTTCGATTCCGTTTATCACCTGCATTTCAAGTGTAACCGCAGGCGGCTGATCGACTATCCGAACCTCTGGGCCTACACGCGCGAACTGTACCAATGGCCGGGCGTGGCAAAGACGGTGCACCTCGATCACATCGTGCGGCACTATCATTACAGCCACGACAGCATCAATCCGCACCGGATCATTCCGATCAACCCCGAGATCGACTGGTGGGCGCCCCATGGCCGCGAGGTCTTGAAGGCGGCCTGAGGAACGGGTCTAGATCGGGCCGGCGCAGCAGACGCGAGGCCCGATGACCCGACCCATGCAATCCCGCGACCATGGCGGCGGCCTCGACGCTGCGGCGGCGGCCTTCAGCGGCGCGCGCGAGGATTGGCTCGACCTGTCCACGGGCATCAACCCGCTGCCCTACCCGGTGGGCGAGGTGACGCAAGCGGCCTGGGCCGAGTTACCCGATCGCGCCGCGGCGGAGCGGTTCATCATTGCGGCGCGCAGCTTCTGGAGCGTGCCTGAGGGTGCCGCCATCCTCCCCGCGCCCGGCGCCAGCGCGCTGATCGCCCGCCTGCCTGCGCTGATCGACGGGCACCGCGTCCGCATCCCCGGCCCCACCTACAACGAACATGCCGCGAGCTTCGGCGCGGCGGGGTGGCGCGTCGTGCCGGAAGGCGAGGCCGACGCACAGGTGCGCGTGCATCCCAACAATCCCGACGGCCGCCGCATGGCCGAGCGCGAAATCGGCACCACCCCCGTCACCATCATCGACGAAAGTTTCTGCGACACCTGTCCCGACGCCTCGCATGTCGCGTGCGCAAGCGATCCGGGCGTCGTTGTGCTGAAAAGCTTCGGCAAGTTCTGGGGGCTGGCCGGCCTGCGCCTCGGGGCCATGATCGCCACGTCTGACCTGTGCGCCCGAATGGCCGAGTCGCTCGGCCCATGGGCCGTGTCTGGTCCCGCGCTGGAAATCGGGGCGCGCGCACTGGAAGACCGTGCATGGGCCGAGACGACGCGGCGCAGGCTGGCGCGCGATGCGGCGCGGCTCGACGCGATGATGGCGTCGCGCGGGGCGGCGCTTGTGGGCGGGACAACGCTTTTCCGGACCTACAACGTGGAGGATGCCGAGGCGTTCCAGACCCGGCTTGCCCGCGCGCAGATCTGGGTCCGGATCTTCCCCTATTCCGGCACATGGGTGCGCCTCGGCCTGCCGGGGGGAGAGGATGACTGGCGCCGCCTGTGGGACGCCCTGGCGTGAGCGACCACGCCGTTTTCCTGATGATCGCGCTGGCCCTCGACGCCGTCTTCGGTGAGCCCGAGGCGCTGTGGACCCGGCTGCCGCATCCCGCGGTTCTCATGGGGCGTCTCGTCGGCTGGTGCGACACGCGGTTCAACGCGGGCGCGCGCCGGAGGGCGAGGGGGATCGCCGCGGTCATGGCGCTGGGGCTCGGGGCGGTTCTGCTGGGGGTCATGATCTCGGAATTGCCCGGCGGTCCGGTGTGGGAGGTCGCCCTTGCCGCCGTGCTGCTGGCGCAAAAGAGCCTCGTGGAGCATGTCCGCGCGGTCTCTGGCGGGCTGCGCGTCTCTCTCGACGAGGGCCGCCGCGCCGTCTCGATGATCGTGGGCCGCGACGTGGCCGCGCTGGACGAGGCGGGCGTGTCCCGCGCGGCCATCGAAAGCGCGGCGGAAAACCTGTCGGACGGCGTGGTCGCGCCAGCCTTCTGGTTCCTGATCGGCGGCCTGCCGGGCATATTGCTCTACAAGATCGTCAACACCGCGGATTCCATGATCGGCCACAGAACCGAACGGCACGGCGAATTCGGCTGGGCCGCCGCGCGTCTCGACGACCTGCTCAACTGGGCGCCGGCGCGGATCACGGCCATGCTCATCGCGCTGGTCCGGGCCGACGCGGGCGCGCTGCGCGTCGCGGCGCGGGACGGACCCTTGCACCGCTCGGTCAACGCGGGCTGGCCCGAGGCCGCCATGGCCCGCACGCTCGGCCTCGGCCTGTCGGGTCCGCGCAGCTACGCCGGTGCCATGACCTCCGACCCGATCCTGAACGAAGGCGGACGGCGCGACGCGACTGCGCAGGACATCGAGGCTGCCATCGGCGTGCTCTGGCGCGTCTGGGGTGGGGTATTCCTGACCGTTCTCCTGATCGCTGCGATCTGAGGTTTGCGGGGTGGGTCAGCCTTGGTAGTGTTCCCGGCGACGGCTTGAGGTCAGGAACGAGGACACCCTTTCATGAAGAAACACGTTTTCGCGGGAATCGTCGCGACCTCGCTTGTCGCGGGCGCGGCACAGGCGCAGCAATGCGGCGGAGATTTCGGCCAGTTCGTGCAGGACCTGCGGACCGAGGCACAGATGCGCGGCCATCCGCAGGCGGCCATCGACGCGTTCTTTCAGCATGCCAGCTATTCCCAGCGGGCGATCGACGCCGACCGGCGGCAGGGTATCTTCACCGTGCCCTTCACCGAGTTCTCCCGCCGCCTGATCTCGCAGAACCGGATCGACAACGGCCGCCGCAACGCCGAGCAATGGCGCCCCGTCTTCGACGAGATCGAGCGCCGTTTCGGTGTGTCGCGCGGTATTCTCCTGTCCTTCTGGGCGTTCGAGACCGATTACGGCGCCTTCCAGGGCGACTACAACACGCTCGACGCGCTGGTGACGCTGGCCCATGACTGCCGCCGGCCGCATATTTTCCGGCCTCAGATCTTCGCCGCGCTGACGCTGTTCGAGAACGGCGATTTCGACCCGGTGAACACCGTGGGCGCATGGGCTGGCGAAATCGGCATGGTCCAGATGCTGCCCGAGGACATCGTGAACCACGGGATCGACGGCGACGGCGACGGGCATGTCACGCTGCAGACCTCGGCGCCCGACGCGCTGCTGAGCGGCGCGAATGTCCTGTCCTCGCTGGGCTGGCGCCCGAACGAGCCGTGGCTGATCGAGGTAACGCTGCCCGACAATCTCGATTGGTTCCAGACCGGTGTGCACGCGTCCCGCAGCGTGGCGGAATGGGAACGCGACGGCGTGCGCGCGCGGTCGGGCGGGACCCTTCCGATGTCGTCGGCGCAGGCCTCCATCATCATTCCGCAGGGGCGCAACGGGCCCGCCTTCATCGCCTATCCCAATTTCAACGTGCTCTTCGAGTGGAACCAGAGCTTCACCTATGTGCTCACCGCCGCCTATTTCGCGACGCGGCTTGAGGGCGCCCCGGTCTTCGACGCGCGCAACCCGGCGCCCGGCCTCGACGGCAATTCCATGCGGGAGCTTCAGCGCCGTCTCGCCGCGCGCGGCCATGACGTGGGGGCAATCGATGGTATTCTCGGCGCGGGGACGCGCATGGCGGTGCGGCTCGAACAGCGCCGCCTCGGCCTGCCCGCCGATGCCTGGCCGACAGCGGAGCTTCTGAACGCGCTGTGATACCCCCCTCGGCGGGGCCTATTCCATCGCGGGATCGGGCCCCGCATCGCGCGCTTCCCGGATCGGAAACCGGTCGCCCTCACCGCTGATCAGGATCATGCGGCCGGCGTTTTCCACATAGGCGTCGCAGCGGGACAGCCCGTTGACGAAGGTGATGCAGACCGTGCTGTCCTCCGCCACCTCGAAATACCCGTAGGCATAGCCGCCCCGGCCAAGGTCGTAGGCAAAGGTGTAGCGGCCGTCATTGTAGAAATGCGACACGCCGTCGTCGAAGAAGATCAGCTCCCGCCCCCGCAGACGGGCGTCGAGTTCGGCCGAGGGGATCACGGCATCGCCCGGACGCGTGTCCAGCGTCTGGGCCGTGGCAGTACCGGACAGAAGCGCGGCGAGGAGGATCAGTATTCGCATTCCCGGGGTGCTAGCACGGGTTTCGCACACGCCCCCGTCACGATCGCGTCACGATCGCGTCACGACCGGCTCAGGCAACCATCGCCTCGGCCTTCTTGAGGTCCACGCTCACCAGTTGCGACACGCCCTGTTCGGCCATCGTCACCCCGAACAGGCGATCCATGCGCGCCATCGTCACGGCATGGTGCGTGATGATCAGGAACCGCGTCTCGGTCTGGCGCGTCATCTCGTCCAGCAGGTCGCAGAACCGGCCCACATTCGCGTCATCGAGCGGCGCGTCGACCTCGTCGAGCACGCAGATCGGTGCGGGATTGGCGAGGAATACCGCGAAGATCAGCGCCAGCGCCGTCAGCGTCTGCTCCCCCCCCGACAGAAGCGACAGGGTCGAGAGCTTCTTGCCCGGCGGCTGGCACAGGATTTCAAGCCCGGCCTCGAGCGGGTCGTCGCTTTCGACAAGCACCAGCCGCGCCTCGCCCCCGCCGAAGAGATGGGTGAAGAGCTTGGCGAAATTCACGTTGACCTGCTCGAAGGCGGTCAGCAGGCGGCTGCGCCCCTCGCGGTTGAGCGACGCGATGCCGCTGCGCAGCTTGGCGATGGCGGCCTCGAGGTCCTCCTTCTCGTGCAGGAGGGTGTCATGTTCCTCCTGCACGGTCTTGGCGTCCTCTTCGGCGCGCAGGTTCACGGCGCCCAGCGCATCACGCTGACGGCGCAAGCGGTGCACGTCGGCCTCGATCCGGTCGGCGCGGGGGAGCGGATCCGGCAGGTCGCCTAGCTTTTCGCGCAGGTCCTCGGGCGTGGTCTCCAGTTCTTCCGAGATGCGCGCGGCGGCGGCCTCGACCGCTTCGGCGGCGGCATCCCGGCGCGCTTCGGCGGCGGCGCGCGCCTCCCGCGCCTCGGAGGCGGCGCGCTCCGCCGCGCGTTCGGCGGCGACGGCCTCGGTGTTCGCGCGCTCGCCCCCGGCCAGCGCATCGGCGGCCTTCGCCCGGCGCGCCTCTGCGTCCGTGATGCCCTGACCCAGCGTGCTGCGCCGCGCCTCGATCTCGGCCGGGCGGGTCCGCGCAACCTCCAACGCGTCTTCCGCCTCGGATTTGCGGCGCGAGAGGTCGCCCAGCTGCGTCTCGGCCGAGGCCAGACGGTTGCGCCACGTGCCAAGCTCATCGGCGATCTGCGTCAGCCGCTTTTCGCGCCGCTCTCCCTCGCGCCTGAGTTCGTCATGTTCGCCGCGCCGCGCCATCATCGTGATGCGCGCGGCATCCACGGTCATGCGCCTGTCGCCGAGCCTTGCGCGCACGATCTCCAGATCCTCGAGCGCGGCCTTGGTTTCCTCGGCCTCCGCCACATCGGCAATCGCGGCCTCTACCTGTTCGGCATGACGCCGCGCGGTTTCGCGCAGGGTGTCGAGCCGTGCATCGAGCGTGGCGCGTTCGGTTTCCGCGCGGGTCTGGGCCCGGCTGGCTGCGGCGAGGTTCGTCTCGGCCTGACGCCGCGCGTCGCGCGCCTGACGGTCGGCCCCGTTCAGGTCCGACAGGCGCTTGGCCCATGTCTCATGCGCCTCGCGCGCGGCGCTGGCCTGCGCCTCCGCCTCGGCGGCCTCGTCGGTCAGGACGGCCAGACGGTTCTTCTGTTCCAGACGCCGCGCCGCGCCCGACATGGCGTCGGCCGCGGCGACCGTGTAGCCGTCCCAGCGCCAGAGGTCGCCCTCGCGGCTGACGAGACGCTGACCGGGCCGGAGCAACGCCTGCAGGCGCGGACCGTCGGCAGCGGATACCAGCCCGATCTGCGACAGGCGGCGCGAGAGGGCTGCGGGTGCATCGACGTGGAAGGCAAGCGGCTCCGCCTCCGCCGGCAAGGGCGCCGTCTCGTCATAGTCGGGCAGCACGGACCAGCCGCTTTCGCCAGCCTTGCCCGATTGCGGCGCGTTCAGGTCGTCGGCCAGCGCCGCGCCCAGCGCGGTCTCGAAACCGCCGGTCACGGACATGTCGTCGACGATGGCCTTCTGTGGTCCGCGGTCCCGGTCCAGCAGCCGGGTCAGCGACGCGACCTCGGAGGACAGCGTCGCGGCGCGACCCTCGGCCTCGGAACGCGCGGCCCGTGTCTCGGCCTCGCGGCCTTCCGCCTCGGCGCGGGCGGCCTCGGTTTCCGCAAGCGTGGCCTCGGCCCGCGCGGCGAGGTCGGTCGCCTCCTGCAGGGCTTGGCCGGCGGCTTCCACGTCCCGGCTGAGGCTGGCGAGGCGGTCCACCCCCTCGCGCGCGGCGCGCGTTGCCTTTTCCGCTTCGGCCTCGTGCCGCGCGCGGGCCTGCCGCGCCTCGGCGATCCGACGGTCGGCGGCCTGATGGCGCGCGGCGAGATCGGCCTGCAATTCGGTCTCCCGCGCAAGCGCGCCCTCGCGTTCGCCGAGGATGTCGTTCGCCGCCACGGCCTCGGCGCTTGCGGCCTCCAAAGCCTCGGCATGGCCCTCCATCGCCTCGCGGAGGGTCAGGGCCTCCGCTTCGAGGCGCGCGATCGTGTCGCCCGCATCGGCGTTCAGCGCCGTCTCGCGGTCCAGGTCACGGGCAAGCTGCGCGATGCGCGCCTCGAGCGAGGCGACCTCCTCGGCGGCGCGTCTGGCCTCGGCATCGATGCTGTCGCGCTCGACATAAAGCCGCTGCAGCACGGCGGCCGCGATCGTGTCCTCCTCCCGCAGGGGGGGGAGGGCCGTTTCGGCGGCCTCCCGCGCCTCGGAGGCATCGCGCGCGGCTTTCTCGGCCCGGGCCGCATCGGAAAGCGCCGCGCGCAGGACCTCTTCGGCCGAAAGCCGCGTCGCGTCCGCATCGCGCCAGCGCAGCCACAGAAGCAGCCCCTCGGCCGCGCGCAGATCCGCCCCGATCTCGCGGTAGCGCGCCGCCTGCTTCGCCTGCCGCGCAAGTGTCGCGATCTGGCCCGCGAGCTGCTCCAGCACGTCGTCGATCCGGGCGAGGTTCTGCTCCGCGCCGCGCAGCTTCAGCTCGGCCTCGTGCCGGCGCTGGTAAAGTCCCGCGATCCCGGCCGCGTCCTCGAGCACGCGGCGGCGGTTCTTCGGCTTGGCGTTGATCAGCTCCGCGATCTGCCCTTGCCGGACCAGCGCGGGGGAATGGGCGCCCGTCGCGGCATCGGCGAACAGCATCTGCACGTCCCGCGCCCGCACATCCTTGCCGTTGAGCTTGTAGGCGCTGCCCGCGTCGCGCGTGATGCGGCGCACGATGTCGATCTGGTCGGCATCGTTGAAACCCGCCGGCGCCAGGCGCTGGGCATTGTCGATCTGGACATGCACCTCGGCGAAGTTGCGCGCGGGCCGCGTGGCCGCCCCGGCGAAGATCACGTCCTCCATCCCGTCGCCGCGCATGGCGGTGGGCCGGTTCTCGCCCATCACCCAGCGCAGCGCCTCCAGCAGGTTCGACTTGCCGCAGCCGTTGGGGCCCACGACGCCGGTCAGCCCGTCGCCGATGACCAGGTCGGTCGGATCGACGAAAGACTTGAATCCGTTGAGTCGTAGCTTGTTGAACCGCACGTGCCTGCCTCGGAGTTTTCGATTCCGTTGGGGGTGCAGTGTCTGCGGCTGTGCGCACCCCTGTCAATCGACGCCTTGCAGCATGTTGGTTCGGGGCACCCATTATCCCCAAGATATCGGTATTCGGACCAAATCTAGACGAGGAACATGCTTCAAAAATGCGCACAGTTCTGCGCGCAAGTGCGACGATCTGTGCATTGCCATCCGGTTTCTGTTCTGCCATTTAGTTTGCAATGTTAAATATAGGAGTCGACACATGACCCGTGCCTCTCGCGAATATTCGCCCCTCTACTTTCTCGCCTCGCTGGGGGCCGGCGGCCTCGCCGTGACCTTCTTCATGTGGATGATGTTCTGGGTTCCCCACCCCGGACAGCCCGTGCCCATCTTCGAGGACAACTGGGCCATCCTGACCGGCGGTTCCCTTCTGCAGCAGGCCATGGTTCTTGGCGCCATGGCGGGCATCGCCGTGTTCGCCTATCTCAACATCAAGCTTCTGGTGTTCAACCTGCGCAGCTTCGCGGCCTTCCGCCGGTCGGACAAGTACCAGGCCTTCGCCGATTCCAACGCCGGCAGCCAGGTTCTGGCCATGCCGCTCGCGCTCGCCATGAGCGTCAACGTGGGCTTCATCATCGGCCTGACCTTCGTGCCGGGGCTCTGGAGCATCGTCGAATACATGTTCCCCGCCGCGATCCTCGCGTTCCTCGCCATCGGCTACATCGCCTTCCGTGAGCTTGGCCATTTCGTCGGCGCGCGACTGCAGAAAGGCGGCTTCAACTGTGCGGCCAACAATTCCTTCGCGCAGATGCTGCCGGCCTTCGCGCTGTCGATGATCGGCGTGGGCCTCGCCGCGCCGGCGGCCATGTCGACCTCGCCGCTTGTCGCGGGGATCAGCCTTGTCCTGTCGACCTTCTTCGTCGTGGCCGCCGTGCTGATCGCGCTGATCGTCATGGTCATGTCGATGCGCCCGATGCTGGAAAACGGCGTCAACGTCGAGGCCGCGCCGACCCTGATGGTCGTGATCCCGCTGATCACCGTGGTGGGTATCGCCCTGATGCGCCAGAACCACGGCCTGCACGTGCATTTCGACGTGCAAGGCGGCGCGGGCGAAACCCTGCGGATGCTCACGCAGCTCCTGTCGGTGCAGGTCATCTTCGCGCTCTTCGGTCTGGCCGTTCTGGCGCGCGTCGGCTACCTCGCCCGTTTCGTGACCGGGCCCGAGACCTCGCCCGGCTCCTACGCGCTGGTCTGCCCCGGTGTGGCGCTGTCGGTGATGACCCACTTCTGGCTGAACAAGGGCCTCGTGGAAGCCGGACTGATCGACAAGTTCTCGGTCGCCTACTGGGGCATCTCGGCCATCGCGCTCGCCCTGCAACTCTCCATGATCGTTCTGGTCTGGATGCTCGCCACCAAGCACTTCCGCGCCATCCCGACCGAGGCGGCCGTCCCGGCAGAGTGACGCCCACCCCGCAAACACGCCAAGACACCGCCCCTCCATCCCGGAGGGGCGGTTTTTTCATGTCGCCTGCAACAGTTTTCGCCATCCACAAGGCGCAAACATTGAGATGGCGCCGGTGCGATGCTACATTAGAGCTACGTCCAGCGCCGGGGCGCAGTCCGGCGCACAGCCAAGGAGGACTGTGTCCTGACCGGACCGCAACAGGCGGTGGCCACAAGGGCCACCATGGCGCAGACGGCGCCGCAGATCGACACACTCACCAGCGATGAGCTGCTGGAGCGTGTCATTGCTTCTCTCGACGACGACAAGGCCGAGGATATCGTGCGGATCGATCTGCGCGGAAAGTCGTCCATTGCCGACTGGATGGTCGTGGCTTCGGGCCGCTCGTCCCGGCAGGTGGCCGCGATCTCGGAAAAGCTCGTGGAGCGGCTCAAGCAGGACCATGGCGTCGCCTGCAAGGTCGAAGGCAAGGAGACCGGTGACTGGGTGCTGATCGATGCGGGCGACGTGATCGTGCACGTTTTCCGCCCAGAGGTCCGCGACTTCTACCAGCTCGAGAAGATGTGGCTTCCGACGGGGGCTTCCGCCGGCGGCAAGGCCCCGTAGGCCAAGGCCATGCGCGTGCATCTTCTGGCGGTGGGCCGCTTGCGCGGCGGCCCCGAGAGCGCGCTTGTCGACGACTACCTTTCCCGATTCGAAAAGACCGGGCGCGGCCTCGGCTTGACCCTTGGCGGTGTCGCCGAGGTCGAGGACCGCAAGTCCGGGGGGCCGGAGGGTGAGGCGCACCTGCTCCGGAAGGCGATGCCCGAGGGTGCCGAGCTCTGGGTGCTCGATGAGCGGGGGCGGCAGATGACCAGCCCGGGTTTCGCGGATGCCATGGCGCAAGCGCGCGACGGCGGCCGGCGCGATCTTGCGCTGATGATCGGGGGCGCGGACGGTCTCGACCCCGCGCTCAGGTCCGAGGCCACGCGCGCCATCTCGTTCGGTTCCATGGTCTGGCCGCACATGCTGGCCCGCGTGATGCTCTGCGAACAACTCTATCGCGCGGCGACGATCCTGTCCGGCGGGCCCTACCACCGCGCGTGATCGCGGCAGGGCCTGCTCAGGGCGCTTGCAGGATCTCGTGGCGATGCCGCTGCAGGAAGACCAGCCCCAGCGCCAGCGGCACCAGCGCCCAGACCAGCACCAGCGAAACGGAGGCGTAGTCCGCGTCATACCCCGGGTAGAGCCCCGCGCGGAACAGCCCGGTGATGTGGATCCAGGGCGTCAGGAAAAGCCAGTCCTGCAGCCGGGCCGGCAGATCCTCCATCACGAAAATGACCCCTGCCACCAGAAACAGCGGGCGTGAGAGAATCGTCCAGACCTGACCCCAGAGTGGGAAAAGGCCGGTCAGAAGGCAGTTCAGCACCCCCAGCCCCAGACCGAGCAGCGCGGCAAGCGACAGGGCGAGCACGACCTGCCCCGGCGCGACGATCCGCAGGTCTCCCGTGATCAGCGCAAGTCCCGAAAGCACGATGGCCACGACCGCAAGGCCCGTGACCGCGTTCAGCGCGAAGCGTGCGGCGATCGCGTCGATCCAGGACACGGACGGGTAGACCAGAAGCGGGCGCGAATAGACCAGCGCCTGCTGCACATGGCCCTGCAGCGTCGCGTAGAACAGGAACGGCAGGTAGCCCGAGGCGTAGAAGATCACGAAACTGCGGCCCAGCGACGGGGCCTGCACGACCATCGACAGCGCCGCCGACAGAACGAGAACCGCCGCGACGGGTTCGAGGATCGCCCAGACGAACCCGCCCGGCGTGCGGCCATAGCGCGTCGCGACCTCGCGCAGGATCAGGGCGTGCATGACGCGCAGACAGGCGGCCCATGGCGCCGCGGCGACGGGCAAGGGCGCAAGCGGCGGCGCAAAGGCGCGCGCGGCGATCTTGTCGGTATCAACTGACATGGCCGGTTCGGAACCTCCTTCCCATGCTTAATCGACCCGTAACCTTATCGCGGCATTTGGTGGAACAAACGTGAACAGAGGCCGTGGATGCACGACAGGTTTCAGATGGCGAAGCGCCCGCCGGAAAGCGGCGAGACGACGGATCTCGCGGCCTTCGTGTCGTCGCGGGGTGCAATGGCCCGGCTGATCCGAGGCCAACGCCCCGAACCGGAGGAGGAGGAGGCGGGCACTCCACCGGCGCCCGCGGCCATCCGGAAACGCCGGATATCCCCAAGGCCGCCGGACGCCGAAATGCCGCGCACGCAGGCCGCCCGCAGGCGCAAGCACCCTGCCGTCCGCTACACACATGGCCGGGGCTTCGCCCTTGCGGTTCTGCTGCCTCTTTGCGTTCTGGCGCTTTACATGACCGCCCTCGCACGCCCGCAATTCACCTCGACGGTCGCCTTCACCGTACGGTCGGCCGAGCAGGGCGGAATGAGTGATGCGCTGTCCGGCTTCGTGCAATTCGCTGGCGCATCGCGCAACACGGACGCGCTGATCCTTGCCGAATTCCTGCAAAGCCAGACGCTTCTGGAACGGCTCGACGGGCGGCTCGACCTCGTGCGCCATTACGCGGCCCCCTTCGACCGCGACCCGCTCTTTGCGCTTGCGCCCTCGGCCTCCATCGAGGCGCGCCTGACCCACTGGCGGCGCATGCTGCATGTCGAAAGCGACCCGGCCACCGGGCTTCTGGAATTGCGCATCCACGCCTTCTCGCCGGAAATGGCGCAACTGATCGCACGCGAGCTGCTGGTCGAAAGCCGTATGCTCCTGAACGAGCTCAACGCCGATGCACGCACCGGCGCGACCGCGCAGGCCGAGACGGAACTTGCCGCCGCGCGGGAGCGTTTGTCCGACGCGCGCGCGGCGCTGACGGCGTTTCGGACGGAAAGCCGAATCCTCGATCCCAGTGCCGATTTCGAGGGGCGCGCGGGCGTCCTGCGGCACCTGCAGGGCCAGCTTGCGCAGGCGCTGGTCGAGCAGGACATCGCGGGCATGGGCGTGACCGAGGCGCCGCGCATCGCCGCCCTGCGCGACAGGATCGAGGCGGAACGCACCCGTCTCGTCCGGGCGCCGGGGGCGGAGGGTCTCGATTATCCCGCGCTCCTGGCCATGCATGAACGCCTGACAGCGGACCGGGATTTCGCCGAAGCGGCTTACCGGACCGCGCGAACGGCCCTCGACGTGACACTTGCACAGGCGGCGCGGCTCGATCTCTATCTCGCCGTCTACGTGCAGCCCACCCTGCCCGAGCGGGCCGATCACGCCCGGACCCTTGGCGTGATCGGCCTCGCGGCGCTGTTCCTGTGTCTTGTCTGGGCCATTGCGGCACTGACGCGAAGCGCCATTCTCGACCGACGCTGAGGCAAGGGTCCCGTGATCCGGTTCGAGCATCTGACCAAGGGGTTCGCCACCGACGGCGCGCGCACGGTGATCGTCGATGACCTGACGCTCACCCTGCCGCCGGGCCGCGCGATCGCGCTTCTGGGGCGGAACGGGGCGGGCAAGTCGACGCTTCTCCGCATGATCGCCGGCAACCAGAAACCCGACGCCGGGCGCATCGTCACCGAGGGGAGCGTATCCTGGCCCGTGGGCTTCGCCGGCACCTTCCACCCGGAACTGACGGGCGTCCAGAACACGCGTTTCGTCGCGCGCATCCATGGCGTGGACCCAGAGGGCCTGACGGATTTCGTCGCGGATTTCGCCGAACTCGGCGCCCATTACGCCATGCCGGTACGCACCTACTCCCATGGGATGAAGGCGCGGCTGACCTTCGGGATGTCCATGGGCATCGCCTTCGACACCTACCTCGTCGACGAGGTGACGGCCACCGGCGACGCCGCCTTTCGCGAGAAAAGCCAGGCGGTCTTTCGCGACCGGATCGAACGGGCCGGTGCCCTGATCGTCAGCCACAACATGGAGGAGTTGCGCAGGCTCTGCGACGCCGCGCTGGTGCTGGAGGGCGGCCGGGCGCGGTTCTACCCCTGCGTGGAGGAGGGCATCGCGGCCCATCGCGCGCATCTCGGGGTCGCAGATCGCGCCTGACAGCGCGCAGCGCGCGCGCGCCGAGGGGCCGGCAGCCGCACGGACCGGGAGCGGCGGAGACGGGAAAAATCCTCTGAAAGGGCCATCCGGCCTCCGCAATTCGAACCCGGGATCGACCGATCCCGGGGACACCGTCCGCGGGCGCGTGGTGGAGGCGACGAGATGCCGGAATTGAGCTTCGACGAATGGCTGTCCTCGGGGCATGTGGCGATCGACCGGGGAATAGACGGGCTGACCGTGCTGGAGACGGGATCGGGCGCCGTTCTGTTCTCGACCAGCGGGCCACGCGGGGGTGTCGCCTCCTACACGCTCACGTCCGGGCCCGCGACGCTCGCGGATTTTGCCTATTTCGACAACATGTGGGCCGGCGATGCGCTGCCTCAGATCCGTGTCCTGTCCCCCGCCGGCACCCCCCTGATCGCGGTCGCAGCCGGCGGGGAGACCGGCCTCTGGACCTACGCACCTGACGCCAACGCGCAGCTCGGGACCGCCACGCTCCTGTCGGACCTCGGGGCGGACACGGGGCCCGCGACGGATCTGGCCCAGGACGGGACAGGCCGCGCCTATCTCGCCGACGCCCTGACCGGCGGGTTTCATGCCTTCGACTGGACCGGAAGCGGCTACGCACTGTCGCAAACCGTGGTGGACGCACCCGGCTACCACGCTCAGGACGTCGTGAGGCTGCTGTCGGTCGACCGGGACGGGCAGCGCTACGTCGTCACGGCGAGCCGGTCGGAAAACGGCGTCTCCGCCTTTGCCGACACCGAAACAGGCCTTGCCGCGACCGGAAGCCTCGGCGCGGACGACGGGCTCGGCGTCATGGTTCCGACCGACATGGCCTCGGCCGAGGTCGGTGACCGGCATTTCATCATCCTCGGTTCCTCGGCGGCATCGGGAGAGGGCGGCGCGCTCAGCGTCATGGAACTGCGCGAAAGCGGCGCGTTGCTGCCCGTCGATCACGTGACCGACACGGCTGACACGCGCTTCGACACGCTTCTGGCGCTCGATGTCATCGAGGCGGGCGACAGGGCCTATGTCGTTGCCGCCGGGGCCGATGACGGCATCACGCTTTTCGTGCTGCTGCCGGACGGGCGTTTGCACCTGATCGACGCGATGCCCGCCGGCGCGGGTTTCGGTCCCGGAACCGTCACGGCGCTGTCAGGCTGGTGGGACGGGGCGGCGCTCCGCGTTTTCGCGACCACCGAGGCGGACAGCGGGATCGCGGCGTTCACCGCGCCGCTCGCCGGTCAGGGCGTGACGTTGAGCGCGCCCGACACGGGCGGGACCACGACCGGAGGTCCCGATGACGACATGATCGCCGGGGGCTTCGGCGATGACGTGATCGTCGGTCAGGACGGCGACGATATTCTCGCCGACGGGGCCGGGCGCGACACGCTTTTCGGGGGGGCCGGTGCCGACAGGTTCATCCTCTCCGCCGACGGGGGCGAGGACGAGATCGCCGATTTCGAGCCTGGGCAGGATCGTCTCGACCTGTCCGCATGGCCGATGCTCCACGACGCGGCGCAGATCGGCATCGAAACCACGGCGTCGGGCGCGCGGATCGTCTGGGGCGACGAGACGCTGACGCTCACGCGCGCCGGCGGCGGCCCGATCCCGGAGGCCGAGATCCTGTCCGCGATCATCGACGCCCCGCTGAGGCAGCCCTTCCTGCACCTCATCGGCGGGCCCGGAGAAATGCTGGACGGCAGCGTGCAGGACGAGACGCTCGAGGGCGGCCCCGGCATGGACAGGCTGTTCGGGCGGGACGGAAACGACACGCTTTTCGGCGCGGGATCCGAAGACACGCTGTTCGGCGGCCCCGGTGACGACAGGCTGACCGGTGGTACAGGCGCAGACGCTCTGGACGGCGGTCCCGGCCGGGACAGCGCGTTCTATTCCGCCTCGCCCGAGGGTGTCTTCGTTCGCCTCTGGGCGGGCGACGGGCGCGGCGGCGATGCCGAAGGCGACACGCTTGCGGGTATCGAGAATCTGACGGGATCGGCCCATGCCGACACGCTGGTCGGCGATGGCGGCGCCAACCGGCTGGACGGCGGCGACGGCGACGATGCGCTCTGGGGCAATGCCGGCGACGATATCCTGCGGGGCGGGGCGGGCGCCGACACCCTGCACGGTCAGGACGGCATGGACACCGCAAGCTACGAGGGCTCGGCGGTGGGGGTGGCGGTGCGCCTCTGGGCGGGTGACGGCATGGGCGGCGATGCTGAAGGTGACAGGCTTTTCGGGATCGAGGCGCTGACCGGCTCCGACCATGCGGACACGCTGGTGGGCGACGCGGGTGGCAATGCGCTCCGGGGCGGGCAGGGCGATGATGCGCTTTGGGGCAATGCCGGCGACGACACGCTGGAGGGCGGCGCCGGTGCGGACCTGCTGCAGGGACAGGACGGCGCGGACTGGGCCAGCTACGTGACCTCGGACGCCGCGGTTTTCGTCCGTTTATGGGCCGGCGACGGGGCCGGCGGCCATGCGGAGGGCGATACCCTGAGCGGTATCGAAAACCTCCGCGGCAGCGACCATGACGACAGGCTGGTCGGGGATGGCGGCGCCAACCGCATCACCGGCGGCGCGGGAGACGACGATATCTGGGCCAACGGGGGCGACGACACGCTCGAAGGCGGCGCGGGCAGCGACACGCTGCGCGGGCAGGACGGGTCCGACACGGCCAGTTACGCGGGATCGCCCGCCGGGGTGACCGTCCGGCTCTGGGCCGGGGACGGTTGGGGTGGCCATGCCACCGGCGATCGGCTGGTCGATATCGAGAACGCCGAGGGCTCCGCCCATGACGACATTCTTTCGGGAAGCGGGTCCAATACCCTCTTCGGGCTTGCCGGCAACGACGAGATCTGGGCCGGGGAAGGCAATGACACGCTGATCGGCGGCGAGGGCAATGACGTCCTGCGCGGGCAGGGCGGCGACGATATCCTGTTCGGCGGTGTCGGCGCGGATGTCTTCGTTTTCGCCGATGGCGAGGGCGCCGATACCATATCGGATTTCAGCGATGGCGACCGGATCGACCTTCGCGCGGTATCGGCCATCACGCGTTTCGAGGACTTGCAGAACAGCGCCGGGACCGACAGCCCCGAAGGCCTCCGCATCGACACGGGCGAGGGCGAGATTCTTGTCGCCGGACAGTCCCTCGCTAACCTCGATTTAACCGATTTCCTGTTTTGAAGGACAGGCAGAGTGCCAGAACCGGGGATGGAACGCGGCAGGCCTGCGCCCCTTGGTGGCGTGGCGCGATCTGACCCCCGGCCTTTCGCCGGTCCAGAAGGAGCGCCCGTTGATGCCGTTCAGCCAAGCCACCGTCTTATGCCCCGGACGACACCTGATCCGGTTCGATGCGATCGAGGCGGAACTCACGACGACGAAGGATCGGCAGGCGCTTCTGGGCAACCGTCGTTTCCGGCGCAGTGTCTTCGACAGGCTGGACAGGATGCTCGGCGCCGAGGATGGCAAACCCGGCCTCCTCAGCCTCGATGTCTTCGACACGCTTCTGCTGCGCGACGGGTCCAGCGAGGTGCGGCGCTTCGGTGAAATCGGCGCGCGCATGGCGCAGATCGCGGGACGGGGAACCCAGGCCATCGACGCGCTGGTCGCCCGTCACCTCGGCACGAAGGCCAGCTATCGCGCGGGCCCCCGCGTCGATGGCTGCGGAGAAGGCTCGCTCCGCGAGATCCACCAAACCGCCGCGCGGATACTCGGGTTGCCCGGAACGATGGCGCAAGACTTCATCGAGGCGGAGATCGCCTGCGAAGCAAGGCGCGTTTTTCCCAACACGCTTCTCGTTTCTTATATAAGGAAACATCAGGCACGCGGCGGCAAGACCGTTCTGATCAGCGACATGTATATGCATGCCGACCAGATCGCCGAACTGCTGGCCCGCGCAGGCGTGCGCCCCGATCTCTATGACGCGCTCTATTCCTCCGCCGATACCAAGGTCTCGAAAGCCTCGGGCGGGATATTCGGCCGCGTGACCGAAGCCGCGGACGCATCGCAGGTGCTGCATGTCGGGGACAGCCTGCGCGGGGATTTCCTCAAGCCGCGGGAATTCGGCTGGCAGGCGATGCTGCTGCCGGTGCCCGATGCGTTGCTGGACGAACGGCGCAGGGATCACGCCGCCTGCATCGCGGAACTGTGGCAGAAACACCGGCTGAACCTCGAGGGGGAGATCGCGGCATGAAGACATGGACCCCGAAGGCCCAGGACGCACGGAAGGCGGACCTCGCGCATCATGTCGGCTACGACCTGCTGGGACCGGTGGTGCAGCGCTGGCTGCTGGCGCTGCACCAGCATCTGCAGTTCCATGACGACGGATCGACGGTCGCGCTTTTCTGCGCGCGGGCGGGCGTCCGGATCGCGGAGCTCTATGACCTGTTCCTCGCGGGCCGTGACGGCAGCGGACCGGACAGGGAAATGTTGTGGATCTCGCGCATTGCCGTGGCCAAGGGCGTCTTCGGCACGCCCGGTGGCCACGCACGCAGCATCGCCCTTCTGACGCGGGAATACCGGCATCAGCCCCTGCGCGATCTGGTCCGAGGCGTGATGCGCCAATGCCCCGAGCTGCTGGCGGATATCGATCTGCAGGACCGGGCGCTTGACGCCCATGGCCACAACTTCGCCGGATGGCTGACCGTCAACGGCACGGTGCAGCGCCGCGTTCGCGACTACCTCAAGGCCAGCACCGCGGCCTTCGAGGCGGAGATCGACGCAACTCTGGGCGGGCGCCGCCGTGCGCTCCTGATCGACAGCGGCTGGCAAGGCACGGCGCAAAGCCTGCTTGCCGCCGCACATCCGGATATCCATTGGCGCGGCCTCTACTTCGGCCGGATCCTGACACAAGGCCATGACCCGGGCATCGTACCCGACTGCATCGGCCTGATGTTCGAGGCCGAACGCTGGGATCCGCAGACGCCGGAGACGGCCTTCGTCCGCCACCGCCACCTGATCGAGGCGCTTCTGGAACCCGACGCCCCCTCGATCGAGGATGTCCGCGGCGGCCCCGCGAAAACCGCGGTCGAGGGGCTGATCGACGCCTGCCGCTCGGCCCCGCCCGATCTGGTCACCGACGCGCTCTATCTCGCGGTGCGGAACTATGTCGCCGATCATGCGGGAGAAAGCCCGGCGCGCATCCTCGCCGCCCATTCCGCCGCCATGCCGGAACTGGCGCGCATGATCGTGCGACCGAACGCGGCCGAAGTTTCCGTTCTTGCCGCCAAGGGGCGCTCCGCCGATTTCGGCAAATCGCTCATCGTGCCGGTGATCAGCGACCCCGCTGACGGCTGCGTCGAGGATCGCGAAGGGCGCATCGCGCGCGCGCTCTGGACCGAAGGGCAGATCGCGCTGGAATATCCCCCCGCTACCGCCCGCGAGTTGCAGGACCGCGCGAGCGGCAGTGCGTGCGACCTCCGTCCGGCCGGGCCCCTGCTGGCCGGCGACGCAAGGCCGGCCGCGCCCTCGCGGCCTGCCCGCGTGGCCGTCATCACACGCACGAAGAACCGGCCCGCGCTGCTGCGCCGCGCAGCGCAAAGCGTGGGTGGCCAGAGCTTCACCGATATCGTCTGGACCGTCGTCAACGATGGCGGCGATGCCGACGAGGTCGTCGAGATCATGCGCGCGGCGCCGATCGATCCACGCCGGATGAGGCTGGTTTCGCACGATGCGAGCCAGGGGATGGAGGCCGCCTCCAACGCCGGGATCGGCGCCTGCGACAGCGATTATGTCGTGATCCACGATGACGACGACAGCTGGTGCCCGGGCTTCCTCGAGCGCACCGTCGCCTTCCTCGACAGTGCCGAAGGCGCGCGCTACGGCGGGGTCGTCACGCACAGCCTCTATATCTCCGAGGAAATCCGCGGCGAGACCGTGACGGAACACGAATCGCGCCCCTACAACGACTGGGTGCGCAACGTGCACCTTTCCGAGATGGCCTGCGGCAATTTCTTTCCGCCGATCGCCTTCGTGTTCCGCCGCAAGGTGCTGGACCGCATCGGCGGCTACAACGAGGCGCTTCCCGTCCTCGGCGACTGGTTCTTCAATCTCGAGTTTCTGCTCGAGGATGACATCGCCGTCCTGCCCGAGCCGCTGGCGCGCTACCACCACCGCGACCGCGGCGGCGCGACCGCGGCGGCCTACGCCAACTCGGTGATCGGCGGCGTCTCGAAACACGAGGAATTCGCCGCCGTGGCCCGCAACGCCTTCCTGCGCCGTCATGGCGACCGGGCCGGCGTGGCGGCCTCCTTCGCCATGGGCTACGCGGTCAGCGACCTGCGCGGGCGCATCGGCCAGGACAGTGACCCCAAGGCCTCGCCGCCCGCGCGCGCGCCGCAGGGCTGCGACGACCGGCTCTGGTGCGTTGCCGAACTGAACGCGGCGTTGAGCCGGCGCGGGGTCTGGCGCCGGATCCGGCGCGGACCGCCCATTCCCGCCGATGTCGCCTGGGACGATCTGGTCAAACGCCTGCGCGGATCGGGGCAGGCCGTTCGCGCGCCCAACGATTTCGACGAGGACGGCTATCTGCGCAACAACCCCGATGTCGCCGTCGCAGTGCGCGAGGGGCAACGCGCGACGGGATACATGCATTTCATCCTTCACGGCCGGGCGGAAGGCCGGCCGCGCCAGACACGGGGCAATCAATGACACCCTTGGCCGCCACGACCCCTACGGGCGACACGACAGCCACCCACACGGGCCCATCGCCTGCGGAACTGTTCGATCAGCACCCCGATCTGACCGAATACATCTGCCATTGGTCCCGGCGTGTCGGCTGCATCTATGTGGAGACGCCCAAGGTAGCCTGCACCACGATCAAACGCGTCCTGCAAAGCGCGGAACTCGGGCCGGTTGGCTCAAGCGAGCTGCCCGAAGACGTCCACGACCGCGCGACGTCGCCGCTGCTGTCGCCGGGGCATGACCCGGATGGCTTCGTCTCGGCCCTGACGGACACAGGCGGCTTTTGCTTCGGCTTCGTGCGCAACCCCTATGGAAGGGCCCTGTCCTGCTGGCTCGACAAGATGGTCGCGAACGAGGTGGAGCGCGCGCGTCTTGCGCCGTTGCTGGGTCTCGACCCGGACAGGCCGCCCGGACTCGACGCGTTCCTCGCGGCGGTGGCCGATCAGCCGGAGGTGGAGCGCGACCCCCATTGGGCCACGCAGACCTATCTGCTGAACCCTCACGGCATCCGCTACGCTTTTATCGGCCGGTTCGAGCATTTTCGCGCCGAGTTCGCCCGCGTCTGCGCCCATCTGGGGATCGAGGCTCATGCCGGCGACCTGCCCGCGACGTGGCATGCCACCGACGCCAGCGCCAAGGTCCGGAGCCATGTGGGCGAGCGCGAGGCCATGCTCATCCGCCGGATCTACGAGGCGGATTTTCGCAATTTCGGCTATGGCTGGGGCAGCTCGCTGATCTGAAGGGGCGTTCCCGAGGCCGCGCACCTTGCGGCGCAAAGGACGCGTGACTAGAACGCTCTCAGGTCCTCGAGGAGCATCCGCGCCATGTCAGCCCCGCCCAAACCGGTCGTGCTTTGCATTCTCGACGGATGGGGGATCGGCCCGACCGAGGCCGACAACGCGCCGCTCCTCGCGCGGACGCCGAATTTCGACCGCATCCTCGCCGATTGTCCCCATGCGACGCTCGTCACCCATGGCCGTGATGCGGGGCTTCCCGATGGCCAGATGGGGAATTCCGAGGTCGGGCACACCAATATCGGCGCCGGCCGCGTCGTCGCGATGGACCTTGGCCGGATCGATCTTGCCATCGAGGACGGCGATTTCTTCGAAAACGACGCGATCCTGGAATTCATCGACACGCTGAAAGACAGCGGCGGCACGGCGCATCTGTTCGGCGTCGCCTCCGACGGCGGGGTGCACGGGCATATCGACCACATCATCGCCGCCGCCAAGATGATCGCGGGCGCCGGCGTGCCGGTGGTCGTTCACGCCATCACCGACGGGCGCGACGTCCCGCCGAAATCCGCGGGACCATTCATCGAACAGCTCGGAAACGGCCTGCCCGACGGCGCGCGCATCGGCACCGTGATCGGGCGCTACTTCGCCATGGACCGCGACAACCGCTGGGACCGGATCGCGCTGGCCCATGACGCGATGGTGCATGCCGAGGCCAACCGCGCCGATACGGCGTCCGAGGCCGTGTCGGACGGCTATGCCGACGGCAAAACCGACGAGTTCCTGCCGCCGCGCGTCATCGACGACTACGCCGGCATGCAGGACGGCGACGGGTTTTTCTGCCTGAACTTCCGCGCCGACCGTGCGCGCCAGATCCTGCGCGCGCTGGGTGAGCCGGAGTTCGACGAATTCGACCGAGGCGACCGGCCCGACCTGACCATGCTGGGGATGGTGGACTACTCCGAGGATCACGACCGCTTCATGACCGCCGCCTACCCCAAGCGGCCGGTGGTCAACACGATCGGCGCCTGGGTGGCGCAGCATGGCTTGAGGCAGTTCCGCCTCGCGGAGACCGAGAAATACCCGCATGTCACCTTCTTCCTCAACGGCGGCAAGGAAACGCCCGAGGCGGGGGAGGATCGCTACATGGCGCCCTCCCCCAAGGTCGCGACCTACGACCTTGCCCCCGAAATGAGCGCGGCGGAGGTCTCGGACCAGCTCGTGAAGGCCATCGCGGCGCGCTACGACCTTATCGTGGTGAATTACGCGAACCCCGACATGGTCGGGCATACCGGCGATCTGCAGGCCGCGATCCGCGCCTGCGAGGCAGTGGACGAGGGCCTCGGCCGGGCGCTACAGGCGCTGGAGGAGGTCGGCGGCGCGATGGTGGTCACCGCCGATCACGGCAATTGCGAGACGATGATCGACCCGGAGACGGGCGGCCCGCACACCGCGCATACGCTCAACCCGGTCCCCGTGATCCTCGTGGGCGGGCCCGAGGGCGCCGGCTTGCGCAAGGGGCGCCTTGCCGATCTCGCGCCGACGCTGCTGGACCTGATGCGGCTGGAAAAGCCGCCCGAAATGACCGGGGAAAGCCTGATCGAATGAGGCTGTTTCCCGCCATGGCACTGGTGGTGCTGCTGGCATCGACCCCGGGCGAGGCGGAGACAGACGCCGCCGCGACGGCCACGCGCGCCGCGGAGATGCTGCTGGAGGCCGCGGCCGCGCTGGCCGAGGCCGATGGCGCCCGCGACCGGGTCGAGGCGCTTACGGAAACCGTGCGCGCCTACGAGGAAGGGCTTCTTGCGCTGCGGGAAGGCGTGCGTCAGGCCGCGCTCAGGGAACGGGCGATCCTGCTGGCCTTCGAGGCCGAACGCGACCGGCTGGCGCGTCTTCTGGGGGTTCTGCAATCGATCCAGTCCGCGCCCGGGCCGATCCTGATGCTGCATCCTGAGGGGCCCGTGGGCACGGCGCGCGCGGGCATGATCGTGGCCGATATCACGCCCTCCGTGGCCCGCGAGGCGCAGGAGTTGCGCGCCCGGCTTGAGGAACTGGCCCTGTTGCGCGGCCTGCAGGATGCGGCGCTCACGCAACTCACCGACGGGCTGGCCGGGGCGCAGACCGCGCGGGCCGACCTGTCGCAGGCCATCGCCGACCGCCGGATGCTGCCGTCGCCGCTGGCGCTGAATGCCGAGGCGATGCAGGAGATCCTGCAAAGCGCGCTGTCACTGGACGATTTCGCCGCCTCCCTGCGGCAACAACCCTCGACCGCGCCCGACGACCTGCCCGATTTCGCCGCCGCACAGGGGCGCCTGCAACCGCCGGTCCTGGGCACGGTCCTCAGGCGCTACGGCGACGAGGACGCCGCCGGTGTCGCGCGGCCCGGCCTTGTGCTGGCCACGCGCCCCAACGCGCTGGTCACCGCGCCCTGGCCATCATCGGTCCGCTATGCCGGGCCGCTTCTCGATTACGGAAATGTCATTATCCTCGAGCCCGAGGCGGACTACCTGCTGGTCATGGCAGGGCTTGCGACACTCTTCGTTCAGGCCGGCGAACTCCTGCAAGGCGCTGCGCCGGTCGGATTGATGCCGGGACCGGCCGCGACTGGCGAAGAGTTGATCCTTCCGGAAACACGTGGAGGGGGTGTTATCCTCTCCGAAACGCTTTACTTGGAACTCAGACATTCCGGGCGCACGGTGGACCCATCTGACTGGTTCGCACTCGACTGAACGGGCCCGCCGCGCCAGCGGACAGGACGCAAGACGCAAGACGCACGAAGGACGAAAGCACATGAACAAGCTGATCGTGGCGACCATCGCCGGACTCGCAGGTGGCGTTGTCCTGAGCACGCAGGTCGCCGGCCCGCTCATCGCGCAGGAAGAGGGGCGCAACTCATCCGTTTACCAGCAGCTCGACCTGTTCGGAGACGTGTTCGAACGCATCCGCTCGAACTATGTCGAGGAGGTTGACGAAGCCGCCCTGATCGAGGCGGCGATCAACGGCATGCTCACCTCGCTCGACCCGCATTCAAGCTACCTGCCCCCGCGCGATTTCGACTCGATGCAGGTGCAGACCCGTGGCGAATTCGGCGGCCTCGGCATCGAGGTCACGCAGGAAGACGGTTTCGTGCGCGTCATCACGCCCATGGACGACACGCCCGCGATGGAGGCCGGTGTGGAAGCCGGGGATTTCATAACCCATGTCGACGGCGAGGCGCTGCTGGGCCTGACACTGGAACAGGCGGTGGACCTGATGCGCGGGCCGGTCGGCTCGGAAATCGTCATCACCGTCGTTCGCGAAGGGGCGGAGGAGCCATTCGACATCACCATCGTCCGCGACCGCATCCGCCTGACCGCGGTTCGCTCCCGGCTGGAGGGCAATACGGCGATCCTGCGTATCTCCACCTTCAACGACCAGACCTATCCGAACCTGCGCGACGGGCTTGAGGAGATGATCGAGGAGGTCGGCGGCCTCGAGAACCTCAACGGCGTGGTGATCGACCTACGCAACAATGCCGGCGGCCTGCTGTCCGAGGCGATCCGCGTCACCGACGCCTTCCTCGACCAGGGCGAGATCGTCTCGACCCGCGGGCGGGAGCCGCAGGACGGCGATCGGTTCAACGCCACGGCGGGCGACATGATCGAGGGTCTGCCGATGGTCGTGCTGGTCAACGGCGGATCGGCGTCGGCCTCCGAGATCGTGGCCGGCGCGTTCCAGGACCATCGCCGCGCCGTGATCGTGGGAACCAACACATTCGGCAAGGGCTCGGTCCAGTCGGTCATGCCGCTGCCGGGCAATGGCGCGATGCGGTTGACCACGTCGCTCTATTACACGCCCTCGGGCCGGTCGATCCAGGCGCTGGGCGTGGCGCCCGATATCCTGGTGGAGCAGCGTGACCCGATCGAGCTCAGCGAAGAGGAAGAAGAAAGCGTCTTCCGCCGCAACGAGGCGTCCCTGCGTGGCGCGTTGCAGAACTCCACGCTGAGCGAGGATCAGGTGCGCCAACTGGAAGAGGAACAGGCCATCGCCGAAGCCTCCGCCCGCCTCCGGAACGAGGATTACCAGCTGGCCTATGCCATCGACATCCTCACCGGTCTGACCGCGCTGGGCCCTGACGTCCAGTAAGCGCCCCGGATCGCCAAGTGACGCCGGAACAGATCGCGGCCCTGCCCTACCGGCCTTGTGTCGGTGTCGTCCTGACGGACGGGCGGGGCCGTGTCTTTGCCGGGCAACGGGCGGACATGGACACGCCGGCCTGGCAGATGCCTCAGGGCGGCGTGGACGAGGGCGAGGACATTCTCGCGGCGGCCTACCGGGAGCTTCTGGAAGAGACGGGCGTGGAGACGGCGCATGTGACGCTGCGCGCCCAGACCAAAGGCTGGTATCGCTATGACCTGCCGCCCCGGATCGTCGCGACGCGCTGGAACGGACGCTTTCGCGGACAAAAGCAGATGTGGTTCCTGATGGAGCTGACCGCACCGGAGAGCGTGATCGACCTCAACCACAAGGACGTGGAGTTCTCCGACTGGCGCTGGATGACCGGGCCGGAGCTTCTCGATGCGATCGTGGCGTTCAAGCGGCCGATCTACGAGGGCGTGCTGAAGGAATTCGCGTTGCTGTGACAGACGGCGCCGGGCGGCTTGCCGTCACTGCCAGAACCCACCGCCGAATATGTCGCCGATATTCTCGATGATCGCGACAAGCAGAATCACCCCGGCGATCAGAACTGCGACCATCCAGAAGAACTGGAACAGGATGGCAGCCGTCGCGAGCCCGGCGCCATAGGCCGGGTAGCGCCAGTTTTCGCGCCGCAGCCCCGAGATAAGCGACAGGACCAGCGCGACAACGCCGAGCGCAGGGCCGACGAAGGCGAGGTAGATCCACCATTGGACCGATTCTTCGGCCGGTATGGGATCCGGCTCTCCGCGGAAGCTCGCCCAGGCGGAGCGGCGGATCTCGCCCGCGATCTCGCCGATCTGGCTCGCGGCGGAGGGCTGCGGCTGCAATGACGGGGCCACGATGTGCACGAAGACCATGATCAGCGCGAGGCCGCCGGTCAGCACGGCCCAAAGGCCGAATGTGTAGAACGGGTGTGGCGCGGGGCCGGTGAATGTATCCTGAGACATGGCCCTGTTTTTGCTGACAAATGATGGCAAGATCATGACCCAGCCGCGACATGGGCGCTACACCTTTTGCATTCCACGACTCCAAAATAGAACAAAACGTGAATATAACTCCGGTCATGGGATTCGCGGAACTCTCCATCACCTCCAACTTCACCTTCCTCACGGGCGCCTCGCATCCCGAGGACTACGTGCGCCGTGCCGCGCTTCTGGGGATCGAGGCCATCGCGATCGCCGATGTGAATTCCGTCTCCGGTGTCGTGCGCGCCTGGTCGGAGCTGAAGAAGATCGCCGACGAGATCGCCGACCGCGCCGAGGCGATGCGCGACCCCATGGGCCCGCCGAAGCCTGCGCACCTTCCCGATCCGCCGCGTGCGAGGCTCGACCATGTTCCGCGCCTCTTGCCCGCCGCCTGCCTGCACCTGAGCGAGGGGTTGCGCCTGACCGCGCTGCCCCGGGACCGGACCGGCTGGGCCAGCCTCTGCCGGATGCTGTCCGTCGGACGGCTGAGGGCACAAAAGGGCAACTGCATCCTGCATATCGACGATCTGCTGGCGCATTCCGGGGGGCTGGAGCTGCTGTTGCACGCGCCCGACGCCGTCACGCGGGACTGGCGCCGCGCCGCGACCCGCCTGACACGGGCGCGCGGTCCGCAGATAAGCCTTTTGATGGCGCCCTGCTATGACGGGCAGGACAAGCTGCGCTTCGCCGCGGCCGACCGGCTGGCGCGCGATCTGGGCCTTGCGACCGTCGCCTCCGCCCGGCCGCTGATGCATCATGGGTCAAGGCGGCGGCTGGCCGATATCCTGACCTGCATCCGCGAGGGCCTGCGGGTCGAGGCGCTGGGCACCGCGGCGCAGGCCAATGCCGAACAGCGCCTGCGCGGCGAGGCGGAGATGCGGCGCATCTTCGACGGCCACGGGGAAGCCGTGGACCGCACCGTCGAGATCGCCGCGCGGCTGCAATTCGACATCCGCAGCTTGCGGTACGAATACCCCTCCGAGATCACCGATGGGGAAAGCGCGTCCGACCGGCTGACCCGGCTGGCGCGCGAGGGGCTTGAATGGCGCTATCCCGAGGGCATCCCGGAGCGCGCGCAAAAACAGCTCGACCACGAATTGCGTCTGATCGCGAAGCTGAACTACGAGCCCTATTTCCTGACCGTGCACGACATCGTCGCCTTCGCGCGCTCCCGCGGGATCCTCTGCCAGGGGCGTGGGTCGGCGGCGAATTCGATCACCTGTTACGCGCTGGGGGTGACCAGTGTCTCCCCCGAGATCGGGACGATGGTCTTCGAACGTTTCGTGTCGGAGGCCCGCAACGAGCCCCCCGATATCGACGTGGATTTCGAACATGAGCGGCGGGAGGAGGTGATCCAGCATATCTACGAACGCTACGGCCGCCACCGCGCAGGGCTTTGCGCCACGGTCATCCACTATCGCGGCAAACGCGCCGTGCGGGAGGTCGGCCGCGCCATGGGGCTGAGCGAGGACGTGCTTTCCGCGCTGTCATCGCAGATCTGGGGGTCGTGGTCCAAGACCGGGCCCGAACTCGACCGGATGCGCGAGATCGGTCTCGACCCCGAGAGCCCGCGGCTGAAACAGACCATCCGCCTGATCGAGGAGATCATCGGTTTCCCGAGGCACCTCAGCCAGCATGTGGGCGGTTTCGTCATCACCGAAGGCCGGCTCGACGAACTGGTCCCCATCGAGAACGCCACGATGGAGGATCGCACCGTCATCTGCTGGGACAAGGACGATATCGACGCGCTCGGCATCCTGAAGGTCGACGTGCTGGCGCTGGGAATGCTGACCTGTATCCGCAAGGCCTTCACGCTTCTGCAGACGCACCATCAGGCCGACTACACGCTCGCCACGCTCCCGCCCGAGGACCCGGCCGTTTACGACATGCTGTGCAGGTCCGACTCGCTTGGCGTTTTCCAGGTCGAAAGCCGGGCGCAGATGAACTTCCTGCCCCGGATGCGCCCGCGCTGTTTCTACGACCTCGTGATCCAGGTTGCGATCATCCGCCCCGGCCCGATCCAGGGCGACATGGTGCATCCGTTCATAAGACGCCGAAACGGGGAGGAGGAGGTGAGTTTTCCCTCCAACGAACTGGGGCGCGTGCTGGCCAAGACGCTGGGCGTGCCGCTGTTCCAGGAACAGGCGATGCAGATCGCCATCGTCGGCGCGGGCTTCACCCCGGAAGAGGCAGACCGCCTGCGCCGGTCGCTCGCGACCTTCAAGAAGCACGGGTCCGTCAGCGATTTCCGCACCCGCTTCCTGCGGGGAATGCGCCAGAACGGCTATGACGAAGACTTCGCCGAGCGGTGCTTTTCCCAGATCGAGGGCTTCGGCAGCTACGGTTTCCCCGAAAGCCACGCAGCCAGTTTCGCGCTCCTGGTCTACGCGTCCTCATGGCTGAAGCGGCACCACCCCGGCATCTTCGCCTGCGCGTTGCTGAATTCGCAGCCCATGGGCTTCTACGCGCCGGCCCAGATCGTGCGCGACGCGCGCGAACACGGGGTGGAGGTGCGGCCCGTCTGCATCAACCGCTCACACTGGGACAACGTGATGGAACGGACCGAGACGGGCGATTTGGCCCTGCGGCTGGGCTTCCGGCAGATCAAGTCCATGCGGGAGGAAGAGGCCGACTGGATCACCGCCGCCCGCGGCAACGGCTACACGGCGGTGGCGGATGTGTGGCGCCGCGCGGGGCTGGATGCGCGCACGCTGACGATCCTGGCCGAGGCGGATGCCTTCGCTGGTCTCGGCCTGACCCGGCGAGAGGCGCTCTGGGCCGCGCGTGCGCTGGTGCCGAAGGAGGAGTTGCCGCTTTTCGCGGGCGATCTCGACGGCGAGGGGATCGTGGAGGGCGCCGTGACGCTGCCGCAGATGACCGAAGGCGAGGAGGTGGTGGAGGATTACGTCGCCATGCGGCTCACGCTCCGGTCGCATCCCGTGGCGCTGATCCGGCACCTGTTGAGCCCGGGGATCGATGCGAGGTGGCTGTTGCAACGTGATCTAGAATCTCACACCATCAAATAAGAAACGTTCGTCAAAAGGACTACCGATGAAGAGTGCTGTTCTTCTAGAGCGTGTCGCCCCTGATCGGATTCTGGATTCCCATAGCGGTCAACCTGTGATTCCATATCTTGGAGGCAGATATGGGGGTGAGAGATGGGGAAA